>CAZZKM010000012.1:0-25692 GCA_964655115.1 uncultured Bifidobacterium sp.
CCCATTATGGAGCCAATTGAATTAAAAAATACTGAAGTTGTATTTGGATTTTCAAGGTTTCCAACTGATGCAAACAATGTAAATGGTGTTGCTACAACAATGGAAAGAGCTTGGCTTGCGATAACTCCAACAAGACCAATACCAAAAACTCTAAACATCATAGATTTTGATAAAGAAAAAGATCTTTTCAACGAGATGATCACTCTAGAATCTTCTAAAATCAAAGTTGGCACTGAAACATAAAGGCCAGTCCATAAATAAATTGCTCCAAATAATCCAATGCCTAATCCCGTAAAGGTTATGAATGCACCAAAACTTCCCGGCATGCTTGCTCCAAGACCTAAACCAATTGCAAAACCTACAACCAATGAAGTGACTGGAAGAATTACGCCTAGTAAAGAAATCAAAAACACTCTAAATAATTGAGGTTTAGCTTTTTGCCAAGCTTCATTGGCATTTATTTTTCTACCAGTAATTGCATTACCAATAACGTGAGTAAAAAGAGTTGTCGAAATTAATTGCACAAAAAATAAAACAACGACCGCAAAAGCAGCTGCTTGAATACTTGGAATTAATGCACTAAATAATTCTTGTAATTGTTCTTGATTGAAAGTTCCATTTGGTTCTGGAAGTTGCGGTGCAGATAAGTCTCCGCCACCTCTAATTATTAAGGCAGAAACTAATAAAGAACTTAATTCAATAACAAAAGCTGCAAATAAACCGATGCCAAGCATTGTCTTTGGAATTCGTCTTAATGAATTAAGTGCACCTCCAAGCATCTCGCTAAGGCTTAGTTGCGTTAAAGGAATCAAATTTTGGCTAGGACCTTGAGTCATTTCTACCTCCAATTTGATTTTGTCATAAGACAGGTGAAAGCATTGCATTATGGCTCGAGTTCTCGTAGTTGATGATGATCAAGCACTTTCTGAAATGTTGGGAATTGTTTTACGGGCCGAGGGATACGAAGCATCTTTTTGTGAAGATGGAGCAAAGGCATTTTCAACATTTAAAGAATCAAAACCAGATTTAGTTCTATTAGATTTAATGCTTCCTGGTTTAGATGGGATTGAAGTTTGCAAACAAATTAGAAATGAGTCGGTAGTTCCTATTGTCATGCTTACTGCCAGAGGTGACACATTGGATGTAGTTCAAGGACTTGAATCTGGTGCAGATGATTACATAATTAAACCTTTCAAACCAAAAGAATTGATAGCAAGAATTAAAGCAAGATTAAGAAAAGAAGAATACAAATCAGAAACTCTCACATTAGGAGATTTAAATATTGATGTATTGGGTCATTCAGTCAAAAGAAATGGAAAAACCATTATTTTGACACCACTAGAATTTGACCTTTTAGTAGCGCTAGCTAGAAAACCATGGCAGGTTTACACTCGGGAACAATTACTCACAGAGGTTTGGCATTATCGAAATCCAGCAGATACAAGACTGGTCAATGTTCATGTGCAACGTTTAAGAGCAAAAGTAGAAGAAGATCCAGAAAATCCAAAAATTGTTATGACAGTTAGAGGCGTTGGGTACAAGGCAGGTCCGTGATTTTTTTTCGCAACCTTAGAAGTTTGTGGAATAGATCTTTAAGTATCAGAATTATCTCCACGACATTTTTAATGTCAACAATTCTGATAACCATAATTGGATTAGCACTGATAAATCGTGTCAGTACCGGAATTCTTTCTGCAAAAGAAACAGCGTCTATAACTGAAGCTAATTCAGCAATTAAGGATGCCCAAAGAGTAATTACTGCAACAGATACTGGAGCAAGTTCATTAACTATTACTTCAATTGTTGATACTGCTGTAAATGCTCTAGCTGATAGAGCAGGACAATCTGGTTTATACGACGTTTTGTTTTTAGCCTCTCCAGAGTTATCCAGTTTTGGCTTTCCTGAGAGAGGAACAAATTTAGTTGCAGTTACAAGTGTTAGTGAAGAATTAAAGACCCAAGTTCAAACTTCAAGTAATTTACTTTGGTCATACACCCAGATTAATTATTTAGACGGCAGAAGTGTGCCAGGTTTAGTAATTGGTGCCCCAATTGAAATTCGAAACTTTGGAACTTATTTACTATTTCTACTTTTTCCATTACAGCAAGAAGAAGAAACTATAGGCATTATTCAATCTTCTGTTCTGGCAACAGGAATTTTTCTAGTTATTGGTTTACTAATTTTGGTTTGGTATTTAACAAAATCAGTGCTATCTCCTGTAAGAAAAACTGCAAATGCTGCAGAAAGACTTAGATTAGGCTTACTTAACGAAAGAGTTCCAGTAAGCGGCGAAGATGATTTAGCAAAATTAGCTGGTTCCTTTAATTCAATGGCAGCATCTATTCAAGAACAAATCACCCAACTTGAACAAATGTCTAGAATGCAACGACGCTTCGTTTCTGATGTATCGCATGAACTTAGAACTCCTTTAACGACAGTCAGAATGGCTGCTGATGTTTTGTATGAAGCAAGAGATCAATACCAAGGAGAAACTGCAAGAGCTGCTGAATTACTAAGTGCTCAAATAGAACGATTTGAAATTTTACTTTCCCAATTATTGGAAATTAGTAGATTTGATGCAGGTGCAGCAGAATTAACTTTACGTAAAACAAATATAAAGCAGCTTATTGAAAAAACAGCAGACTCATTATCAAATTTATTAACTAGTCAAGAAACTCCAGTAATTATTACAGGAGATGCACCAGAAATTGATCTAGATCCAAGAAGAGTAGAACGAATTCTAAGAAATTTAATTTCAAATGCTTCTGAATATGGACAAGGTCATCCAATTGAAATAGAAATTGGAAGTGACGAAGATGCAATCGCAGTAGTTGTGAAGGATAAAGGACCAGGATTAAAACCAGGTGAATCTTCACGTGTGTTTAATCGTTTTTGGCGTGCAGATCCTGCTCGAAATAGAAAAACAGGAGGAACAGGACTTGGTTTAGCAATTGCATTAGAGGACGCTCGCTTGCACTCTGGTTGGTTGGATGCTTGGGGATCTCCTGGTGTGGGAAGCATGTTTAGATTAACTTTGCCTAAAGTGGCACATAAATCAGTAACAAAATCTCCTTTAGCAATTGGTATAGGTGAAGAAGTTAGTCTTGATTTAGATAAAAATCTAAATATTGATTTGGTACATCAAGGTAAAAGTACTGATTAATGTTAAGGAAATTATTTTTAGTATTTTCAAGTTTGATATTAATATCTTGCGGAAATATTCCTTCAACTAGTTCAATTAAACAAGGACCTGAAATTGGTTCAAATGATCAGAACTCAATCATCAGAGTTATTGCAAGTCGACCTCAACCTGGAATGAGTCAAGAGCAAATAGTTAACGGTTTTTTGAACGCGTCTGCCTCAAGTGACAACGATTTTGCGATAGCAAGAGAGTATTTAGTGCCAAATAAAAAGATCTCCTGGAATCCCACTAAATCTATTGAAGTTTATGAAGGACAAGGTCTTTTTCAATACATAAATGAAAATCAAATTGATTTTTCGGCAGCTTTACATTCTCGAGTTAATGAATCATCCAGAATTGTTTTAGCTAACCCTGAAGATCAATTGTTAAAAACATTTAATTTAAAAAAAGTTGATGATCAATGGCGAATCGATATAAATTTTGACGGTTTAGTCATTTCAAAAACTGACTTAAATAGAAGTTTTTCAATTTATCCTTTATGGTTTATTGATCCTTCAAAAACTTATTTAGTCCCTGAAAATGTAATTTTGCCCAGAGCTATTACAGCAAATGCGACAAGGCTTATGCAGTTACTTCTATTGGGGCCAAGTGAACAATTTAAAAATTCAGTGATTACCGCATTTCCAGTCGGAAGTTCCTTATCTATTGACTCAGTCCCCATAACTAATGGAGTAGCAAGTGTTTCGCTAAACGAGGTTGTGCTCAAAGCTGCAAGTCTAGAAAGACAATTATTAGCCGCCCAAATTGTAAAAACTTTAACAAGAATTTCTGAAGTAAATTCTATTCAAATAAAAGTTGGTACTCAAAACTTAAGTATTCTAAATGCACCCATAAATCATACTGCTCCTACCTGGGATAAATTTTATTCTGATTCAAATAGAACTAACGATGCATACTTTATTTCGGATAATAAATTATTTAAAAATACTTCTGAGAATACATCTCCTACAGGAAAAAGTGAAATAGATTCAAAGCTCTGGTTTTATGGAACATCTAATCGTTCAGAAACTTTATTTGCTCTCATTGACGAAAGTAGAACTAATTTAAATATTTATAACTATAGTTCTGAGTTTAAAGAAACAATTTACACTTTTTCAAACTTAGGAAATCCAAAAGTAGATGTATTCAATACTATTTGGGTTACCGCAGATAATCAACCAGCAGTTTTTTCAAGTGACCAAAGATTAAATTTAATAGTTCAAGATTTTGAATTAGGAAATATTATTGAAATTATTCCTGCTCCAGATGGTTGTCGAGTGTTATTGATTGTAAGAACAATTTATGGAACAGAATTAAGAATTGCAAACGTTGTTAGAAATCCTGGAACGATTACTTTAACAAATATTCAAAAGATCATGCGAGATGGATTTTCTATTTCTAAGGCTATTTGGCAAGATGAAACCACAATTTTGTATTTGAATAACGATGATCAACCTTCAAATATTTATAGTTTAGATATTTTTACAGGACTTTCCCGAAATATATATTCAATAAATGGGGTACAGGATTTAGCAGGTACATCAAGACAAATTACATTGTTAGAAATTAATGATGGCAGTGTATTGCAAAGAGTTACTGGAGAATGGGAAGTTATTCCAAATGCTAAAAGTCCTAACTACCCAAATTAGTTATCCACAACAGATAGTTAATCACATTAAATAAACAATGAATATTTTTGCCAAGTAATTTATTTAATATTTAACTCTATGTCTTTTTTTAGATCATTACTATTTGAAAAATATTGTCATTATTGCGGGGCTGTAGATGAAACAATTTGTATTACTTGCTTAAAGTCTATTTTACAAAACTATTTAATCAGAGAAGTTAACGATACAAAAGTCTTATATTTTTTTAAAAATGATCCAAAAATTATTGAATTAATTGTTGCTTATAAAGATAAGCAAATTTATTCACTTGGACCTTTATTAAGTTTTGTAATATTTGTGGGATTGGAAATAATGTCCCAAGATCACTCATATGCAGTTGTGAATGTTCCTACAAGTCATGCAAATATTAAAAAAAGAGGTGGTGATCCCATTGCAAAAGTGGTTGAGCAAGCCTGTTTATTCAATAAAGGTAAGTATCGTTATAAAAGAAATTTATTGAAGAATCGAATTCAAAGATCAGACCAGGTTGGATTGGATTTTAAGCAAAGAAAATTGAATTTAGCAAACTCTTTCAAAGCAACCAAATTTGCAAACCAACCAATATTTTTAGTCGATGATTTAATTACCACAGGCGTTAGTCTCACAGAAGCAATAAATGCTCTTGAGGCTAAAGGAAATAGTGTTCAAGGTTGCGTCGTGATTGCCAGTAATTAGATTGTGAGTAAAAACTGCGAATTAAGGACTTGGGTTCGCACAAAAGTAACAATTGCGTAACATATAAGGATAGAGACTTTTTACCGTAGAGAAATTAAAGGAATTCATTAAGTGGTTTTAGTTCTAGATAAGTTGCTTCGTGCTGGCGAAGGAAAAATATTAAAGAAACTGGAAAGTTTTGCCAAGCAAATCAATCAATTAGAACCAGAATTTAAAAACTTAACTGATGATCAATTAAAAAATCTTACTTCTAGCTATAAACAAAGAGTTCAAAATGGAGAATCTTTAGACGATCTATTACCTGAAGCTTTTGCCACAGTTAGAGAAGCAGCAATTAGAACAATTGGTCAAAGACATTACGACGTTCAATTAATGGGTGGAGCAGCACTTCATTTAGGAAATATTGCTGAAATGAAAACTGGTGAAGGAAAAACTTTAGTTTCGACTTTGCCGGTTTATTTAAATGCATTAAGTGACAAAGGCGTACATGTTGTAACAGTTAATGATTATCTTGCACATCGTGACGCTGAATGGATGGGAAGAATTCATAGATTCTTAGGTTTAACAGTTGGAACAATTAGTCCAAATATGGACATGACAGAAAGAAAAAATGCATATTTATGCGACATAACTTATGGAACAAATAATGAATTCGGGTTTGATTATTTAAGAGACAATATGGCTTGGTCACCAAATGATCGTGTTCAAAGAGGTTACAACTTTGCAGTAGTTGACGAAGTTGATTCAATTCTTATCGATGAAGCAAGAACTCCTTTAATTATTTCTGGACCAGCAGATGGAACCAGCACCCATTACAAAGAATTTGCTCGAATAGCAAGCTCACTTCAACCAACTACTGATTATGAAGTGGATATAAAGAAAAGAACAGTCGGAGTTTTAGAAGTTGGTATTGAGAAAGTAGAAAAAATGCTCAATATCGATAACTTGTATGAGTCTGTTAATACTCCTTTAATTGGATTTTTAAATAATGCTTTAAAAGCAAAAGAATTATTCAAGAAAGATAAAGACTATGTGATTATGAACGGCGAAGTTTTAATAGTTGATGAGCATACTGGTCGTATTTTGCAAGGCAGAAGATATAACGAAGGAATGCATCAAGCAATAGAAGCGAAAGAAAATGTTGAAATCAAACAAGAAAATCAAACTTTAGCCACAATCACTTTACAAAATTATTTCCGTATGTACAGAAGACTTTCAGGTATGACAGGAACAGCTATGACTGAAGCTGCTGAATTTGACAATATTTACAAACTAGGAGTTGTCCCAATTCCTACAAATAAAAAGATGATTCGTTTAGATAACTCTGATTTGATTTATCGAACCGAAGAAGCAAAATTTAATGCAGTTGTTGAAGATATTGCGACTCGATATGAAAAGGGTCAACCAATACTTATTGGTACAACAAGTGTGGAACGAAGTGAGTACTTAAGCGGATTATTAAAACGAAGAGGAATTCCGCACGAAGTTTTAAATGCAAAAAATCACGCCAGAGAAGCTTCAATTGTTGCCCAAGCTGGTAGAAAAGGTGCAGTTACTGTTGCAACAAATATGGCAGGTCGTGGTACCGACATCATGCTGGGTGGAAATCCTGAATTTCTTGCGAATGCATCTTTAATTCAAAAAGGTTTAGACCCAGAAGATTATTTAGAACAATACAATCACGCATATTTAGAAGAATTAAAAATAACCACTCAACAAGTAGCAAACGAACATGATGAAGTAGCAAATTTAGGAGGGTTATACGTTTTAGGCACTGAAAGACATGAATCTAGACGTATTGATAACCAGTTAAGAGGCCGCTCTGGTCGTCAAGGAGATCCAGGAGAGTCAAGATTCTATTTGTCTTTGCAAGATGAATTAATGCGCCGTTTCAAAGGTGATTTAGTTGATGCTTTCTTAAGAAGATTTAATGTTCCAGATGATGTGCCAATTGAAGCCAAAATGGTAACCAATGCAATTAGAAATGCGCAAACTCAAGTTGAGCAACAAAACTTTGAAATAAGAAAAAATGTATTGAAATACGACGAAGTATTGAATAAACAAAGACAAGTCATTTATGAAGAAAGAAAACAAGTTTTAGAAGGTGAAGATTTATCTCCCCAAATAAAGGAATTTATTGAGGAAACAATAAGAGCTTATGTGCTTGCTGCTACAAGTGAAGGTTATCCAGAACAATGGGATTTGGATCAATTATTTAATGCATTACGTAACTTATACCCAGTTGCAGTTTCGATAGATGCTTTGAAACAGCAAAATGGTGGATCAATTGATCAAGAAATTCTGCTAGAAGCTTTTCTAAAAGATGTAAATCAAGCTTATGAAACTAGAGAGGCCTTATTAACTCCAAAAGTTATGCGAGAGCTGGAAAGACAAGTTGTGCTAAGCGTTTTAGATAGAAAATGGCGTGAACACCTTTATGAAATGGATTATTTACAAGAAGGAATTGGATTAAGAGCAATGGGTCAAAGAGATCCATTAGTGGAATATCAAAAAGAAGGTTACGACCTATTTGTTGCAATGATGGATGCAATAAAAGAGCAAGTAGTTGGTTTTGTATTTAATGCTCAAGTTCAAGTGCAAGAAAATCAACAAGATATTGAAGCTAAAGGTTTCACTAAAGTAGAAAAACAAAATCTCTCATACTCAGCACCAACCCTTGATAATTCTGAAAATGTTAAAACAGTTACCCAAACCAAAGTAGCTGAAGTTGGTAGAAATGAACCATGTCCTTGTGGATCAGGTAAAAAATATAAACGTTGTCATGGAGCAAGTGGTAACTAAACTTAAGCCACAAGTAATTCTGTACAACGCCATCTGTCTACTTCTGCTTCGAGTCTAATTCCCATTCCTCTACCTCTATTACCTTTTTGAATCACGGCAATTGCTTCAACAACATTTTCACTTGTTTGATCAATATGCACACTTCTGATTAAAGGCCTAATTCTTTGCTTATTTTTAGAATCTCTTTGTTTTATGTTTCTATCAATTTCTAAGTAAACCTCAAACGAAACCCAACGCATGAGTTGGAAAAGTGGTCTTTCACCAATTAGAACTTCAGCAATTCCTGTCACGAGTTGTTTAGTCCAAGCTTTTGGTTCTGGAAGTCCAGTTGAAAAAGATAACTTTTGGTGCAACAAATTAACGGCATCTGTGTCATCAAAAATTAATTCATCTTGAATCCAATTACTTTTACTTATGGATTCTGGTTTTAGACAAATCAAAAGATTTGAATCTAAATTTTGCTGTAGAGGTATTAACTTCAATTTTACTCCTAAAAGGTAGGAGTAAGTAGGATGAAGTATTTCACTCAAAATGTCAATAAATTTTAAATAAATTGTTGGGTAGAATTTGCCCCAATTTACTAGAAGTTGTTTCGACATTTAGCAAAAATAAATAAATGAATTTTAAGTATTTAAATGAACTTGAGCGTAACTTAGAGATTCAAGCAAATTCATTCATATTGCAGAAAGAAGATTCATTATTCGAATCACAAACTAGAACAGAATTTAATCAAATCCTTCTAGTCAATAGATTAAAGTCACAAATTGGAAAGTTTACAAAGGTTTATCTAACTGATTTGAGTCTTTTTGGAGAAATTATTGAAATAAGTATGGATCATTTAGTTGTTGAAGAAAACGGATTTAAGTATTTACTTAAAGTGAATCAGATTTTATACTTGAAAAATCTTACAAATTGGAATTGTAATCTAACTCGTTTCGAAGAAAAATGGAATTTTAAATCAAGTTTAAGAGACTTACTCTTGAAAAAAACTATTATCCAAATAAAGATTACCAATGGACAAATTCTGCATGGATATATAAATAATTGTTTTAATGATCACTTTGATTTAATAACAGATTGTAAATCAATTTCCATTCAGACTAACCACGTATCGTGGATTAAATTCAAAGACAATTCTGAAAATTCTACAGAATGAATAAAACTTTAAGTTTAAGAGTAAAAAATTTCCGAATTCTTTACATTATTTCTGCTTTTACTATCTTTTTAGTCACAGTCATCAGTTTGTATATTTCTGCTGAAAAAGCCAAGTTACGAACTAATTTTTGGGTAACAACTAAATCCATACCTTTAGGACAAGCAATCACCAAAAACGATGTTGAACTTAAGCCTTTAGATCTTGGCAATATTACTGATAGCTATTTACAGCAAAATCAAAGTCCAATAGGTTTTTTTACCAAAAAAGCAATCAATAAAAATGAAATCATTTCAGCTTTATTTGTAGAGAAATCAACAAATTATCGAAACGTCTCATTAAAGATTCCCAATGGTCATCTTCCTCCAACTCTAAAAGAAAATGATGAGGTAGATATTTGGTTTAGTGATTCATTGACAAATACATCTACTTTATTAATTCCAAATATTTCAGTTATTTGGGTTGATGAGCTTAATACTAATTTCGGTGGGGTATCTACTGTAGTGGTTGCTGTGCCTAAAGATTTAGTTGCAAATTTAATTAAAACTTCTAGAACAGAAGGAATGGATTTAGTTCAAATTGAAAACTGAAATAATTCTTGGGTTAAATGACCAGCCTTGGCAATTAGAATTAATAAGTAATTTAAATGAACAAAGTCATATCGTAATAAAAAGAAGATGTGTAGATGCCATCGACTTGATATCAAGTATTCAAACAAATAAAAACTCATCAATTATTGTAAGTGCTGATTTTTCCTTGTTGAATTTAGAGACGATGAAACATATAACTCAAAATAATTTAAAAATAATTGGAGTTTATCTTGCTGACGATTTAGAACAATTTGAAAAGTTAAAAAATCTTGGAATTAAATTTACCCAAGGAATCAATTTCAAAGATGTAGAAACTTCAGCACTTCAATTACTGGATTTAATTGATATGAAAAAAGATGCAGTAAAAACCAGTAAAACCATTCCTGGTTTAATCTCAATTTGGGGTAACCCTGGAGCTCCGGGAAGAACTACCGTAGCAATTAACACAGCGTATTGTTTGGCAAGAACTAATCAGCCCACATTGTTAGTTGATTTGGATGCAATCGCACCATCTATTGCTTCGAGTTTAAGCATTGTAAGTGAAATACCTGGAATTTCATCTGTGATACATGATGCAATGTATGGGAAATTAACTAAGTTGAATTTTGATAAAAATATCTTCGAAGTTTCAAAAAATTTACACGTCATAACAGGAATTAATAATGCTAAAAGATGGATGGAACTTAGAACGAGTGGGCTTATAGAGGTCTTAAATTTTTCAAGTCAAAATTATGCCCACATTGTGTGTGATCTAAGTTCGGTATTACCAGACCAAATTGAAAAAGAGAAATTTGATCAAGGAATCTTTAAACGATTTGACCATGTTACTAAAATCCTAGAATTATCAAGCCAAATTGTATATGTAATGCAAGCAAATCCACTGTCCCTAATTAGATGTAATGAAAATTTGGAGATACTAAAGGAAATTAACTCGATAGTTCCTTTTATAGTTTTAAATCGGGTTAACCCTGTCTATTTAGGCAAAAAATATGAAAGTGTAATTAATGATATTTTATTGCGGTGGACAAAGAATGAAAATATTATAAAAATTGAGGAAGATATTGAACTTTTTGCAAAATATTGGCTAAAAGCTCAAGAAGTGGTTTATAAAGAAAGTAAATCAATTACCAATTCATTCACTGAATTAACAAAAAACTTAGTTAATAATAATTTTGTTGAAAAGAAAGGGATAAGAAAACTAAAGACTGCAAGTTAAACGCTAAAGTAGGACTTATGTCTGTTGAACTCATTTCGCCAAAAGCATTAATTGTTGACTGGGGCGGAGTTCTTACAAATGGCCTTGATCATATGTTGACCAACTGGACAAAGCAAGAAAATATTGATCTTCAAACTTATTACAAAGTATTTAATGACTGGCTTGGACCAGAAGCAGAAAGAGAATTAAGAATTAATCCAATTCATGCTTTAGAAAAAGGGGAAATGAATGTTCCTGATTTTGAAAAAGAGTTAGCTCATGCCCTAAAAACATTAGGAAATATCGAAGTTGAGCAAGAGGGTTTACTTTCACGAATGTTTGAATTTTTTGAACATGCCCCAGATATGAACGGCTTAGTTCATCGAGCAAAAAAGATGGGTTTTAAGACAGCTTTACTATCTAATTCTTGGGGCAATAATTATCCTCGAGATGGTTGGGATGAAATGTTTGATGAAGTCGTAATCTCTGGTGAAGTTGGAATGAGAAAACCAGATCCTGAGATATTTCAACACACTCTAGATTTATTAAAAGTAAATCCAAAGGAATCTGTATTTGTTGACGATCTAGTTCATAACATTAAAGGAGCTAGTGAAATTGGAATGATTGGCGTCTTACACGTTGATTATGAAAGCACAAAGTTTGAATTAGAAACGTTATTTAATACTAAATTTGATTAATTGGCCAAGTAAGTAAAATTTTTAAATCTTTATCAACAATTTTTTTCCAAAACTTTGCAACATGTTCTTCAACAAAACTTCCCATCATAAAAACTGTTGAATTGATTTGTGATTTTACTTCAATAATATGTTGATCGTTGACTGTTAATTCAACTATTATTTTTGTTTGTACTTTAGGTATTTCGACTAATACAAGTATTTTACTTGCATTTTCTAAGTCCCAAGATTCAATAATTTCAAAAGGATTTGAAACCATGGCTGATATATTTGATGCAAGTTCAATTTCTAAAAGTTTTTTAATTGTGACAGTTGAAGTATTAGCACTTGACTCAAAACTTATAACTTTTGAATCTTTTATCCTTTCTTTTTGAAATAAATCATTTTTGATAACCAATTTAATTTGATTCAAATCAAGATTGGTTTCAAAGTTTTGGGTCAAAGTTAAAGCCATATAGATACTTTGCCAGATATAACTGATATGTTTTACTTTATGTCTGCATTTTTAGCACTAATTTCAAGTTTAATGTGGGGTACTGCAGATTTTTTTGGTGGTTTTGTAAGTAAAAAAATTTCTGCTGTAAAAGTTTTGGTTTTGTCTTACCCGGCTGGATTTTTCTTTTTACTTGTTTATGCCTTTATGTTGCCAGGATCTCTATCTGATCAAGCAATTTATTTAGGACTTATTGCAGGCGTTGTTGGAATTCTTGCAATGGGTTTTTTATACGTAGCACTTGCTATTGGACCAATGGGAGTAATGAGTCCTGTAACTGCTGCTGCTTCAACCATGATTCCCATAATTGCGGGAATATTTTTTGGGGAAAATTTAACTTGGTTGGCTTGGATTGGTATTGCACTTGCAATTGTTTCTGTGTTTTTAGTAAGTCTTGAAACTTCTCCAACAGGCAGTAAATTAATTGTAAGTGGGAAAGGCTTAGCGTTAGCGATACTTTCAGGATTACTGATCGGAACATTTCTTTCAATTGTTGGCTTCTCATCTGAATCAAATGGAATGTGGACTTTAGTAATTGCTAGAGCAACTTCTTCTGTCTTGGTTATTATTTTCTTTTTTATAAAGATTAAAGAAAAACTTAAATCAGGTTATGACTCAAAAATGTTATCTTTAGTTTTAATTTCAGGTGCATTAGATGCAAGTGCTAATGCAGTTTTTGTGATTGCTGCCTACCAAGGAACTGTTTCAATAAACGCAGTTATTGCCTCTTTGTATCCTGCGGCAACTGTAATTTTGGCAGCAGCATTTTTAGGAGAAAAATTAAGATTGATTCAATACCTAGGAATTAGTTTTGCATTCATTGCTGCTGGAATTTTGTCTGTAGTTTAAATTCAGACATACCAAATTAGGTACTTACTTTAATTTACTAATTTAAATAATTTAAAACATCTTTTATTATTAGTTAACTGAAGGTGGTTCAAATGAGTTACCAAAGTCCGAATTTAGCTAGATCTTTATTTCGGACAAAACCTGTGCCAAATTCAAAACAAGATCGAATCCTTGGTGCCCTCATGGGATCTGCAATTGGTGATGTCATGGGAAGTTGTTTACAAGGTAAAAGTAAAGAGGAAATAACTAATTTATATGGCGTAAATGGGATTACCGCGCCTCCTCATGATTCTTTAATAAGTCATAACTTTCAATTAGTTTTATTTGCCATTGATGCTTTAATCCTCAACACAAGGAGAAATAAGAAACTAAGTATTCCTGAGATTTCTAATTGTTTAATTCAAGCAACGAACGAATGGAATCAAGTAATTATTAATCCTAGATTTATTTATGAAGAAAAAGAAAATTCAAATAATATTTGCTCCAACTTTATGAAAAATCATCCTTTATGGAAGATAAAAAGAAGAAATCAAAATTATCTAGTGCATTCTAAATCCAATCAAATAGTGCCCTTAGCTATTGCTCTTTTCTTGTTTGCCAATGAAAGAACTTCCCGAGAGGTAATAAAAGAGTTAAATAAAAAACTGGGTTTTCCTGAAATAGATTTACAAGTATCGAATGTCTTAAGTCTTTTTGGAGAACGAGTTGAGGCATCGAAAGAAGTTATTTTTCATAGTATGGAGGAGTTGAGAATCAAAATTAATAATTCTAAATATCCTGCCTTAGAAGGATTACTTGGCGGATTTGAACAAGGCGCTCATTATGGAATAAAGGGTTTTAAAAATCTTTGGTACTTAAGAATTGATGCAATTAATTTAATTGAACAAATGGGGTGGCAAGTGGGTAGATTTTTTGGAATTTAATTTGTTTGAACAAACAAATAAATAGCAGCTATCGCAGCGATTACTAAAATAATTATTCGAAAAATTGAGGCATCTAATTTTTGAGCAATTCTGCCTCCTAAAACTCCTCCAATAATTGAACCAAGGGCAACCGCAAGGGCAAATTTCCAAACAACTAATCCCGACAGAATAAAAATAAATGCGGCGACTGCATTTCCAGCTCCTGATCCAAGATTTTTTAAACCATTAGCCTGCTGAATATTTGCTAAACCTGCCAAGCCATAAATTGCTAGAAGAATTACCCCAGTTCCAGCGCCAAAATATCCAACATAAATACCTGAAACTATAAAACCAGGAATTATTAATTTCAGTGAAACACTTTTACTTTGTTTAGGAAATAATTTGTAAACAAATGGCTGAATAGCCACTAATAAGCCAGCAGTACCGATTAGGAAAGGAACAATAAATTCAAAATTCTTTTCAGGTAATCGAAGTAGTAACAATGCGCCAAAAAAAGAAAAAATAGGCATGAATATTACTGAAAGAAAAGCTAATTTTTTGTTTTCGCGTAATAATTTTCTGTAAGTCCAACTTCCAGCAAGTGAACCAGGAAACACACCCACCGCAGCGGATACGTTTGCTACAAGAGGAGAAAGTCCCAATGCAACAAGTGTTGGAAATACAATTAAGGTTCCACCACCTGCAACTACATTTAAAAATCCACTTGCCATCCCTGCAAAAAGTGCAAGTAAAATTTCCATTACTTTTTAATTAGTTTCCAAGTAATTGGCAGTAAAGAGGCAGCAAGAAAAGCTTTTAAGATATCACCGAATATAAAAGGTAGTACTCCTTTTGAAATTCCGTAAGTTAAGCCATTTCCTGTGTAGATCGATAGCCATGAGGCTCCAAAAAAATAGATTAGAAATGTTCCTAAAAAGAAACCAACAAATACGTTAAAAAATCTACGAGTTGATAATTGTTTGGCAACAAGTCCAACAACAAAACTTGATAGCAAAAAAGCAAAAAGATAACCTGCAGTAGCACCGAAAAGTGCTTCAACTCCACCTTTATCTGAAGCTAGAACTGGAAAACCCATTGCTGCAATTAGTAAATAAAGAAACTGCGCCATGGTTGATTTATATGGACCAATTGCTGCTGCACCAAACAAAATTGCAAAAGTTTGAAGAGTCATTGGTACAGGAGTAAAAGGTAGTGGGATTACTACTTGAGCGCTAACAATTGTTAACACAGTTAGTGCACCTACTTGAACATAGGTAGAACTTTTTGATTTTTCCCAAATCGAGTCAATTACATATGGTGAAGAAATAGCTGTGCTCAAATTAAATCCTTTTCTAGGTGAATAGATGTTACCAATTAACTTCATTTCTATATGGGGGATTGGCACCTTGCCTTGAGCAAGTTATTCCTGAAGCGTGAGCACAATTTCGTAAAATCACTTCTAATTCTGTTTTTTCAAGGGTTTTTAACAAATTAAGTGAAGTTGTATTTTTCTCAATCAATTGTGCAAGAAAAGCTGCAGAGAAAGTGTCTCCAGCGCCAATTGTGTCAATTACTGCAACATCATTGGCAGGAATTTCAAATTCACTTTTATTTTTTGTTAAAACCCATGCTCCTTTATTTCCTCTTGTAATAATGACAATTTCAGTGCCTGAATTAGTTAGTTCTTTTGCAAATTTTTGGTAGTCATCATTTTCACAAATCCATTCAAAATCTTCATCACTTGCTTTAACGATATGCGAAATTGAACAAAGTCTTTTTGCTCTTTTTCTTACATCTTTTGCTTTTTGCCCATCTAAAGGGTGTCTAATGTTTGGATCAAAGCTAAGCAATGCATCAGTTTGATTACGTAAATTAGTAAACCAGTCTTCAACTTCAGAAGCACCTGGTTCAACATAAGAGGTAAGAGAACCTAGATGAATAAAACTAAAATCATTATTTTTTAAATCTAATTCGGCTTTAGTCCAAGCAAAATCTGAAGCACCAATTAAATTTGCTTCATATTTTGCTGATTTATCATTTTGTATGAAAGCTTTTATGACTGTGGAGGGTTCTGTTGCAACTACGCCTAAACTTAAATCCACTTTTTCATTTTCTAAATATTTTCTAATACTTGTTCCAAATTCATCCGTAGAAGTTCTAGCCTTCATGAAAGTTTTAATGCCTAATCTTGATAAAGCCACAGCTGTATTTGCAGGAGATCCACCAACAATGTTTTGGGTTAAACCATCAGGTGTGTGAACTACATCAATTAAAGCTTCACCTATGACAAGAATTCTAGAGTTCATTATTTAATTATATTTAAATTAAATAATTATCGTCTACGTATTTTTTGAAATACCTTGTAAATAGCCACCAGCAGAGCAAGTAAAAGTGCCCATGGAAGTATAAGCCCAAGTAGCGAAGTTAAATTGATAACGAAATTAAGCATCGCATAAAAACCTTTTTCAATTCCTTGGATAAATCCGATTGGTTTTATGGTATTTAGATATTCAGGTAAATACATCGAAACATAAATTGCAGACATTTCTACTTGTTGACTCAAATATTTCATTTGAGCATTTAACGAATCTAATTCTGCTTGTCTTTCAGCAAGTGCACTTTCTGCTGCAATTAAATCTGAAGCATTTGTCGCACTTGCAATCAATTCTTTAAATCTTGTTATTGAAGTTTCAAGAGATGAAATCCTTGCTTCAAGATCTACTTTTTGCATTGTGACATCAGAACTAGATACTGAATAGTTTTCAACTTCACCGACTTTTCTTAATTTCTCAATAGCATTTTCCAGTTGGTCTGCTGGAACTCTAATAGTTAAATTGGCCCCATTAATTTCATTTGTTCCTGGATTTTTATAAATAGAGGAATCATCTACTTGTCCATTAAATTCTTTTGCTACTGCAGTTGCTTCATCTACTGCCTTTTGAATATCTTTAACGCGAACTCCAATAGATGCTGTTTTTATAACTGCACGATTATCTGTTGTGACTGCCATCTTGTTATCCATAGCAATTTCAGCACCTGGCATCGGCATGGCACCAGAGCTCATATTTGAAGAATCTGGGGAAGTAGTACCACATGCAGTTAGTGCAAATGCTATAAAAAATATTCCTACAATACCGATTCTTCTTTTCAATTTAATCTCCTGTGATTTAATTTAATACTTTCATTTAATAGGATTTATTGCAATTTTCACACGATAACAATCTTTTAACTTTTGGGTTTCTTTTATATAACTTTTGGAATTGAAGGGTTGAAGACTTAAATATATGATTAACTTGTATATATCGATAAAGATGTGAGGCTAACTTGGAATCAAGACAGCATCACTTGAATAACCTCAAAGATAAAAACTTTCAAGTCGCAATAGTTGGGGCAGGAATTAATGGAGCTGTTTCTGCTGCAGCACTCGCTGCCGGCGGAGTAAAAGTTGCTTTGATTGATCGAGGTGACTTTGCAGGAGTCACAAGTCAAGAATCCTCCAACATGGTTTGGGGTGGAATTAAATATTTACAAACTTACGAAATTCCTTTGGTTTGGAATTTATGCGGATCAAGAAATCATTTATTAGATGCATTCCCAAATCGAATTAAAGCAATTTCATTTCTTGCAGCAATTGGTTCAACTGCACCATTTGGAAGATTTTTAGGGGCATTAGGAACAATTCTTTATTGGGCATTAGGAAGATTTAAAACAAAACCTCCTAAAGTTTATTCTCCAGAAGAAACTACAGAAGTAGAAAATTTAATTAACTCAAGCGGTTTAAATGGTGCCGTTCGTTATGACGATGCGCTTTTAATTGACAATGACGCACGATTTGTCTGGGATTTTGTAAAGAACGCAAAAGACCACGGAGCAGTGATTGCCAATTATGTTTCAATGATTCATGCAAAAAATGAAGATGGAAAATGGAAATTATTTTTAAATGACGAATTAACAAACCAAGAAATGCAAATAAAAGCTGATGTTGTGATAAATGCAGGTGGACCTTTTGGAAAAGATTTGACTTCTAAATTTCATGATCAAACAGTGCATCAATTAGCTTTATCAAAAGGAATACATTTAGTGGTGCCTAAATTAACAACAAATAATCGGGTACTTGCATTTTTTGACGATAAAGGCAGATTGTTTTATGTAATTCCTATGCAAGATAGAAGTGTCATCGGTACAACAGACACAAGAGTCGAAAATCCAGTAAGTGAAGTTACAGATGAAGACAGAGACTTTGTTTTAGAACAAGCTAATCGTTGTTTAAATTTAGTGAAACCTCTAACAAAAGATGACATTATTTCAGAAAGATGTGGCGTTAGACCATTAGTAGTAAAAGGTAAAAAAGATGTGTCAAAAATTGAATGGACTGCTCTTTCAAGAAAACATGAAATTGAGGTAAACAAAAAAACAAAAATTATTACAATTTTTGGTGGTAAGTTAACCGATTGTGTAAATGTGGGAGAAGAAATTGTTGACTTTGTCAGAAAACTTGGGGTTTCAATTCCCAAAGTAAAAAAATGGTACGGCGAAGATGATCAAAAAATATTTAACACATTTGAATCAGAATTTAAACAACTTATTGGGATAACTGAAAACGATATTGAAGTAATTGCTCCCGCAATTTGGAGAAGACATGGAAATGAGTCATTTCATATATTAGAAATAATGAAACAAGATCCACAAAATAGGGCAAGAATTTTTCCAGAACTTGATCTAACTTATGCAGAAACTCTATTTATAGCTCAAAATGAAATGGTACAAAAACCAGAGGATTTATGGCGCAGAAGAACGGCAATCTCACTATTGAGAACAAAAGAAGAAATGGCACAGAACCCTTTAATTCAGCGAATAAATTCCTTAATTTAAGTATTGAGTGTTAATTTCTAATCCAAAGAGCGTAGTCTTGGATAACTATGACAAATATCGACTGGCAGTTATTAAGAAGTGAAGCAAAGAAAGCGCAACAAAATGCTTATGCCAGTTATTCAAATTTTCCAGTTGGTGCAGCAGCTTTAGTTGATGACGGAAGAATTGTTACTGGATGCAATGTTGAAAATGCATCATATGGTTTGACTCTTTGTGCTGAATGTGGTTTGGTTTCCCAACTTGCCTTAACTGGTGGGGGAAGACTAATTGCATTTTCTTGTGTTGGTCCAGAACCAGGAATTTTATTACCATGTGGCAGATGTAGACAATTACTTCAAGAACATGGTGGAAGTGATTTATTAATTGACCATAATGATGGACCAAAAAAATTAAGCGTTTTACTACCTGACGCATTTGATGGAAGTAACTTACATAAAAAATGAAATCACCTTTAGGAATCATCGCAGGTACTGGTTTTTATTCACTTTCTCCATTAGAAAATAGTGAAGTAAAAATTATTGAGACCAAATATGGTTCTGCCCAAGTCACTGCAGGTACTTGGCATGGTCGTAAAACATATTTTTTAACAAGACATGGAGTAAAACATTCTGTCCCACCACATAAAATAAATTACCGAGCAAACATTCAAGCTTTATGCGATTTAGGTGTCCAGGAAATTTTGGCAGTAAATGTCTGTGGTGGGCTTGATGATCAAGTTCCTGTTGGTGGATTTCAAGTTGTTGATGATTTTATTGATTTTACAAAAAATAGAGTTTTGACCTTCTTTGATGGAGATGAAGGTGTTAACCACGTTGACATGAATGAACCATATGATCAAAATTTAAGAAAAGTCTTATTGCAAGCAGGAAGAAATTTAAATATTAATATTTCTGATGGAGGAATCTACGGCGGTTTTGAAGGGCCAAGATTTGAAACTAAAGCTGAAATTCAAATGGCAAAACAATTTGGAGTCTCCATGGTTGGCATGACTGGAGTTCCAGAAGTTGTTTTGGCAGTCGAAAAAGGTTTAAAGTATGCAGCAATTTGTATTGTGGCAAATCCTGGAGCAGGTTTAAGTAAAGAAATAATCACTATGGAAGATGTTCAAAAAGTTGTCTCAGATTCAGCTAAAGCAGTAGTAAAGATACTGGATGAAGCGACTAAAATTTTGGCAGATAACTAAATGACTCAAAAAGGTGATTTACTTTTAAACAATATTCAAATAGCGATTACAGTAAATCAAAAATCTGAAATTTTAAAAAATGTAAGCATCCTAATTAAAGAGAAAAAAATAGTTAACATTATTTCATCTAATGAAATTGGCTCAGTTGAGTCTGAAAAAATAATCGATTGTTCACATCACTTAGTTATGCCGGGTTTGATTAATACTCACACCCACACTCCAATGACTCTGTTACGCGGTATTGCTGAAGATGTTGATTTACAAGGATTTTTAGAAAAAGTTTGGGCTGAAGAAGCAAGAATTATGAACGAAAAAGGAACTTACATTGGAGCAAAATTAGGTGCTTTAGAAGCTTTGCTTAGTGGAACAACTTGCACATTAGATATGTATTTACATCCACATATGGCACATAAAGGAGCCGTTGAAGTTGGTTTAAGGCATGCAATCGGTCCAGTATTTTTTGATTTCGCAGGCCCTGATGGCTTGAACTGGGATAAAAGAATTGAATATTTAAAAAATTGGAAAAAAGTTATTGAGGAAATAGGTGGGCCATACATTCCACTAGTTGCTCAACCACATTCAACTTATACAGTTTCTTCAGAAAATTTAGCGCAAGTGGCAAGGATTTCTCAAGAAATCGGAGCAATTTTTAATACTCATATTTCCGAAAATCAAAAAGAAAATGATGACGTATTTGCCAAATATCAGAAATCTCCCACAAAAGTACTTGCTGATATCAACGCATTAGATAATGCAGTTTTTGCTCACGCAGTTAAATTAAACGATGACGATAGAGAAATAATTAATAAAAATAAAGTTAGTTTATGTCATTGTCCAGGATCAAATTTAAAGCTTGCCAGTGGTGCATTTGAGTGGAAGAAAGCAAAAGATAAAGATATAAATGTTTCTTTAGGAACAGATGGTTGTTCAACAAGTAATGATTTAGACATGTTTAACGTCATGAGACAAGCTGCAAATTTAGCAAAATTAATAAATCAAGATCCTGCTGCTATTTCTGTAGCAGAAGTTGTAAGAGCTGCAACTATAAATGGGGCAAAAACTTTGGGCTTACAAGATCGAATAGGAAGTATAGAAGTTGGAAAAGAAGCAGATTTAATCGTTTTAGATTTAGATCAGCCTCATTTAGTTCCTGTAGGTGATCCTCATGCTTTGATTGTGTATGCAGCTGGAAGATCTGATGTGGTGCATGTTTTAGTAGCAGGAGATCCAGTTGTGGTAGATAGAGTGCCTACAAAAGTTGATAAAGATTTTGTGTTGAATGAAGCAAGAAGCCATATTGCAAAATGAAAAAATTTCAAAATAAAACAGCACTAGTTACAGGGGCTACTTCTGGAATAGGTAAAGAAATTTGCACCGAATTAGCAGAAAATGGTGCAAATATTGTTATTCACTTCAATAAAAACAAAAAAGAAGCCGAACTTTTAGTAACAAGCATAAAAGCTTTAAATGTTGAAGTGTATTTGATTCAAGAAGATTTCTCTCAAGGTGATTTAGATGAGGTTTGTGGAAAATTTATTAAAAAAATAATTTCAGAATTTAAAACTATTGACTTTTTAGTAAATAATGCAGCCAATCAATCACTAGATCCGCTTGATCCAATGGATGAAATTATTTTGAATTCCATAATGATGACAAATGTTTTTGCACCGCAAGCTTTAGTCAAAGCTTGTCTTGATCAATTTCCTGAAAATTCTGCAATTGTTAATATAACTTCAATTGAAGCAAATTTTCCATTTCCAAATCATTCGTTATATGCAGCAAGTAAAGCAGCTCTTACTCGCTATACCGAACTTGCCGCAATTGAATTAGCTGATATAAAAGTTAGATGTAATGCAGTTGCACCAGGGCTTGTGTATCGAGATGGATTAGAAAAATCTTGGCCAGAAGGTTTAAAAAACTGGAACGAAAAGTCTCCTATAAAAAGGCCAGTCACTGCAAATGAAGTTGCAAAAACTGTTTCGTTTCTTCTAAGTAATGATGCATCCGGAATAACAGGAGTCTCTGTTACCGTTGATGGTGGTTGGAGTGTGGCATGAATTTTCAAGATTTGATTTACACCAAACGCGATGGTGGAGTTTTAAGAGCAGATCAAATTCGCTGGTTTATTGAAAAATTTACAAAAAATGAAATTCCAGATGAACAAGCCGGTTCTTTTCTCATGGCGGTTTTCTTTCAAGGATTAAATAAAGAAGAACTCAATGTTTGGACAGATGCCATGATAAAAAGTGGCGAAAAATTAGATTTATCAAAAGTAGGAAAACCAACTGTTGATAAACACTCCACGGGCGGTGTGGGAGATAAAATTTCGCTGCCACTTTGTCCACTAGTTGCTTCTTTTGGAGCTGCAGTTCCGCAATTATCTGGAAGAGGATTAGGAACTTTTGGTGGAACTTTAGACAAAATGGAATCTGTATCTGGTTTTAATATTTCTTTAAGTAATGAACAAATGATAAATCAATTAAAAAATGTAGGAGTTTTTATTACCGCAGCAGGTGTAGGACTGGCTCCTGCAGATAGAAAAATGTATTCGTTTCGAGATGTAATTGGTGCTGTGGAATGTATTCCTTTAATCGCTTCATCAATCATGAGTAAAAAAATTGCAGAGGGAACTCAAAGTTTAGTTCTAGATGTTAAAGCAGGTCGAGGTGCTTTTATGAAAGATTTTTCAAAAGCTAAACAATTAGCCGAAACAATGGTTGAAATTGGAAATAATGCTGGTGTAAAAACGGTTGCACTTATAACTCAAATGGAAACACCTCTTGGTAATGCTGTGGGAAATGCATTAGAAGTTAGCGAAGCAATTGATGTGTTAAATGGTAAAGGTCCAAGCGATGTCATTGAAATCACTTTGGCACTCGCTAAGGAAATGTTAAATCTTGCAGGCATTGATAAAGATCCTGCTCAAGGATTAAAAGATGGATCTGCATTTAATATTTGGAAAAACATGATTAAAGCTCAAGGTGGAAATCCTGATGCAGAAATTCCAGTAGCTAAGAAAAAAGAATTAGTGTTATCAAAACAAAGTGGTTACATCACTGATCTGAATGCATATGCAATTGGATTATCGGCTTGGAGATTGGGTGCAGGTAGAGCTAAAAAAGAAGACGCTGTTTCAAAAACGGCAGGAATTATTTGCTTGGCCAAAGAAGGCGATTATGTTGAAAAAGGCCAACCTGTTTTGGAATTACATATTGATGACGAAACTAGGCTAAGTTCAGCGCAGGATGCACTAATTAATGCTTTTGAAATTGGTTCAGAACCTAAAGAAAAACGAAAAATGGTCTTAGAACGTATCTCTTGAAACTCTTGTTAACATTAGTAACATTTGTTTCATAACGCTTTCATCACGTAATTTATTTCACCAGGATGTATGGGTAAAAATTTATCCCTTTAGCGTAGTGTTTAAGCATCAGTCGTATTTTGCAACTGATTAAAAAGTTCCCACAAGGAATGACAACAAAAGGAGCAATACTAAATGCAACGTATGCGCACGTTGGCAGGAATATCAATTCTTGCTTTAGTACTAGCAGCATGCAGCAGCGGAACATCAGATACAGCAGCAGAAGGTGGCATGGAAGAAACCACTGCAGCAGTTGCTGATGATTCAAACTGCGCAGCAGCTGAAAGTTTCTGTGTTGGTCTTGTAACTGACATTGGCAAGGTTGATGACAAGTCATTCAACCAATCTGCACATGAAGGTGCAATGGCAGCAGCAGCTGAAGTTGGCGGTTTCTATAAATATATTGAAACAACTGACACCAAAGACTATGCAGCAAACATGAAGCAATTCACCGATAAGTCATACGACGTAATTGTTACAGTCGGATTCTTAATGGCAGAAGCAACAGTTGTTGCAGCAAAAGAAAATCCAAACACTAAATTTATTGGTGTAGATCAATTCCAAGCTGAAGAAGTTGCAAACCTAACAGGTTTGATTTTCCCTGAAGATCAAGCAGGTTATGCAGCAGGTTACTTAGCAGGATTATTAACCAAAACAAATAAACTTGGTCAAGTTCTAGGTCTAGAAATTGCACCAGTTCAAAAATTTGCTAAAGGTTTCGAAGCTGGAGCAAAAGCAGCTAACGCAAATGTAAGCGTTACAACTGTTTACCATCCACCTGCAGATAATGGTTTCGCTGATCCTGTTTGGGGTGCAGCAGAAGCTAAGAAGCAATTGTCACAAGGTGCCGACATTATTTTCGGTGCTGGTGGTGGAACCGGTAACGGTGCACTAATTGAAATTGCTAAAGCTGAAGGTGCAGGAACCTCAATCTTTTGTATCGGTGTTGACACTGATCAATGGGGAACAGTTCCAGAAGCACAACCATGCTTAGTCACATCAGCAATGAAAGGTCTTGTTGAAGGAACTTCAGGACTTGTAAAAGCTGCATTTGATGGAAGCATTAAAGGTGGAAACTTCTTGGGAACCACCGGTTTAGCTGACTACCATGATTTAGCATCAGCAGTTCCTGCCGATGTTCAATCAAAGGTTGCTGAAGTTGTAGCTGGACTAAAAGATGGCTCAATTCAAACTGGTGTGACTCTCTAGTCAAATCAGTTAATTAGCGACAGAATGTAAGTGGGACGCAAGTTTTCTTGCGTCCCACTTTCTTAAGTTACGAATGGAAAAGAATTAATTGAGCCTGGAACAACAAGAAAAAAAGTCAGATAAATTTGGTTTCTTTGTAAGAAATCAAACCATAGTTGTTCCAATAGTCGCACTCATAGTTGCATTTTTATTAGGAGCAATCCTTATTGCATTTCAAGGTGTTAATCCGATTACTGCATATCGATCAATTTTTTCTGAAGCATGGTTTGATTCGGATGGATTATTAAGAACTTTTCAAAAAACCACCCCTTTAGTTTTAGCTGGATTAGCAGTAACAGTTGCTTTAAGAATTGGTTTATTTAATATTGGAGCCCAAGGTCAATTAATTTCAGCGGCATTAGCTGCTGCATTGGCAGGCATTTATTTCACAAATTTGCCAGCGGTTTTACATGTTTTAGTTTCACTTCTAAGTGGAGTAATTGTAGGTGCTCTTTGGTCTGCAATCGCTGGAGTTTTAAAAGCGTATCGCGGAGTACATGAAGTTATTTCAACAATAATGTTGAACAGTATTGCTATTGGAATTTTAGATTACTTAGTAAGTAATCCTTTTAAAGAACCAGATCAATCATTACAAAGAACCAAGAAAATTGCAGAAACTGCAATGCTTCCTAATTTTGGATTTATTCCACTAGGTTTCATATTTGCAATTATTGTAACTTTATTTATTTCTTGGATTCTAAATAAAACCACAGCAGGTTTTAGATTTAATACTGTTGGTAAGAACAAATTTGCTGCCGTTTATGCAGGAATTAATACCAAATTGATGATCATTACTGGAATGTTGTTAAGTGGAGGACTTGCTGG
>CAZZKM010000012.1:25792-35181 GCA_964655115.1 uncultured Bifidobacterium sp.
AAAAATAAAGCTCAAAAGAATGCAAATGTTACAAGTGGATGGGGAAGTTAATCATGGATTTTATTAGAGAAAATAAAAAACCGATTGTAACTCTAATTTTGGTCGCGATTATTGCTTATACTTTCTATTTTTTAGATGAGATAAAAACAACATCTGTTCTAGTTTTTGGCTGGGGCTATGCAGTTCCTTTGGTTTTAGCAGCAATGGTTGGAATTATTGGGGAAAGAACTGGTGTAGTAAATATCGGTATTGAAGGTCAAATGTTAATGGCTGCATTTGCTAGTTTCTTTGGATCTGTAGTTACTGGCAATCTTTATCTGGGCATATTGATTGGTATTTCAGCTGGATTAATAATGGGTGCATTTTTAGCAGTTGCTGCAGTTAAATGGGAAATGGATCAAATAATTGCAGGCGTTGTTATAAATATTGTGGCTGCAGGAATAACTTCATTTTTTTACGCTCAAGGTAAAACTCTTCCAGAGTTAATGCCAGTTGTTTCAATTCCATTTCTTAGCGATATTCCGTTGATTGGTCCAGTATTTTTTAGAAATGGCTTGTTTGCACTTTCCACACTTTTTATAGTCGCAGCCGTTTATTACGGATTATTTAAAACAAGATGGGGTTTAAGAAGTAGGGCAGTTGGTGAATACCCAAGTGCAGCTGATGCTGCAGGAATTAATGTCACAAGAATACGAATGCTTAACGTTACTTTTGCAGGAGCTTTAGCAGGTTGTGCCGGAGCATTTTTAGCACTCGAAGCAGCTGGAACATTTGCAAGAGGAATCACTGCCGGACGAGGATTTTTAGCGTTAGCCATCATGATATTTGGCGCATGGAATCCACTTGGCGCACTTGCTGCAGCATTGTTTTTTGGATTATCAACAGCAATTGCAAGCCAATTACAAGCAGATGAAGTTATAAATATTCCACAACAATTTGTAAATCTTTTGCCTTTTGTTATGACTTTAGTTGTTTTAGCAATTGCAGTTGGCAGAGTAAGACCACCAGCAGCAGCTGGTCAGCCATATACAAAGGAAGGCTAATTTAAATTGAGCCAAACTTTAATTGAAGCTAAAAAATTAGTTAAAAAATTTCCAGGAGTTTTAGCAAACGATAACGTTTCGCTAACTTTAAATAAAGGTGAAATTGTTGCTTTACTTGGTGAAAATGGTGCTGGCAAATCTACATTAGTGAAAATGATTTATGGACTTTATGGTGCTGATGAAGGTGAATTATTTATTAAAGGTGAAAAAGTAAACATGAAATCACCAGCAGATGCAATTGCTAGAGGTATTGGAATGGTGCATCAACATTTTCAATTAGTGCCGGTGATGACAGTGGCAGAAAATATTGCGTTGGGTGCTGAAAAAACTAGAGGAATAAATTTTGATCTTGATGCTGCAGAAAAAGAAGTTGCACAATTGGCAAAAACTTACGGATTAGAAGTTGATCCCACAGCGCGCATTGAAGATTTACCTGTAGGGATGCAGCAAAGAGTTGAAATTTTAAAAATGCTTTATCGAAAAGCAGATATTTTGATTATGGATGAACCTACCGCTGTTTTGACTCCTCAAGAAACTGATGAATTATTAAAAACAATGAAAAGTTTTGCTGAAAAAGGTGTGGGAGTAATTTTCATAACCCACAAATTACGAGAAGTTCTTGCTGTTGCAGACCGAGTTGTGGTTTTAAGAAATGGAAAAGTAGTTGGAACTACAGAACCTAAAAATACCGATCAAGAAGGACTTGCAACAATGATGGTTGGAAGAAGTGTAGTTTTGGATGTTCAAAAAACTGAAGCAAAACCTAAAGATGTTGTTTTAAAAGTATCTAATTTAAATGTCACAGATGATAGAAAATTACTTGCAGTAAAAGATTTATCACTTGAAGTCAAGGCTGGCGAGATACTTGGTATTGCAGGCGTAGAAGGAAATGGGCAAAGAGAATTAGTTCAGGCAATAACTGGTTTAAGAAAAATAGATTCAGGAAAAGTAGAAATTAATAATATTGATGCAACAAAATTAAGTCCTCATAAAATACATGAATTAGGAGTAGCTCACGTACCCGAAGATAGAGAAAAAGACGGATTAGTTGCAGGTTATTCCATTGCTGATAATTCTGTATTAAATAGATTTGATGAAAAAGAATTTTCTAAAGCTGGGGTAAGACAATTTGGGGCTATTAGAAACTTAGCAAAAAAATTAGTTGAAAAATTTGATGTTAGAACTCCTTCAATCGATACCACAGCAGGTTCATTATCGGGAGGAAATAAACAAAAATTAGTTATCGCTAGGGAATTAATTTGGAATCCAATACTTTTAATTGCTGCTCAACCAACTCGTGGAATAGATGTTGGCTCTATTGAATTTATTCATAACCAAATAGTGGCAGCAAGAGATGCTGGTTCTGCGGTTTTATTAGTTTCTGCTGAACTTGATGAAGTTTTAGGATTAGCAGATCGAGTAGCAGTAATGTATGCAGGAAAAATTGTAAAAATACTTGATGAAAAAGATGCTGAAAGAAATAAAGTAGGAAGATTGATGGCAGGCGGAGACGCCTAAATAATGGATGACAAATTAACTTTTGAAGTTTTAAGAACAGTTCCAAAAGTACTACTTCACGATCATTTAGATGGTGGAGTAAGACCTAGTACGGTTGCTGATTTAGCAGTTAAAAATGGCTATAAAGGTTTACCAACAACGGATCCAGTTGAGTTAGCAAAGTGGTTTAGACAAGCTTGTGATTCAGGATCTTTAGAAAAATATTTAGAAACATTTGTTCACACTGTTGGGGTTATGCAGACAATTGAAAGTATTAAAAGAGTGGCATTTGAAGCTGGAGAAGATTTAGCAAATGATGGCGTAGTTTATGCAGAAATTAGATTTGCTCCAGAATTACATCAAAATAATGGACTGTCATTGGATCAAGTTGTAGAAGCTGTTATTTCAGGATTTAGTGATGCTGAAATTCAAATGAAAAGTCAAGGAAAACCAATTGTATTAAGAGCCTTATTAACAGCGATGAGAACAGCAGCGCGATCAAGTGAAATTGCAGAATTAGCTGTTAAGTGGCGCGAAAAAGGAGTTGTTGGATTTGATATAGCAGGAAAGGAAGCAGGCTATCCACCAACAAGACATCTTGATGCATTTGATGCAGTCAGAAGAGCAAATTTTCATATGACAATTCATGCTGGTGAAGCTTTTGGTTTACCTTCAATTTGGGAAGCCGTCCAAATTTGTGGAACTGATCGATTGGGTCATGGAGTAAGAATTGTTGATGATTTAAGTTTTAAGTCAGATGGAGAAATAAAATTAGGCGAATTATCTGCCTACGTAAGAGATAAAAGAGTTCCTTTGGAACTTTGCCCATCATCAAATATTCAAACAGGGGCAGCAAAAAGTATTAAAGAGCACCCAATTGGTGTTTTAACTAAATTAGGTTTTAGAGCAACTGTAAACACCGATAATCGTTTAATGTCAGACACTTCAATGACCAAAGAAATGTACTTACTTGCAACTGAATTAGATTTCACTCTCAAACAATTGCAATGGTTAACTGTAAACGCGATGAAAAGTGCTTTTATTCCTTTTGATCAAAGACTTAAATTAATAAATGAAACTATAAAACCAAGATATGCTCAAATAGCGAAAGATTTAAGTATTACTTTTTAAAATCCTCTAGGGTGCCAAACAGTTTTGGTTTCTAAAAATGCTTTAATTCTTGTTAAATCATCAATTTTTGTGTTTGGTCGAATTACTCTTTTTAAATTACTGGCGCAATCTTTTTCTAGACTTAAAGCTAGTTTTTTATCATTTACACCACTTAAATCAAAAGCGTTTACATCCATATGGGTTGCAAGCCAAGGAGCTATTTCTTCATAGTCGCCAGTCAAAATATTTACAACTCCAGCAGGAACATCACTAGTTGCGATCACTTCTGCTAGAGATACAGCAGTTAAAGGTTGAGTTTTTGACGCAATCACAATGCAAGTATTTCCGCTTAAAATGATAGATCCAATTGTTTTTACTAAATTAAAAAGTGGTTGTTCTTTGCCACTTACAGAAGCGACTACTCCAGTTGGTTCAGGAACTGAGAAATCAAAGAATGGTCCTGCAACTGGGTTGCTTGATCCTGTCACCATGGCAAGTTTGTCGGTCCAACCAGCAAACCAAACCATTTTGTCAATTGCATCTTGAACTTCATTTTTAACTTGGGATTTATTTTTATTCCATAATGAAAGTTCTTCTACAAATTGGTCAAATCTTCCTTGCATCATTTCTGAAATTCGATAAAGAACTTGACCTCTGTTATAAGCAGTTGCTTCTGACCACTTACTAAATGCACTTCGCGCTGCAATTACTGAATCACGAGCATCTTTTCTAGATGCAAGTGCAACATTTGCTACAAAGTTTTTATTTTTATCAAAAACTTCATAAGTTCTTCCTGATTCAGATCTTGGGAATGCTCCACCTATAAATAATTTGGCAGTTCTTTTGACATCTAAATTTGTCATTATTTTCCTGCCTTTAGATATGGCTCTAAACCATGTCGGCCACCTTCGCGGCCATATCCAGATTCTTTATATCCACCAAATGGACTTGTTGGATCAAATTTGTTGAATGTGTTTGCCCAAATAACCCCAGCTCTTAATCTGTGAGCAACTTCTAGAATTCTGGAACCTTTTTCAGTCCAAATTCCAGCACTTAAACCAAATGGAGTGTTATTAGCTTTTTCAATTGCTTCATCAGGAGTTCTAAAAGTTAAAACACTTAATACTGGTCCAAAAATTTCTTCACGAGCAATTCGGTGCGATAAAGAAACATTGGTAAATACTGTTGGGGCAAACCAAAAGCCTTTATTTGGAATTTCACAAGGCGCAGACCACATTTGAGCACCTTCTTTTGTTCCAGATTCTGCTAATTCTTTTATTTTTTGTAATTGACTGGATGAATTTATGGCTCCTACATCTGTGTTTTTGTCTAGTGGATCACCAAGTCTTAAAGTTTTCATTCTTTGATAAAGCAGATCTAGGAAATTATCTGCAATTGATTCTTGTAGCAACAATCTTGAACCAGCGCAACAAACATGACCTTGATTGAAAAATATTCCATTTACAACACCTTCAACTGCTTGATCCATTGCAGCATCATCAAAAATTATGTTGGCAGCTTTTCCACCTAATTCCAGAGTTATTTTTTTATTTGTACCAGCAACACTTTGCGCAATTAATCTTCCAACTTCTGTAGAACCGGTGAAAGCAATTTTGTCGATGTCAGGATGCTCTACTAAATATTTACCAGTTTCACCTGCTCCGGTAACGATGTTTACCACACCATCTGGCAATTCTGCTTGCTGACAAATTTCTGCAAAAAATAGTGCAGTTAACGGTGTGGTTTCAGCAGGTTTTAAAACTACAGTATTTCCAGCAGCAAGTGCTGGTGCAATTTTCCAAGCAAGCATTAGTAAAGGAAAATTCCAAGGAATTATTTGTCCTGCGACTCCAAGTGGAGAAGGGTTTTTACCTAAACCTGCATAATCTAATTTGTCAGCCCATCCTGCATAGTGAAAGAAATGTGCTGCAACTAAAGGAATGTCAATATCTCTACTTTCCCTTATTGGTTTTCCATTGTTCATGGATTCTAAAACAGCCAATTCTCGAGAACGTTCTTGAATAATTCTTGCTAAACGAAATAAATATTTTCCTCTTTGGCTTCCGGTTAATTTAGACCAAGATTTGAAAGCCTTACGAGCAGATTTAACTGCTAAGTCAACATCTTTTTGACTTGCTTCAATTATTTCTGCCAAGACTTCTTCTGTAGCAGGATTTATTGTTTTATAAGTATTACCACCAATTGATTTAACAAATTTTCCACCAATAAATAATTGATAGCTATTTTTTAAATCAACTATCTTTGTTGATTCAGGAGCTGGGGCATATTCAAAAACCAAGATTAATCCACCGTCACATAATCTGGACCAGAATAGGAGCCAGTTTTTAGTTTTTGTCTTTGCATTAAAAGATCATTTAATAAACTTGAGGCCCCAAATCTAAATAGATCTGGGTTTAACCATCGGTCACCCAAAGTTTCTTTTACTAAAACTAAATACTTCATGGCATCTTTAGTAGTTTTAATTCCACCTGCAGGTTTCATTCCGATAATTTTTCCTGTTGCTCTTTCAAATTCATTAATGGCTTGAAGCATAACTAAAGTGACTGGCAAAGTTGCTGCAGGTTGAACTTTTCCAGTAGAAGTTTTTATAAAATCAGCTCCAGCCAACATGGCAATCCAGGAAGCTTTTTTGACATTATCGTAAGTTTTTAATTCACCAGTTTCAAGAATTACTTTTAAATGAGCACTTTTACATGCTTCTTTGATTGAAAGAATTTGTTCATAAATGTCAAAGAATCTTCCTTCGTGAAAAGCTCCACGATCAATAACCATGTCAATTTCATCTGCACCTTGAGAAACTGCATCATTTGTATCTTGTAATTTTGCAGCCAAAGAGACTCTTCCTGCAGGAAAACCTGTTGCAACTGCAGCAACTTTAATATTTGTGCCAGTCAAATTTTCTTTTGCAATTGAAACTAGATCACTATAAACACAAACTGCGGCAACACTTGGAACTGAATTATCAAGTGGATCAGGTCTTCTGGCTTTTGCACAAAGTGTTTTAACTTTGCCTTTAGTATCCATGCCTTCAAGAGTTGTTAGATCTATCATTCGAATTGAAAGATCGATACCTACTTTTTTTGCACTAGTTTTAATTGATCTTGTGGCCAGCTTTGCTGATCTTTCTTCAACACCAACTTTGTCAACACCTGAAAGTCCATTCAGAAATTTTTTAAGTGACTCTTCATTTTTTGTAGCATCGCTTAGAAGGCTAGGCAATTGAGTCAGATAATTTGTGCTCACAGACCTAGCGTATCTAATGGCTTAATTATTCAGTATTTGCTGAGTAAATCTTGCATTTTTTCGGCTAATTTATTAATTCTTTGATTAGCTTTTTCTATATTTAAAGCAACATCACCTGCTGATGTGAAAACTTCTAAATAGCACTTTAATTTAGGTTCAGTACCACTTGGACGAATAATCATTCGACCATTATTAAAAGTTAAACGAACTCCTGAAGAAGGAGGTAAGTTATCTATACCTTTATTCATATCTTCAACTTTTTCAATTACAAATTCACCTATTTCCTTTGGTGAATTATTTGTTAATTTAAGTGTTATTTCTTTTGCTTTTTCAACTGAATCAAATCTAAAACTTACTTGTTTTGTTATATGTACTCCATAGTCTTCATAGATTTTATTCAAAATATCTAATGCTTCTAATTTTTGACTTTTTAAATAGGAAAATAGTTCAACAAGTAATAGGGCAGTAGCCACTCCATCTTTATCTCTTACAAATTGTGGATCAACACAATAACCAATTGCTTCCTCATAACCAAAAATTAAATTTTCAATGTGGCCCATCCATTTAACGCCTGTAAGAGTAGTTGTACCGGTTAATAAATTATTTTTTGCCATTTTAGGGACTAGAGAACTTGACACAATTGAAGCTGCAATTTTTCCAGTTAATTTTACATTTTCTAATTCAGCTTTTTTCAAAATCCACCAAGTGATGAGATAACCAATCTCATCTCCGGATAAAACTTTCCAGCTATCTTTATTTTTAACTGCTAAAGCACATCTATCAGCATCTGGATCATTTGCAATTGCAATATCGGTATCTTTTGATTTTGCTAGATCAAGCAGTAAATCCATTGCTCCTTTCTCTTCAGGATTTGGAAATGAAACTGTGGGAAAATCAGGATCAGGATTTGTTTGCTCTAGTACATCTAATGATTTTGTAAATCCAACTTTCTTCATACATTTATCAAAAGTTTCCTGGCCAACTCCATGCATTGGTGTATAAGCAACCTTTAAATCACCATATTTATTTGAAATAAACTGAGAAATTCTTTCAACATATTCATCTACTAAATTAATTTGTTTGTAATTATCTGATCTTTTTATTTCATCTGCATAGGGTGCCTGTTTAATTAATGCAGCAATTTCTTTATCCATTGGGGGAATAATTCCTGCACCAAATTCATCATAAACTTTGTAACCATTATCTAAAGGTGGATTATGTGAGGCTGTAATCATCACACCGGCATCTGCTTTTATATGCCTTACCCCAAAAGCTAAAACTGGAGTAGGAAGTTTTGAGGGTAATTTGTAAACTTCCAAACCTAGCGCTGCTGCAACTTGGCAAACATCGAGTGCGAATTCTTCAGACATGTGTCTTGCATCATTTCCAACAATTAACTTAGGTTTTTTGTTGGGATATTTCTTAATTAAGTATTGGCATAATCCATAGGTAGCTCTAATAACTACCGCTCGATTCATTCTTGATTGACCAGGGCCAATCTCAGCCCTTAATCCTGCGGTACCAAATTCTAAATCTCCTGAAAATATTTTATTTAATTCACTTAAATTATTTTCACTTAAGAATTTTAAAATTTGATTTTTAGTTTTTGAATCAGGATCGTGATCTGCCCATGATTTGGCTAATTGAATAACTTCAGACATTTATATTTTTTCAATTACTTTCTTTAATAAATTACCCATTTTTGTAGCAGATGCTAAACCGGCAGCTAATACTTCTTCATGATTTAATCGTTCTTTTGTTAGTCCAGCACCTGGATTTGTTACTAAAGAAATTCCTAAAACTTCTGCATTTGCTTCCCTGGCAGCAATTGCCTCTAATGCCGTTGACATACCAACCATGTCACCACCAATTTTTATCGCCATTTGAACTTCAGCAGGAGTTTCATATTGAGGCCCATGAAATTGCACATAAACTCCTTCATTTAATGAAGGATCTATTTCTTTTGCGATACTTCTAAGTCTTTGAGAATAAACTTCGCTAACGTCTAGAAATCTTGCTCCTACGAGTGGAGTTGCTCCGGTTAAATTTATGTGATCTTTAATTAAAACTGGAGTTCCTGGTTTCCACTCCAATCGAAGTCCACCACAAGCATTTGTCAAAATTACAGTTTTTACTCCATGACTTATCGCAGTTCTTACTGCATGAACTACCGCAGGAACACCCTTTCCTTCGTAATAATGAGTTCTGCCCATTTGAACTAAAACATTTTTATTTCCAATTTTGATACTTCTTAATTTCCCGCTATGGCCTTCAACTGCCGGGGCAGAAAAACCTGGAAGTTGTGAAACTGAAATTTCGAATTGAGCATCACCTAAAGCATCTGCTGCAGGAGTCCAACCTGAACCTAAAACAACTAAAACATCGTGAATTGAAACATTTGTTAATTTTGTTAACTCTTGTGCAGATTGTTTAGCTAATTGATATGGATCTTGGCTCACATAGTCACGCTACTAC
>CAZZKM010000013.1:0-32302 GCA_964655115.1 uncultured Bifidobacterium sp.
ATTGCTGACGATTTAATCGAGATTCCAATTTATAATTACGTTGCAACTGCCAGACTTTTGTTGCCTTTTATTCAAGTTATAGATGAAATATTAGATAAAAAATTACAAGAGACATTAGTTTTGGAATTAAATAAAATTTATGAGGCTATAAGTGGATAATTCCGACAAATTAAAAAGATTGATTCTTGAATTACCATGGTTATCTCAGAACAAGACAGTATCAATTGAAGAATTGTGTACTACATTTTCGATCTCTAGAGAGCAGGCAATAAAAGATTTAACATTGCTTACTTTTGTTGGTCCAAGTCAATTTGGAGGAGACCTTGTTGACATTCAAATTTCTGATGACTTAGTCACAGTAGTAGATAATCAAAATCATGGAAATTCTATTCAATTTACACCGGAAGAAATAATGGTTCTTATTTCTTCACTAAATCTATTAATTCTGTGCGATCGGAGTAATTTAATTGTTCGAAATTTATATAACAAAATCCTAGGTTTGTTTTATGAATCTGCATTTATCAATGAAAATGAATACATTCAAATTTTAAATTCATTACAAAGAAGCCTTGAAACAGAACAAAATATACTCATTGACTATATAGATGGAAGAAATATTGTTAAAAAAGATATTCCGATCAAGATTATTTCTATTGAACAAATAGGAGATTACAAATATTTGAATGGATTAGACTATAAATACAATATTTATAAAAGTTATAGATTAGACAGAATTTTAAAAGTTGAGGTCTCCACAAACAAACCTCTTGAAACAAAAGATTCTGTGAATGAAATTGTCGCTAAATTAGCAAAAATTATTGCTCCAAATTGGAAAAAACGCATCTTAGATAACTTTAATTTAGAAAAAGTACTGGAAAAAGACTCTAATTTAGAATTTGAACTATCTTATTTTGACTCAAATTTTTTAAAAACTATCATTTATTCCCTCGGAAATAGAGTAAAAATCAAGGCTGATCAAAATGTTAAGAGCGAAATTTTGCAATTAATAAAAACTGACATTGAAAGATTCTCGTGAAAATTCTGATAATTCACAATATAAAAAGCGGAAGAAAATCACAAACAAAATTAGTCGAAAGACTAAAAATTAAACTAATTGAAAAACACGAAATAGAATATTTTGAAGTATTTAATGATGATTCAATGCGGAAAGTGTTTCCTAATATTTCTAGAAATGATTTAATAATAATAAGTGGTGGTGACGGAACTGTATCATTCTTCTCTAGTTTTTTGATTGAGTCAGATAAACCTCTTTTGATAATTCCAGCAGGTTCTGGCAATGACTTTGCCAACTCATTAGGATTTCAATCTAATTATCAGAAAATAATTGATGCTATTGAACAATTCAAGACTACAAATATATCAACCATGATTGTGAATGAAAATAAACGAGCTTTAACAATTGCTTGCTTCGGCTTTGAGGCCAGAGTTAATAGACTGGCAAACAAATTTCCTAGGTTTTTAGGAAGTTTTAAATACACGGCCGCTACTTTATTTGCACTTTTAGGAAAGCACTATGAAGCTTTGAAGATTGAAAATAATCTCTTTACAGAAACATCTGAATATTCACTAGCTATCGTCGCAAATACTCCAAGTTTTGGCGGTGGATTGATGATAAGCAATAAGGCAACTGCCACAGACGATAAACTGTATTTAATACTTGTTAATAAAGTAAATAAATTGAAGTTGATTTACCTGTTTATTCTTCTTTTAAGAAAGAAACATTTTTCACGAGATGAATTTAGAGAATATGAGGTAAAACAACTAACCGTCGACAAAACTAAAGGGATATTGCAATCACAGGCAGATGGAGAGCGCCTTGCTGATGGATTAATAAATGTCAGGATTGATCCTTTCTCAATGAAAGTATTAAATTTTGAATAATTTTGCCGCAAAGCTGAACAGTTTCAAAGGTGTGGCACATTCAGATCTTGAAATTCTAAATGAATTCAAAATGGGACTATCTTTTGAGTTAGATCGATTTCAATTGGAAGCCATTGAATATTTTCTTCAAGGAAATTCTGTTGTTGTTGCAGCTCCAACCGGATCAGGCAAAACGATAGTAGGGGAGTTCGCTGTTTTTTATGTCAATAAAAAGAAGCAAAGAACATTTTATACAACACCTTTAAAAGCGCTATCTAACCAAAAATACTTGGAATTCGTGGAAAGATTTGGCATCGAACAAGTAGGTCTTTTGACTGGTGATAACGCTGTCAATCAAGATGCTTCAATCGTGGTTATGACTACTGAAGTATTACGAAACATGATTTACCAAACACCTGAAAAAATTGATGAGTTAGGTGTGGCAATTCTTGACGAAGTTCATTTTTTAGCGGATAAGGAAAGAGGAGTTGTCTGGGAAGAAATTTTAATTCTATTAAATAAAAATGTAAAAATTGTGGCTTTATCAGCAACGGTAAGTAACGTGGAAGACTTTGCTGATTGGTTGCATGAAATTAGAGGTGATTGCAAATTTGTTATTGAAGAAAAAAGACCTGTCCCATTAAGTCAGTTAATTGCTACGAGCAATTCTTTGATTCCTCTTTTTTCCAACGAAGAGGGTCAAATTAATAAAAAAGTTATCAATTTATATAAGAGAAGTTTTACTAGATCACATGTAAAAACAGAAATTCCTACCAGAATCGAAATAGTCGAGAATATCAAAGATTATGATTTACTGCCCTCGATTTTTTTCATATTTAGTAGAAAAGGTTGCGATCAGGCAGTAGAGCAAATAAGAAAAAGTAATATTCAACTTACCAATGAAGAAGAAAGATTCGAAATAAAAAAGTATTTACAAAATAGATTTGATGACATAGAGGCATCAGATTGGTCTGCTCTAAAAGTGGATGAGTGGATCGATTGCGCCATTAGAGGTTTTAGCAGTCATCACGCTGGATTAATACCTCAAATGAAAGAAGCGGCTGAATATTTATTTCAAAAAGGTTTATTGAAATTGATTTTTGCAACAGAGACACTTTCTGTAGGTATAAATATGCCAGCAAAATCCGTGGTTTTAGAACGAATGGATAAATGGAATGGTACAACTCATGAAATGCTGTCACCAGCTGAATTCACCCAATTAACCGGAAGAGCAGGACGTAGAGGAATAGATGTAGACGGAGAGGCAATTATAGCTTTTCATCCACATAGTGAGCCAAAATTCATTGCTAACTTGGTTTCATCAAGAACATTTGAATTAACTTCAACTTTTGAACCTAAATACAATATGGTTCTCAATCTTTTAGAACATAGAAATCTACACGAAACTAAGATTCTTCTTAATAAATCCTTTGCTCAGTATTATCAAAAAAAAGACTCCAAAAATTTAATTGAACAAATTAATTATGAAAAAGAAAAATTGACTAGAAAAGAAAACGAGTTTAGTTGCCATTTAGGCGATATCAAAGAATATTATTCAATAATCTTAAATATTAATTCTTATCATAAAGATGAAGACAGAAATTCAAATAAAAAAAGATTGATTAAAAATGGATTAAAACTTGAATCTGGAAGTATCGTTGGGGTTAAAAATCTTAGAAGAAGCAAATTTGCTCTAATTACCAGAGTCTTGAATTCTAAAAAAAAGATAGAATTCTGGGTCGTTTTAGATAATGGAGAGGGTAGAAAGATAGATCATAGAAGTTTTGATCCAAATATTGGCGTTGTTGGAGAGCTAGATTTAAATGAAGAAATCGATTTCGCAAGAAAAAGTGTAAGAGACGAATATGCAAAGAAAATTCGAATTACGGCAGGAAATTTAAATAAGAAGAACATCAGTGACACAGATGTAACTTCTTTGAAAACTGAATTAAAGAATCATGTATGTCACAAATGTCCACAAATTCAAGAGCATTTACGATTTGGTGAAAATATAGAAAGAAATAAGAGGTATATAAATGCACTCAAGGCGCATTTAGAAAATGATTTTGTTAATTTGGAAAAAAAATGTGATCAAGTAATTTCTTTGTTAATTAAACTTGATTATATATCTAGTATCGAGGAAAAATTAACAATTACAAAGTGGGGAAAATATTTAAAGCAAATTCATTCTGAGTTTGATTTATTAATAATTGAATCATTAAGAAGAAATTTCTTAAGTAATTTGACTGCAATTCAACTTTCATGTTTGTTGAGTGGATTTGTCTATAATCCAAGAAGAGACGAAATCGATATTCCGATAAATGTTGATGAAATTATTAAAAATAACGCGACAGAAATTATTAATCTATCTGAAGAAATCATTGATCTAGAAAGTAAATTCAAAATCTCGACCACAAAACACCCTCATTTTGGTATGGCAAACATAATTAAACAATGGTGTAACGATGTAAATTTGAAAAAAATTCTTCTTAAAACAGATATTGCTCCTGGAGATTTTGTTAGAAATATTAAGCAAATTATAGATTTATTGCGCCAAATAAAGAGACTAAACATATCTGGAATAGCAAACAAGGCTGATGAAGCTATATCACTTCTAGATAAAGGAGTTGTATCTTATGAACCAAATGTCAATTAAAAAAAGATTTTACTTGATTTTCAATACGATATTTTTGTAGTTTCTTTTGTACAGAATTAATATTCTTTCTATCTATTTCAAATATTTTAATTTTTAAATCATCTCTCAATTTAACTACCTTTAAAGCTTTATTTAAATAGGGAATAGATTCAGAAATATTTTGTTTCTGCTTTGGGGATAAAACTTTAGAATCCAAATATTTATCAATTAAATTCTCGATATTTCTAAATTTATTAATGATTTCAACAGCTGTTTTTTCACCAATTCCTTTCACTCCTGGTAATCCATCAGATGGATCTCCCTTTAAAACTGCAAAATCTAAATACGATTTAGATTCGATGCCAAATCTCTTTTTTATGTCTCTTTCACCAAAACGTGTACCTCCATCTTTACCCAATAAATGAACATGTATTGATCGTTTATCATCAATGGTTTGGAATAAATCTTTATCGCCTGAAACAATGATTGTTTTTGGATTATTCCTTGCAATTGAAGCAAGAACATCATCTGCTTCGTAATTAGTTTTACCTATGCATTGCATTCCTAGAGTTTGCAATATTGAAGGTAAAATTTCAATTTGTCTTACTAAATCATCTTCAACTTCTTCACTTTCATCTTCTAAGACTCTGTGCGCTTTGTATTCAGGCAATAGGTTGGTGCGCCATTTAGGGCGCCAATCAACATCTAATGCATGAATGATTCTTTCAGGTGAATATATTTTTTTTAATCTATTTAATGTTTCTAGGTAACCTTTTACACCATTTATAGGTAAACCTGCAGCGTCCTTTATTGATGAAGGCAAACCATAGAAAGATCTGAAAATAAGTGAGGATAAGTCTATTGCCAAAATATTGATTTTGAACTTTGTCGCTGTCATAAGATGATTGTATCGATGTAATAGGGTAGAGATAATGGTCTCCGAAAACGAATTGTCACAAAGAATATTAAATGTGCAGAATTCATTCAAGTTCAAAGATAGTTCATTACTTCTGGTAACACCTGGCCCTAATCTACGTTATTTAATTGACTATAAAGCAAAAAATCTTGAAAGATTAACTTGTTTGGCTATCTCAAATGATAGAAAACCTTTTTTGATTGTTCCCGAACTTGAAAAATTAGCTGCTCTGGAATCAGGATTAAATGAAGAGTCCATTGAATTGTTAACTTGGAAAGAGGGTGATAATCCATACGATTTTTTCTCTAAATTTAACTTTAAGAATGTTTTTGTTGATGAAAAAATGACTGCTGATAAGCTGTTGAATTTTCAAAATACTTTTAAAAATTCGACATTTTACAATTCAAATTCTATTATCAGCCCCCTAAGAAGTGTGAAAAGTGAATACGAAATCGAGCAATTAAAAGAAGTTGGAAAAATGATTGATCAAGTGCATGAACAAGTTGCCTCCATAATTAAACCCGGAATTAGTGAAATCGAAATTGCTAAAAAAATTGGAAATAAAATACTTGAAGTTGGACACGATTCTGTTGATTTCGTAATCGTTGCCGGTGGTATTAACTCTGCCTCGCCTCATCACGAACCTTCAAACAAAATTATTGAAAAGGGAGATGTTGTAGTAGTTGATATCGGAGGAACGTCGCCAAGTGGATACTGTAGCGATTCGACTAGAACTTATTGTGTCGGTACACCAAATAAGGAATTTCAAGATTTTTATACCACATTAATGATTGCCCAAGAATCTTCATGTAAAGCAACTGTAGAAAATTTTACCGGAGAAGAGTTAGACGCTGTAGCAAGAGATATTCTTACCAAAAATGATTTAGGAGAATATTTCACACATAGAACTGGTCACGGAATTGGATTGGAAACTCATGAAGAACCATATATTGCTTCAACAAATAAATCTAAATTAGTTACTGGAAATGCTTTTAGTATTGAACCTGGTTTTTATATTGAAGGGAAATTTGGAGCAAGGATCGAGGACATAATTGTAAAAGTTGAAAACGGCTATATTCGATGCAATGAATCTAATCGCGAACTAATCGTAATTTAATGAAAAAACTACAGCTGCAAACAAAAATTACAGTTGGATCAATTGCAGGTTTGTTACTAGCCTTGACTTACGCAAATTCCAAAATTTGGTTTCTTATACCGGTAGTATTTGCACTTTGGTGGGGTGTTACTCACAAAAGATCACTAGGTGACTATTTAGTGATTTCTTTTTCGTTCAGTTTAGTTTTTTGGGCGATACACATTATTTGGATAATCTCTATTGGTGTAGATGCATATATTTTGCTGACAATATTAATGACACTTTTATTTGGATTGAGCGGATTTTTTATGTATCTATTGAGAAATTCTTTTCTTCCATTCTTAGGCTATGCAATAGTTTTTGTTTTTATAGAAACAAGTGCTCAATTCATTCCATTTGGTGGATTTCCATGGGCAAAAATTGCCTATTCGAGCATCGATTCACCTTTTGCTAAATTAGCTCCATTTGGTTCAACGCAATTAGTTGCTTTATCTATCTCCGTGATCGCAATGTTTTTAATTCCATTCATTGGTTTTCTTCTACAAAAAGCTATTTATCCAGCATTATTTATTGCTATATCAATTTTGGGATTAGTTATGTTTTTTGATTCAACTAAAATCAAATTCTCACCAGTAGGAGAGAAGAATCTGTTAATTGTTCAAGGCAATGTGCCACGCTCTGGACTTCTTTTCAATGAGCAAAAACTTGCCGTCTTGGAAAATCATGTGGCTGAAACAAAAAAATTTTTTAAAAGTTACAAAAAATCAAAAATGATAGACGCAGTAATGTGGCCAGAAAATTCTATTGATGTAGATCCCTTTATAAACACTGAAGCAGAAAATATTTTAAACAGCATGCTAAGTGAAATAAATACGCCATTTATTGCTGGAGCTGTCTTGACAGAAGATAAGAATTTAAAGAATTCGGTTATCAAAATTCAAGGCAGTATAGGTAATAAGGACAATGAATATACCAAATTTCACTTAGTACCTTTCGGAGAATATTTACCTTTTCGATCTTTATTAGAAACTAGAATTTCTCGTTTTAATCTTTTGAGCAGAGATTTTGTCCAGGGAAATACAATAACAAATTTTAATATAGGCAACAATATAATTTCACCAGTAATTTGTTTCGAGGTAGCTTGGAACGATATTTTATCAAAGCAATTATTAGATGGTGGACAAATAATAAGTGTGCATACTAACAATGCTACATATGCATTTTCCGAACAAATAAAACAGCAATTTCAAATTACTCGATTCAGAGCAAAAGAAGCTGGCAGACAAACCATCATAAGTGCTACGACTGGAATTTCAGCTCATTTAAATCAATATGGACAAGTTCTGTGGCAATCTGAGGAATTTATTCCAACCTCACATGTTGCTACAGTAGAAATGATTACTCAAATTACTCCCGCCATAAGGTATAACCAATGGATTAATTTTATTAGTTTGGTTTTGTTACCGATAGCATTATTATTAGCTTTTATAAAGAGTAGAATAAGATAATTATGAAGATAAGAATTCTAGTTCCTACATATAACGAATTACATACCTTGCCTTCTATTTTGCACAGAATCTTTCAAGAGAGCAATGATTTTCATGTTCTAGTCATTGATGATAATTCCCCAGATGGCACTGGAAGACTTGCAGAACAATTAAAAAGCCAATATCAAAATCTTGAAGTTTTACATAGAAACAATAAAAATGGTCTTGGAGCCGCTTACATTGAAGGATTTACTAAATCTTTAGAAGAATATGATGTTTTGATTGAAATGGATGCAGATGGATCTCATGATCCTAAAGATTTGCATCAATTATTAGAAAAAATCAAGGACTTTGATTGTGTACTGGGTTCAAGATGGATACCCGGAGGCAAAGTAATTAACTGGCCAAAAAGTCGACAAATTTTGTCGCAAGGAGGAAATATTTATGCTCGAGTTATGTTGGGTTTCAAAGTAGGAGACTCAACTGGAGGCTTTAGGGCATATCGAAGCAGTGCTTTAAAACAAATTGATCTTAATGAAATAGATTCTCAAGGTTATTGCTTCCAAGTTGACATGGTTAGACGACTTTTAGAGAAGAAATTATCCATTACTGAGGTGCCTATAACTTTCACAGAAAGAACCATAGGAAGCTCAAAAATGAGTAAAAACATTGTTATAGAGGCATTTCTAAGGATTGGGCTGTGGGGAATTCAAAGACTCATTCGTAGATAAAGACCGATAATGTATGTTATGTAAAGTAAATCTGGTTTAAGACCACGAATGCCTTTTTTATTGGGCGTTGGCGAATTCTCGTGGTGATGGACATGAACAAATCAGGTTTCTATCTCCGTAGGCACCATCAATTCGATTTACAGGTGGCCAATATTTCTTGCCACGAAGACCAGAAACAGGAAATACAGCTTTTTCCCTGGAATATTGCCTATTCCACTCACCTGCTATTTCTTCTGCAGTATGAGGTGCATTACGCAATGCTGAATCTTCAACTTTGAATTCGCCATTTGCAATTTCATCTATTTCAGCTTTTATGTTTAGCATTGCTTCGACAAAACGATCCAATTCAATTAAATCTTCACTTTCAGTAGGTTCAATCATTAAGGTTCCTGCTACTGGAAATGACATAGTAGGCGCGTGGAATCCGTAGTCCATCAATCTCTTTGCGATGTCATCAACAGTTACACCTGTTTCTTTAGTTATTTCTCGAATATCCAAAATACATTCATGCGCAATAGTGTTATTTTTTCCCGTGTAAAGAATTGGAAAAGCTTTAGACAATTTATGTGCTAAATAGTTTGCAGACAAAATTGCACTTGAAGTTGCATCAAATAAACCCTTAGCTCCCATCATTCGTATATACATCCAGGAAATTGGCAAAATACCTGCAGATCCATATGGCGCACCACTTATTGGACCAACAACTTTTTCTTTTGGACCACAAATGTCATTTAAAGGATGTGTTGGCAAATATGGTGCTAAATGTGCTTTAACACCTACTGGGCCAACTCCTGGTCCTCCACCACCGTGTGGAATACAAAAAGTTTTATGAAGATTCAAATGAGAAACATCTGCTCCAAATTTCCCCGGTTTTGCTACTGCGACAAGTGCATTCAAATTTGCACCATCGACATAAACTTGTCCCCCAGCATCATGAACCATTTCGCATAATTTTGTTATGCCTTCTTCAAATACTCCATGAGTTGAAGGATAGGTAACCATAACTGCTGCAAGGTTTTCACGATTTGCGTTAACTTTGTTTTCTAAATCAACTAAATCAACATCACCAGTTTCAGTGCATTCCACCACTTCAACTTGCATTCCTGCCATAACTGCACTTGCCGCATTTGTTCCGTGTGCACTTGATGGGATTAGACAAATGTTTCTATGTCCCTGTCCTCTTTGTTCTTGATAAGCACGAATTGCTAATAATCCTGCGAATTCTCCTTGAGATCCGGCATTTGGCTGCAAACTAATCGCGTCATAACCAGTTATTTCACATAACCATTCTTGTAATTGATTAATTATTTTTTGCCATCCTTTTGATTGTTCAATTGGTGCAAAAGGATGAATTCCTGCAAGCTCTGGCCAAGTAATAGGTTCCATTTCACTTGCTGCATTTAATTTCATCGTGCATGAACCAAGTGGAATCATTGATCTGTCAAGTGCAACGTCTTTTTCACTTAAGGATCTAAGCCATCTTAATAAAGCGGTTTCGTTATGGTATCTATTGAAGTGAACATGTGTTAAATATTTGCTTGTTCTTGTTGCTATTGAATCATCATGGTTTTCTTGATTTTTAACTTCAGTAGATAAACTTTTTGCAATTTTTTCCATTGTTGATGCATTTGTGGCTTCATCGACAGAGATAGAAACATGTGTATTATCAATTTTTCTTATATTTAAACCATTTTGAAGAAATGCATTTAATAATTTATCTGCATTCGATGTTTCAATTAAAACAGTGTCAAAGAATTTTTTATGAACAACTTTTTGACCTGAATTTTCAGCCATTTTTGCTACATTTAATGCTTGATTGTGAATTCGTGTAGCAATTGCTTTAAGCCCATTTGGACCATGATAGGCAGCATATGTTGCTGCAATTACTGCTAATAAGACTTGAGCAGTACAAATATTGCTAGTTGCTTTACCTCTTCTAATATGTTGTTCTCTTGTTTGAAGAGCTAAGCGATATGCAGCTCTTCCGGTTGAGTCAACACTTACCCCAACTAATCTTCCCGGAAGTGATCTTGAAAGTTCTTCGGAAACTGACATGAATCCTGCATGCGGTCCACCAAAACCAAGTGGAACACCAAATCGCTGTGCACTTCCTACAGCAATAGCAGCACCAAAACTTGTTGGTTCTTTTATTAATGTTAAAGCCAGCAAATCCGTTGATGCAATTACAACTATTCCTTTATCTTTACATTTTTTACCAAATGATTCTAAATCTTTAATTGAACCAGAGCTTGTGGGATAAGAAATTAATACTCCAAAAGCATTATCAATAATATTTTCTTCTTTTATGTCAATTAACTTCACTTCAATACCAATAGGAATTGCACGATTTCTAATAACTTCAATAGTTTGAGGATGTGTGTCAATATCTACTAAAAATATATTGGAATCATTCTTTGAACTTCTTTGTGCAAGTCGCATAGCTTCTGCTGCTGCAGTTGGTTCATCTAACAACGATGCATTAGCTACAGGTAAACCTGTTAAATCTTCAATCATGGTTTGAAAAAGAATTAGTGCCTCAAGACGACCTTGTGAAATTTCAGGTTGATAAGGAGTGTAAGCGGTATACCAAGAAGGATTTTCTAAAATATTTCTTCGAATAACTGCAGGAGTTAAACAATTGTAGTAACCAAGACCAATAAGACTTGTATTTGTAACATTTTCTAAAGCTAATTGCTTTAGCTCTTGTTGTGCTAATTCTTCACTCAGTGCACTTGGAAGATTCAGTGAGTCTCTAAATCGAATGGCGCCTGGAATAGTTTTATCGAGCAATTCATCAAGTGATTTAAGACCTAATTCCTTCAACATTAAATCTTGATGAGTTTGATTTGGACCGATGTGACGATCTTGGAAAACGAATTCGTTTTTCGACATGCTAAAAATGCTACCTATTCTTTTAAGACTTCTTTGCTTATCTAATCCTACTTAAACGTAGAATTTAGGCAATTGCGTTCTTAGATGCTCTTCTTTGAGCTAATTCATCCAGAAGGTTGTCGTTTAACACCAAATTGCCCTCAGCAGTTTCTGCAGGAAATTGGGCAAGACTTCCTTCAACTTCTTTCCAAACACTTCCAATTGCGATACCGAATACGCCTTGTCCGCCTTTAACTAAATCAATAACTTCATCATCTGAGGTGCATTCATAAACTGATGCTCCATCACTGATAAGTGTTAAATTTGATAAATTGTCTGCCCCACGGCTTCTAATTAATTCAACTGCATTACGGATGTTTTGAAGTGAAACTCCAGTATCAAGTAATCTCTTGATCACTTTTAATACAAGTACATCTGTAAATGAATAAAGTCTTTGTGTGCCTGAACCTTGGGCGGGTCTTATGGTTGGTTCAATTAATCCAGTTCTAGCCCAATAATCCAATTGTCGATAACTAATTCCTGCAGCTGAACAAGCAATAGTTCCGCGATAGCCAACACCATCTGGAATTTTTTTTAAATCTTTAGTTTCAAACAGGGATTGCTGTTTCGCGACATTCTCAGTCATATTCCCCATCCCCTTAGGCTGTGTTACAAGAGTAAACCAAAGGTAAACACTTTATACACATTTAGCCTGCTAACACGCCGTAACTTTAAAGTAGAACTTTAAGGTTAGACTTGCTCACGATTTAAAGTCCTCTGGATTAACTTCATCGAGAAACTGACGGAATTTGTCTAGTTCATCTTGTTCTTCAACAGGGATTTCTATACCTGCTGAATTTAAAACATCTACCGCAACCAAAATTGGTGCCTCAACCCTCAAAGCAAGAGCAATCGAATCTGAAGGTCTTGCTGAAATCATGGACCCGTTGTCGAAATAAATTTCTGAGTAAAAAATGCCGTCTTTTAGGGACACGATTTTTACTTCATGAATTTGTCGCTCAAAACTTTTTATAACCTCTAAAAGAAGATCATGGGTTAAAGGCCTGGCTGGAATAACTCCCTGTTGAGCAAATGCGATAGAAGTTGCCTCCACTGCCCCAATCCAAATTGGCAAATACTTTTGTCCCGGTTCATCTTGCAACAAGATGATTGGTTGATTAGAAGGCATTTCAACTCGAACCCCAACAACTGAAACCCTTACGAATTCTTGATCCATTATTTAAATGATTTCACTTTCCAAATCATGATGAACCAGGATTGCATGCAACTGATTAGTTAAGTTGGCGATTTCTTTCATCATCTCTTGAGCTTGTTCACTAGCATCAGGTCGTTTGGATCTAGCAAGGGGTGAAACTATTTGCTTAATTAAGGACACTTCCCTATCGGTTCCTGATTTTAATATTTTCAAATGTCTTGGTTCAATCCCAAATTCTGATAAAGCAGCTATAACTCGCGCCGTTCTTAACGCGTATTCATCAAAATGTCTATTATCTGCTAAAACTTGAATTAGACCAAAGTCTTGTGCGTCTTTTAGAAATGGCTCACTTATTCCAGTGTTGGCAATAATTTCTTCTCTGGTGACTCTTATATTAGATTTTTTATTTGAATTTTCATTGAAATTCAATAGATTACTTGGAACTTTAGGTTTATCTAAAACTTCATTAGGAACTGTAAGTCCTCTGTCCATGGCTTCTATATGTTGTTTAATAACTCTTAGTGGCAAGTAATGATCTCTTTGCATTCGAAGTATATATTCAAGCTTTTGAATATCTGATTGAGAGAATTTTCTGTAACCACTTTTTGTTCTAGCAGGAATAATCAATCCTTCTGCTTCTAAGAAGCGAATCTTGGATATTGAAATATCGTTAAATTCCGCTCTAACTTGATTTAACACTTCACCAATGGTGAATAAGTTATCTGATTTTTTAGCTAAAACCATTTAAATTTTTTGCCCAGGCAGAAGAAAGGTAAATCTATATTTACCAATTTGAATATCGTCTCCAGCTGTTAAATTCGCTTTGTCAACTCGAATAAAATTAACATAAATTCCATTGAGACTATTTTGATCATTTATATACCAAGCATTATCTTCTTTATTAATAATTGCATGCTTTCTAGAAACTGTTACATCGTCTAAAACAATATTTGAATCATCACTTCTACCCAAAGAAACATTATTGCCAGAAATTATGAATCTTTGATTTTTTTGGGGACCTGATCGAACTAGTATTGCAGCACTGTTTGAATCAAGACCACTTAAGTGACCATCTTCTATTGAAGACAAAGGGCTTGTGTCCAAGGAAACTACCGGAATTGCACCAGTGTTATCCATATTCATTACTTGACCTCCACCTCTTAATCTAGGTGAAGACTATAAAAGGGTCAACCTCAGGTTGAGATTATTGGTTTTCAGTTATTTTTAGATATGAAGCGGCATCCATTAAATCTGATAATGAATTTGGATCCACGTCACTTACTTTTACCATCCAGCCATTTCCGTATGGATCTGAATTTATAGTTTCTGGTGCATTATTTAACACAGAGTTAACTTCCTTAACAGTTCCAGAAACCGGTGAGTAAATATCACTTACTGATTTTGTGGATTCAACTTCACCACAAGTTTGGCCAGCGGTTATTTTTGCTCCAACTTTTGGAAGACTTGCAAAAACCACGTCTCCTAATGCAGATTGAGCAAAATCGGTAATGCCAAAAGTGATAGATCCATCTGCTTCTTGGCGAATCCATTCGTGTTCTTTGGTGTATTTAAGTTCGTTAGGAGTATTCATATGGCCTCTCTGTATTTAGGAATTAGCATATTCTGGAACTTCTAAAGTGACAACTGAGTCTATATCTATATTTGTTGACTTATAGATGACCACTACCCCATCTGCAGTTTGAATAGTTTCGGCAATTCCCCCGGGAATTTTTAGCGCTGTTTCCAATGTTGCAGGATCTCCGATCACATTAATAATGTAAGGCGAGCGAATAGTTTTTTGAGATATTTTTATTCCATCTGGTGCATCTAGAAAATATGTATTACTTACGACTCTGTTTCCATTAATTTCGATAGCGACAGCTCCGGCATCCCTTAATTCTTGAATTGCATCTAAGAGAGTAAAAGCACTGACAGAATACAAATCACCTGTGATGCGAATTTGTATTCCAGGACCACTCACAGGTGCGCTTCCGGATAAAACAATCAATTGGTCAAGACGTCTTTGCGCTGCTTCTCTTGCTTGTTCACTTGAACCATTTTGTAAGGATTCTAAAACTTGTTTTTGCTTTACCAATTCTTGTTCTAGGCTGTCTGTTTGTTTTACAAGATCATCTAGAATCAAAACTAATTCATCTTCCCTTGCTGAAGTAAGTACTTCTGGTTCATCATTTTGCCTAATTGACCAAGTTATTAATAATCCAAGAAAAACAGTCAAGATTACTAAATAGTATTTCTGATAATTTTTCTTTTTCTTTGTTTTGCTTTTTCTTTTCGCCATTATCTATTAAAAAGATTTCTTCTTATTGCCGCAGCGTTAGCAAATATTCGCATTGCTAATACAACTACAACACCGGTGGAAAGTTGAGATCCAACTCCTAACTGATCTCCCAAAAATACGATGATTGCTGCAATTGAGATATTACTTAGAAATGAGGTGATAAATATTCTGTCATCAAAATTATTTTCAAGATTAGCTCTTATTGCACCAAATACTGCATCTAATGCTGCAATTACTGCAATCGGTAAATAAGGTTGTAGCCAAAGTGGCACAGTTGGATCTAAAACTATTCCAACTATTACACCGATTAATAAGCCAATTACAGGAATCATACTTAGTTTCCTACTCTAATACCTTCAATATCAGGTAATTCATTACCTATGGCTGATATCTCAACTTTGTCTAATTTAGTTAATTTGTAGTCAAGTCCGTATGTTTTTACGACGAATTGAAAATCTTTGAAATCTGGATTCTCAACTAATTTCTTGCTCACTTCATCATTTCCTATAAAAATAATTTCATAAGGAGGAAGAAGTGGTCGATAATTAATTAGTATTGCTTCCCCTGCCGATCTTATGGCTGTAGTGGTTGAAATTCGTTGATTATTTATTGATATTGCTTGAGCACCACTTGCCCATAAAGCATTTGTAACAAGTTGTAAATCTGTGTCAAATACTCGTGCTAAATTTACTTGCTGAAAATCTAGTGAATCAGTATTTCTTGCATCATTAATCAATATCGAATAACCAGGACCTGAAATTGATTTAACTCCAGAAATTATTTGTAAATTAGTTTCATTGAGATTTGTAATGCCCCTATTAGAGATATCGGAAATTTGAATATTTTCTTCATTTATTTGGTCATTTATTTCTGAAAGAGTTGTACTCAAATTTGTTAAGTTAGTAATTCTATTTTCAATAGAGATTCTAAGATCCTCTTTGCTCTTTTCGATCAAAGGAACTTTTCTTTGAAAATTAGCAATAGCGATACCTAAAAAAATACCTGAAAAACCCAGAACAATAAATATCCACCATTTAGGATCTTTTGTTACTTTGAATCCTTTTGGTAGATCTTTATAGTCATTAGTTTGAATCTCCTTATTTAAAAGATTCAAAATATTCATTGATTTAGAATCATCAACTTCGAAAAAGTTATCTTTAGCCATGATTTTTTAGTATAGATCTAGCTTGAGATAGATATTTGGCTGTAGAGAAGGCATAGAGAAACATTCCCCAAAGCAAAAATGACCAACCAATAGTTAACCAAATAAAGTCCTGATTAGGAAATGCTTTTGCAAAAATAAGTCCAGGGATTCCTATTAATAAATTAAAAGCGCCCATCTTGCCTAGGTAATGAACTGGTAAGCCCGTAATCCCTTTAGTTTTTAAGTAACCCATTACTAGTGTCATAAATAATTCTCTAAAAATGATTAACATGATAAATACTAAATTAAGTGCTTCAAGATAATAAACTATATATAAAAGAGTTACAATATAAATTCTGTCAGAAATAGGATCTAGAAGTTCTCCAAGTCTTGTAAATTGATTAAATTTTCTAGCAATAAATCCATCCAACCAATCAGTAAATGACGAAATAAAAATTAGAAGACATACCGTCACCAACTGGTTTTGAAGCGTTAAATAAATAATAAAAGGTGTAACAGCTATTCGAACTATTGTTATTAAGTTAGGGATATTTAGGATCATTATCTTTTTCGTTGTCTTATTTTTACTTTAATGTGAATTGGAGATCCCTGGAAGCCATATTCTTGTCTTAATTTGCGCTCAAGATGTCTTTGATAAGTAAGATCTAGCGCACCAGTTGTAAATAATGCAAAAGTCGGCGGTCTGTCTGCAATTTGAGTGGCAAATAATATTTTCGATTGTTTACCGCCTCTTAAGGGATGCGGGTTAGCAGCAACAAATTCCTTGACAAATTGATTTAATTTTCCAGTAGAGATTCGTGTTGTCCAACCCTCAAATGCCACATTTAATGCTTTAGATATTTTATCGATATGCCAGCCAGTTTTAGCAGAAAGATTTACTCTTGGAGCCCAGGATACGTTTCTAAGGTCTGTTTCTATTTCTCTTTCCAATTCGTCGTGACGATCCTCATCAATTAAGTCCCATTTATTGAAAACTAAAACTAAAGCTTTCCCGGAGTCAATAATTTGGCTAATTAATCTTCTGTCTTGATCTGCGATTACTTGGTCTGATTCAATAACCAATAAAACAATTTCTGATCTTTCTAAAGTCGCACTGGTTCTTAAAGTTGCGTAATACTCAAATCCACTTGATTCTTTAAATCTCTTTCTGATTCCTGCCGTATCAATAAAATGCCATTCTTGCCCATTGATTTCAATTATTTCATCCACAGGATCAACTGTTGTACCAGAAATTTCTGAAACAATCGATCGATTTGATTTTGATAATTTATTTAATAAACTACTTTTTCCAACATTTGGTTTACCTATTATTGCTACTTTTACCGGACCTTTTTTTGTATCCTTAAATTTTGATTCTGCAGGTAATTTATCCTTTATTTTCTCAAGTAATTCACCAGATCCTCTGCCGTGCAATGCACTTACAGGTATCGGTTCACCTAATCCCAATGACCAAAGTTCGCCAATTTGATTTTCTGCTTCTGCACCATCAACTTTGTTTGCGACTAAAAGTACTGGGGTTTTTGTTTTTCTAATTAACTTGATTACATCTTGATCTTCTTGGGTTATACCAACTTGAAAATCTAATACAAAAAGAATTAGATCTGATTCATCAATTGCTTTCTGTACTTGAGTTGAAATTTGACTCATCATCTCAGAACTATCTTGAGTCCAACCACCTGTATCAATCAGAATAAAATCTTTTCCATCCCATTGGGCGTCGTAGTAAACGCGATCTTTAGTTACTCCTGGGATATCTTGAACGACTGCTTCTCTCCTACCAATTATTCGATTAATTAAGGTTGATTTACCAACGTTTGGTCTTCCAATTAAAGAAACTCTTGGTCTGTTGATGGAGACTATTTCAATTACTTCATCTTGAAAATCAGTCGAGAAATCTCGTTCTAAATCCTTGACGTCTTCAATGTCATCTTTATTATTGGATATCCAAATCTCATCGGTTGATTTGAAGGAATCTTCTTGAATTAATTCTTCAGACATTTTTCACCAACTTAATAAATTCGTTGACAGATTCTTCAAAATTAAGTGAACTTGTGTCTAATATAACTGCATCTTCTGGAATAATAAGTGGAGAAATTTTTCGATTTGAATCTTTTTCGTCTCTAATTTTTTGATCTTTAAGTACTTGATTTGGATCTAGATTAATCTCTTTGGCTCTTCTTTGAGCTCTTACTTCTTCAGAGGCAGTTATAAAAATTTTTAAATCAGCCTGTGGAACGACAACACTTCCGATATCTCTTCCTTCAACCACAATACCTTTTAATGAATCATTTATTATATTTCTTTGTTTTAAAAGTAAGAAATCTCGAACAGTTTTAATTGATGCGTAGTGAGAAACCTTACTTGTTATTTCTTGATTTCTTATGGTTGTAGAAATATCATTTCCATTTATTTCAAACAAAATTTTGGAAGGATTAATAGAAACTTCGATTTCAATTTGTTCTGTTAGAAAAATTTTTTCGATTTCTTCTTGGTTAACTACCTTTTTACTATCAAGATAAAAAGTAATCATTCGATACATTGCACCCGTGTCTAAAAAGTTAAAATCAAGTCTGTTTGCAGCTTCTCTACTTACACTTGATTTTCCTGAACCACTTGGGCCATCAACTGCAATAACTAATTTGTGGCGAGTGGCAGTACTCGCATTCATTATTGAGCCAAATCTTGTCTTAGTATTTCTGCGCCTCTTAAATAAATATGTTTAATTTCATCTCTATTTGCATTGGTATTAATATGCATGAGTATTCGCACCACGTTTTTCGGTGCACCTGGTACATCAATTTCTTGAGAACAGATAAGAGGAACATCTCCTAATCCAAGTTTTCTTGCTGCTGCTGCAGGAAAAGCGCAATTCAATTCTTTAGTTGAAGTAAAAAATATACTTATCACATCTTTATTTTCTATTGAATTTTTCTTAAAAATCTCTTGTAAAAGTTCAATTACTGCTTCACTCATTTCGTCAGAATCATTCTTTTCAAGCATCGTCGCACCACGAACGCCTCTTACATTCATCATGAAACCTTCTCTGTATTCAAACCAGCGGCACGATACAAACTTGCAACTTCTGTGTGACCTAAAACCCTTGTTTTACCAACTTTTAGATCACCTAATTTTATCGGACCAAATTGGACTCTAACTAATTGAATTACTTCATGCCCTATAGCTTCGGCTAATCGTCTAATAATTCTGTTTCTACCTTCATGAATAGTTATTTCAATGGCGGTCTCGCCTTGACTTGTTCCAATAATCTTGACTTGATCTGCTTTGGCAAATCCATCACTTAAATTAACACCGTTTGTAAGTTGTTCTAATTCAGACTTTGAAACAAACCCTTTTAATCTTGCAAGATAAATTTTGCTCACTTCTGATGAAGGATGTGTTAAACCATGTGCTAAATCGCCATCATTAGTCATTAGTAAAAGGCCTTCAGTATCTGCATCAAGGCGACCAACATGAAAAAGTCGATCAGGTTTTTCTGGTAAGTAATCAGAAACTATGGCTCGTTTATCTTCTCTTTTCATCGAAGTCACAACACCAATTGGTTTATTAAGCGCCAAAACAATAAAACCTGAGGTAGCTGCAACAGCTTCCCCATCAACGACTATCTGGTCAATGCCAGGTTTAACCCTTTTACCTTGTTCGGTTACTTTCTTTCCATTTACAACAACTCTTCCTTGGTCAATTAATTCTTCACATGCCCTTCTACTTCCTAGTCCAGCCGCTGCCAAAACCTTTTGTAATCTAATTCCTTCATCATTATTCATTTAATTCAATGTTTCATCAATTAAGGAATCAAGCGCAGCCATGTTTGGTAAGTAATCTGCAACCGGTGGCAATTCATCCAAACTAGCTATGCCTAATCTTTCTAGGAAATATGGAGTTGTCTTATACAAAATAGCTTGCGAATCTGTTTCTGATCCAGATTCCTCAATTAAACCTCTATTGAGAAGAGTTCTTACAACACCATCAACATTTACTCCTCTAATTGCAGCAATTCTTCCACGAGAAACGGGTTGTTTATAAGCAATTACTGCCAAAGTTTCTAATGATGCTTGAGTAAGTCTTGCAGTCATACCGTCTTTGAGAAATCTTTCAACTACTTCTGCAGAATGTTCATTTGTATAAAATCTCCAACCACCCGCAACTTCTCTTAATGTAATGCCGCCATCTCTTTGTTCGAATTCCTTTTGAAGTCGCTTTAATTCTTTAGTTACTTCTACTTCAGGCGTATTAGTAACTTGAGCTATCGTTAAAACTGAAACGGGTTCATCAACTACAAGAAGAATTGCTTCAATCGCAGATTTTAATGATGGCGCACCAAGAGAAACTACTTCATCATTATTATAATTTTCAGTCATTTCTATTTCCCAAATCTACTACATTACTTCTATCTTCAGTCTCTTGATCAAATTCATCTGTAACAGAAACATCGCCTTGATCAGAACCAACCCATTTAATATATAAATCTTTTAATGGTGCTTCTTGTTCTAAAGTTATTTGAGACTCTCTAAATAATTCTAATATAGCTAAAAATCTTGCAACAATTACTGGAATTTCAACACCGGTAATTAAAGATCTAAATGATGTAACGCCAACTTTTCTTAAACGTTCAACAATAATTCCAGCCTGCTCTCGAACACTTACTAAAGGAGCGTGTAAGTGGGACAAAGAAACACTAGGAATTTTTCTTGATTCAAGTGCTCTTGCGGCAAGCCTTGCAAGTTCATGAGGACCAAGTCCCAATAGAACTTCAGGTAATAAATTTGCAAACTGAGGTTCAAGTGATACCGATCTAGGAAATCTTCTTGCTTCTAAATTAAAGTTATCGTTAATCCAAATAGAAACTTCTTTGAATGCTTTATATTGCATCAATCTTGCAAGTAAGAGATCTCTAGCTTCAAGACGGGCAATATCTTCTTCATCTTCTACTTCTCCAGAAGGCAATAAACGAGCAGTTTTTAAATCCAGCAGAGTTGCCGCAATAACAAGAAATTCAGTAGCTTCGTTTAGATCCCACTCGGAACCTTGGCTCTTGATGTATTGCAAAAAGTCATCAGTCACAATATGAAGTGCTAAAGCTGTAACTTCTAATTCATGTTTTGCAATTAAGCTTAAAAGAAGGTCAAAGGGACCTTCAAATTGATTTAATTTAACGCTGAATTGTTTGGTAGTTTTTTCTACCACATCATTATTTGTAGTAGATATTGTCATTTGATTTTTTGTATTAACTCTCTGGCTAATCTCTTATAAGCTTTTGCTGCTGGCGATGACGGTGCATATTCGGTAATTGGTGATCCTGCAGCTGTTGTTTCAGGAAATTTAACGGTTCTTGAAATGACGGTCTCAAAAACTTTATCGCCAAAAGCTTCTTCAACTCTTTCTAAAACTTCTCTACCGTGAACTGTTCTTGGATCATACATTGTTGGAAGTATTCCTAGAATCTGTAATTTGGGGTTAATTCTGCCTTTTATTTTTTCGATGGTTTGAGTTAATAAAGCTAATCCTCGTAGTGCAAAATATTCTGTCTCAAGTGGAACGATGCATCCTTCAGAAGCCGCTAGCGCATTTACTGTAAGTAATCCAAGTGATGGTTGACAATCAATAATAATAAAGTCGTATTCATTAATTAGTGGATTTAAAGCACTGGCTAAAACGTGCTCTCTGCCAACTTCGCTAACTAATTCAAGCTCTGCAGCAGAAAGTTCAATGTTTGAAGGAAGTAAATCTAAGTTTTCTACTTTAGTTTTTACTAAAACTTCCTTAGCTTGAACCTGCTCTCCAACTAAAACATGTCTTAAAGTTTTTTCTAGTTGATAAACCGGAATACCTAAGCCAACAGAAAGAGCACCTTGTGGATCAAAATCTACTAATAAAACTTTTCGTCCATAACTTGCTAAGGCAGCACCTAAATTAATAGTACTTGTAGTTTTTCCAACTCCCCCTTTTTGATTAACCATGGAAATGATGTGAGCAGGTCCATGTTTTGAAAGTGGTTCAGGGATAGAAAAGTCTCGACCGCTTTTTTGGCCTTTTGCGATACGGGTTCCATCATCTTTTACAGATGGTGTTGCCATAAAAATCTCAACTTTCTGCACAACCGCCCCGGTTGGGCCAATGATTAAAGCCTATGTCAGAGGTCTAACAAATTCTTGCAATTTGTCATATTTTAACGTCTTGCACGGGGATGAGTTTGGATAAATGTTTCCCTCAACTTATCAACTGTCACATGCGTATAAATTTGGGTTGTATTTATTGAACTATGACCTAATAATTCTTGGACCACTCTTACATCTGCTCCCCCTTCTAAAAGATGGGTGGCAAAAGCGTGTCGAAGTGTGTGAGGTGTTAAATCTTTAATTCCATTTTCTAGCGCATATCTATTAATCACTGTCCAAATTGATTGTCTTGTTAGTCTCTGACCTTTTGCATTTAATAACAGGGAATCTGTCTTTTTAGACTTCACTAAATTGTTTCTAACTTGGATTACGTATGATTCTATGGATTTCTTTAAATTCGTTCCTAATGGAATTACTCTCTGTTTAGAACCTTTGCCAAAACGTATTTTAATTACATTTGATTCAAAATCAATATCTTGCAAATCTGTATTTACTAATTCACTTATTCTACAACCTGTTCCATACAAGAATTCAAAAATTAATCTGTTCCTGATTGATTTAGGATCCTCTGGTTTTATACTTTCTATAAGATCTACCACAGTTTTAATGTCTAAAGTTTTGGGCAAAGTTAGTCTTGTCGACATAGTTTCTATTTGATTACTGAAGTCTTCTTCTAGTAATTCTTCTGCGTGTAAATATTTAAGAAAACTCTTAACGCAAGCTATTAATCTTAAAACAGATCTTTCACCATGATTTTGTTTATATAAATTAAATATTTCTTGAACGTTTTTTAAGGTTATTTCCTTAGTATCATTTAAGCGTTGAGTAAGAAAATCAAGATCTCTTGAATAAGCTTGAATAGTGTTGCTAGACAAATTTCTTTCTAGTTCAAGATGATTCAGGTATTGCTGTTTGACTGAATCTAAATTCATCTCAATTCAAAATTGTTTCAGGATTAACAAATTCAAGATTGAATGCATCAGCAACTGCTTTATAAGTTACTTTTCCCTCATGTACATTAAGCCCTAATTGCAAAGACCTATCTTCTTTTAGTGCTTTCTTCCAGCCTTTATTTGCAATGGCTTTTGCGTATGGCATGGTTACATTTGTTAAAGCAAAAGTGGAAGTATTTGGTACAGAGCCTGGCATGTTTGCTACGCAATAAAAAATAGAGTTGTGCACTTTGTATGTAGGGTCTGCATGAGTTGTTGGCTTGGAATCTTCAAAGCAACCACCTTGATCAATTGCAATATCAACCAACACTGATCCAGGTTTCATTCTTTTAACCAAATCATTTGTAACTAATTTTGGAGCTTTTGCCCCCGGAACTAAAACTGCTCCAATAACTAGGTCTGCCTCTAAAACATTTCTTTCAATTTCGTAAGCATTAGAAACCAAAGTTTGAACTTTTCCTTCAAATAATTCATTTAGAGATTTTAATCTTTCAACATTTAAATCCAATATAGTTACGTTTGCTTCAAGTCCAAGTGCAATTGTTGCTGCATGTTGACCTGAAACTCCTCCGCCGATAACTACGACATTTCCCTTTTTAACTCCAGGAACTCCACCTAGAAGTAAACCTCTTCCACCTTGAAACTTTAATAATGAATGGGCTCCAACTTGAGTCGCCAATCTGCCAGCTACTTCTGACATCGGTGCCAAAAGTGGAAGTGAACGATCTTCTAATTCAACAGTTTCGTAAGCAATCGCAGTGGTTTGTGAATTTAAAAGAGCTTCTGTGCAATCTTTTGATGCAGCAAGGTGTAGATAGGTGAAAAGTATTTGACCTTTTCTTAATCTTGGATATTCCTCTTTAATAGGTTCTTTAACTTTTAAAATCATTTCAGCCTGTTGCCAAACTTCATCAGCGGTGTTTAAAATTGTGGCCCCAGCATTTACGTATTCGACATTTGCAATTGCGCTTCCAAGACCAGCGTCTTTTTCGATTACTACTTGATGACCATTTTTTACAAAATCAACAACTCCAGAAGGAGTAATAGCTACGCGATATTCATGATTCTTAATTTCTTTAGGTACACCAATTTTCAATGTTTTCTCCCACTCAAAATGACCCAGTAAAACATCTTACGCCTCTTTAACTACTTTGAGAATTAGGACTAGTTGTTGAATTTATTTCTTATTTTCTAAGGCTGCTTTGATTAATCCTTGAAATAAAGGATGAGCATGAGTTGGTCTGGATTTAAATTCAGGATGAGCTTGGGTAGATACATAATAAGGATGAATTTTTTTATCTAATTCGACAAATTCAACTAATTTTTTATCAGGAGAAAGTCCAGAAAAAATAAGACCATTTTCACTAAATTTATCTCGATATTCATTATTAACCTCATATCGATGACGATGTCTTTCCGTAACGATATTTTTTCCGTAAACTTCATGAACAACTGAATTTGCTAAAAGATGAGCTTCATAACTTCCTAATCTCATTGATCCACCCATATCTTTTTTCCCGCTTAAAACATCAACTTGATCACTCATGGTTGCAATGACTGGATAAGCAGTATCAGCGTCAAATTCCAATGATGATGCTCCAGGCATTCCTGCAACATTTCTGGCATATTCGATTACCATGCATTGAAGACCTAAACATATTCCTAATGTTGGAATTTTATTTAGCCTGGCAAATTTCAATGCTCCTAATTTTCCTTCTATGCCTCTTACTCCAAACCCACCTGGAATCAACATTGCATCTACGTCAGATAAAACTTTTTGAGCACCAGTATCTTCGGCGCAATCATCTGAGGCCACCCATTTAATATTTACTTTTGCATTATTTGCAAAACCACCGGCTCGAAGAGCTTCAGAGACTGATAAATATGCATCAGGTAAATCGATATATTTTCCAACTAATGCAACAGTAACCTCATGTTGTGGTTTATGAACCCTTTCAAGTAATGCATCCCAACTTTTCCAGTTGACATCTCTAAAAGGTAATCCCAATCTTCTGACAACAAAAGCGTCCAAACCTTCTCTGTGTAAAACTCTAGGAATGTCATAAATACTTGGGGCATCGACTGCTGCTACAACCCCTTCTTGATCAACATCGCACATCAAAGAAATTTTCTTTTTAATACTGTCAGAAACTAAACGGTCGGAACGCAAAACTATTGCATCAGGTTGTAAACCGATATTTCTCATCGCAGCAACACTATGTTGCGTTGGTTTAGTTTTTTGCTCTCCAGATGGTCCGATATATGGCAATAAACTTACATGTAAAAAGAATGTATTTTCTCTTCCAATTTCATGCCTTATTTGTCTTACAGCTTCAAGAAAAGGCAAAGATTCAATATCACCAACAGTGCCGCCAATTTCTGTGATTACAACATCTACATCGGCGCTAGCCATACCTCTAATACGACTTTTGATTTCATTAGTGATGTGGGGAATAACTTGTACAGTATCTCCTAAATATTCACCACGTCTTTCTCTTGCAATAACACTTGAATAAACCTGACCCGTAGTCACATTTGCAGACTTTGACAATTCAACATTTAAAAATCTTTCATAATGTCCAACATCAAGATCTGTTTCTCCGCCATCTTCGGTTACAAACACTTCACCGTGTTGAAATGGATTCATTGTTCCTGGATCAACATTTAAATATGGATCTAACTTTTGCATTGTTACTTTTAAACCACGTGAAACTAATAAATTACCTAATGAAGATGCAGTTAAACCTTTACCTAAAGAGGAGGCGACTCCACCGGTTACGAATATGTGTTTAACACTTCCGGTGTTCATTTATCTCCCGTGACTAATTTGTTAGAAATCCTAACCCCACGGGATTACAGTTTATAACGAAACGCTTTTAGACAAGCCAATGAGTTCTCGAGCGTGTTCTAAGGCCGAGGAAGAATCTGAAAGTCCTGCCATCATTCGTGCAATTTCTGTCAGTCTCTCCTCATTATTGAGTGAAATAACATCAGTCTTAGTCACATTAGAATCAGTAGTTTTTATTACTTTTAAATGAGTGTCAGCAAAAGCTGCAACTTGAGGCAAATGTGTCACAACAACGACTTGATGTTTTTGAGCAAGGATTTTTAATCTTTTTCCAACTTCTATTGCCGCTTCTCCACCAATTCCTGCATCTACTTCATCAAAAATCATGGTTCTATTTTTTGCTTTTTTTGAAAAAATAAGTTCAATAGCAAGCATTATTCGTGACATTTCGCCACCACTTGCAATCTTATTTATCGGTTGAAGTGGTTGACCAGGATTAGCGCTGAATTCAAACTTGATTTGGTCTATTCCAAATGAATCAAATGCTAATTTTTTTGAATCTAGCTTTAATCCAACTTCGGATTCGATTTGTTCGACTGTGACACTAAATTTGGCACCAGGCATTGAAAGTTTAATAAGCTCTGTTTCTATTTCTTTTGAAATTTCTTTAGAAAACTTTGTTCTATTTTTGGATAATTTCAAAGCTTTCTGAGCTAATTCACTCCTTATTTTTGTAATAAGTTGTTGCTTTTCTTCAATTAATTCAGGAAGATTATTGTTCTGATTTAAAATTTGTTGTAATTTTTCAACTTTTTCTAGCGCATCTTTAGTAGTTGGACCATGTTTGATTAACAATTTATTAACTAAAGCCCTACGTGATTCAAGTTGATCAATTACTACAGGATCTCGATCAAGAGATACCAGGTCTTTACCAATCTCTTGAGCTAAATCCTTTAGATCAATTTCACTTTTGATGACGATATCTCTTAACGTTTCAATTCGTTTACTTTTTGAACTAGCAGTATCTAAGACTTTTCTTAGATTTGTAACAAGTGAGGTTATTGAATTAAGACTATTATCATCAGTTCCATTTAGTAATTGATCTGCTTCCTTTAGAGATTCATAAATATTTTCACTAGAATTTATTAAATTTAATTTTTCAGCAATTGTCTTTTCTTCATCAAGCTGTAAATTTGCACCCTTTAACTCTTCTAATGCTTTTTGAATATCTTCAATTTCTTTAGCACCTTTTTTCTGATCATTCAAAAGATCTTCAAGTTGACCCTCAATTTCTTTAAGGCTTCGAAAAACAGTTTCGTAATTCTTAATTTCTTCTAGATGCTCAAGTCCAATATATGAATCCAGAAGATATCTTTGTTGGCTAGATTTATTAAGAAGAGTTTGATCTCCTTGGCCATGTATTGTGACCAAATCTTCAGTTAATTCCTTCAAAATAGCACTTGAAACACTTCTATTTCCCAGAAATATTTTTCCTCTTGTATTATTTGATATTGAACGACTTACTAAAACTCCCTCATCTTCTAATTCAATATCTAATTCATCAATTTTTGACTTTAATTCTTCATTATTTATTTGTATGAATGCTTCCACCAGAGCATTTTCCTCATTGACTCTAATTAGTGAGTTTTCCACTTTTTCACCACAAATCATTTCAAATGAGGACAAAACCATGGTTTTACCAGCTCCTGTTTCACCAGTTAAAACTGTGAAACCATTTGATAAGTCAAGTGAAATATCTTCTATTACACCAATATTTTTAATCCGTAAGTCTTTGATCATTTACGTTTTGAGTTTCCGCGCCAACCTTCAACTGGTAATTGAAATTTTTTAACCAAAGTTTGGCTAAATGATTTATTTTCCATTCTCGCCAAATGAACATAATCATTTGACTTAGTAATTTCAATTCTCATTCCTGGAAAAAGGTCAAATGAACGTCTGCCATCAGCTGTTAAGTGTCCACTTGTTCCTTTTGATGGTATTTCGATCGCTATTTTTGAATTTGTTGAAACTACTAAAGGTTTAGCAAATAAAGCATGAGCACTAATTGGCACAACACATATAGCTTCAACACTTGGCCAAACAACAGGTCCGCCTGCGCTAAACGCATATGCAGTTGAACCAGTTGGCGTTGCGCAAACGATGCCATCACCAGATAAGCGTGAAACAGGTTGAGAATCTATTTCCAAGATCACATCAAACATATGCCCTGGTTCCGACTTTTCTATAGCTACATCATTTAGTGCAAAAGTTGAGAAAACTTTTGAATTATCTTTAAAAACTGAAACCTCTAAAGCTAATCGATCCTCTTGAATCCAAGAGTGTTCTGTAATGGACTTAACCACATCTTCTAAATGTTCTAATTCTGCTTCAGCTAAGAAGCCTACGTGTCCTAAATTTATTCCAAGAATAGGAATTTTTTTATCTCTTGATACTTCTACCGCTCTTAAAATAGTTCCGTCTCCTCCAAAAACTAGGGCAAGAGTTGGAGATTCCGCATTCGAATCCAAGATTTTAACTTCTACTCCATTTTGTTTAAGTAGGTTTGCGTCATCACTAGGTGCAAATATTTCTATTTTCTTTTCTTGAAGTTTTTTGCAAACTTTCGCAGCAACATTTTCTGCTTCACTTGAATTATTGTGAATGATGACTAAGACATTAGGTTGTTTCATTAAGATTGAGGTCCTTTGGAAATGGCTTCGTCGATCTCTTGATCACTTATTATTCTTCCACCTTTTTTAAGCCAACAAAAATACTCCACATTGCCTTTAGGCCCAGGAAGTGCAGATGCAACTACCCCATTGCAGCCAAGTCCTAATTCGATTCCCGAATCAACAACTTTTCTTATTGACTCTTTTCTTAGAACTGGATCACGAACAACTCCACCTGCTCCTAATGAGTCTTTTCCAACTTCAAATTGAGGTTTAACCATTAATAAAAAATCTGCGTCTTCATTTGCATTAGCAATTAATGCAGGTAAAACTTGGGATAATGAAATAAAAGATAAATCAGCAACCACAATTTTAGGTTCTGGCTGTAGTGATTTTGGTGCGAGATTTCTAATGTTGGTTCGTTCCATCACAACAACTTGCGGATGATTTCTAACTTCCCAAGCAAGTTGACCATAACCGACATCGACGCAATAAACTTTGGCAGCTTTTCGTTCTAGCAAAACTTGACTAAAACCTCCAGTTGATGAACCAGCGTCTAAACAAATTTGATTTTCGACAACTATCTCTTTCCACTCATCCAAAGCACTTATAAGTTTGTGAGCACCTCTTGAAACATAATGATCCACTTCTGTTTCAATGATTATGGAAACTTCTTGATTAACTCTTCTATCAGGTTTAAGTGCTGGGACATGATCAACTAAGACTGAACCAGACAGAATTAGTTCATTTGCAACTTCTCTAGATCTTGCAAGGCCTCGCCTAACAAGTTCTTGGTCTAATCGATTTAATTTCACTCTGAATTATCAGTTAAGGATTCATGTAGTCGTCTGTGAACATCTTCAAAAACCAAAACGTGTTCGATTGCAGGTAAGTTACTTAATTCGTTTAGTCGATCCATTGCTCCATCGACTCTTGATTCACCAGTTGGCACGATGGGTTTGAGGTTTCCTAAGGTTAATTCCTGTTGTCGATTATCTGACCATTCTTGATTATCCATGCCTACCAACTTACAAGAGAATTGTTATCTAGCAATGCACTTAAGTCTTTTCCCACATAAGTAGGGCCTGTGGATGGGTTAGCATTCTTAATTTGATTCATATCTGTTACTCCTGTTAAAACACACATCGATTTAAAACCTGCCTTATTTGCTCCTTGAATATCAGTATCTAACCGATCTCCCACAACTAAAGGATTTTTTGCATCAAATATTTTGGCAGCTTGAAGAAACATAAAAGGTTCTGGTTTACCCATCAAGATTGGATTTTTGCCTGTGATTGAGGTGATCAAAGCATTAAATGCCCCATTTCCTGGAGCTAAACCTTTTTCGGTGGGAAATGTGTAGTCATTATTGGTTGATATCCACTTGGCACCTTTACTTATGGCATAACACATTTCCGCTAAATCTTTTTGGCTAATTTCTGCATCAATTCCATTTACTACAAGGCTGGGATCTTTTTCTGCTTTTGTTACGACTTTAAATCCTGATTCTTTTACAGAATCCTTCAAACTTTGACTACCCACAACTAAAACCACGTCATTTTTTTGATAATTTTGTTGTAAATACCAACATAACGTTTGGGAACTAGTCACAATCGATGCTGGTTTAATATCTAGATCAAAGTTTTTCATCCATTTTGAAACACTTTTGCTAGTAACAGAACCATTATTGGTAATAACTGCAATATTTACTTTTCGCTTCTGCAATTCTTTGATTGTTTTAACTGCTGAATCTATTGGTGTAGATCCTAAATAAACAACACCATCTAAATCAAGCAGAATCGCGTCATATGAATCAATTAATGGCATTTTTCAAGCATTTCTTTAGCCCCAGTTAAATTTTCTGGATCTGAAATCAATGTTTTTTTAAACCAAACTTTAGCTTCATCAATTCTTCCAAGTTCAAGTAAAGTTTGTGCATACACAAATCTCATGTTAGCGATTGATTCCGAAATTTCATTTGAATTAAATTCTTTTATTTTGGCTAAAGCAAGGCCTGCATCAAGTTGACCTAAATCCTTTCTTGCTCCAGCAATAGTAATCATCAATTCGTGATAATCTGCTCTATCCATTTTTTCGACGTCTTTTTCATTTAAAATTTCAATTGCTTTTTGTGGTTTATTTAAAGCTCTTTCACAATCTGCAATTAATGACAATGTGTCAGGTTTTCCACTGATTCGTCTTGCAGCTTTTAATTCAGAAAGGGCAAATTTAAAGTCTTGACAACGATACGCTGCAACACCAACTGCTTCTCTAACTATGGCAAGTCTTGAAGCTGCTGCCACATTTGCAGCTTTGGCGTAAGAAAGTGCTAAAGAAGGATTAGTTTCAATAAATCTTCCAGCTGCAACTAAATTTTTAGCAACAAATTTGGCTAAACCTTCAGGTAAAGTTCTTAATTCTTGTTTGATATCGCCAGATAATTCTGAACCAGTTATATCTTCAGGGATTTCTAACTCGTCCAAGATTTATCCTTTTGAAAAAATTTTAGTCTGCAAAATAAAATATCCACCTTAAAAAAGGTGGATATTTTTATATGTCCGGCAACGTCCTACTCTCCCACTCGGTCCCCCGAGAAGTACCATCGGCGCTGAGAGGCTTAGCTTCCAGGTTCGGAATGGAGCTGGGCGTTTCCCTCTCGCCATGATCACCGTAACGCTATTGAGTTGTCCAACCTAATTACTAATCGGTTGTAACTCGAAAATTTCATAGAGGACGCGAGTACTTCCTTTAAAAAGGTAAGTAAAAAGTTAGAAAGATTGTGAAAACAAGCCCTCGACCTATTAGTATCGGTCAGCTCCACACATTGCTGTGCTTCCACATCCGACCTATCAACCCAGTCATCTTCTGGGGGTCTTACCAGGTTAACCCTGTGAGAGTTCTTATCTTGAGGTGAGCTTCCCGCTTAGATGCTTTCAGCGGTTATCTCGTCCGAACGTAGCCAACCAGCCATGCTCTTGGCAGAACAACTGGCACACTAGAGGTTCGTCCATCTCGGTCCTCTCGTACTAGAGACAGGTCCTCTCAAAACTCTTTCGCGCGTGGAGGATAGGGACCGAACTGTCTCACGACGTTCTGAACCCAGCTCGCGTACCGCTTTAATAGGCGAACAGCCTAACCCTTGGGACCTACTCCAGCCCCAGGATGCGACGAGCCGACATCGAGGTGCCAAACCTTGCCGTCGATATGGACTCTTGGGCAAGATCAGCCTGTTATCCCCGGGGTACCTTTTATCCGTTGAGCGACGGCGCTTCCACAAGCCACCGCCGGATCACTAGTTCCTGCTTTCGCACCTGCTCGACATGTCTGTCTCGCAGTCAAGCTCCCTTGTGCACTTACACTCGACACCTGATTGCCAACCAGGCTGAGGGAACCTTTGAGCGCCTCCGTTACTTTTTGGGAGGCAACCGCCCCAGTTAAACTACCCACCAGGCACTGTCCCT
>CAZZKM010000014.1:0-29325 GCA_964655115.1 uncultured Bifidobacterium sp.
GATTAGAACAAGCAGCTATGGATTTATACGCAACTCCTTTTCAAACATTTAGATTAGTAACTCTTCCTATTGCATTACCAGGAATTTTGGCAGCAGCGCTTTTGTCATTTTCGCTTTCATTTGATGATTTCATTGTGACAAGTTTTAACTCAGGACGAATTGTTACATTTCCAATTTATATTTGGGGAGCAGCCCAAAGAGGAATTCCTCCCCAAGTTAATGTGATTGCTTCATTGATGTTTTTAGGTTCTTTGGCATTAGTGTTGATTGCCAGTTTGATTAGTAAAAGTAGAAAAGTAAAGGCATAAATTGACCGTAGAGATTGGTTCTAAAGCGCCTGATTTTTCTTTGAAAAATCAGTTTGGAGAAACTATTAATTTAGTAGATTTCTTAGGAAAAAAGAATGTGATTTTGATGTTTTACCCTTTTGCTTTCACTGGAAAATGCACTCAAGAGCTATGCACGATAAGAGATGAAAGAAATGACTTTGTAAATCAAGATAGTCAAATACTTTCAATTTCTTGTGATCCAGTTGCTAGTTTAAAAATATTTGCTGAAGAACAAAAACTCACAACGCCTTTATTAAGTGACTTTTGGCCTCATGGAAAAGTAAGTAGAGATTATGGAGTGTTTTTAGAAGATTTAGGTTTTGCAAACAGAGGAACTTTTATAATCGATAAAACTGGAATTATTAGGTGGAAAGTAGTCACAAGTCCTGGAGAAATACGCGATACCTCGGACTATCGAAAAGCGCTTTCTGCTCTTTAGGTAGATTGAACTAAATAAAGATTTATTTAATTTCTTAAATTAAATAATTTCGGGCCTATAGCTCAGTTGGCTAGAGCGCCGCCCTTACAAGGCGGATGTCGGGGGTTCAAGTCCCTCTGGGCCCACGTGACTAACCCAACTCTTGCTCAGTTGGCAAAAATTATTGAAAAACGATATCCAAAATCTTTGGCAAGTGATTGGGATTCTGTCGGGTTAATAGTTGGAAAACAAAAAAATATAATTGCAAAAATCTTACTTACAGTCGATATTACTCTAGAAGTTGTTAATGAAGCTCTAGAAAATAAGTTTGATTTAATTATTTCACACCACCCTTTGATTTTAGAACCTGAAGAGGTTGAAGATGTGAGAAAATATAAAGAAAAAATTAAAGACTTAATGAATCAAAACAAGTTATCTTTATATGTAGCACATACTAATGCAGACGCAGCAGATGGAGGAGTTAACGATTCATTTATAAAACTTTTTCATATAAAAAATGTAAGAACATTTGGTCCACAAAATATAGGAAGATGTGGAGAATTTGAAAAAACTGAAAAAATCGAAGATATTATCAAAAAATTAAAGAATACAATTCCAAATAATAAAAATGCAATTTTAATAAGTGAAAATACAGATAGAGATATTAATTCTGTTGCGGTTTGTGGAGGCTCTGGTTCATTTTTGCTCGAACAAGTAAGAGCTTTAAAAGTTGATTTATTTATCACAGCAGATCTTAAACATCACTCAGTGTTGGATAATAAAGAATTAGGCGGTCCAGTTTTAATCAATGTTTCTCACTGGGCAAGTGAAAGAATTTGGTTAGATGACTTTTCTAATCAGTTAAAAGATGATTTTAAGATGAGTAATTTAGAAGCTGAAATTTTTATTTCAACAAAAATAACTGACCCTTGGGATTTAAGCATAGGATTTAACTCATGAAAGTTTTACCAGAGATACAAAAAAAATTGATTGATTTAGCCTCTCTAGATTTTCAAATTATTTCTATTAATTCAAAAATTCAAAATCATCCTTTAAGATCAAGAATCACCGAATTACAAAGCCGTATTCCTGGTATTGAAGCCACAAAAGTTGAAAATCAATCAAAAATTGAAGAAACAAAAAAACAAATAAATCGAATAGAAATAGATGCAGACAATGTTAAAAAAAGACTTGAAAGTGATAAAAATCGTTTAAATTCAAGCCAAACTAATCCTAAGCAATTACCTCAAATTCAACACGAAATTGAAACGATGACTGGAAAGCTTAATGAAATAGAAAATTTAGAGCTAGATTTTTTAAGTGAACTTGAAGATTTAAACTTAAATCAAGAAAACTTAGTAAAAATTGTCAAGGAAATAGTTACGGAGCTAAATAAACAAAAAGACAGTCTTGATAGAGATTTGGATCAATTAAACAAGGAATTATCTGTTTTTAAAGATACTCGAAATAATTTAGTAATAAACTTCGAACCTGAATTAATAAAACTTTATGAAAAAATAAGACTTGACCATGGAGTTGGTGCAGGAATTTTAGACAACAATAAATGCGGAGCGTGCCAAATTACTATTTCACCAGCTGAATTTGAAGAAATCAAGAAAACTGATCCTTCTGAATTAGTACGGTGTGAAAACTGTCGATGTATTTTGGTGAGAAATTGAAATTTATAATTGAAGCTGATGGAGGATCGCGAGGCAATCCAGGACCTGCAGCTTATGGATGTTTAATTAGAGATGCAGAGAAAAATCAAATAATCTTTCAGGAAGGAAAATTTATTGGTATTCAAACCAATAATTTTGCCGAATATTCTGGTCTGATTCGAGCTTTAGAAAAATGTTTCGAAATTGATTCCAATGCAGAAATTGAAGTTTTTATGGATAGTAAATTAGTTGTTGAGCAAATGAGTGGTAATTGGAAAATCAAACACGAAAGCATGAAAATGTTAGTAGAAAAAGCAAAAAGTGCTTTCCCTTTAAACAATGTTAAATATAAATGGATTCCTAGAGAAGAAAATTTATTGGCCGATTCATTGTTAAATCAAGCTTTGGATGAAGCGTTAAACTAATGGCCTCTTAATTTACTTAAAAGTTTTGTGACAAAGGTTTCTTTTTTAAATTTCTTTTCCACAACATCTGCAATTTTGGCCATTTGCAATGTTGAGTTGACACCAATCCAACGAAATGGTTCAATTTCCCATTTTTTAGATTTATGTTGAACCCAAGGTAGGTTTGTAAGATCAGTTTGTTTGTTTAGGATCAAATCTGAAATAGTTCTTCCAGCAAGATTTGAAGTCCCAACTCCATCACCAACATATCCTCCAGCACTTAAAATATTTGTAGCGCTATCCAATGTGACATGAGCTGCCCAATCTCTTGCTATTGCTAATGGACCTCCCCAAGTATGGGTAACTTTTACTCCTTTAATTACAGGGAATATGTCAATCAATGTTTCTAATAGATCATGATGAGTTTTTTCATGTTGATCAAATTTTGGATTGATTTTTGAGCCAAAATGGTAAGGAGCACCTCTTCCTCCAAAAGCAAATCTGTTGTCTTTGGTTCTTTGACCATAAATAATCACATTTCGGTAATCTGCAAAAGTTTCTCTGTTTCTAAGTCCTATTTCATCCCAGATCTGATCACTTAAAGGTTCTGTAGCAATCATTAATGAATAGACAGGAATACTGGCACGCTTATATTTTTTAAACTCAGATCTGTAGGCTTCAGTTGCATTAATTATAAATTTTGTGTTTACTTCATAGGAATTTATATATAGTTTATTTTTTATAAACTTAGTTGCTTTTGAATTTTCATAAATTTTTACACCCATTTTTTCAACTACATCTGCAAGTTGTCTTACTAATTTAGCCGGATTTATTGAAGCACAATGTGGAGTAAAAGTAGTACCTAAGATATTTGAGGCATTTATTTTATTTTTAGCGTCTTGTTGATTTAGTAATGTAAAATCTTTATCACTAAATCCCCACTCTTTATAGTGGTGGGCTTCTGCTTTTGCTCTTTTTAGTTGAATTTCATCGCGAGCAATTGAGTAACTTCCACCTTTTTGCCATTCAGCATCAATGTTTTCTTTTTCAATAATTCGTCCCACTTCTTCCACTGTCTCAAACATCGTTTTTTGCATACGAATAGCAGTCTCACGATTTGATTGCTTTGCTAATTTGTCTAATCCCACTGGAAATAAAGCTGAACACCAACCGCCATTTCGACCACTTGCTCCAAAACCTGCAACGGATCCTTCAAATACACCGATTTTTAAATTTGGTTCTTTCTGCTTTAAATAATATGCCGACCAAAGCCCCGTATAGCCTGCACCAATAATTGCCACATCAAAATCTAAATTTGAAGTAACGGATTCTCTATTTTTAAGTGGCTTAGATAAAGAATCCCACCACAATGATTTAGGCGGATGACTCATAATTATTCAATCTATTACATGTTGGGTAGAATTAAGAATTAAACGAGTTGATTGGGCAATCGCTATCTTTCGATAGAGGAAAGTCCGGGCTCCGAAGAGCAAAGTGGTGGATAACATCCACCCGGGGTGACCCGAGGGAAAGTGCAACAGAAAGTAAACCGCCAAAAGAAATTTTGGTAAGGATGAAACGGTGGTGTAAGAGACCACCAGCATTGCAAGTGATTGCAATGGCTAGGTAAACCCCACTTTGGAGCAAGATCAAGAGATTGCAAATTTTTGCAATTGTGTGGACGTTTGAGGACTGCTCGTTCAAGTTCACAGGTAGATCGCAAGACACTTGGAGTGATTCAAGTGCTAGATGGATGATTGTCCCTTAGCAATAAGGACAGAACCCGGCTTATAGATCAACTCGTTTATTCACAAATTGCATGTTCAATTTGACTAGACCTGAATAGCACGGTTTATAGTCATAGGTAGTGCTAGTCGCACTTGGTTAAAAGTTAAAAAGATAGGGGTGAGATCCGGACGCGAAGCACGGCCATGTTGTGCCGTAGGCGATCCGTAATCACGCCGATTTATCTTAAGAAGTAAAACTTCTCAACATAATTCGACACAAATAGAACTAAACGGTTCTGTTAATAATAATTTCAATTACACGTGAGGTGTTTTTTATGACTGCAACAGCAGTCGCATTTATTGGAGATAATTTTCCATATGGAAAAGTTACGTCCCAAGAAGCAAAAGAAGCTGTAGCAAAAGCTAAACCAAAATCATTTTGGTTAGATTCAAGATCAAGACCAAAAGCAGCACCAGCACTTGCTCAAGATATTTCAGCAGCATTAGTTGTTGTTGGTGGGGGATTTACTGGTTTATGGTCTGCAATAAATGCAAAACTTCAACAACCAAATTTAGATATTGTTTTAATCGATTCTTTAAGAATCGGTGATGGCGCAGCAGGTAGAAACGGTGGTTTTGTTTCCGCGTCTTTAACTCATGGTTTTCCAAATGGCTTTTCCAAATGGGAATCAGAATTAAAAGAACTTGTAGCACTGGGTCATGAAAACTTAGATGAAATTGAAAAATTTATAAAGCAAAATTCCATTGATGCAGATTTTGAATGGTTTGGTGAATTTGATGTTGCCATAACTCAAGAGCATGCTGATGAATTAAAAGAAATGGTTGATACCGCAAAAAGATATGGCGAAGATTTTACATTCTTTAACCAGCAAGAATTTTCAAAATATGTTCAATCACCTCTTTATAAGGGAGCAATGCTTGATGCAGATTGTGCTTTAGTAAATCCTGCAAAACTTGCCTGGGGACTAAGAAAAGTTGCACTCAAAATAGGGGTGAAGATCTATGAAAACTCACCTGTCATTGAACTTGATCCATCGGTAAGTTTTGTAAAAGTAAAAACAGCTTTAGGAAGTGTTAAAGCTAAGAGAGTAATTTTAGCAACAGGAGCGTTTCCTTCATTAATTAAAAAAGTAAATAGAATGATTGCCCCTGTTTATGATTATGTTTTAGTTACAGAACCATTAAGTGCAGAACAAAAAGAAGCAATTGGTTGGGATGAACCATTTGGTTGCAGTGATGCATTTAATCAATTTCATTATTTTCGATTAACAAAAGATGGCAGAATGCTTTGGGGTGGATATGACGCGGTTTATCATTACGGAAATGAAGTAAGTAAAGAATTAGAACAATCGGATGAATCATTTGCCATGTTGGCAGAACATCTTTATCGAACATTTCCTCTTTTAAGAGGAATAGGATTTTCACACAAATGGGGTGGAGCAATTGATACTTGTTCAAGATTTGCACCCTTTTGGGGAACTGCATTTAGAGGAAGAGTTGCATATGCTGCTGGCTTTACCGGGCTAGGCGTTGGCTCATCTAGATTTGCAGCTTTAACTTTGCTGGATTTGGTATATGGCAGAAAAACCAATAGAACAAAACTTTCTATGGTTAGAACTAAACCAATGCCATTTCCGCCAGAGCCTTTCAAAAGTTTGGTAATTGGTTTAACTAGATGGTCGCTAGATAGAGCCGATAAAAATGGTGGAAAAAGAAATCTTTGGCTCAAATTGCTTGACTGGCTTGGACTTGGGTTTGATTCTTGATTAGTCTTGAATCAGTTATTTTTAGGAGAAACAAGTGACATACCAAATCACCCATTGGATAAATGGAAAATCTTGGACCGGTAAATCAGAAAAAAAAGGTGACGTATTTAATCCAGCAACAGGTTTAAAAACCGGTGAAGTTGATTTTGCTGATGTTTCAACCATAGATGAAGCAATAACTTCTGCTCATAACGCTTTTCCTGAATGGCGAGATACTTCATTAACAAAAAGAGCACAAATTGTTTTTAAATTTAGAGAATTATTAAACGAAAAAAAAGAAGAATTAGCAAAAATTATTACAAGTGAGCACGGCAAAGTCATTTCAGATGCATTAGGGGAAGTTACCCGAGGTCAAGAAGTAGTTGAATTTGCTTGTGGAATTCCACATTTATTAAAAGGTGGTTTTAGTGAAGGGGTTAGTAGCGGAGTTGATGTTTATTCAATTCGCCAACCTTTAGGTGTGGTTGCAGGAATTACTCCTTTTAATTTTCCTGCGATGGTTCCAATGTGGTTTTTCCCAATAGCTATTGCTGCTGGAAATACTTTTGTTTTAAAGCCAAGTGAAAAAGATCCAAGTGCTGCAATTTGGTTAGCAAAATTATGGAAAGAAGCAGGACTTCCTGATGGAGTATTTAACGTAATTCATGGTGACAAAATTGCAGTCGATCGAATTTTGGAACATCCAAAAGTTAAAGCAGTTTCGTTTGTTGGTTCAACTCCAATAGCAAAATATGTTTATGAAAACGGAACAAAAAATGGTAAACGAGTCCAATCATTAGGTGGGGCAAAAAATCATATGGTGGTTTTACCTGATGCGGATTTAGATTTAACTGCAGATGCCGCAATTAACGCAGGCTTTGGATCAGCAGGTGAACGTTGCATGGCAATTTCTGTTGTAGTAGCAGTTGAACCAGTTGCAGATGAATTAATAAAAAGAATTGTTGACCGAATGGGCAAATTAGTGACAGGTGATGGAACTAAGAATGCAGATATGGGTCCACTTGTTACAAAACAACACCGTGACAAAGTTGCTTCATATATTGACGCAGGCATTCAACAAGGTGCTACTGCTGTTGTTGATGGCAGAAACGTTCAAGCAGATGGAGCTAAAGAAGGCTATTGGTTAGGACCAACATTATTTGATCAGGTAAAAACCAATATGACAATTTATACAGATGAAATATTTGGTCCAGTATTAAGCGTAGTTAGAGTTAAAAGTTATGAAGAAGCTTTGAAACTTGTAAATGATCATCCTTATGGAAATGGCACCGCTATTTTTACAAATGATGGAGGAGCGGCCAGAAGATTTCAAAATGAAATCGAAGTGGGCATGGTCGGAGTAAACGTTCCAATTCCAGTACCTGTTGCTTATTACTCATTTGGAGGTTGGAAAAATTCATTGTTTGGTGACTCACATGCACATGGTATTGAAGGAGTGCATTTTTACACCAGAGGAAAAGTTGTTACTTCCAGATGGCTTGACCCAAGTCATGGCGGAATCAATTTAGGCTTTCCGCAAAACTAATGCGATACGGAGCAATGTTTGGACCAAATATAACTTTTCTTGGAATTCCTGAGTGTGATTATTCGGATTCAAAAAGTTATCAAGATGCAGACGTTGTAATTATTGGTGCACCATTTGATGGTGGAACTTCTTATCGATCTGGTGCAAGATTAGGTCCATCTGCAATCAGATCTACCGATTATTTACCTCATGATGGTTCACGACCACATCTTGCAACCAGAATGGATGCACTTAAAGACATTGTTGTTAAAGATGCAGGCGATGTGGAAATGTACTCAGGAGATGTTACAAAATCATGTGATGCATTAGAAAAAGTTGTTGAAAAAATTGCTAAAGATAAAAAAATTCCAATCATTCTTGGTGGAGATCACACTGTAACTTGGCCAAATGCTACAGGTGTTGCAAAAGCAATTGGTTGGGGAAAAATTGCAGTTTTACATTTTGATGCCCATGCTGACACTGGAGATATTGCTTTTGGTTCTCTCGTTGGTCATGGTCAACCAATGAGAAGACTTATTGAATCAGGTGCTGTGAAAGGTAATAAATTTTTTCAAATTGGACTAAGAGGTTATTGGCCTCCGGAAGATATTTTGAAGTGGATGGCAAAGCAAGAAATGCGCTCATATGAAATGAGTGAAATTGTTGCAAGAGGATTTGATGTTGTTCTTGATGAAGTAATCAAAGAATCAATTAAAGAAGTAGATGGAATATTTTTAAGTGTAGATATTGACGTAGTAGATCCAGGTTCTGCTCCTGGAACTGGAACTCCAGAGCCTGGAGGTTTAACTTCAAGACAATTACTTGATGCTGTTAGAAAAATTTCAATCGAACTTCCAGTTGTTGGCATGGATGTAGTAGAGGTTGCTCCTGCATATGATCATGCAGAAATAACAGCTCTTCTAGCAAACAGAGTTGTTTTAGAAGCATTATCGGGAATAGCTTTGAGAAAAAAGAACTTGCAAAGTGGGCAAGTTTTTAATTATTCTCAATCTTTATTAAAGGATAGATAGAAGGTTACGTGCCAGAAGTTGAGCATCGGCGACCACAACTTGCTCGCAGAAAATTTATAAAAAATTCTGTTCTTACTTTAGGCATTATTCCTCTTGCCTCAACATTAAACGCTTGTGCAGGTAATTCAAGTTCTAATTCAGGTTCAGAATTAAAAACTGTCAATTGGTCTAATTTCACACTTTATATGCCAGTAGATGATAATGGCGCTTTTCCTTTAGTTGAATCTTGTTCAAAAGAATTAAATATCAAAATTAGTTACACAGAAGATATTGATGATAATGCAGGATTTTTTGCAAAAGTTAAACCATTACTTGATAAAGGTGATCCAATCGGGAGAGATTTGATAGTGGTCACAGATGATTTTGTTTTACCTTGGATTAGAGGTGGATTTGTTGAAAAATTTGATAAACAAAATATGCCTAACGTGACAAATAATTTAATAAATAGCTATTTAGGAGTTTCATATGATCAAAATAGAGAATATGCAATTCCGTGGCAATCAGGTTTTACTGGAATTGGATTTAATACATCAAACGTAAAAGAATTCCTTGTAACAGAATCAATTACATCTATGGAGCAACTTTTCGATCCAAGCTTAAAGGGTCAAATATTGATGTCATCTGAAATGGGAGATTCAATTGGATTAGTAATGTCTTGGCTTGGATTTGATCTTGATAATTTTACCGACGAACAATTTGATCAAGCACTTGATTTTATTTCTATGCAAGTAAACAACGGACAAATCCAACAAATTGTTGGCAACGAATCTGCTTTATCTTTAGAAAATGGAGATGTTGCCGCAGTTGTTGGATATGCAGGAGATTTATGGCAATTAGGTGATGAATTTGGATTTGAAGTTCCAGAATCAGGGGGACTAGTTTTTGCAGATAATTTATTAATTCCAAAGGGAGCTGAAAATAAAGAATTGGCTGAAAAAGTTGTTGATTATTTTTATAACCCAAATATCGCTGCAGAAGTTTCACAATATGTTGGTTATGTAAGTCCAGTTATTGGAGCACAAGAAGCAGCAGCAAAACTGGACCCAGAATTAGCCGCAAATAAATGGGTGTTTCCAAGTGATGAACAATTTGCAAAAACCAAGTTTTTTATTATTACAGATGCACAAAGAGATTCAAGATTACGAGAAAAGTGGCAAAAAGTACTTGGTAATTAAGTTATCCACATATTAGATTTATTAACAATTAGCTAATTTATAATCAGAATATTATTCAAAAGCAATAATCTAAAATGTGCTCAAATTAAATGAAATTAAGCAGGAAGAGGATCTTTACCTTTTATTAAGTTGGATCACTGATTCATGTGATCAAGAATTGTCTCAACAAATTTCTAATCGAGGAATACTAAAAGTATTTTCTGCAATAACTAATTCAAAATATTTAAGAAGATTAAAAGAAATTGAAAGTATTAATGAATTAAAAGAAATATTAGAAGCAAGCAAAATTAGTTATATTTCAAAAATTGATCCAAACTGGCCCAAACAGTTACTAGATTTAAGACAAATCGAACCCATAGGTCTATTTTACAAAGGTAATTTTGAATTTATTAATAATAAATCAATTGCAATAGTTGGAACTCGTAAATCTTCATCTGAGGGAAATATGATTTCTACTGAAATTGCCTTTGACTTAGCAAGGTCAGGATTAAACATAATTTCTGGAGGAGCAATTGGTATTGATAACGCTGCTCATCAAGGAGCACTAATTGCAAATGGAGTAACAATTTCAATTCAGGCTGCAGGATTAAATAAATTATATCCTTCTAAAAATAATGAAACTTTTAACAAAATAATCAAAACAGGAATTATGATTTCTGAGTATCCACCAAATAGAATTTCAAATAAAATTAATTTTTTACATAGAAATAGATTAATTGCTGCTTTATCAATTGGCACCATAGTTATCGAAGCAGGTAAAGTTTCTGGCGCACTGTCTACAGCAAGATATGCAACCAAGTTAAATCGAATTTTAATGGCAATACCTGGATCGATACTTTCCAAATCTTCAATAGGTACAAATGACCTGATTAGAAATAGGGAAGCAGAATTGGTAATCGATGTGAAGCAAATTTTGAATTTAATATCTCCGATTGGCGTTGATGCATAAAGAATTAAAGATTCTATGCAAATATATAACTATGACAAATTCTTGGTATTCAAAAACATTAGAAAAGTTTCTTGATTATCTAATAATAGAAAAAAATAGAAGTGATAATACGATTAGAAGTTATCAGACTGATATTGAACTTCTATTTGAATTTTTAACTAGTAGAGGTTTATCAAGTTTTAAAGAGATACAGACAGATTTTATTAAAGAATGGATTGTTAGTTTAAAGAAAAATAATATTTCCAACACTACAATTTCTAGAAGAATAAGTAGTATAAAAGTCTTCTTTAATTTTCTAGTCAAAAATAACTTAATTGAAATAAATCCTACTTTAAAAATAATTGCTCCAAAATTAAATAAAGTATTACCAAATATCCTTGGTCAAAAACAAGCTGAACAGTTACTTACTCAAGCTGCAATTTATGAAGTTGAGGAAGAATCACAAGAAGTTAGAATTCGAGATTATGCAATTTTAGAAGTGTTGTATTCCACAGGCATAAGGGTAAGTGAATTAGTTGGACTTGATGTTGAAGATATTAACTTTAGTAATCTGACTTTAAAAGTATTAGGAAAAGGTAAAAAAGAGCGTTTTGTTCCTTTTGGAATTCCAGCTCGTGAAGCTATAGATAAATATTTGAAGGATTCAAGAAATTCGCTTAATGATAAAAACTCTCATGCTTTATTTTTAGGTCTGCGTGGAAAAAGATTAAACGTAAGACAAGTTAGAAGAATATTAAATAAAGCAATGGATCAAATTGAAAATAGCAAAGAAGTTTCGCCTCACGACCTTAGACATAGTGCTGCAACGCACATGTTGGAAGCTGGTGCAGATTTAAGAATTGTGCAAGAACTTTTGGGACACTCATCACTTGCGACAACTCAAAAATATACTCATGTCACCATTGAAAGACTTCGAGAAGTTTTTGCCAATGCACATCCTCGTGCTTAGGAATATAGAGGTAAAAGAATTGGATACTTTCTTAAATTTTTAAACTTAGGATTGAAATAAGTAGATCCTTCTTTCAAGCCAAAGTGCAAACAAGATTTAGGAAAACAATGTGAACCTTCAGTTTGTAAAAAACCAATTACTTCGCCTTGTTTTACTTTTTGTCCCAACTTAACAATTGGTTTGACAGGTTCATATGTGGTTCGAAAAGAATTATGAGTTACAGATATTGTCCAGCGGTTATAGATAAATCCAGAATGGGAAATGTATCCATCCTCCGAAGCTATAACTGCAGAGTTTTCTGCTGCTAATAAATCAATACCTCTATGACCGCTGGAATATAAATTTTCTGAAATGTAGAAATCTCTTACATTGATTGCTCCAGGTATTGGAGGAATTAAATTCAATGAAATTGTAAGTATAATTGCGATCATTAATTAATCATTTATAATTTTCAGTTACTTTGCCTAGCGAAGATGAAATTTGTGGGTAATTTTGACTTGTTGATAAGAGATCACCGGGTACTAATTATCGAAAATCATGCACTTAAGTAGTATTTTCCTAGCACTTAAATTCCCATAAGAAGTTAAGTGACTTCGCACATCTGGTCTCTGGAAATTGCCAGACCTTTTGCGGGCACGGTCTACAGAAGTTTTGTAGCGCTAATCGCAACTGAGCAGATGTCAGGTGAATTAATCAAGTTGATTAATTCAAACAACCAAATGACTTACCAAAGGTAAGTAAAGGAAAGGCACGTACATGGCCGTAGTAACAATGCGCCAACTTCTAGAATCCGGTGTTCATTTTGGACATCAAACTCGTCGTTGGAATCCAAAGATGAAAAGATTCATCTTGACAGAACGTAACGGAATTTACGTTATTGATTTAGAACAATCGTTAACTTTTATTGATAAAGCATACGAATTTATTAAAGAAACTGTTGCCCGTGGTGGAACAGTTATGTTCGTTGGTACAAAAAGACAAGCTCACGAAGCAATCCAACAACAAGCAAAAAGAGTGGGAATGCCATTTGTTACTCAAAGATGGCTCGGTGGAATGCTTACAAACTTTGGCACAATTCAAAAAAGAATCCAAAGATTAAAAGAATTAGAACAAATTAATTTCGATGACACAAGTTCTGGTTACACCAAAAAAGAACTTTTGATGATGAGAAGAGAAAAAGAAAAACTTGAAGCCGTATTAAGCGGTATTAGAGATATGACAAAAACTCCAAGTGTTCTTTGGGTAATTGATACCAAGAAAGAGCAAATTGCTGTGGATGAAGCTAGAAAATTAGGAATTCCAGTAGTGGCAATTCTTGATACAAATTGTGATCCAGACGAAGTTGAATTCCCAATACCTGGAAACGATGATGCAATCAGAGCAATCTCATTGTTGACAAGAGTTGTTGCAGATGCAGTTGCAGAAGGCTTACAACAACGACCAACTAAGAACGCGGGAGCAGCAGGAGTAATTGCTGAACCACTTACAGATTGGGAAAAAGAGTTATTAGCAGGAAATCAAGATGCGATAGCAGAAGCAGTAGCATCAACCACTCCTGAAAGCGAAACAGAAAACAAAACCGAAGAAGGAAAATAAAAATAAATGGCTAATTATTCTGCAGATGATGTAAAGAAACTTCGTGAAAAAACCGGTTCAGGAATGATGGACTGTAAAAAGGCATTGGATGAAACAAATGGAGATTTCGATGCAGCAGTTGAACTTTTGCGCGTAAAGGGTGCAAAAGATGTTGGCAAGCGCGAAGGAAGAACAGCTTCTGCAGGAATAGTAGCTGGAGCAAAATCTGGAAATAGTGAAGGTGCATTAGTTGAAGTAAATTGCGAAACAGATTTCGTTGCCAAAACTGATGATTTTGTTAAATTAGGCGAAACTGTTGCAAATGTAATTTTGAATCAAAAACCAAAAGACGTTGACTCGCTATTAGCATCTGATGCCAATGGTAAATCAATCAAACAATTACTAGATGAAGCAAATGCTTTTATGGGTGAAAAAGTTGAAGTTAAAAGATTTGCTCAATTTTCCGGTGGCTATGTTTTCAACTACCTACACAAACCAGATCCAGCTTTACCAGCAGGAGTTGGAGCTATTGTTCAACTTGATAAAGAAAATGAACAAGTAGCAAAGGATTTAGCGCAGCAAATAGCAGCTATGGCTCCACTTTATTTAACTAAAGAGGATGTTCCACAAGATGTTATTGAAGCTGAAAAAAGAGTTGCTGAGCAAACAGCAAAAGAAGAAGGAAAACCTGAGCAAGCAATTGCTAAAATTGTTGAAGGAAGAGTTAATTCTTATTTCAAAGATTTTTGTTTACTTGAGCAAATGTGGGTTAGAGATAACAAAAAGTCAATTAAGCAACTAATAGATGAAAACGGAATCAAGGTTCAAAAGTTTGCAAGATTTAAGGTTGGCCAAGGCTAAATGTCACAAAAATTTGGGCGCGTCCTTCTAAAACTTTCCGGAGAAGCATTTGCCGGAAGTGGTGGATTGGGTGTTGATCCAGATGTGGTTAGTAGCATTGCAAAACAAATTGCTGATGTTGTTCAAGATGGTGCACAAGTAGCAGTTGTAATTGGTGGCGGAAATTATTTCCGAGGAGCACAACTTTCAGAACGTGGCATGGATCGTGCCCGAGCTGATTACATGGGAATGCTTGGCACAGTAATGAATTGCTTAGCTTTACAGGATTTTCTCGAAAAACAAAAAGTTGAAACGCGAGTTCAAACGGCAATAACGATGGGTCAAGTTGCTGAATCTTACGTACCAAGAAGAGCAATAAGACATTTAGAAAAAGGTAGAGTTGTAATTTTTGGTGCAGGCTTGGGTGCACCATTTTTCTCAACAGATACAACAGCCGCACAGAGAGCTTTAGAAATTGGAGCAGACGTAGTTTTAATGGCAAAAGGTGTAGATGGTGTTTATGATTCAGATCCAAGAAAAAATCCAGATGCTAAAAAATTTGATCAATTAACTTACGATCAAGTTTTACAAAAAGATTTAAAAGTTGCAGATGCTACAGCTATAAGTTTATGTAGAGACAATAATTTACCTATAGTTGTTTTTAACTTGCTTGAAAATGGACATATTGCAAAAGCAGTTTCAGGTAAAGCCATCGGAACAAGAATTCAAGGAGCATAAGTGACTGCAGCGATATTGAATGAAGCAAAAGCAAAAATTGACAAGGCGATTGAAGTAGCAAAAGAAGATTTTTCTACCATCAGAACTGGTAGAGCAAATCTTGCAATGTTTAATAAAATAACTGCTGATTATTACGGTACTCAAACTCCGCTAAATCAAATGGCAAGTTTTCAAAACCCAGAAGCAAGAATGATTGTTATTACGCCTTTTGATAAAAGTGCTATTCAAGCCATTGAAAAAGCAATTAGAGAAAGTGATTTGGGAGTAAATCCTTCCAATGACGGAACAATAATTCGTGTTCCAATTCCACAATTAACTGAAGAAAGACGTAAAGAATATATAAAGGTAGCTAAAAGTAAAGCAGAAGAAGCTAGGGTTTCAATTAGAAATATCAGAAGAAACGCTAAAGATGCTTTGGATAAATCAAAAAAAGATGGGGAAGTAAGCGAAGACGACGTAAAGCGTGCTGAAAAAAGTCTTGATGAAATTACCAATAAAGGCGTGCATTCTATTGATGAAATTCTTAAGCATAAAGAAGCAGAACTTTTAGAAGTTTAGACCAATTGCCCTTGCTTCATGGGCTAAAGTTTAAATGTGGCCAAAATCAAGACTGGAAGAAATTTACCGAAAGCAATAATCGTAGGTTTAATTTTAATTGGTTTAGTTGTTCTTACTTTATTCATTAACAAGTTTGCATTTACATTTTTGGCTCTAGCGGCAGTACTACTTGCAGGCTATGAAGTGACCACACAATTAAATAAAGTCAAAAGAGTCAACTTATCAAAATTCATAAATTTAATTTCAATATCGATATTTATACTTTTTAGCACTTTGTTTGAAGAGACTGGATTTATTTACGCATTCATTTTGAGCCTTTTTTTCAGTCTAATTTATTCTTATTCTCAAAAAAAATTCAAACAAACTTTTTATTTTTCAAGTTCCATAGTCTTATATCTTGGCATTTTTGGTGGATTAGCAATGCTAATGCTAAATCAAGCAGATGGAGCCGAAAGAATTTTTATTTTTATAGCATTGACCGCTTTAAGTGATACCGGTGGATATTTTTCAGGCATTCTTTTTGGAAAGCATAAACTTGCTCCAAAAATTTCTCCAAAAAAATCCTATGAGGGACTTCTTGGCTCGCTGGTGTTAAGTACTGTGGCATCAATATTTATTGCTCCTTTTTTCTTGGACTTAAATACGACTGAAGCAGTAATTGTTGGTTTAGTTCTTGGCTTAACCGGAACCGCAGGTGATCTTTTTGAAAGTTTTGTTAAAAGAAATTTGAAAATCAAAGATTTTTCCTCTCTACTTCCAGGACACGGTGGGATGGCAGATAGAATAGATTCCCTAGCATTTAACTCACTTTTTTCATTTCTACTATTTGGATTTTTCTTAGGATTTTAAATGAATCAAATTATTGAAACAATTACTACAAAGAAGAAACCGCCTAAACATATTGCTGATTTTGATCAGAAGTCAAGAAAAGAATTTGCTATAGAGCAAGGTTTAGAAGGTTTTCGAGCAGATCAAGTAAGTAGACATTGGTTTGGAAATTTAAATAGTAATTATGAGGATTGGACAGACCTGCCTGTTGAAAAAAGAAAAGAAATTGCAGAAAAATTAGCTCCAAATTTATTAACTGAAATAAAAACTCAAAAAGCTGATCAGGGAAATACTGTAAAGACTTTGTGGAAATTACATGATGGATTATTAATTGAAAGTGTATTGATGCACTATCCAAACAGAACAACAGTTTGTATTTCATCACAAGCAGGTTGTGGTATGGCTTGTCCATTTTGCGCAACAGGCCAACTTGGCTTAAAAAGGAATTTATCTTCCGCAGAAATTGTCTCGCAAGTTCAATTTGCAGCAAGTTATGCCCAAAAAGGTTTATTGCCAGAAGGTCCAACGCGATTGTCCAACATTGTCTTCATGGGAATGGGTGAACCACTGGCTAATTTCAATACTGTTGTGCAAGCCATTCGAGCAATTCATGAAGAAAGTCCTTCTGGATTAGGAATAAGTGCAAGAAATATTACTGTTAGTACCGTTGGTTTAGTTCCAAAGATTTATGAATTAGCAGAATTAAAACTGCCAGTAAGACTTGCTGTAAGTTTACATGCGCCAAATGATGAATTAAGAAATACTTTGGTTCCAATTAATGAAAGATATTCGATTAAAGAAGTGTTAAATGCAGCTTGGAATTACGCAGAAGTAATTGGTAGAAGAGTTTCTATTGAATATGCCATGATTAAAGATATAAACGATCAAAAAATTCATGCTCAACAATTAGCAAACTTATTAAAAAACAAAGATGTGCACGTTAATTTAATTCCCTTGAATCCAACTCCCGGTTCAAAATGGACAGCTTCAAAGAGAGAAGACGAAAAAGCTTTTGTGCACATTTTGGAGCAAGCAAATATTGCTGTTACAGTAAGGGATACTCGAGGCAGAGAAATTGACGGGGCATGTGGTCAATTAGCAGCCACAGTTTAAAGGTTTTATGACAGAAGATTTTAATTCCAAAGATTATTTTGCTCATCTATATGGCGCAAAAGATGAGTTAGGTAATCCAAGTCAAACAAAAATAGACAAATTACGTGATGGTTTACTAGTTAAATTATTTAATCGTTATAGCCATATAAAATTGAATGAATCATCAGTTATTGATATTGGTTGTGGTTATGGTTGGCTTTTAGACTATTTTGATGAAGCAAAATTAATTTGTGGTTCAGATATATCTGAACACGCCATTGAAATCGCACAAAAAAGAAAACCAGACAGAAAATATAAGGTTGCAGATATTCAAAATGGGGTGGCTTTTGAATATAAATTTGATCTTGTATTAGCAATAAATGTGATTGAACATTTAACAAAACCTGAAGATGGAATTAAAGCAATTTGTGATGCTTTAAAACCAGGAGGTATTGCTTTAGTGCATTTGCCAACTATCAACAATAAATTTAATAAATGGGAATATAAACATTTATATGATTCGGATCCAACCCATATTTATAGACCAAAAGGAAAGCAAATTAGGAAAATGTTTGAAGCCAACAACATGAAAACTTTAAGAGATTCATTCTTGCCTCATTTTCCTGCAATTTTAACTAGAATATTACCTTTACATCCAGCTTATCTTGCAGTTTATAAAAAAATTAGCTAGCTGAAATTATTGCTTTTTCTAAAACGTCTAAGCCTTCATTCAATAATTCATCACTAATTACTAGTGGTGGTAAAAATCTTAGAACATTTCCATAAGTTCCAGCTGTCAAAACTAAAACTCCTTCAGCATGGCATGCCTTAGCAATTTTTAATGTTTTATCTGGATCTGGATCTTTTGTTCCAGGTTTAACTATTTCAATTGCAATCATGGCGCCGCGTCCACGAACATCTCCAATTAATTGATTTTGAGCAGCGATGTTTTTCAATCTTGGGATCATTATTGTTTCGATATGTTTTGCTTTGTCAATTAATTTTTCATCTTTTATTGCTTGAATTGCACCAAGTGCACCAGCTAAAGCAATTGGGTTTCCACCATAAGTTCCGCCAAGTCCTCCAGAATGAATCGAATCCATAACATCTGCTCTTCCGGTTACTGCAGCTACAGGTAAACCTCCACCCATACCTTTAGCCATAGTTATTAAATCTGGAACAACACTTTCATGCTCACTTGCAAACATTGCACCAGTTCTTGCAAATCCTGTTTGAACTTCATCTGCAATAAATAAAACATTATTATTTTTTGACCAATTTGCTAATTCAGTTAAGAAACCAGGTGCAGGAACAATAAAACCACCTTCACCTTGAATTGGCTCAATAACTATGGCTGCAAGTTGATCAGCTCCTATTTCTTTTTCAATCCTAGAAATTGCATGTTGTGCTGCGTCTTTTCCTGAGAGTCCATCATGAAAAGGATATGAAGTTGGGACTCGATAAATTTCTGGAGCAAATGGCCCGAAACCTTTTTTGTAAGGCATATTTTTTGCAGTCATGGCCAACGTTAAATTTGTTCGTCCGTGATAGCCATGTTCTACAACAACGACTGCATCTTTTTTTGTAAAGTATCGTGCAATTTTTACTGCGTTTTCTAGAGCTTCTGCTCCTGAATTAAATAGTGCTGATCTTTTTGGATGATTTCCAGGCGTTAATTCTGCTAGTAATTCACATACATTTACATAAGATTCATAGGGAGCAATCATGAAACATGTGTGAGTAAATTGAGTGACAGCTTCTTGAACATTTTTTACAACATCGGGATGAGAATTTCCAACAGAAGTAACTGCGATTCCTGCAGCTAAATCAATAAATGAGTTTCCATCTATATCTTCAACAATTCCACCACCAGCTCTTTTTACATAAACTGGCAAAGTGCTACTAACTCCAGCACTTACTACTTCAGTTCTTCTTTTCTGTAATTCCAAAGATTTTGGACCTGGAATTGACGTCACAACTTTTCTTTTTTGCTCTATTGATGGTCCGCCCACGGTATTGGTACTCATTTTGCTCCTGTGAAGATCTTCCTACCGCAAGATTACGCGTTAATTGCGATGTTGAACAATTGGAGTGTGTCCATTCGTCGTGTAACCATCCTGGGTTCAACGGGTTCTATCGGAACTCAAGGTTTAGAAGTTATAGCTCAACACCTAGATAAATTCAAGGTAGTGGGTCTTTCTGCAGGTTCAAATGCGAAAGTGCTGATTGATCAAATTACTAAATATAAACCTGAAGTAGTTTCTGTTAAAGACGAAGAAACTAAAAAAATTCTTCAAAGCTCTAACTTTGAATATAAATTTGAGATTTTAGTGGGCCAAAATGCTAGCGCTGAGGTTGCAAAATATCCATGTGATGTGGTTTTAAATGGGATAACTGGTGCTGCGGGACTTTTACCAACAATTGAAACTCTAAAAGCTGGACATAAATTGGCACTTGCAAATAAAGAATCATTAGTCATCGGCGGAAAATTAGTCTTGGATATAGCAAAATCTGATCAAATAATTCCTGTTGATTCTGAACATTCGGCTCTAGCGCAATGTTTAAGGGGCGAAAAAAAGAGTGAGATCAAAAAGTTAATTTTAACTGCAAGTGGTGGACCTTTTAGAGGTAAAAGTATTGAAGAACTAAAAAATGTAACAGTTGAAGAAACCCTTAATCATCCGACTTGGAATATGGGACCAGTAGTAACCATCAATTCTGCAAGTCTTATGAACAAAGGTTTAGAAATTATTGAAGCTCACTTATTATTTGGAATTGAATTTGAAAAAATTGAAGTAGTAATTCATCCACAATCAATCATTCATTCAATGATTGAATTTATTGATGGGTCGACCATGACACAAGCATCCCCACCAAACATGAAGTTACCGATTGCTCTGGGTTTAAGTTGGCCTGAACGTTTGAACAATGTTCAAAATCCAATTAATTGGAGTAAGAGTCAATCATGGACTTTTGAAAATGTTGATGAAAAAGTTTTCAAAGCAATCAGGCTTGCTAAAGAAGTTGGTAAAGCTGCAGGTAGTGCTCCAGCAGCGATGAATGCAGCAAATGAAGAGTGCGTGTCAGCTTTCATCGAGCAAAAAATTAGTTTTTTGTCTATAGTTGAAATTGTGGAAACCATAGTAAGAAATCACTTAACTAGTACAAGTTTCATAAATAATGATTCACTCACATTAGATAAACTTTTAAAAGTAGATGAATCTATCAGAATTGAAACACGTAAAATTATAAATAATTTAAGGAAAGAATAACTAGTGGAAATTTTTGGAATATTATTTTTGATATTTATCATCATGCTCTCAATCGGTTTGCATGAAATTGGTCATATGGTTCCTGCGAAAAAGTTTGGCGTAAAAGTAACTCAATACATGATTGGTTTTGGACCAACTCTTTGGTCAAAAACCAAAGGTGACACTGAATACGGAGTTAAAGCAATTCCACTGGGCGGGTTTGTACGAATGATTGGGATGATTCCTCCTGCGAAAGAAGGAGTAACTACCAAAGGTCCTTTTGCAGAAGTTGTAAATACTGCTAGAAAACAAAGCGAAGAAGAAATAGGGCCGGGAGATGAAAACAAAGTTTTTTATAAATTAAGTGTTCCAAAAAAATTAATTGTCATGGTGGGCGGACCATTCATGAATTTAGTTCTTGCCTTCATATTTTTTTCAGCCTCCTTTACTGCAATTGGTATTCCAGCAGCTACTAATGAAATTAAACAAGTAATTTCTTGTCTTCCAACTGATGTAGATGTTTTGGGAGATTGCCTTGAAGGCACTACTCCTTCTCCAGCATTAAAGGCCGGCCTTCAAGCAAAAGATCAGATAATTTCTTATGACAATAAGCAAATTAAAAATTGGGAAGATTTAGCCCTTGCAATTCAAAATAGTAATGAGGGAAATGTAGAAATTAGAGTTTTAAGACAAGGCCAAGAAATAGATTTAACGGCGTCGATTGTAAAAGTTGTAAGAGCTTCTACATTAGAAAATCAATCCAATAATCCGGCAACTCCATATTTAGGGATTTCTCCAAACATAATTTTAGATAGACAACCTATAACAACAGTGTTTGCTGTTTTGGGAGAAATAACAGTTGGAACCTACAGAGTAATAACTAATTTTCCTGAACGTGTGGCACAACTTTTCTCTTCTGCATTTTTAGGTGAGGAAAGAGATCAAGAAGGTTTAGTTGGAATTGTGGGGGTTACCAGAGTAGGCGGAGAAATTGCAGCTGCAGAAATTCCAGCATTATGGCGATTTGCAACTTTATTAAATCTTGCAGGTGGTTTAAATATGGCTTTATTTCTTTTCAATCTTTTGCCGCTACTGCCATTAGATGGTGGACATGCAGCCGGTGCAATTTATGAAGGTTTGCGAAGACAATTTGCAAAATTAAGAGGAAAAGCAGATCCAGGACCTGCAGATACTGCAAAAATGTTGCCTTTTGCTTATTCGGTGGCAATATTGTTAATCGGCTTATCAATGTTGCTTCTTTACGTTGACATTGTTAATCCAATAAGACTTGGAGGATAAGATTTAGTTATGACTTCAATTAGTTTGGGAATGCCTCAACCTCCAGCACCAGTTTTAGCTCCAAGAAGAAAATCCAGAAAAATTACTTTGAAGCATCATTCTCATCCTTTAGAAATTGGTGGCGATGCTCCAATTTCTGTGCAATCGATGTGTACAACTTTGACAGCAGATGTTAATTCAACTTTGCAACAAATTGCTGAACTAAATGCTTCAGGTTGCCAAGCAGTAAGAGTTGCAGTTCCTAGTCAAGATGATGCTGATGCATTATCTGCAATTGCTAAAAAATCTCCAATTCCAGTTATTGCTGATATTCATTTTCAACCTAAATATGTTTTTGCTGCAATTGATGCAGGTTGTGCTGGAGTTAGAGTAAATCCTGGAAATATAAAACAGTTTGATGATCGAGTTGGAGAAATCGCTAAGGCTGCCAAGGATGCAGGAATTCCAATTCGAATTGGAGTTAATGCAGGATCTTTAGATAAAAGATTATTAGAAAAATATGGAAAAGCTACTCCAGATGCATTAGTTGAATCAGCCCTTTGGGAAGCCTCACTATTTGAAGAACATGACTTCAGAGATATAAAAATTTCTGTTAAGCACAATGATCCAGTCGTAATGGTTTCGGCTTATTCAAAACTTGCAGAAGCTTGTGATTATCCGCTTCATTTAGGAGTAACAGAAGCTGGTCCTGCTTTTCAAGGAACAATTAAGTCTTCGGTTGCTTTTGGAGCTTTATTAAGTAAAGGAATAGGTGACACTATTCGTGTTTCACTTTCTGCTCCACCTGTAGAAGAAGTAAAAGTTGGTATTGCAATTTTAGAATCTTTGAATTTGAAAAAGAGAGGATTTGAAATTGTTTCTTGTCCATCATGTGGCAGAGCGCAAGTAGACGTTTACACTTTGGCAGAACAAGTAACACAAGCTTTACAAGGATTTAAAGTTCCAATGCGAGTTGCAGTTATGGGTTGTGTTGTTAATGGTCCAGGTGAAGCAAGAGAGGCAGATCTTGGAGTTGCATCAGGTAATGGCAAGGGCCAAATATTTGTCAAAGGTGAAGTAATAAAAACTGTTCCTGAATCAGAAATCGTTCAAGTGCTAATTGAAGAAGCAACTAGAATCGCAGAATCCATGAGCGAGGATGTTGCTGGTGAACCTACGGTACTGGTCAAATAGAAATCAAGTTCGACCATTAGTTCGAACAGATATTCAAGCAGTCCTAAATCTTGCACTGCAGGAGGAAATTAGTAATTGTTTTTTGATTAATCGACTTCAAGAAATAGAACAATACACATGGAGTCTTCAAAATGAATTTTTGATTTATGAAGAAAATGGAAGAATTGAAAGCGCTCTTTATGTCGGTGCAAACATTATTCCTTTAAATACATTTGAAAAATCTCAAATTGCATTTGCCCAAGTTGTTTTAGACCAACCTAAAAGAATTTCTTCAATTGTTGGAAATAAGGATGAGGTTTTATCATTTTGGCAAATTTTAAAACCTTTTATGCCAAATCCCAGAGAGGTTAGATCAGTTCAACCACTTTTAGTAATAGATCAATCACCTTTAATCGCACCTGATCAATTTGTGCAGCCGGTATTATCTAGAGATTTAGATTTATTAATTCCTGCTTGTGTTTCTATGTTTACTGAAGAGGTAGGAGTTTCACCCGTTGGAGAAATTTCAGAAAAAAGTTATCGAAATCGAATTGCAGAAGTAATTAATCAAAGAAAAATGTTTGCACGTATCGAGAACAATCAAGTTTTATTTAAAGCAGAAATCGGGGTCAGCACAAGTAAGGTTTGCCAAGTGCAAGGTGTTTGGGTGCCACCTCATTTAAGGGGTAGAAACTTAGGAAAATCAGGAATGGCGAGTGTGGTTAATTTTGCAAGACAAAACTTTGCACCAAAGGTAAGTTTGTATGTAAATGACTTCAATCACAGAGCGCAAGCTGTCTATAAGTCGGTTGGGTTTCAGGAACACTCCACATTTGCAACGATTCTCTTCTAAATAAATAAAAACAAGTAGGCTATTTCCATGTTGCTTAGAATGTCAACTTATTTTTTAAGAACTTTGCGTGACGATCCCGCTGATGCCATGGTTCCAAGTGACAAATTACTAACAAGAGCAGGATATGTAAGACGAGTCGCACCTGGTGTTTTTAGTTGGTTACCACTTGGTTATTTAACTTATAGAAAAGTGGAACAGATCATTCGACAAGAAATGAACGATGCAGGTTTTCAAGAAGTTCATTTTCCTTCTCTATTACCAACAGAACCATATGTTGCCACAAATCGTTGGGAAGAATATGGTCCCAATTTATTTAGATTAAAAGATCGGAGAGGTATTGATTATCTCTTAGGTCCAACACATGAAGAAATGTTTACCTTAATGGTTAAAGATTTGTATAGTTCATATAAAGATTTACCTTTAGTCATTTATCAAATTCAAACAAAGTTTCGCGATGAAGCAAGACCTCGAGCTGGAATTCTTAGAGGTAGAGAATTTGTAATGAAAGATGGATATTCTTTTGATGTTAATCAAAATGGTTTAGAAACTTCATACGAAAATCATCGAATTGCCTATGTTAAGACTTTTGAAAAACTTGGATTATCTTTTGTCACAGTTTCAGCAATGTCGGGTGCAATGGGTGGATCAAAAAGTGAGGAGTTTTTGGCTCCGTGTGAATTTGGAGAAGATACTTACGTTAAGTGCACAAAATGTAATTACGCAGCAAATGTTGAAGCTGTAGAAACTCCAAAACCTAATGACTTTGATTTTTCACATGTAAAAGCATTTCACGTGGAAGACACTCCAAACACACCAACAATTGATTCACTAGTTGAGGTAAGTAATTCTCGAAAAGATTTGAAACGAGAAGATAGAAATTGGCAAGCAAGTGATACTTTAAAAAATGTTGTAGTCATGCTTACTTTTCCTGACGGCAGGAACGAGCCTTTAGTAATTGGAATTCCTGGAGATCGAGAAGTAGATTTAAAAAGACTTGAGGCAAGTGTATCTCCAGCAACAGTTAGAGTTTTTGAAGAAGATGATTTTCCAAAATTCAAAGAGTTAGTTAAAGGCTATATTGGCCCACAAGTTTTAGGGATTAAATCAAAAAGCAAAATTAAATATTTAACTGATCCTCGAATTGTAAAGGGTACTCGTTGGATAACAGGAGCAAATATTTCTGGTAAACACGTATACGATTTAGTTTTTGGACGAGATTTTCAATCTGATGGAATTATTGAAGCTGCAGAAATTAGAGAAGGCGATATTTGTCCTAAGTGTTCGCAAAGTTTAGAAATTGCTCGAGGAATTGAAATCGGTCATATTTTTCAACTTGGACAAAAATATGCAAAAGCTCTTGATTTAACAGTTTTAGATGAAAATGGCAAATCACAAGTTGTAACCATGGGTTCTTATGGAATCGGAGTTTCAAGAGCAGTTGCTGCAATTATTGAACAAAACCATGACGAAAAAGGAATTGTTTGGCCAAAAAATGTTGCACCGCTAGATATTCACGTAGTAGCAGCAGGAAAAGATGAAGAAATTTTTTCTAAAGCTTCTGAAATTTCCCAAGAATTAAACAAGATAGGTTATTCAGTAATTTATGATGACCGCAAAAATGTTTCCCCTGGAGTTAAATTTAATGATGCAGAGCTATTGGGTATGCCTCTGATTTTAATTATTGGAAAAAAACTCTCTGAAAACAAAGTTGAATTACGAATAAGAAAAACAGGTGAAAGTAGAGATGTTGAATTGAATAATTTGTACTCTGAAATTAAAAAATATTAAATTAAATGCCTTCTATTGAAATAATTATTTTTTTACTGCTTGCAGCATTTCTTGCAGGTTGGGTTGATGCTATCGGTGGAGGGGGAGGATTAATCCACTTTCCTGCACTTTTATTTGGTCTTCCAAATGCAACTCCTGCAGAATTACTGGGCACTAATAAAGCCGCTCAAGTTCTAGGTACTGCAAGTGCATCAATAACATATTTTCAAAAAAAACCTGAAGAAATTAAAAACAAATTACCTATGGCATTTTTTGGCCTAATGGGATCAATTTTAGGAGCAATTTTTTCTTCAAATTTACCTAGAAATTCATTTGAACCAATAGTTTTTGTAGTTTTGATTTTAGTGGGATTTTGGATACTTGTTCGCCCGGATTATTCAAAATCAACAAATAAAACTAGAAAAGATTCATTACTGATTTCAATTTCAATTGGATTTTCAATTGGATTTTATGATGGAGCATTTGGACCAGGAACTGGTACTTTTCTAATTGCACTTTTCGTTGGAGTTTTAGGACAAAAATATTTAAACGCATCAATCGGAGCCAAGATAGTAAACCTTGCAACTAATTTTGGAGCAATTTTAGTATTTGCAATTACGGGAAGTATTTTGTGGAAGCTTGCTCTAATTTTGTCAATCTCAAATATTTTTGGGGGAGTATTTGGTGCTAAAACAGCACTTTGGCAAGGAACCAAATTTGTTAAATACGTTGTTGCTTTTGTTGCATTTGCAAGTGCAATTCGACTAGGAATTCAAATTTGGAATTAATCAACACTTCCAGGAAGCGCTCTTGGTCGATCCTTAAATTCAAGTAATCTGATAGAAGATTTCAGCGCAAAATCTAAAATTTCTTTTCTATTTTCAACTTCAATTACTTTAAATAATTGTAAGTAGATTCCGATTAGTCTATTTTCAATAAATACAGCTAATTCATAAGCTGTGACAATGTCATTAACAATAAAAGGTAATTGATAATTTTCTTTAGGACGTGGGGGGATTTGGTTTAAATCCCTTAATTTTAATCTAAAGATGTCTCTTTGATCTCGATGGATATTAAAAACTGAAGCAGCATAGTCTTTATTTTCTTCCGGGATGAAAGACAAAAGATAGCCAAATGCCCAAACAGCAGCATTTTCTCCTTCGACAATTGCATTTATTTTATCTATGATTTCTTGATTTGGAGCAATTGAAGAATTTGGACTTGGTGCTTGAGTCATTAATTATCACCAACATCTGAACCTTCAAATTGTGCATTATCAGGTAGTGCAATTGGAGTAATCATTTTGTTTAACCAATAAATATGTTGATTAATACTTGCTGATATTTGACCAAGGTTTTGTAGTATTTGTTGATCATTTGTTTTTGTAATGTTAGAAATGCAAAAATTGAAATGATCTTCTTCAGCTAAAATTAGTTGTTTGATACTAGCAACTTGTAAACCTGTGGGTGAAGGATTTGGGGTTGAGGTTTCTTCTTTAGTCCAAAGCGTTAAGTGAGTTAGATGATGGTCTCTCAATTGAATTAATTGTGTTCTATAACTTCTTTCTTGATTAATTCCAGCAAAATATAAATCCACCAGTGAATAAGTTCTAGTAATGAATTCTTGAGTTAACAATTCTTCAAATGTAGGTTCTGCGAAATTTATTCCAGTATTTGAACAAGCAGCAAGGGTTAAGGCACCTGAACTAATTATCAAGCTTCTTCTACTTATCAAGTTAACCTACTTTTTACCTAATCTTTCACGTTCAGATTTCTTGCTTTTCCTAATTAGCGCTACTCTATATATACAACTGCAAGACCCAATTGAACACTGATATCTACACGCTAGGGAGTTTACCTATGACGACGCGTGAGGATATTTTTGACAAAATCACTCCAATAGTTAATAAGTTAAATTTTGAATTAGAAGAAGTAATTCTTAAATCTGCTGGAAAAAATACTATCGTGCAAGTTTTGGTCGATAAAGATTCAGGAATAACTCTTGATGAAGTTGCAAATCTTTCAACTAAACTTTCGGATTTTTTTGATGAAAATTCACTAATGGGGGACAAGACATATACATTAGACGTTGGTTCTCCTGGAATTGATAGACCTTTAACAAAATTAAGGCACTGGAAAAAGAATTTAGGTAGATTAGTAAAAGTTCATTCCAAAACTAATGTATTTGAAGGAAGAATTAAAGCTGTAGAAGAATTACAAGTACAACTTGAAATTAAAGGAAAATTACAAACTTTTCAGTATCCAGATATTGACAAAGCAATCATCCAAGTCGAATTTAATCCGAAAAAGAATTAATCATGGATATAGACATAAAAACATTAAAGCAATTAGTTAAAGAAAAAGAATTATCTTGGGAAAAAGTGGTTTTTGCAATTGAAGAATCATTAATGGCTGCCTATAAAAGAAATCCAGGTTCACATGAAAATGCCAAAGTTATTATGGATAAAAAAACAGGTCATGTTGAAGTAAAAGTTCAAGAATTAGATGAAGCTGGTAATGTACTCAAAGAATTTGATGATACGCCTGCAGATTTTGCAAGGGTCGCTGCTGCAACTGCTAAACAAGTTTTATTTTTAAAAATGCGAGATGTCAAAGATGATCAAGTTTTTAAAGACTATTTAAAAAGAGAAAATACAATAATTTCTGGTGTTGTTCAACAAGGTAAGGATCCGAATTTAATAGATGTAAAACTTGCAGATGGAATTGAAGGTTTTATTCCTGCACAAGAACAAGTTCCGGGAGAAAATTATCAACATGGAACAAGAATAAAATGCTTTATAGTTTCGGTTCGTAAAGGAAACAAAGGTCCACAAATTACTTTGTCAAGAACTCATCCTGGTTTAGTAAAGGGTTTATTTGAATTAGAAGCTCCAGAAGTGCAACAGGGAGTGGTGGAAATAGTTGCCGTGGCAAGAGAGTCTGGTCATAGAACAAAAATTGCAGTTTTATCTCATGATCCACAAATAAGTCCAAAAGGCACTTGTATTGGACCTATGGGTCAAAGAGTAAGAAATGTTATGAATGAATTAGGTGGAGAAAAAATTGATATCGTTGATTTTTCTTTGGATCCGGCCACATTTATAGCTAATGCATTATCTCCTGCAAAAGTTTCCCAAGTTACTGTTACTGATTTAGAATCAAGAAGTGCTCAAGTTTTAGTTCCCGATTTTCAATTGTCTTTAGCAATTGGTCGAGAAGGACAAAATGCTAGATTGGCTGCGCGTCTTACTGGTTGGAAGATAGACATCAGATCAGAGTTAAAACCAAATACAAGTGCTAATCAAGATTCATAATTAGTTGATTTAGAGGCTAAAAATACACTTTTTTACCATTTTTACCTGTCCAAACTCAAGCATCAAGCGATGTTGAAGTACTCTTATCTTTATCACTACTACTCCCTAACGGAGAAAACACAATGAGC
>CAZZKM010000015.1:0-26387 GCA_964655115.1 uncultured Bifidobacterium sp.
CAGATTCTGCTTGTGAGATTCTTCTTTTTCCTTCGAAATTAAATGGTTTAGTTACAACACCAATTGTTAAAGCGCCAACTTCTTTTGCAACTCTTGCAACTACCGGTGCGCCACCAGTACCAGTTCCGCCGCCTTCACCTGCGGTAACAAAAACCATGTCAGAACCTTTTAATACATCTCTTAATTCTTCAATGTGATCCTCTGCAGCTTGTCTTCCCACAGATGGATCTGCACCTGCACCAAGGCCTCTTGTTAATTCACGACCTATATCAAGTTTTACATCCGCATCACTCATTAAAAGAGCTTGTGCGTCAGTATTTATGGCAACAAATTCAACACCTTTTAATCCGGCTTCAATCATGCGATTGACAGCATTAACACCGCCGCCACCGATGCCAACAACTTTTATAACCGCTAAGTAATTCTGTGGTGCAACCACTAATTTTCTCCCTCGGCAAAACTATTAACCTCAAGTTGAGGCTAAAAGTTCCTGTGTTAAATAAGCAAACAAAATTTAGGCTTGAATTCCCTTGTTACCAAACATGCGACTCGGCGTGTTGCATACATATATATAGTGCAGATTTTCTACCTAGGAATGAATAGAGTTTGACTTGGTTCGTTTCTATTTCTAAACAAGGAGAATTTCATGCTTTTGGTTGTTCCAAAAGAAACAAAAGCAGGAGAAAAAAGAGTAGCTGCCACTCCTTCTACTCTAAACAAATTAATCAAACTTGGATTTGAAATTCATATTGAAAAAGATGCAGGATTACTTTCCTTATATCCAGATAGTGAATACGAAAAAAATGGAGCAAAAGTAGTTACGGATATAACAAGTTCGATAAAAAATGCAGACGTTATTGCTTCAGTTGCAACATTAAGTGTAAATCTTTCCAAAAATTTAAAACCTGGTGCAATTTGTATTTCATTTGCTCAAGCGAAAAGAGATAAAGACAATATTAAAGAAATCATCAATTCCAGAGCAACGCTTTTATCATTTGATTTTGTTCCAAGAATTTCACGTGCTCAAAGCGCAGATGCATTAACTTCCCAAGCCACAGTTTCTGGATATCACACCATGGTTACTGCAGCCTCTCTTCTTCCAAAAATGTTTCCTTTAGTCATGACTGCTTCTGGAACAATTAGACCTTCAAAAGTTTTAGTTATTGGTGCAGGTGTTGCTGGACTTCAAGTAATGGCAACAGCAAAAAAACTAGGTGCAATAGTTTCTGGGTATGACGTAAGGACTGCAAGTAAAGACGAAGTTAAATCAGTAGGAGCAACTTTTATAGAACTTGATTTACCTGTTGTTGAAGGCTCAGGTGGTTATGCAAAGGAAATGGATCAAGAAAGAACTAAATTGCAACAAGAATTGCTAACTACCCATATAACCGCAACAGATGTATTAATTACAACAGCGGCAGTGCCTGGAAGACCTGCACCAAGATTAGTAACTTCAAAAATGCTTGCAGGAATGAAACCTGGATCAGTAATTGCTGACATGGCTGCAGAAAATGGTGGCAATGTTGAAGGTTCGGTTGCTGGAAAAATAATTGAATTAAATGGTGTAAAAATCTGGGGAGGACAAAACATAGCTTCAGAAATGGCACCAGATGCATCATTTCTTTATTCAGGAAATGTTATTTCACTACTGTCATTCTTAGTTAAAGAATCAATGATTGTTTTGGATAAAAATGATGAAGTTATTTCTGGCAGTGCTCTTGTTATTGATGGTGAAATTACAAATGAATTTGTTAAAACAGAGATGAATCAGGGGTGATTATTTAATGGATGCAGGCATTGCTTTATTGACGATTTTTATATTAAGTATTTTTGTTGGATTTGAAGTGGTATCTAAAGTGTCCACAATTTTGCATACCCCCCTAATGTCTGGAGCAAATGCAATTCACGGTGTGATTTTAGTTGGAGCCATTATTGTTACAGGCCATGCTGATTCAAATCTGGAATTATTTCTAGGTTTAGCTGCAGTAGTCCTTGCCACTATAAATATGGTGGGCGGATTTGTTGTCACTGATCGAATGTTGGAACTGTTTAAATCAAAAAAGAATAAGTCAGGTGAAAACAAATGACACCTGTTTGGTCACAATTAGCAAATCTTGGTGCAGCACTCGCATTTATTTTTGCACTAAAAGCATTATCGTCACCAAAAACTGCAAGACTTGGTAACCGAGTTGGTGCTGTAGGAGCAATTGCCGCTGTTGCAATTGTTTTCTTTTCCGAAAGTAATTTAAAGCATTTAAATTGGATTTTAATTGCAGTTGCAATTGGAACTATCTTTGGTTTTTTTGCGGCTCGACGTGTTCAAATGACTCAGATGCCACAAATGGTTGCTCTCTTCAATGGTGTTGGTGGCGGTGCAGCTATGGCTGTTTCTGTAATCGAATTTTTAAATGCAGGTAAAGAGGAAAGCTTTATTGCCTTACTTGCAACTGTATTTACAGTAGTTATTGGTTCTGTTTCATTTACCGGCTCAATTGTAACTTTTTTAAAACTTCAAGAATTAATGACTTCTCGCCCTGTGGTTTTACCTTTGGGAAGAACTATCACAATTGGCACAGCAATTGCTACTTTATTCTTCTCAATATATTTATTAGTTTTCCCAGAAATTTGGGCTTTATGGGTCCTGGTGGTTTTATCTCTAATTTTGGGAATTTTGTTTGTGCTTCCAGTTGGTGGCGCAGATGTACCTATCGTAATTAGTTTGCTTAACGCCTTTACTGGACTTTCTGTTGCTGCAAGTGGATATGTATTAGACAACGTTTTGCTTTTAGTTGCGGGAACTTTAGTTGGAGCCTCAGGAACTTTGTTAACTCAATTAATGGCAAAAGCTATGGGACGTCCATTAACTTCAACATTGTTTGGAGCATTTACTGCAACTGCAAGTTCACAAGCTGCATCAGCAACAGATCGACCAGTAAAAAGTGCTGGACCAAACGATATTGCAATCATGCTTACTTACGCTTCTAAAGTAATTATTGTTCCAGGTTATGGATTAGCTGTTGCGCAAGCACAACAAACTTTACGAGAGTTAGTTGATTTATTAATTTCTAAAGGTGTTGAAGTGGAATATGCAATACATCCTGTGGCAGGAAGAATGCCTGGACATATGAATGTGTTGCTTGCTGAAGCAGATGTTCCATATGAACAATTAAAAGAAATGGATGAAATTAATTCGGAATTTGCTAGCACTTCAGTTGCTGTTGTAGTTGGAGCAAATGATGTAGTAAATCCTGCAGCAAGAACAGATTCAACGTCTCCAATATTTGGTATGCCAATTTTAAATGCTGATCAAGCAGAGCAAATAGTTTTCATGAAAAGATCAATGAGACCTGGATTTGCTGGTGTTGAAAATGAATTATTATTCAATGAAAAAACCACTTTGCTTTTTGGCGATGCAAAAGATTCTCTTGCCAAAGTAGTAGCTGCAGTAAAGACTATGTAAATGTTTTATTTCATAAACTAATTTCTAAAATGGCAGATGATAAACAAGTTCCTGTAAAAGTAATTGATATAGGAAAAACACTTCCCTTACACGTCTCTCCTAGCCAACTTTCTAATTTTGATCGTTGTAACTTAGCGTATTGGTTTTCATCAGTTGCAGGCTGGCGAGAACCCACAACTTTAGCTCAAATTATTGGAACACTTGTACATAATGTTCTCGAAAATTTATTGAAAATAAATCAAGAAAAAAGAACAAAAGATGCGGCATGGAATCTTTTAAGGGAAAACGGCGAAGAAATAATTAACATAAATTCAAGATGGTTGAAAGAAGATGATATTTCAATTTTAAAAGATAAAAGCGCAGAATCACTAAAAGGCTATTTTGATTTGGAAGATCCAGCTAAAATTGAAATAAGTTTAGAGGACTTAGAAAGACCAATATCAGCTATTTTTGATTCTGTAAAACTATATGGTCGGCTTGATCGAATCACAAGGGATGGACTTGTGAAAATCACTGATTATAAAACGAGCAAAAAACCTGCACCTCAATATTTATCTGATTCTTTACGTCAAGTAATGCTTTATGCTGCAGGACTTCAAGAAAATGGAATTAAAGTTGATGAAGTTGAACTTATTTATCTTCCAGGTAGGGATCGAGTAAATCGCCCAACTTACAAATCTGCAATTGATCGAGCAGTACATCATTTGGTGACCACTAGAAAAAAGATGGAAAAATCTTTAGAAAAATTAACTTGGAACGCTAATCCTGGCACAATTTGCAAATCCTGTGCTTTTCTAAAGGTATGTCCTGCAAAAAACTCCTCTGCGCCAATTCCTGGAAGTAATGAATCTGATGAAGTATTACAAAAACTAAATCTTGAAAAAAGAGATAGAAATAAAACAAATAATCAAAATATTGGAATGGATATGTTGCCATTTGGGGAAGAGAATTAATGATTTATCAATTAGAAGACAACTGGAAACCAGGTTTTGAATATAAAAAATCAGGTTTTTTGAGAATTAGTGCCACACAAATTTCTGCTGATAAAGATAAGGCATGCCTTGATTTAATTTCTTTAAAATCAAGACCAAGTGCCAAAATTATTGACGGTTATGTGCCAGTCAGATATCTAGATTTTGAATCTTTTCCTCTTGGCATAGTTCTAGAAGCTTTGATTTTGGGTATTAATCAAGGTTTACTTACAAAAGTTGACTTTGATCACGATGAATTAGCTGATCATCTATTAACTGAAATAATAAGTCAAAATCAAAGAAGAGTTGAGAAATCTCACAAGCTTTGGGCTCATAAAGCACTAATTGGTTATTTAAAAACTTTTGAAAAAGCTAAACAAATTGATGAAAAAGATGGAATAGAATTTACAGAATTAGAACTAATTCAGGCATTTGATATTGACGATAATCAGCATGTGGAGTGGTTTGCTTGGGGAATTTTTCTAACAAATAAAGATAATTCAGTAAGAGAATTTAGATTATTAAAATACTCAAAAGCTGGATTGAGTATTCCAAACGAAACTAAGCTTGGAGTCGCGCTTCGAGTTTTGGCTGATGGCGTTACACATAGTGAATCCACTTGGAATATAGAAAGAGATCCTGTTTCAAAAATAAATCAAAATTTAACTAGGATAAGAATAAGAGAAATTGGCTGTCTAGATCAAAGTGTTTCATTAATTGTAGATACGAATCCAACTGAAGCTAGAAAATGGTTCGAGCAAAAAACCTTTGAAGTTGCCAAGGAAAGAATTAATGGAGGTTTAGCGAAACCTAGTTCTAATTGTCGAAACTGTAAAGCAAATATCTATTGCCCTACTCTTGCAATTAAGCCAGGAATTTTAGGTATCACTTCGTATGCACCTTGGCCCAAGTCGTATTCGCCATCTAAATTAAATATTTATCGCAAATGTCCAAGACAATATTATTTAATTGAAGAATTAGGTTTGAGAACACTTAGTGAATCAACATCACAGTCTCAACAACGTGGCCTCTTAGTTCATCAATGGCTTGAAAAAGCTCACAAGAGAAATAAAAAATGCCAAGAATCTGATTTATTGATTATTAATAAAATTGGTGAAATTAGTCATGATTTGTCCTGGACGATGAGTGAAATAGATGCAACTAAAGACTACTTAAATCAACATATTAGTAACTGCTCAATAGATTCAAATACAAAAGTAGAAACTGAAGTTGAAGTTATTGCTTTTGATACTGATAGTGATATAACTATAGGAACAAGACCAGATATTTTGTATGTAAAAAATAACACTCTTTATTGGAGAGAAGTTAAAACTACTAATAACATAAAAGATATTGAAAATGATTTATTTTTTGATGTATATCCACAATTACCATTAGCCGTAAAATTGGTATCAAGTAACTGTATTCCTAAAAACATATTGAATAAACTGGGCAATTTTGAAAAAATAGTTTTAGAACTTGAATTAATAACTCCAAATGCACAAAAAATAATTAGCTGGGATTGCAAAGACTCAAAAGTTCTTAATAAAGCATGGTCAGTTCTAGCTGAACAAGTTGACAACTGGGCCAGCGATACATTATTTGCTCCGTCAACAAATCCCCCTTGCAATTGGTGCAAAGTTAAGGATTTTTGTGAATTTTCAAACCAAGACCTAGTAACAGCTGACATCGATGGACTGCAAATTGATTTAAAAACTGGTGAGATTATTGAAATTGGACCGGCAAGAAACCTTAAAGACGAGGAAAGAGTTATAAAAGCATTAGGTTTATCTGCCTCAATTATGGAAAGTATTGAAGAAGATGATGAAATTCCTTTTTAAAAATACCCCAAAATTCAACCGATTTTTAAAAGGTGATTGGATTAATTTATGACTGCACAACTTATACAAGTTCCAGATTCTGTTCAAAATCCAGATTTAAGTAAAACCAAAGAACTTCTGTCAAAAGTCCCTACAGGTTTATTAATTGGTAGTGAATTTGTAAAAGGTGAAAATGAAGATTTTGAGGTTTTAGATCCTGCCAACGGAGAATTGCTCACTAAAGTTTCAAATGCTGGTGTAAAAGATTTACAAAAAGCCTTAGATATCGCAGTAATTGCACAAGAAAAATGGTCAAAAACTGCACCAAGAGTTCGCGGAGAAGTTTTAAGAAAAACTTTTGAACTCATGATTCAGCAAGCCGATGATATAGCCTTTTTAATGTCTTTAGAAAATGGAAAAACTTTAGTTGATGCCAAAGCAGAAGTTTTATATGCAGCTGAATTTTTTAGATGGTTTTCAGAGGAAGCAGTAAGAATAGATGGATCTTTAAGACATGCACCAAGTGGTGCCAACAAAATTTTGACATACAAACAACCAATAGGCATAGCATTTTTAATTACTCCTTGGAATTTTCCAGCGGCCATGTACACACGAAAAGTAGGTGCTGCCTTAGCGGCAGGATGTGCAGCTATTTTGAAACCTGCATCAGAAACACCTTTAACTGCTCTTTTAATCAGCAAAATATTGCTTGATGCTGGAGCACTTCCTGGAACTGTTTCAGTTCTTCAAACAAATAAACCTGGACCATTAACAGATGCGGCATTAAATGATGAGCGAGTTGGAAAACTGTCATTTACAGGTTCAACTGGAATTGGAAAAATGCTTTTGAAAAAAGCATCTGAAAGAGTTTTAAATTGCTCTATGGAATTAGGTGGCAACGCTCCATTTATCGTTTTGGATGACGCTGACATTGATGCAGCAATTGATGGAGCAATGATTGCAAAAATGCGCAATGGCGGACAGGCTTGTACGGCGGCAAATAGATTCTTTGTGCAAGAAAAAGTTCACGATGAATTTGTTTCGAAATTAGCCCAAAGAATGGGTGCATTAAAAGTTGGACATGGCACAAACTCTGACACCACCCTTGCTCCACTAGTAAATAGAAAAGCTGTAGGTTCAGTTGGCGAATTAGTTAAAGACGCTTTAGAAAAAGGTGCAAACCAAATAGTTGGTGGTACACCATCTGCTGGACCTGGTTGTTATTACCCTGCAACAGTTTTGGGAAATGTAAAACCAGAAGCAAGAATTGTGCAAGAAGAAGTTTTTGGACCAGTAGCTGCAGTTGTAAAAGTAAAAGATGAAAATGAAGCGTTAAGTATTGCAAACAAAAGCGAATACGGTTTAGCAGGTTATGTTTACTCAAAAAATCTTGCACGCGGTCTAAAAGTTTGCGAACAGCTTCAAGTTGGCATGATCGGATTAAATAGAGGTTTAGTTTCAGATCCTTCTGCGCCATTTGGCGGTGTAAAGCAATCTGGATTAGGCCGAGAAGGTGGCTATGAAGGTATTGATGAATATCTCGAAATTAAATATGTTGCTACCAGTGATTTTTAAGGTTTAACTACAGGAACTTCTGGAGTAGAAACATCGTAAGATGAAGATGCCATTCTTCTTAAAACTTTCAATACAGCCGCTTTTTCATTAGCTTTATCTAAATTTCCCCAATCCACTCTTCTTCCACTTGTTAATAAAAACCAAATTGTATTTGGATTATCTACTGTGGTTGAAACAACTTCAGCTTGAAGCCATGCTGGAAAACTTTGCCAAGCTTTAATACCTATTGCCCTACTTTGATCATCAAGACCTAAAACTAATGGCAGATTTGTCTCAGGGGTAACTGGTTGATAAGCCACACCAGATTCATCTACTAAAAATCTTCCTTCAGCTGTATCAGTTATGGCTAATGGGGTTCGTTCAACAACTTCAATTACTAAAGTTGCCGGCCATCCCCTTCTGACATCAACACTTTTTATTTGACTAATAGTTTTAATTCTTTCAGTTGTTTGAGCTACATTTACTCTCAATAACTGAATATTTGGTTGAATTTGAGCCAGTTCCAGTATTGAATCAGTAGAAACGACTTGATTTCCTCGAACCTCTACTTTTTTTACAGTCAAAAAAGGTGAATACCAGCCTAGATAAATTAACGTTGCAACTATTGCTAAAAGAAACAAAGTTAGAAATTGAATACGTTTTTTAATGTGTTTTTTAACCACTGAACTTATTTATTTTCTAGAAGATTTAAAACTTCTGGAGCCAGTAATCCAATGTCTCCTGCTCCCAAAGTCATAATAATGTCATTTGGTTTTGCCCATGAAACCAAATGATTTGCGACTTTAGATAAAGATGGTTCAAAAATTACTTGTGACGTTGGCAATGGCACGAATGATGCCATCGTTTGACCACTTGCTCCAGGAATAGCTTCTTCTCCCGGCGCAAAAACTTCTAAAACCACAACGTTATCTGCAAGTCCCAGGGCTTGACCAAATTCCTTATTAAATAAAGCAGTTCGATAATAATGATGAGCTTGGAAAGCAACAATTATTTTGCCATCTTTAACGACATCTCTTGCTGCTTTCAAGGTGGCTGCTATTTCGGTTGGATGATGTGCGTAATCATCGTAAAGTCTAATTCCATTAATACTTCCTTTAAATTCAAATCTTCTACGGGTTCCAGAAAAATTAGAGATTCCTTGTTTCAGTTTTTCAAAATCAAATCCCAGTTCAAGCCCAACAAGTAAAGCAGCTGCTGCATTTAATGCATTATGGGTTCCCAATACTTTAAGACTTAAATTTCCAATATTTTTACCTTTAAAAATCAAATCAAAAGTGGGTCCTGGAACGCCCAACTTTAAATTTGAAATCTTAAGATCGCTATTTTCACTTTGTCCGTATGTTAAAACATTTACTGACTTTGATTTTGCAATTTCTATTAATTTTCTTGCACCTAGGTCATCCTGGCAGATAACTGCAAATCCAGATCTAGTCTTTGTTAATTCTGTAAACTCAACGAAGGCTTTTTCTATTCTTTCTAAAGTTTGCCAATGATCTAGATGATCTGCTTCAACATTTGTAACTATGACAACTTTAGGTGAAAGCTGTAAAAAAGTTCCATCTGATTCATCTGCTTCAACAACAAATAATTTATCCTCGCCTAAGTGAGCATTAGATCCTGTCTCTGACAACTCACTTCCAATTGCAAAAGTTGGATCTTGTCCACAAGCTTGTAAGGCAACTGTGACCATTGAAGTTGTCGTGGTTTTTCCATGAGTTCCAGAAACCGCAATAGTTTCAAATTGTCTGGTAAGAACTCCCAAAGCATCACTTCTTTTTAATATTTTTAAACCTGAATCCATCGCTTGTTTCAATTCGATATTATTTGGCTTTATCGCTGTTGAATGAATTACGGTGTCGACATTTTCTAAGTTTTTTACATCATGTCCAATAAAAACTTTCACTCCTAATTTTCTTAATGCCTCTATCCTTCTTGAGTCTTTTGCATCAGAACCACTTACGGCAACACCCTGAGCAACTAAAAGTCGTGCGATTCCTGACATCCCTGCTCCTCCAATGCCAAGGATGTGAACGCGACCTAAACTTTTTACTTCTTGATTAATTTCCATTATTTATTTCCTACTTGTAGCAAATCTAGTACTTTGTTCGCTATTTCAATATCTGCATCTTTTAAACCAAAACTTTTCGCTTTTTGACTCATGGAGGTTAATTTATTTTCATCAAAAATATTGCCCATGATTAAATCATAGATTTTTTTACCAGTAATTTCTGAATCTAAAACCAAAAAGCCAGCTCCAGCACGTATTATTTCCTGAACATTTAAAATTTGCTCACCATTTCCAACCGCGAATGGAACATATATTGCAGGCAATCCCAGAAGTGTTTGCTCCGCGATTGTCATGGCTCCAGCTCTTGATACAACTAAATCAGACACCGAATATGCCAAATCCATTCTTTCAAGATAAGGGTACGGGTGATAAAAAGAATAACTTTTTAAATCTTGATTTACTTCATTTTTTTGCCCCAAAGCATGAATTACTTGAATATTTTTCCCGTCAATAAGTGGAATCAATTCCTCAATGGCTTTATTTATTGACTTTGCTCCTTGTGAACCCCCGAAAACTAGTAAAGTTTTAAAATTTTCATTTAAATTAAAAAACTTTAATGCTGCATTTTTTAAGTTTTCTTTTTGAAAATCCTTTAACTCCTGCCTTATTGGCATTCCAATAGTTTTTGCTTTCTTAATAGATCCTGGAAACATCTCAAACACTTCTTTTGCAATCAAAGATCCAATTTTATTGGCAAAACCTGGTTTCTTGTTACCCTCGTGAACAATAACTGGAATTCCTTTCAAAAAAGCAGCAATATAGGCAGGCAAAGAAACGTAGGCACCAAATCCCACTACACAGCCGACATTTTTTTCTTTAAAAATTTTTAACGTTATCGAAATACTTTGGATTAATTTAAAAGGAAAAGAAATAATCTCAAAATTTAATTTTCTTGGAAGTAGAACTGCTGGAATTAAGTTTAATTCAAATCCAGTAGTTGGAATTAATTGTTGCTCTAATCCTTTAGATGTTCCTATAAAAAAAATTGATAATTGTGAATTTTTATTTTTTAAGATTCGGGCACAAGCAAGAGCTGGTTGTATATGTCCTGCAGTGCCCCCAGCTGCAAGTGCAATTGATTTCATATTTTAATTCTTTTGAGTTTCTTTTGACTCTTTAATTCATTTTTTACACTTGGTTCTGCTCTTAAAACTGCTAACAATACTCCCAGTGCGGCCAAGGTAAAAATTAAAGAAGATCCTCCATAGGAAACTAAAGGTAAAGGAACTCCTGTTACTGGAAGAAGAGCCAATACTGCACCAATATTTATAAATGACTGAACCACAATCCAAGCCATCACTGATGTTGCAATAAGTCTTGTGAAAAAGTCATTAGTTTTTCGAGCTAAAGTTAGAGCCACATAACCAATTGTTCCAATTAAAACTAAAACAATTACTGTTCCTACTAATCCAAGTTCCTCTCCCACCACTGCAAAAATAAAATCGGTATGAGCTGCAGGTAACCAACCCCACTTTTCTCGACTTGCCCCAAGTCCAATTCCAGTCCAACCACCTGTTGCAAGTGCATATTTACCATGAAGTACTTGCCAACCTGCGTCTTGATTTTCTGCTGTGGGATTTAGCCATGACACAAATCTTTGAACTCTATATCCTTCTCTAATAGATAAAACAAAAATTCCTACAAGTCCCGCTAAAATTGCCCAACTAAACATTTTTAAAGGAGCACCAGCTGCATAAAAAAGTGCTAACACTATCGGTCCAATAATTAAAGTTGTACCTAAATCACCTTCCATGACAATTAAAACTGCAATCAATATTCCAACTGGAAATACTGGAACCAATAAATTTTGCCAAGTTGTTATTCGAGTTTTGATTTGTCTGCTTAATACGACCGAACCCCAAATAATAAAGGTTAGTTTTGCAATTTCACTTGGTTGAAGTCTAAACGGACCCCATAAACTTATCCAATTTCTTTGACCTGCCACAGATATACCTATTCCAGGAATTAAAACTAAAACCAACAAAATTAGTGAAATCCATAAACCAATGTGTGCCCATTTATGAAAGAAAACTTTAGGAAGTCTACTTATAAAAAGCATTATCACTACCCCGATTGCGGCAAACATTAATTGACGCAAGAAAATTACATATTGATTATCAAATTGTTTGTATGAAACAGTTGTTGAAGCAGACAAAATCATAACTATTCCAATAAATAAAAGTGCAAAAATAGAAATTAGTAATGCGTAGTAATGCTTACTTGATAATTGATCATTTGATTTAACAGATTTAGTGATTGAATCTTGCTTACTCGCCATTATTTTGCACCTTTTATTTTATTAAATGCATCAGTAAAAGCATTGCCTCTTGCTTTGTAATCTTTGAACATATCCCAAGAAGCACATCCTGGAGCAAGTAAAACAGTGTCACCACTTGAAGCAAAAGATTTTGCTGCTTGAACTACTTCTAGCATCGCTTCTTCGTCGCTTCTTTCAATTAGTTTTATAGGCATATCTGGAGCAATACTTTTAATTGTATTAAAAATTATGTCTTTATCTTTTCCTAACAACACGGCAGCTTTAATTTTTTTTGCATTTTTAGTGATTAATTCTGAAAAATCTTGACCTTTTGACAAACCACCTGCAATCCAAATCACATTTTCAAAGGCTTGAATCGATGTTTGTGCCGCATGACAGTTTGTAGCTTTGGAGTCATCAATAAATTTAACTCCTTCAATTTCACCAATCAAAGAAATTCGATGTGGTGCTGGAACAAAATTTCTTAAACCATCTCTGACATGAATTGGTTCAACGCCATAGGATCTAGCAAGTGCAGCGGCAGCAAGTGCATTAGCAATGTTGTGGGGAGCATTTGACGAGAGATCTTCAATTGTGCAAAGTTCTTGCGCATGAGTTTTTCTATCTTCTACAAATGCTCTATCAACCAAAACATTTTCAACTAATCCAAACATCGAAAGTCCAGGAACGCCCATAGTAAATCCAATGGCTCTGGCCCCTTCTATGACATCTGCTTCTTCAACCATTTTTTCTGTTACAGGATCATCTACGTTATAAACAGCAGATTTTTGAACATTTCTGTAAACAAGAGCTTTTGTATTTCGATAATTTTCAAAAGTCTCGAAATGATCCAAATGATCTTGAGCTAAATTTAAACAAACTGCAGAATGTGCGGATACATTTCTTAAAAAAGGAAGTTGTGGTGCACCCACCTCTACCGCAAGAACATCTGCAGGCATTGGATCCATAACTGCACTCACCAATGATTCTCCGATATTTCCTACAGCTGGTGCTTTTAGTCCTGCTGCGTTTAAAATTGAAGAAAGCATCAAAGTTGCTGTTGTTTTCCCATTAGTTCCAGTCACAAATAACCATGGTGTAGGAAATTCTAAATTTCTTAATCTCCAGGCAAGTTCAAATTCTCCCCAAATTTCAATTTTTTTTAAATTGGCTTCAGAAATAATTTTTGAATTAGGTTTGACACCTGGTGAAACTACTAAAAGATTTGTTTGAGCAGGAATTTCTCCTGTGTAATTTAGATAAGTTTTGGCTCCCAGAATTTCTAAAACTGTGGCATGTTCTTTTTGTACATCCCCTGAACCTTGATCAATGATCGAAACATTTGCTCCCATTTCAATCAATGCATCAGCTGCCGCAAATCCTGCAACTCCTAAGCCAACAACACAAGCATTTACTTTGGTCCAGTCACTATTTCTGTTGTGTCTTAACCAATCGATCATGCCCTGACCCAACTTGCATAAAACAAAGCAAGACCAGCTGCAACAAATGCTCCATGAATTACCCAAAAACGAACAACGATTTGAATCTCTGGCCATCCAAGCATCTCAAAGTGATGATGCAATGGTGCCATTTTAAAGATTCGTTTACCAGTTAATTTAAATGAACCGACTTGTAAAATTACCGAAATTGTAATTAACACAAAAAGTCCTGCTAGAAAAGCAATCAATAGTTGTGTTCTTGTCATAATGGCAAGACCTGCGATTGCTCCTCCAATTGCCAGAGATCCAGTGTCACCCATAAATATTTTTGCAGGAGCGGTGTTCCACCATAAAAATCCGATACATGCTCCGGCGACACTTGCTGCAAATACTGCAAGATCTAATGGATCTCTAACGTCATAACACGTAGCGTTTTGTTCAAAAGAACAATTCTGATTAAATTCAAAAACTCCAATTAAAATATAAGCACCAAGAGTAAGAACAGCAGCACCTGCTGCTAATCCATCTAATCCATCTGTCAAGTTAACAGCATTTGTTGCAGCAGTAATTAAAAACCAAACCAACAAAATAAATAAAACTGTAGGTAGAACTAGATTTGTGTCTCTTACTACCGAAAGTGCAGTTGAACCCGGGGTTCTTCCAAATTCGTCAGGAAAATTTAGGGCGAAATATCCAAAAATAAAAGAAACAATTGCTTGACCTATTAACTTTGTTCGCGCTCTTATTCCACGACTATTTTGTTTGTATATTTTTAAATAATCATCAGCAAAACCAACTAAAGCTAATCCAAACATCAAAGCAAGTGCCATTAATGCAGAAAGGGTTGGTGGTCGCCATAAAAGTAAGTGCGCCATGGAATATCCAACAACAGAACTACCAAGAATTGATAAACCACCCATTGAAGGAGTTCCGACTTTTGATTGATGTTCTGGATAATTAATGTCTCCTTCTGAAATTCTTATAGCTTGTGATTTACCTCTTTTTCTAAGAGCTTTAATTAAAAGTGGTGTTGTAAAAAGTGAAAAAATCATCGAAAACACACCAGCAATGATGATTAGCCTCATGGACCAACCTCCTGGATTTTCGAAATTAAATTCTCGTCGAAACCTGAAATGATTACTTGAGCGACTCGCTCTAACCCGATAGAACGAGAGGCTTTGACTAATACTAAATCTTTATTTTGTAAAAGCACCTTACAAACTTTAATTGCTTCAAAAATATTATCGGAATATGTGGCTGAACCTCTATAATTATTTAGCATTAAATAATCATAAATATATTTTGCACCCGGTCCAATAACTAAAGTGTTATTTATATCTAAGTCAATTATTTTTTGTGCAACTAACTCATGGTAAATCTTAGATCCAGTGCCGAGTTCTCGCATCTCACCTAGTATTGCCCATGTATTTCTATTTTGGGACTTTGTTTTTAAAGTTTCAAGTGCGGCAATAACTGATTCTGGATTGGCATTGTAGGTGTCATTTATAACTTCAATTCCGGCTTTTGATTTCTCAACTTGCATTCTAAGTTTGCTTTTTGGAAAAGATTTAGATATTTTTTGGGCAATGCTTTCAACATTAATACCTAAACTTATTAAGCATGCTGCCGCAGCTAATGAATTTGAAACTTGATGCAGTCCTACTAGATTTAACTTAATATCTGCTTTTTGATCTTTATAATTTAGTGTGTATGTTGCAAAACCTTCGTTATCTATTTTGATATTTGTAGCAAATACATCTGCATCCTTTGTTCCAAAAGTTAAGATGTCTGCTTTAGTAAGAGTTTTTAATTTCTCAAAAGATTCATCATCTTTGTTTAAAATTGCAATTTTATTACTTTCTAATGATGAAATTATTTCAGATTTTGCTTTTAATATATTTTCTTTTGAACCAAAAATTTCAATATGAGCTGTTCCAATATTTAAGATTAAAGATATATCTGGTTGGACAATTTCACAAAGTTGTCTAATATTTCCAATTCTTCTTGCTCCCATTTCGCTAACAAGAACTTTAGTATTTTCATCGCATTTAAGAATTGTGATTGGTAAACCGATCTCGTTATTAAAACTTCCCTCAGGTGCAACTGTAGGACCAATTAATTCTGCCAAATCAGAAATTAAATCTTTAGTCGTTGTTTTACCCGTGGAGCCTGTTAGAGCAATTTTTTTAATGTTCGGAAGTTTTTCTAGAACAAATTTAGCTAATTTTAATAGCGCAATTACAGCACTTTGATTTTCATCTTTTGCATTAACTTTTCCTTCATTTACTACAATACATGGCAGGTTTGGAATAAGTTTTTCACAAATTACTCCTACAGCTCCGTTATTGATTGCTTGTTGTGCAAAATCAGCACCATTAACTTTCTGTCCATTTAAAGCAATAAACAGATCCCCTGATTTAACTTTCCTAGAGTCAATTTCAACATTGCCATTGACCAAAATATTTGAGTATAAATTTTCAACATTTCCATTTACTGCTTGGGCAATCTCTTTAAGAGTTAATTTAATCATTTGTACTTTTCTTCCATTAAATCTTTTGTAATTGTGTAATCATTGAATGGAAACATTTGTCCTTTAATTTCCTGATATCTTTCATGACCTTTGCCTAAAACTGCAATTGTGTCAAATTCTGTGGCGATTGATATTGCTTTTTGAATTGCATCTTTTCTATTACCGATTTCAACAACTTTATTTTTTGAATTAATTCCAGAAATCACAGATTCTCGAATATTCTCAGGATTTTCATCTCTGGGATTATCATCGGTAATAATCATCAAATCAGAATATTTTTCTACAGCACTTCCCATTTTAGGTCTTTTTTCTTTATCTCTATTTCCACCTGCACCAACTATTGATATTAAGTTTCCTTTAGTTTCTTTACGCAATGTCGCCAAAACATTTTCGATTGCTTCTGGCGAGTGAGCGTAATCGATAATTGCTAACGGAGCACCGGGAACAATTACTGGTTGCATTCTTCCAGGAATTTGAACATTCTCTAAACCTTTAATAAATGTAGATAAATTTATATCTAACTTATTTGCAAGTGCTATAGCTAAAGATGCATTAAAAGCATTAAAACTACCTGCGAAACTTAGATTTATATTAAAACTTTGTTTGTTTGATTTAGTCAGTTTAAAGTCAACGTGACCAAGTGCAGCGGTGATGTCAGTTACTCGCCAGTAATTCTCGACATCACCGCCTAAACTCTCAACATTTATTTCAATTATTGATTCCAGTTTCTTACCCCAAGTATCATTTGTTGTAATAACTGCATCTTGCGAAAAATTATCTTTAAATAACAATGATTTTGCTTCAAAATAATCTTGCATATTTTTGTGAAAATCTAGGTGATCTTGACTTAAATTTGTAAAACCTACTGCTTTATATCTAGTTCCATTCACTCTTCCCAAAGTTAGGGCATGTGAAGAAACTTCCATGGAAATTGCTTTTGCACCATTTTGTACAGCCAAAGCAAATATTCTTTGCAATTCCGGTGCTTCAGGAGTGGTTCTTTCACTTTCAATCTTTAAACCTGGAATTTCAATTCCTGCTGTTCCTAAAAGTCCAGTTGAAATTCCACAATGCTCCAAACCAGCTTTTAGTAGCCACGCTGTCGTTGTTTTTCCATTAGTTCCAGTTATTCCAAAAACATCCATTTTGTGTGATGGATTCTCGTAAATATGTGAAGAAATATCACCAACAATTTTTTTAACATTTTGAGCAATAAGCACTGGAACTATACTTTGCTCAATTAATTCTGCACCTTTAGCATCAGTTAAAACAGCTTTAGCTCCATTTTGTATGGCTTCATTTGCAAATTTTGCCCCATGAGTTTTTTCTCCAGGAATTGCAACAAATAATTCTCCTACTTCTATTTCTTTTGATTTATTGGAAACCCCATTTAAATAAACTTCTTGTGAATTAAATTTTAAATCAAATTTTTGGCAAAGTTCTGTAGTTGAAACATCTCTGACTTTTGGCTTGGGAAGTTTCATAAAACTCACCATTCCACCGAATAACCTTTAGGTTTACCAACTGATGGTGGAACATTCATTTTTTGTAATGAATATTGAGCAACTTGTTTAAATACAGGTCCTGCTAAAAGTCCACCATATCTACCGTTTTTTGGATGATGAATAGCAACTGCTACCACTATTTCTGGATTTTCAGCTGGCGCAATTCCAATGAATGATGCAATCACATCTTTTGAATAACATTTACATGCTGGATCAACAACTTGTGCTGTACCTGTCTTACCTGCGACTCTATAACCTGGAATAGAAGCAAGTGGGGCGGTACCTTCATCTGAAACCACTGTTTCCATCATTTCAATTAAAGTTTTTGCTGCACTTTCAGAAATAACTTCAGTTCTTGTAGGTTCGGCTGCTGCTTGATATTCACCATTTGGCATAACAAAACCTTCTATTAAAGTTGGATTTATTCTGGTGCCATTATTTGCAATAGTTGCATACATGCTGGCTATTTGAACAGCATTAACCATATAACCTTGTCCAAATGCAAAAGTTGGAAAACTAGTTTGCGACCATTTTTCAATCTTTGGCAATCTTCCTTTTGATTCCCCAGGAAATTGCATTCCGGTTTTTTGTCCAACTCCAAATTTTAAAAGATATTCATTAAATTTTTGTGGTCCCATAATTTCAGCAGCTTGGATGGTTCCAATATTGCTTGATTTAGCTAATACACCTGTCAAAGTTAATCTCAAGGTTCCATGCGGTTCGTGATCGTGAAAAGTTTTTCCTGGTCTTTTTAAAACTGGTGGAATTGTAAATGGAGTCTCAGGAGAAGCTAAATTTTCATTCAATAATGCTGCAAGTGTCATTACTTTTGCAGTTGATCCTGGTTCATAAGCATCAACTAATGCATGGTTAACCGTTACTCCATATTCTGCTTCACTTGGATTATTTGCATCAAATGTTGGATAATTTGCAAGAGCTAATATTTTTCCTGTCTTTGGAGAAATTGCTACTAAGGTTCCACTTTTTGCTTGTGCAAATTCAACTCTTTCGGCTAATGCTTGTTCAGCAACAAATTGCAAATCTCGATCAATAGTCAATCTGATTCCAGTTCCTGGCACTGGTTTTTTCTCAGAGGCAATACCAGAAGGTAATGGTCTTCCTCCTGCGCTTATTTCGACTGTAACCTCGCCTTGGCTACCTGCTAATTCGTTTTCAAAACCGTATTCAAGTCCAGCTAAACCTTTTCCTTCTCCTCCAATAAAGCCAATCGTGCTTGAAGCAATTGTGTTTCCTGGATAAATTCTCTTTGTTGTTTTCTCACTAAAAATTCCTGGTAATTTTAAATCTCTAATCTGAATCCATTGATCAGGTGTTATTTGTTTTAAAACATAATTAAATTTTTTCTCACCGGTTAATTCAGGAATTAGAAGTTCTTTTTCAACACCTGTGATGCTAGAAATAGTTTGTGCTGTACCAATTGGATCTATCACCATTGTTTGATCAACTGTGATGTTTCGTGCATCAACTGTTATGGCTAAAGGTGCACCATTTCGATCGGTTATTTCACCTCGTTGGGCCGGTAAAATTAAAGTTCTGGTTCTATTTTCTGCAGCAGTTGCAGCTAATTGTGGTGCGTCTAAAGCTTGCAGTTGGAAAAGTCTTAAACCAAAAATCATTAAAACTACTAGGGACATCGCCAACACTGCACGAATTCGCCTATTGCCTGTATTTAACTGAATTTTTTGATTTGGATTCATGGTTTTTCCATCTGAGTTATGACATTTAAATCTGGTTCATTCAAAATTGGGTCAACTCCTGCGCCCAATAAACGTCCATCTCTTAAGTCAATAAATGCTGAGCCAGGTGATGGAATCATTCCAATTTCAAGGGCCTTTTGTTTTAAAATTTCAGGAGATTCCATTCGGGCTACATTTTGAGCAAGTACTTCATGCTCATCAGCCAAGGCAATTGATTTATTTTGTAATTCTTGAATTTCAAATTGACCTTGCGACAAAAGAGTATTAACAAATAATCCACCAAGCATGCCAATCAAAATAATTCCTGAAATTATCAAACCAAATCCAACCGCAGCAATTTGCTTTGGTTTTACTTGTAATTGATTCAGTGAAATTGGGGCAACACTCATGCTGCAACTCCAACTCTTTGGATAGCTCTAAGTTTTACTGAAGTTGCCCTTGGGTTATTTGCAATTTCTTGATCAGTGGCAATCTCAGCTTTTTTGTTTACTAAAATAAAGTCTTTATCTGTGCTCTTTAAAGGAATTGGTAACCCAGGTAAAAGATCTGTTGTTGAGGTATTTGATCTAAATATATTTTTAACAATTCTATCCTCGAGTGATTGATATGAAAGAACAATTAAACGTCCATCTTTAGTCAATGAATTAAGTGCTTGAGGAATTGCATTTTCTAAAATTTCTAATTCATTATTAACAGCAATTCTTAAAGCTTGAAAGGTTCTTTTGGCAGGATTTCCACCTGTTCTTCGAGCAGGGGCAGGGATACAGGATTTAATTATTTCTACAAGTTCAAATGTAGTTTCTATTTTTTTATTTTGTCTTTGTTTTACTATTGAATTTGCTATTCTAGAAGCAAATTTTTCTTCACCAAATTCAAAAATTATTTTAGTTAAACTTTTTGCGTCATAATTATTAATTATGTATTCTGCTGTTAATTCTTGATTTTGATTCATGCGCATATCAAGATTTGTGTTTTGAGCGTAAGAAAAACCTCTATTTGATTCATCAAGTTGAATAGAAGAAACACCCAAATCAAATAAAATTGCATTTACTTTTAATTCTTGGAGATTTTTTTCTAAAGTATCGAAAGTTTCGTTAATAAAATCAATTCGATTTTGAAATTTTTCAAGTCTAATTTTTGCTCTATTTAAAGCAATTGGATCTCTATCAAAGCCAATTACTTTTAAATTTGAAAATTTATTTAATAGCGCCTCTGTGTGACCTGCTAAACCTAGAGTTGCATCCACAAAAATTGGGTTAGATATAGAAAGACATGGAGTAAGTAGCTCAACTACACGTTCCAGCATTACTGGAATATGTTGCTCAACTAAGGACTTTTCAGTCACTTAAGTTCCCCTTCCCCACTTCTTTTTCGGTTTTTTGTTTCCGTTTAACCGAGGTCCCTCTCTGCAAACATTGCTTCCGGCTTCGGGGAAGAAAGTCGGTGGACAGTATTTGCAGAGAGAGGCCTCAAGCCAAACGAAAATTCGTTTAACTATTTAGCTTCTAAAAAATTCCTGGCACCACCTCTTCTTGAGTCGAAGCAAATTTTGGTTCTGCTTCTGATAAATATGTGTTCCAAAGTTTTGGATCCCAAATTTCAACTGTGGTATCTGCGCCAACAACAATTACGTCTCTATCTAATTGCGCATAATCTCTTAAAGTGGCAGGCAAAGTTATGCGACCTTGCTTATCTATTTGTTCATCAAAAGCACTGGAGAAGAAAACTCTTAAATAACTTCTAACACGTGCATCATTTCTAGATGCTTCTCGAATTTTTTGGGCATAAAGTTGAAATTCACTCAAAGGCCACATCACAATTGAAAGATCTTGACCTTTTGTTAGAACTACATCAGTCGAAAAACCATCACGAAATTTCGCAGGAAGTACCAAACGACCCTTGTCATCAAGGCGTGGCTCGTGCGTACCTAAAAACATTGGGACTCCCCTTGGTCATTCCCCTAGTCCTCAACCTCGTCCCAAGCTGAGTGACCACAACCCTCCACAGGCTGTTTTGACCACAATACTCCCTTTTCCTCCAAAATCAACCCTCTACCCCCATATTTTTGATAATTTCCTCCACTTTTGACCCCTGGTACTTTTGCCTGCGGCCAGCGAATTTAGGCATAGCATCGCGCCTAGTATTAAGCGATGGCTACTAGAACTAACAAGATTGCGCAAAGAAATGCTGGATATGCACTTCATGTGTTCACAGCAAGCGGGGCTGTTTTTGGAATGCTTGCATTGCAAGCTGTAATCGATAACAAAATTCGCGAAGCCTTAATTTGGCTTTTGGTCTGCCAAGTTTTAGATGGAATAGATGGACCTATTGCAAGAAAATTAGATGTTGTAATTCATGCTCCATGGTTAAGTGGAGAAGTTTTAGATCAAATTGTCGATTATTTTACCTATGTTGTGGTGCCCGTAGCTTTTTTAATGCATTTGAATATGGTTCCTCAACAATATGAAACATTTGTTGCAGGATTAATTCTTTTATCATGTGCGATTTGGTGGGCCAGAAATGATAATAAGACTGATGACTCATGGTTTGTAGGTTTTCCATGTATGTGGAATTTAGTAGTTGTAACATTTCTACTTTTAAAAACTCCTCCAATTCAAGTTATGTTAATTTCAATTGCTTTATGCGCTTTACAACTTACAAATATTAAATTTCCTCATCCTGTAAGAGTTACAATTCTAAGACCAATTTCATTATCACTTTCAATTATTTATTTAATTGGTATTGCAGTTTTATCTTGGAATTACACCTACCCCACTCAAGATCCCACCTTATTAACCAAATTTATTTTGCTGGCTTTACCAGTTTATGTATCGCTCTTAGCTATTTGGAAAACATGGCTAGTGATTGAAAAACCGTTGAAAATAAAGAAAAAAATTAAATCCCGAAAGTAAAATTTATGAAAAGAATCAGCAGAATTCTTTCTTACATTTTTATTGGCTTAACAATTACTTTAATGGTTGCTTTTAATTTAATTGGTTCAAAAGTTAATTCTAATGGAGTTTTGGAAGAACCTTTTTATTTGATTCCACTTGCATACACAAGTTTTATTGTCGGAATTATTTTTTTAGTAATATCTTTACTAAAAAAGAATTAAATTCCACCGTCTCTTCGTTGTTGCCAACGCTCTTCTAACTTTGACATGAAATTAGAGTTCTTAGCGCGATTTTTTACTTTTTTGGGTGTTGGAGTTACTGCTGAGACTGGTTCTTGAAGCCCGCGGGCAATAAAAACTAGACCGGTAAGCACTAATAGGAATCCAGGAATTCCAATCAAAACTATTTTTGTGACAACTGCTGAAAACACTAAAGCAATTCCTGCCACTAAAGAAATAAGTCCCAAGATGACATGACGACGTTCCCCTGGAGCAATGGTTAGTCCAGAACGTCTTAGGGTTGAAGCAAATTTTGGATCTTCTGCATACAGGGCTTTTTCCATTTGTTCGAGCAGTTTTTGCTCACGGTCAGATAAGGCCATAGTTAAAGATCACCACTTCCCCAAATATTGAATCTTCCTAATTTAAGAATACGACTTTTGTGCCTAAGTGCAATATTCAGGACCGATACCTTGGACTTGGGTTAAAAAAAGCGATTTAGGACTAGAAACTCGTGCGTAGCGACTTAGTCAAAAGAACGAAAATTGAAGTTAGGCCCAAAATCAAGGCCAGACCAAAATAGGTCGATTGCAATCCAAGTTGCTCCACTGCAACCCCTGTTAAGACCATGCCGATGGGTGGAGCGGCATAAAAGGCAGAGAGCTGCAATCCAAAAACACGGCCATGCTCTGATTCGCTAACTCGATTTTGAATCAGAGAAGTCATTAATGGATTAAATGGTCCCCAAAATAAACCTAGAAAAAATCCAGCCACAACCATAATCCAAATTGGAGGAAAAAGCGCCATAGGTAACATGCTGATTGAACTGCCAATAAAAGTTATTCGAATCAGACTTCGTCTACTTATCCGAGCAGAAATAAATCCATAACCAAAAGATCCAAAAGTTGAACCTGCGGCTAAAGCTGAAATCACAACGCCTAATTGGGCAGGTTTACCTAGATTTTCAAAATAAGTAGGCAAAATAATTGATTCAGTTGGCAAATATATGGCAGCAAGTATCAATACTGAAATGGTAATGGTACGAAGCAGTTTGTCATTCCATAAAACTTTAAACCCTTGACTCAACTTATTGTTTTGTACTTTTTCTGCATTTATATGTACTTTTTTATTTTCTATTCTTAAAAGCAATATCGAGACTGCCGCAACCACAAAAAGTAAAGATGCAACTGTAAAGGAATTAATAACTCCAATTGTGGCAATCAACCAAGCACCAATGGCCGGACCAAATACCCACCCTACTCCAAAAACACCTTCGTGTATCCCGTTTAACTTTTCTTGATTCATTCCACTTTGTTGAGCTGTATCAATTAATAAAGTTTTTCTAGCCGTGTAACCTGCTGGGTCAAATACAGCTCCAATAAGGGCCAAAATCAAAATTAAACTATTTGTCAATTCAAATTGCCAAGCAACAATTGGAAAAGCAATAACAGAAATAGCAGACAGTAAATCTGCACTAATACTTACCGTCTTTCGACCAAGATGATCTACAAACCAACCGCTAATGGGTGAAATTATCAAAGCAGGAATTGCAGATAAAGCCACAACTAAACCAGCGAAAGAAGGAGAATCGGATTTTTCTAAAATTAACCATGGAATTGAGATGGTTACTATTGCATTACTTACTCCTGACGAAAAGTTAGATAATTGAAGTAAAAAGACTTTAATCACTTAAAAAGTGTATCTGTTTGATTTTTTAGATAATTATTCAAGTAATCTGGCAGGTTTAATCGCCTCATCGCCAAATCGTGCATTTGCTTTATCGCTTGCTTTATCTATTTCTCTCCAACCTTTTTCATTTTCACCTAATAACAATTGTCGATTAGCTTCTTGTTCTTCTACTAGTTTTTCTACTCTTACTCCCACAAGGCGCACCCTAACTTGGTCAAGCTTTAATCCTTCAAAAAGTGATTTAGCCACTTCATATATTTCTTTTGCAACATCTGTGGGATCAAGCAAAGTCTTAGATCTGGTAATTGTTGAAAAGTTAGAAAATCTCACCTTTAAAGTAATTGTTCGACCCATTAAACCGGCTTGACGAAGTCGCGCAGCCACTTTTTCACTCAGTCTTAAAACTTCTCTGAGGATATCTTCTGCTTGATCTAGATCTTTTGAAAAAGTTTCTTCATTGCCCACACTTTTTTCAGGTTCATTGGTTTCAACGCTTCGCTCATCTTTGCCCCAAGACAATTCATATAAATGTTCAGCAATGCCATCCCCTAGCGCTCTTTTTAAAGTTTTAAGTGAAAGATTGGCAATATCTGAAACTTTGAATAAACCTAATCTTTTTAAGACTTCTTCAGTTTTTCCCCCGACTCCCCAAAGGGCTCCAACTGGAAGTGGGTGAAGAAAATCAATTACTTCTTTTGGACTTACCACTATTAACCCATCTGGTTTTGCTCTGGTGGAGGCAAGTTTGGCAATAAATTTAGTTGGGGCAATTCCTACTGAGCAGGTTATGTTTTCTTCTTGAAAAACTTTTTCCCTTAATTTCTTTCCAATTTCAACAGGTGAACCTAAAAGTTTTCTAGATCCTGAAACATCGAGAAATGCTTCATCCACACTTAATGGTTCAACTAGTGGGGTAAAAGATAAATATATCTCTTGTAGCTTTTCAGAAACCTCAGAATATTTTTCATGATTTGGTTCGATAAATATGGCTTTAGGGCATCTTCTTAAAGCTTCTGTCATCGACATTGCAGCATGTATGCCAAATTTTCTTGCTTCATATGTTGCAGAAGTAACCACTCCTCTTCCGCCTGAGTGACCCACTACAACTGGAAGTCCTTTTAATTCAGGTCTATCTCGAAGTTCTACTGATGCAAAAAATGCATCCATATCTACATGCAAAATATTTGATTCAGAATCATCTCCTGATAATTCAATATGTGGAAGTTTTAAAACTTGACGATGAGTCATGTTTTATATTCTTCCTATTTTTTGATCTTTTAAAGTTCTTTTTTCTAAAGACACACCGCCTGATTTATAGTGATACTTGTTATTTCTTGGTTTAAAACTTAAATCAATGAATTTTTTTACTTCTGCTATTCCATATTTTTGATACATACTATGTATTTGTGTTAAATCCCAACATCCTGTGGCCTTAATAGAAATGCCTCTTGGTCCAGTTTTTCTTAAATTACCTCTAACTAAAAGTAGTAACGAGTTATAGATTGTTGCTGCATAACTTGATTGGGCATCTTCAAAAAAAGCTGCATCACTAGGACCTGTAGGGTCATCAAGTGTTAGAAAAATAACTCTTTTACCACTTCTTATTGGTGGTGTCTGAGTAGTTACTTTTACTCCTGCCACAAAAACTTCTGAACCACTACTTAGGGAAAACAACATTTTTGAAGGAGTCACACCAAATTCTTTAAAAAATGGAATAAAAGATTCTGCTAAATGACTACTAGCATCTATTCCTAATACTTTTAACTCATTAACTATATTTTCATTTTTTGTAAAATTTGGTAAACCTGAAGCTATATTTTTATCAGTAGTAGAAACATCTAAAACTAATTGATTAGTAATTACTCCAAGATTATGTTCTAAATCAGATAGTTGTAATAAAAGATCTCTTCTATTTAAATTACTTGGAATTAAAGAATCAAATCCTCCAGCTAAAATTATGTTTTCGCTAACATCTTTAGAAACTTGTGCTCTTTGCCAAAAATCTGCCAAGCTTTTATAGGGTCTATTTTTTATAATTCTTTCTATCTCTTCATAACTTATTGATTTAACATCTTGTAAAGATAGTCTTATTCCATATCTTTTATCTATTTTTTCAACTTTGTATGAAGAATCTGATTCATTAACATCTAGTGCAAGTAATTCAATTCCAAAATTTTTAGCATCATTTTCAATAAGTCTTTTTGGATACATTCCAGGATCATGGGTTAAAACTCCTGCTAAAA
>CAZZKM010000016.1:0-24531 GCA_964655115.1 uncultured Bifidobacterium sp.
GGGTAGGGATTGAATTTACGACTGTTCTAATCATTTTGTTTCACCATTTCAATTCTTGGAAGTGGATCACTAACTTTTAAAACTCTTAAGGTATTGGCTACTGCAGTTTCTGAAACTTTAATAACTGGAGCTGGAAATAATCCAAAAATTATTGTTAAGACCACCACTGGAGTTAAAATCAACGTTTGATTTGTATTTAAATCGCTAATATTTTTTGTGCCATCGTTTTCAGGTCCAGTAAATACTCGTTGATATAGCCACAACATATAAATTGCTGCCAAGATAATTCCTAGAGTTGCAATGACAGCTGCAATTTGATTTCTTTGATAAGTACCGGTCAAAACCATAAATTCTCCTACGAAACCTGCTAAACCAGGTAAAGCAATCGATGAAAGACTTGCTACCAAGAAGAATCCTGTTAAAAGTGGAGCAGTTTTTGTTAAACCGCCAAAGCTACTAATTAACGAGGTATCTTTTTGTCGCATCAAATAACCAGCAGTTAAAAATAGTGCTGCAGTTGATAAACCATGTGCCACCATATAAACAGTTGCGCCAATTATTCCAATGCTGGTGAATGAAAAGATTCCCATCACGATAAATCCAAAATGTGAAATTGAAATATATGCAAATGTTCTTTTCATATCTTTTTGAGCTATTGCAATAAGAGCTGCATAAATAATGCTTATTAATGCCAAAATAATAATTGCGGGAGCAAATTCTTTTGAGGCATTTGGAAAAATTGGAATAAGAATTGCCAACATTGCATAAGTTCCAACTTTGTCAAGAATTCCAATCAACATGGTAGAAGTTCCGGGGGTAGCTTGTTCTGCGGTATCGGGAAGCCAAGTATGTCCTGGAACCATTGGTGCTTTTAACGCAAAAGCTAAAAAGAATCCTAAAAACAACCAACGCTCAGTCCAAATATCAAGTTTTAGTTCATTACTTAATGCAGCTATTGAAAAAGTTCCTCGTCCTAATTGGTTAACCGCAATAAAGTAAAGCCAGATAACTGCTGCCAGCATTACCAATCCGCCAACTAATCCAAATAGTAGAAACTTAAGTGCTGCGCCATTTCGTCTTGCTCCGCCAAATCTTCCAACGAGGAAAAATATTGGAATTAACATTGCTTCAAAAACAACATAAAATAAGAAAAGATCTCTTGCCATAAATACTGCTAAGGCGCTTGCTTCAGTTAATAAAATCCACATGAAATATTCGCGTGATCTAATTTGACCTTCATGTTGACAAGCCAAAACAACTATTGGAGTTAAAACTGCAGTTAATCCAACTAATACAAGTGAAATACCAGTCAATGCTAAATGAAAAGAGATGCCAAATATTGGTATCCAATCAAATGAAACATCTAATTGAGTTTGTGCATTACTTGATATATCAAATTGTAAACTTGCAACAATTACAAAAATTAGTGTCACAATTGAAGAATAAAATGCAATTTGTTTAGAACTAAAATATTTTTTAACTTGGGGAATAAATAAAAGAATTGTACCGATTAGAGGAGTTAATAATATAAATAGTAACCATGGAAAATTCATTTATAATCTCGCAATCAAAAGTAGAATTACAATAATTGCAGTGCCTAAAATTATTGACATTGCATAAGACCTAACAAAACCAGTTTCACTTCTTCTCAAACGTGCCGAAATTCCACCGGTTAATAAACCGATGCCAGAATAAAATCCATCAACTACGGATTTGTCAAAAAATCCTAAAATTCTTGTTAGTCTTTTACCCGGTTTCATTAAAAGATTTTCATTTAAAATATCGCCATACAAATCTTTTCTTGCAGCACTTACCACCAATGAAACTTTTTCTGGTGCAACTTTTGCAACATTTCGGTATTGCCAAATTGCTAATAAAACCCCTACGGCAACAACACTCAAAGTAATTAAGGTAATTGTAAGAATTGAAAATGGAGGTTCTGGTTCACTAAAATCTGTTACTGGTTCTAACCAATGTTCTAGTGCATGATTTTGAGTTAAAAAGATTCCAATAAAAGTTGATCCAATTGCCAAAACAATCATTGGAATTGTCATGGATAGTGGTGACTCATGCGGATGAACATCGCTATGCCATCTTTGTTTTGAGAAAAATGTCATTACGACCATGCGCGTCATGTAAAAAGCTGTTAATCCTGCACCAAATAAAACTACAAATCCTGCCCACCAAGAATGACTCAATGCTGCTTCAATGATGTGATCTTTTGAGTAAAAACCAGCAAATGGTGGAATTCCAAGAATTGCTAAATAACCGATAAAAAATGTAATTGTGGTAAACACCATTAGTTTTGACAATCCGCCAAATCTTCTCATGTCAACGTTGTCATTTGTGGCATGCATTACTGATCCTGCACCAAGAAACATAACTGCTTTAAAAAATCCGTGAGTGATTAAATGCAAAATTGCAAATACATAACCGATTGGACCTAATCCTGCTGCTAAAACCATGTAACCAATTTGACTCATGGTTGAACCTGCTAAAGATTTTTTTATGTCATCTTTTGCAGCGCCAATAATTGCACCCATCAATAATGAAATTGCACCAATAATTACAACAGCAGTTTGTGCAGTTGGACTGGCATTAAATATTTCTCCACTTCTTACTATTAAATAAACTCCTGCGGTAACCATGGTTGCCGCGTGAATTAAAGCTGAAACTGGAGTTGGGCCTTCCATTGCATCAAGTAGCCATGATTGCAAAGGAAATTGAGCACTTTTTCCACATGCCGCTAATAAAAGTAATAAGCCCAAGGTTAATGAAACCCAACTTGGCGCGTTCGAAATTCCCTGATTTACATCAATAAATGAAACTGATCCAAAAACCAAAAACATCGTCATGATCGCAAGGGATAGACCAAAATCTCCAACGCGATTTGCCACAAAAGCTTTTTTTGCCGCCACTGCAGCAGAATTTTTATGCTGCCAAAAACCAATCAGCAAGTAAGACGCCAGTCCTACCCCTTCCCAGCCAACATAAAGAAGTAAATAATTATCAGCCAGGACTAGTAAAAGCATTGCTGCAACGAATAAATTCAAATATGCGAAAAATCTTCTTCTGTTCTCATCATGTGACATATAACCTAATGAATAAATATGAATCAAAGTACCAACAAAAGTTATAAGTAAAACAAAAGAAATTGAAAGTGGATCTGCTTGTAAACCAAAATTAACTTTTAAATTTGCAGCTGGAACTACCAACCATTCATAAACTGTCGTGATAACTGTTCTTTCTTCTTTTGGCAAAGCAAGCAGTTGGAAAAATTGCCAAAGCCCAACCAAAAATGCGCCAGTTGATGCACTTATTGCTAAATACGGGCCAAACTTATTTGTACGACGCCCTAATGACAATAAAATCGCAGCACTTAGCGCAGGAAGTGCTATTGCAAATGCGATCATTTAAAATTTTTCCTTTTCTTTTACCAGCGCAACAAACTTGCTTCGTCTACAGATGCTGAATTTCTAGTTCTAAAAATCGTGACGATAATTGCTAATCCCACAACAACTTCTGCTGCTGCTACTACCATCACAAAAAATGCTGCAGTTTGACCTGATAAATCTCCCCAAACTCTGGAGCCTGTCACAAATGCAAGATTTGCAGCATTAAGCATTAATTCAATAGACATGAATGCCACAATTGCATTTCTTCGTAACAAAACCCCTAATGCACCTATCGAAAAAATAATTCCTGACAAAATTAAATAAGCATTTGGACTCATTTTTTGTCCTCATCGTCTTCGCTTGAAACAAGTCCTAAACCTTCAGAAATTATTTGTATTTCACTTAAATCAGTTTCATTAACAGACTTTGCTGCTCCTCTGGCCACAATTGGTCCAGGAATTGAAATCTCAGAAACTGAACCATCTGGCAATAACGCTGGGGTATCTACAGAGTTATGTCTTGCATAAACTCCAGGTGAAGGCAATGGACCTTGATAATTTCCTTTAGCAAAAAGTTCTTTTGCTAGAACTTCTTGAGTTTTCTTTGGTGTTGTTCTTTCTTTATGAGCAAGGATCATTGCTCCAACAGCAGCTGTAATAAGTAGTGCAGAAGTTATTTCAAAAATTAAAACATATTTACCAAAAAGTAACGCTGCAATTCCTTGCACATTTCCGCCGTAAGCAGAATCAGCATTTGCTAATTGTGCAGTTTGCACACTAAATGAATTACCTAAAAGCATTACTAGACCAATAACTAATAATGCTCCTGCAAGAATTGAAACTCTTCTTTGACCTTTAATAGTTTCAATCAGTGCATCCGATGCATCGACTCCAACAATCATTAAGACGAAAAGAAATAGCATCATTACCGCACCTGTATAAACCACAACTTGAGCAACACCTAAGAAAGGAGCAGATTGCAAAACATAAAGCACTGCTAAATTAATCATCGTTAATGCCACCCATAAAGCACTATGAACCGCTTTATGTGAAATCAACATTCCTATTGCACCTAAAACAGAAAGTACTGCACAAATCCAAAACACCACTGGTTCAAATGAAATAGTTGACTCAGTAACTTCAGCCAGTGGAATTATATTTTGAAACATTTATAAAACATCCTGCTTTTTTTGTTTTATTTCTTCAACTTCGGCAAATTGTTCAGCAGTAGCTCCTTTTACTTTGCCTTCGTAATAATCTTGTGCTTCAAAACCTTCCACCATTGCATGGGGAGGTTGGGCCATACCTGGAAGAAGAGGAGCAAGTAAATCTTCTTTTTCATAAATTAACTTTGTTCTGGAATCATCGGCTAATTCATATTCATTTGTCATTGTTAAAGCTCTCGTTGGACAAGCTTCAATACAAAGACCACAACCTATGCAGCGCAAATAATTTATTTGATAAACACGTCCATATCTTTCACCAGGAGAAAATCTATCTCCGTCTAAATTTGAAGCACCCTCTACATAAATTGCATCAGCGGGACAAGCCCAAGCACAAAGTTCACATCCCACACATTTTTCTAAGCCATCAGGATGTCTATTTAATTGGTGTCGACCGTGAAATCTTGCTTGTGTAGGCACTTTTTCTTCTGGATATTGTTCTGTGGTTACTTTTCTAAACATAGACAAGAACGTGACACCAAAACCTCTAATAAATTGCGGTAACTCAGCCATTTAACACTCCTTGTTTTTTATTTGGTTCAACCAAAACTTGTCCAGGAAGTGGTGGCACAGGATGTCCGCCTGCAAATGGATTAATTTCAGTAACTTCTGAATTAACTTCTTCTTTGTTTTCTCTAATATTTGCTTTCTTCCAATCAATAATGAAAACAATTAATGCAACGAGGATTAGAGGTAATCCAAGTAAAGCAATAGTTTGTCCAGTTGGAAGATCTAAGGTATTTCTTAAACCTCTAGTAATAGCCACAATAGAAATCCACACAAGTGATGCAGGAATTAAAATTTTCCAACCTAAATTCATAAATTGGTCATATCTAAATCTTGGTAAAGTTCCTCTGATCCAAATAAATATAAATAGAAATACTGCAATTTTGCTAAAGAACCAAATTAAAGGAACCCATCCTTCATTTGCTCCAGGAATTAATGAAAGTGGAAATGGTGCGCGCCATCCTCCCAAGAATAAAGTTGTAGCAAGTGCAGAAACTGTAACCATGTTGATGTATTCAGCTAAGAAAAATAAAGCAAACTTTAAAGAGGTGTATTCGGTATGAAAGCCACCAACTAATTCACCTTCTGCTTCTGGTAAATCAAAAGGTGCTCTATTAGTTTCTCCCACCATAGAAATTACATAAATTAAAAAAGATGGAAGAAGCAACAAGATGTACCAAGTTCTTTCTTGTGCGGCAACAATTTGTGAAGTACTCATAGATCCTGCATATAAAAACACAGCAACAAATGAAAGTCCCATTGCTATTTCATAAGAAACCATTTGCGCAGAAGATCTAAGACCTCCAAGAAGAGCATATGTAGATCCAGACGACCAACCCGCTAAAACGATTCCATAAATTCCAACTGACGCAATAGCCAAAACATAAAGAACACTTACTGGAAAGTCAGTTAGTTGTAATGGAGTTGTTACTCCAAAAAATGAAACTTCCGGTCCAAATGGAATAACTGCAAAAGTCATAAAAGCAGTAGTAGCAGAAATTACTGGAGCCAAAATATAAACAGCTTTGTCAACTGTAAATGGAATTACATCCTCTTTTAAAGCAAGTTTTACTCCATCCATCAAACCAATTAACATTCCACCAGGACCAACTCGATTTGGTCCAACGCGCATTTGCATACGAGCAACAATTCTTCTTTCACCCCAAATTGCCAAAAGTGTCATTACCACAAGGGTTACAAAAACAACTACAACTTTAATTAATGTGACCCACCAAGGATCTACTCCAAATGCACTTAGTTCAACCAAAGGTAATTTCATTAGAAACTACCTTTCTGGATTGAAACTAAATCTCCATCTTTTGCGGCAAGTTTTAATTTAACTTTGCTGTCATGACTATTTGAAGGAATCCAAATGACATCATTTACCATTTCAATTACTTCTAATTTTATCGTGATAGATCCATTTGCATTTGAAATAATTACTTTGTCATCCGTGGTTAAACCGTTTTCTTGCGCTGTTTTGTGACTTAAATGTGCAACAGCAGTTCTTTGAGTTCCTGCTAAATGTTCTTCACCTTGTTGTAATGCTCCGTCGTCTAACAATAAATTCCAAGTACTTAAAATTACTTTAGATTTTGTGACAGATTTACTTTCTTCAGCTTTTACACTTGGTACTCTTTCTTTTGGGCCACTCCAAGTGCCAAATGCTGCTAATTCTTGTCGTAATTCATCAATTGTTTGTAAACCAAAATCAAAACCTAATCCGTCGGCTAACATTGCTAAAACTCTGGCATCTGTTACAGCATTTGTTGAAGTTATCGCTCTTCCAAATGGTCTTGGTCGACCTTCCCAGTTAATAAATGTTCCTGATTTTTCTGTTACTGGCGCAACCGGTAAGGAAACATTTGCATATCTAGTTAGTGAATTTTCGTGAATTCCTAGAGTTACTACAAAGTCAACTGCATTTAAAGCTTTACTAAATAATTGAGGATCTGGAGCATCGGTTACTTCAAGACCTGCAATTATTAATGCCTTTATTTCACCATTTATTGCACTATTTAATATCTCTTGATGAGTTTTTCCAGGTTTGCTTGGAATTTGTGAAGCATTAACTCCCCAGACTGCCCCAACTTCACTTCTGGCACTTGTTTCTGAGACTGGCCTTCCGCCTGGCAAAAGATTTGGCAAAATTCCGACTTCGACACTTCCTCTTTCTCCAGCGCGACGTGGAATCCATGCAATTTTTGAATTTGATTTTTCTGCTACTTCAACAACTGCACTATATAAACCATTAATTGCTGCAGCTCTTTCGCCCACGATAATTATGGATTCTTTTGCAATTTCTAAACTTCTTAATACTTTTGCTTCATCTCCAGGTTTTGTTAATACAACTTCTGCATCAATTTTTTCCAAACCTTTTGATAAGTAAGGAGAAATAGCGGTAATTGAAATATTTGCTTTTGAAGCTGCTTTTCTTAATCGTAAAAATACAATTGGTGATTCTTCTTCTGGTTCAAAACTAACCAAAATAACATTTTTTGCTTTTTCTAATTCCTGATAAGTTACAGATCCTGCACTTCCTGCAACAACACTTGATAAAAATGCTAATTCTTCATCACTATTAACTCTATTTCTAAAATCGATATCGTTAGTATCTAGTGCTAATCGTGCAAATTTTGAATAAGCATATGCATCTTCCAAAGTTAAACGTCCACCTAGCAACACAGCTACTTTTCCTTCAGCTGCTTTTAAACCTTTTACTGCAAAATCAATTGCATCTGGCCAGAGGGCATCTAATTGTTTGCCTTCACCATTTTTAACTTTTGGTTGAATTAAACGATTTTGTTTTAAGTAACCAAAAGCAAATCTGCCTTTGTCACAATTCCAATCTTCGTTAACTAATGGATCTTCCCAAGCAAGTCTTCTCATTACCGTTTCGCGACGATAATCAGTTCTTAAAGAACAACCTGATGCGCAATGTTCACAAGTTGTAGGAACTGAAACTAAATCAAATGGCCTAGATCTAAATCGATATGCAGAACTTGTTAATGCACCAACTGGACAAATCTGAACTGTGTTTCCGGAAAAATAAGAATTGAAAGGCTCTCCTGAAGCAATTCCTACTTGTTGTTTTGCACCACGTTCCAATAATTCAATGAATGGATCTCCTGCGATTTCTTCAGAGAATCTGGTGCATCTGGCACATTCAACGCAACGTTCGCGATCAAGCAAAATTTCAGTGCTTAATTCTAATGGTTTTGGAAAAGTTCTTTTTTCAATTTCAAATCTTGATTCAGCTCTTCCTGCAGTCATCGCTTGATTTTGGAGAGGACACTCTCCACCTTTATCGCACACAGGACAATCAAGTGGATGATTAATTAGTAAAAATTCCATAACTCCAGCTTGAGCATCTTCTGCAACTTTTGAAGTCATTTGAGTTTTTACAACCATTCCTTCAGTTAATGGAATGGCGCAAGATGGTTGTGGTTTTGGCATTCCTTCAATTTCAACTAAACACATGCGGCAAGCTGCAACTGGTGCAAGTGATGGATGATCACAAAATCTTGGAACAAAAGTTCCCATGCGTTCTGCAGCTCTAATTATTAATGTTCCTTTGGGAACCTGTACTTGGATTCCATCAATAGTTGCAGTAATTAGTTCTTCATTTTTAACTGATTTATTTTCTGAAGTTAAAGTCATTTTGCACCCGCTTTAGAAAATATTGTTGATTCTTGTGGTGGAAATGTTAAATCAACGGGAACTCTAGTTGCTTGTTTAAATTCTTCAGCAAAATATTTCATGGCACCAGGAAATGGAGTTGCTGCAGCATCGCCCAATGCACAGAATGATCTTCCGGCAATTTGCGAGCAAACATCATTTATTACAGAAAGTTCATTTTCTAAACCTTTGCCATGTTCAAATTTTTCCAACATTCCAGTAATCCAATAAGTTCCTTCACGACATGGTGTGCATTTTCCGCATGATTCATGTTTATAAAATTCAAGCCATCTAGTAACAGCTTTTACAACACTTGTAGTTTCATCAAACAACATTGGAGTTCCAGTACCAAGCATTGTTCCTGCCGCTGCTAAATCTTCATAAGTCATTGGAATATCAATGTGCTCAGGAGTCAACATTGGCACAGATGATCCACCTGGAATCCAAAACTTTAATTTGTGTCCTGATCTAATTCCGCCGGCATAATCCAACAACTCACTCATTGGTGTACCCAAAGCAGCTTCATAAATTCCAGGACGATTGACGTGCCCTGATACTGCAAACAATTTAAATCCAGGAGATTTTTCAGTACCCATTGATTTAAACCAATCTGCACCGTTCAAAATAATTGCTGGCACACTTGCCAAAGTTTCCGCATTATTTACAACTGTTGGTGAAGCATAAAGTCCTGCCACTGCAGGAAACGGTGGTTTTAATCTTGGTTGTCCACGTCGACCTTCAAGTGAATCAAGTAGTGCAGTTTCTTCACCACAAATATAAGCACCTGCTCCTGCATGCACAACAACTTCTAAATCAAATCCAGATTTTTGAATATTTTTTCCAAGTAAACCTTTTGCATAGGCTTGTTCAACTGCATTCATAACTCTTCTGATTACGTGTGGCACTTCACCACGAATATAAATAAATGCATGATTTGCTCTGATTGCAAATGAAGCAATTGCAATTCCTTCTACTAATGAATGTGGATTTGCCATCATTAATGGAATGTCTTTGCACGCACCTGGTTCTGATTCATCTGCGTTAACAACTAAGTAATGCGGTTTGCCATCGTTTTGTGGAACAAATGACCATTTCATTCCAGTTGGAAAACCAGCTCCACCTCTTCCTCTTAATCCAGAATCTTTAACAATATTTATGACTTCATCTGGAGTTTTTTTCAAAGATTTCTTTAAAGCTTCATAGCCACCATGTTTTTGGTAATTTTCAATTTCAAATGATTGAGGATCGTCCCAATGTGCAGTTAATACAGGTGTTAAAGCCATTTATTTTCCTGCCTTACTTGCAGGAGCTGTCATTTTTCTTTCTTTAGCAACTTTTAAACCAGCTAACATTGATTCATCAGCACCAGGAGATTGTGAGTATTTTCCATCATTAATTCCTGCTAACAATTTTTCAGAATCTGAAATAGAAGTAATTTCTACTCCTCTAGTTGATTTAACTGGTACACCTGATTTTAATTTTTCAATTAAATCACTTACTTTTTCTGGAGTCATTGAATCCATAAATTCCCAATTAACTGTCAAAACAGGCGCAACTGTGCAGGCTGCTTGGCATTCAATTCTTTCTAATGTAAACATTGCATCTGGTGTTGTTTCATCATGGCCAATTCCAAGAGTTTCAGTTAATTGCTTCCATAATTCATCTCCACCTAAAAGTGCACACAAAGTATTGGTGCAAACTCCGATGTGATGTTTTCCCATGGGAAATCTTTTAAACATGGTGTAAAAAGTTGCAACTGCAGCAACTTCTGCTGGAGTTAAATCTAAAACTTTTGCACATGCTTGAATTCCCGCTGGAGAAACCATTCCTTGAACAGATTGCACATAATGAAGCATTGGTAAAAGTGCAGATCTTCTTTGAGGATATTTTTGCGCTAAAGATTCCAAAACTTCCAAATCAGAATCTGTAATTGATTTAATACTCATCGATCAACTCCACCCATCACCGGATCAATCGAAGCAACTGCAGCAACTATGTCTGCAACTTGTCCACCTTCACCCATAGGGCCAACTGCTTGCAAATTATTAAAAGATGGATCACGGAAATGTACTCGATAAGGTTTTGTTCCACCATCACTTACAGCAAATGCACCAAGTTCACCTCGTGGAGACTCAATTGCAACATATGCTTGTCCAACTGGAACTTTAAAACCTTCAGTTACTAATTTGAAATGATGAATCAAAGATTCCATTGATTGACCCATAATTTTTCTAATGTGATCTAAAGAGTTTCCTAATCCATCCGAACCAAGAGCTAATTGTGCAGGCCAGGCAATGGATTTATCTTCAACCATCACAGGTCCTGGTTTTAATTTATAGAGTGCTTGTTCTGCAATGTTTAAAGATTCATTTATTTCTCTTACTCTTACTAAAAATCTTCCGTAAGTATCACTTGTGTTTTCAGTGATGACATTAAATTCATAGTTTTCATAACCACAATATGGTTGATTTTTTCTTAAATCCCAAGGTAAGCCTGTTGCTCTTAAAACAGGTCCTGTCATTCCTAAAGCCATACATCCTGTTAAATCAAGTACTCCAATTCCTTTAGTTCTCGCAGTCCAAACACTGTTATCAACAAGTAAGTTGTAATTATCTTTTAAGCGCTTTCTTAGAAGTTTTATAGTTTCTTCAATCTTTTTCTCTGCACCATTTGGTAAATCAATTGCCACGCCACCTGGTCTTATATATGCCATATTCATACGAAGCCCAGTAATCATTTCAAAAATATCTAAAATTAATTCACGGTCTCTAAAACCATTTGTCATGGCAGTTAAAGCACCAAGTTCCATTCCCCCTGTTGCCAAAGCAACCAAATGAGATGAAACGCGATTTAATTCCATCATCAAAACTCTGATGGTGTTGGCTCTATCTGGAATATCGTTTGTAATCCCTAATAATTTTTCAACAGCTAAACAATATGCAGTTTCATTAAATAGTGGTGATAAATAATCCATTCTGGTTACATAAGTTGTTCCTTGTACCCAATTTCTAAATTCCATATTTTTTTCAATACCGGTATGTAAATAACCGATTCCACATCTTGCTTCTGTAACGGTTTCGCCATCTAATTCAAGAATTAAGCGAAGTACACCATGTGTTGATGGATGTTGTGGTCCCATGTTGACCACAATTCGTTCGCGTTCCCCAGTTTGGGCACCTAGAACTGTGTCCCAATCTCCACCAGAAAGTGTGTAAACACGTCCTTGTGTTGTTTCATAAGAACCAGAAAAAATATCAGTACTCATCCGTGATAATTCCTTCTGTTATCTGGAGCAGGAATTACTGCACCTTTGTATTCAACTGGAATTCCACCAAGTGGATAATCTTTTCGTTGCGGATGTCCAACCCAATCATCTGGCATTTCGATTCTGGTTAATGCAGGATGACCGTCAAAAATAATTCCAAAAAAATCGTAAGTTTCTCTTTCGTGCCAATTATTGGAAGGATAAATAGAAGTAATTGAAGGAATGTGTGGATTTGAATCAGGTGTTACTACTTCAACTAAAACTCGTCTGTTATGAGTAATTGATACAAAAGGATAAATTGCATGTAATTCTCTATCTTTTTCTTTTGGCCAATGCACTCCAGTTACACCCATGCACATTTCAAAACGTAATTCTGAGTCATCTCTAAGTAATTGAGCAACTTTTAATAAATGATCTTTTTTAACCATAAAAGTTAATTGATCTGCTTGAATTATTACTCTTTCCACAACTTGCTCAAAACTTAAATTAACTTCTTTCAAAGCTCTTGCTAGGGCATCTGCAATTTGATCAAAATAACTTCCGTAAGGTCTTTGGGCACTAGGAGTTTGAGAAATTGTTGTTACTAAGCCACCAAAACCTGAAGTGTCTCCAGATTGTGTTGAACTTCCAAAGGCTCCTTTAATTACATTTTTTAATATTGGAGATTCATTTGGATTAACAATTTCGTTTTCACTCATGAAAGAAGTCCTTTCAATTCAATTAAAGGTGCTTCTTTTATTGATTTATCTTCAAGTGTTATAACTTCTTTTTGTCTTTGTTTTCCAAGTTTCATATCTTGAATTTGATCGTGAATTTTTAAAATTGCATCTAACAACATTTCTGGTCTTGGCGGACAACCTGGTAAGTACATATCAACTGGAACAACGTGATCTACACCTTGGACTATGGCGTAGTTATTAAACATTCCTCCACTTGATGCACAAACACCCATAGCTAAAACCCATTTTGGTTCAGCCATTTGATCATAAATTTGACGCAATACTGGAGCCATTTTTTGGCTAACACGTCCTGCCACAATCATTAAATCTGCTTGTCTTGGACTTGCGCGAAAAACTTCCATTCCAAATCTTGCTAAGTCATATCGTCCTGCACCTGTTGCCATCATTTCGATTGCGCAACAAGCTAAACCAAATGTCGCTGGCCACAATGAATTTTTTCTAACATAGCCTGCAAGTTTTTCTACAGATGTAAGTAAAACTCCACTTGGTAATTTTTCTTCAATACCCATTTTTTATTCCCATTCAAGTCCACCGCGTCGCCACACATAGGCATACGCAATAAATACAGTTCCAATAAATAAAAGCATCTCCACAACTCCAAATAAACCAAGCTGATCAAAAGAAACTGCCCAAGGATATAGAAAAACAATTTCGATATCAAAAATAATAAAAAGCATTGCAATCAAGTAATACTTAATTGGAAATCTTCCTCCACCTATTGGTTGTGGAGTTGGTTCAATTCCACATTCATAGGCAGAAAGTTTTGCGCGATTGTAAGTTTTAGGACCAGCCAAAGCACCAGCCACAATTGAAAATACTGCGAATGCAAATGCCAGAGCACCAAGACCAACTATTGGCCAAGCGGCATTCATCAAATCTCCCTTACTAATTTTCAAACGAGTTTGTTCAGAGATTCACTTACTTCCAGAAGTCTATTCTTTGTCCAGTTATTGACTTACTAAGACCTGCAATTTCTAACCATTTGTGCATTTGTGCAAATGCATTTGTTACTCAAGTTACAAAAAGTTAGGCCGCAGGTGCAATCTTGGTTAGCGCAGTAATGATGCGATCAGATTTTGTCTTTCCCGCAGTGCTGTAAAGATTTGCTAACAGTTTCAATGTAAAGCGCATCAATGGCTTTGATGCCATTCCATATTTAGTTGCCACTTGCATTATTTGAGGATTTCCAATTAATTTCACAAAAACTCTACCTAAGGTGTAGTAACCACCCAATCTATCTTTTAAAACTATTGGATATTGATGTAATTGTTTTTCTCTTTCAAATTCTGATTTAGCTTTTAATGATTTAGAAATTACATCTGCTGCAACTTGACCGGTTTCCATTGCATAGGCAATACCTTCACCATTAAATGGATTTACCATGCCACCTGAATCTCCAACTAAAATCATTCCTTTTGCATAATGTGGTTGGCGATTAAATCCCATTGGTAGTGCTGCACCTCTTACAGGTTGTGTCATATTTTGATCTCTAAATCCCCATTCTTCTGGAGTTTGATCAAGCCAACGTTTTAAAAGATCTTTGTAGTCAATACTTTGAAATACCGGTGATGAATCTAAAATTCCTAAACCAACATTGGAAGTTCCATCACCCATTCCAAAAATCCAACCATAGCCAGGTAATAATTTATTTTGATCTTTTAATTCAAGCCAAGATTCTAAATAATCATCATCACTTCTTGTGCTTTTGTAATAAGTTCTCACAGCAACTCCCATTGGACGATCATCTCTTCGTTCCAATCCAAGTGCTAAAGCCATGCGACTTGAAACTCCGTCAGATGCAACTACAACAGGTGCGAAATGTTGTTCTAAGTTTCCATCTTCTTTTTTTATGTTTACTCCAATAACTTTTCCAGAAGTTGAATCAATAATTGGACCGGTAACTCTAGTCTTTTCAAATAAATTAACACCTTGTTTTTGAGCTGTTCTTGCTAAAAGTTCATCAAAATCTGCTCTGGTTCTTACTAATCCATAATTTGGAAAACCTTCAACGTCTGGCCAATTAAGTTCTAGACGATGACCTCCCCCAATTACTCTTAATCCTTTATTTCTTAACCAACCATTTTCTTTTGTTGGTTCAATTCCCATGTCAAGTATTTGTTTTACTGCTCTTGGAGTTAAACCATCGCCACAAACTTTTTCTCGAGGAAAACTTGTTTTTTCAAATAAAGTTACATTTAAACCTTGTTTTGCTAAGTGAAAAGCAGTTGCGCTGCCAGCAGGTCCTGCCCCTACAACAATTACATCTGAATTATTAGTCATTATTTACTTTTCTCTGCTTTGTGAATTGCAACAATTCCACCAGTTAGATTCTTCCATTCAACATTATCCCAATTTGCCTTTTTCAATTGACTGGAAAATTCTTCTTGGTTTGGCCAGGCTCTGATTGATTCGGCTAAATATTCATAGGCATCTGGATTTGAGGATGTTTTCTTAGCAATTGCTGGAAGAGCCTTCATTAAATATTCCATGTAAATATTTTTAAATACCTTTACAGTGGGAGTTGAAAACTCACAAATTATAATTCGGCCACCTTTTTTAGTCACTCTTAACATTTCAACTAAAGCTTTATAAACATCGTTTACGTTTCTGATGCCAAATGAGATAGTTACTGCATCAAAAGTTTCATCTTGAAATGGCAGCGACAAAGCATCGCCTGCAGAGAAATTCAAATTTGGATAACGCTTCTTACCTTCTCTTAGCATTCCGATTGAAAAGTCACATGAAATAATTTTTGCCCCAGATTTTGTAAATGCTTTTGAACTAGTCCCTGTCCCTGCAGCTAAATCTAAAATCAATTCACCATACTTAGGATTTAAAATTGAATTAGTTGCTTTTCTCCATGAATGGGTAAAACCTAAAGCTAAAACATCATTTGTAATGTCATATTTTGCAGCCACACGATTAAACATTTCCGCTACTTCTTGTGGTTTTTTTGCAAGTGATGCTTTAGTCATAATCTAATTGTGTCAGCCCCAGGAATTTTTGCCACTTGTGGCGCTATTTTTAACTCGGTCGTAGTCTAGGAACATGTCGGATCAAACCAAAATAGAAAATTTTTCGACAACTGTTATTCGCACTATTGCACTAAGTAAAAAACTTAATTTGTTAGAACTCTTACCTGATAAGCCAACTAATGAAATCTTTTCTTGGGTGAGAAATAATCAAGGTTTAGTTGCTTGGGGAATTACTGCTGAAGCAGAATTCAGCGGAAAAGAAAGATTTTCTAGAGCACATAAATGGTGGAAAAATTTTATAGATAACTGTGCAATTAGAGACGAAGTCATAACTTCAGGATCAGGTGCAATAGCTTTTGTTTCTTTTTCTTATGAAATTGAAGATTCAAGTGTAGTTAAAGTTCCAAAAATAATTGTTGGTCAAGACTCTCAATCAACTTGGCTTACTGTTGTTGGAAATTTAGACATTAACAAAATAAGGGATGAAATATTAAATTCAAAAAACATTAAATTAGAACCGCAAAATATCACTTGGAGTGATGGCTCCATTTCTATAGCTGATTGGCAAAAAGCGGTTGAAAAAGCAGTTGAAAGAATTAATAACAAAGAGTTGGACAAAGTTGTACTAACTAGAGATTTAAATGCAAAAAGTGATAAGAACATAGATGTTAGAAATGTCTTGCAAAAGTTAAGTAATGATTATCCTGAATGTTGGACTTTTTCTGTCGATGGTTTAATTGGAGCAACCCCAGAACTTTTAGTTAGAAAAACATCGGATCAAGTTTTATCAAGAGTTTTAGCAGGAACAATAAAAAGAGATGATTCTGCTACTGACTCTGAAATTGAAGTAGCCCTTCTACAAAGTGGTAAAGATTTAGAAGAACACGAATTCGCCGTAAGTTCTGTTGCTACTGCATTAGCTCTACATTGCACTGATATGAATGTTCCAAAAGCTCCAAAAGTTTTACGTTTAGCAAATGTTGCTCATCTTGCAACTGACGTCTCAGGAACATTAGTAGATTCTGCACCTGCATTAGTTTTGGCAGGAAGTCTTCATCCAACCGCTGCAATTTGTGGCACACCAACTGGAAGAGCAAAACAACTAATCAATGAATTAGAAAGAATGAAACGAAATAGATACACAGGACCTGTTGGATGGATAAATTCAAAAGGTGATGGCGAACTAGGTATAGCTTTGCGATGCGCCGAAATTAAAGAAAATACCGCAAGATTATTTGCTGGTTGTGGCATAGTTTCTGGATCTACAGCAGAGGATGAATTAATAGAATCAAATGCAAAATTTAGTGCAATGAGAAATGCGTTAACTAACTAAAATTTTTTTTCTTAATTCAGCTTCTTTTTCTCTAGATTCAATTTTAATTATCAAAACTCTTATTCCAGAAGGAGTTATTAAGTAATTTTTTAATTCATCAATATGCTTAATTTCTTTTGATTCTATTTTTAAATTATTCAATAATTTAAATAGATCAACATCAGTTGGAGTTGCGTAAACTCTCTCAAAATCTTCAACTCCTGCTTGCTCTAATGTATTAAATATTCCTCCGCCATTGTTATCAGTGATTATGAAAGTAATGTCAGGAACTTTTTCTAGTTTTGGAATGATAAAACTGTTTAGATCATGTATGGCCGCAATGTCTCCTAAGAATGCAAAAGTTGGTTTGCCATTTACCAAGCAAGCCCCGATCGCCGTTGACACAACCCCATCGATTCCATTTACACCTCTATTCATTGAAACACTAACTTCACCTCTTGAAAATGCAGAATTGTAAAAAGGAGAAATTAATAAATCAAAATCTCTAGATGCATAACTAGAAGATAAATGAATATGTGAATCTTTAGGTAAATTTTGAATTAAATAATCAACTACGTGTAAATTAGAAATTTCTTGATTTTCTTTTAATAATTTTTGAATTTTTTCAAATATTATTAGGCCAGTATCTTGCCAACGTTTTATCCAATTTTTATTATTTTGCTTTGCAGGAATTCTAAATAATCCAGAGATTTTTTGCTTTGCCATTGAATTTGAAATAACACTTGGAACGGCGCAGGAAACAACTATTAAAGCATTTTTTATTAGAGCTGAAACTTGCCTTGATAAACCCACTCTTCCAATAGTTAAAACCACTTCTGGATTTAACTCAATTAATTTTTGATTAAGCATTACTGAAGAATTAGAAACCATATTTTCACCAACACAAACATGTGGTGGTTCAACTATTACTGGCCAATCGAGTGCTTCTGATAATTCCTTTGCATAATTTGTATATTCTAAATTAGTTCCACCAGCAATAATTATTCCTTTTTTATTTAGATAATCAGTTAAAATATTTTCAGATAAATTTAGAGGCAGAGTGTTGTCATTTTTTGGTTTTGAGAAATTAAAATTTTTTGTTGGAACTAAAGGTTCTCCTAATGTTATATTTAGGTGGACTGGAACTCTATTTTTTGTTGCAATTGAAATAACAGAATTAATTCGATCTTTAATGGCTTCTCTTGCCGAGGTTGTTTCAATATTTAATGACTCAGATGCAATTTCAATGCTTCTAGATACATAATTACCAAATATTTCTCTTTGCACAATTACTTGATTTGCCCCAGTACCTTGAGCTGAAGCTGGCCGATCAGCAGATAAAACTATTAAAGGAATTCCAGAATATTTAGCCTCAACTATTGCCGGAAATAAATTAGCAACTGCGGTTCCAGATGTTGTTAAAACAGCACTAGGTTTTCCAGTGCTAATTGCTGCACCTAATGCAAGAAAAGCAGCAGATCTTTCATCAATTCGAACAGCGACATTAATTAATCCTTCTTTTTCGGCTTGAACTAAAGCTAGAGAAATTGGTCCGTTTCTTGAGCCAGGTGAAAGTGCAACAAAATTAACTCCGTTATCAATTAATTGTTGAACAATAAGTTCAGCCGTCAGAGCAGAAGCTGGTTGTTTAATATTTTCCGTCATTAAAACCAACCACTTTTTCTACCAAAATCAAAACAATCATTTATTTTTTTAATGAGCTCATTTTTATTCGGGCTTTCAAAGATTATATTTTTATCTATACTTACTTTTTTTACTTCGACTAAACCATTTATGGGCAAAATAGAACTTGTAGTCACATCGTTTTTGAGTAACATTCCCGTTCCAACTCCAGCTTCTAAAAGTGTTATTGGCTCAATTAGTGATTGCGCCAAGGTCGATAAATATAGTCCGATACTTGTATCCATGGATCCTGAAATTACTATTCTATTGAATCTTGAAAGTAGTGTTTCTTTAAGTTTTAAAAATCTGCCAATTCCTCCTAAAGGAATAATTTTAACTATTAAATAGTGACAACTTTCGAGTATTTCATTAATAAACTGCTCGTCTAGTGCATCTTTCGCTAATCGAAAGTTTTCATCAATTGCAATTGGTGTGTTTGTAATTTGTTTTAATTCTTTATTTTCACTTAGAGTTTTGCAAGGCTGTTCTATATATTCAATTGGTAGGTCTTCTATTTTTTGCATAAATTTTAATGCATTATCCAAACTAAGTTCGCCGTTAAAATCTAATCTAAATTTAATATCTTGAAATCTTTCTTTTATATTTTTAAGATTATCTATTTCTTGATCTATATTTTCCCTATTAAGTTTAATCTTTAAGGTTTTACAGCCACTTTTGTTTATTACTTGTATCGCATTTTCCACTTCACTTGAAACTGCAATTGCATTTGATTTAACTTGCTTTAATTGAGGATCAGGTAATTTAGTCCAAGCCATTTCTAATGCAGATTGAAGCCATCTTGCTGAATGTTCAATTGAATGATGTGCAAAAGGTGAAAATTCAGCCCAACCATATTCACCATTGATTAGGACACCTTCTCTATAGGTGTTACTTTTCATGGGTTGATTTAATTCAACTCGAAAAGTTTTTAAATCCTGTAGAGCTTTATTTTTTTCTAATATTTCCATGAATTAAATTTATGGACGTTTTGGAAATTTCTTAAAATCAGGTTTTCTTTTCTCTTTATACGCATTTCTGCCTTCTTGGGCTTCTTCGCTCATGTAATAAAGCAAAGTTGCATCTCCAGCTAATTGCTGAACTCCAGCTAATCCATCATCTGATGCATTGAAAGAAGCTTTTAGTAAACGTAAAGATAGTGGAGATAGTTGTAACATTTCTTTTGCCCATTTAACTGTTTCTTTTTCTAAATCTTCTAAAGAAACAACCGCATTTACTAATCCCCAATCAAGTGCAGTTTTAGCATCGTATTGTCTTGTTAAAAACCAAATTTCTTTTGCACGTTTCAATCCAATTTGTCTTGACAACAAACTTGAACCAAATCCACCATCAAATGAACCAACTCTTGGACCTGTTTGACCAAATTTTGCATTTTCTGCTGCAATAGATAAATCACAAACAACATGTAAAACATGTCCACCGCCAATTGCATAACCTGCAATCATCGCAATAACTGGTTTAGGCAATCTTCTAATTTGAACTTGTAAATCTAAGACGTTTAAGCGACCAATTCCTTTTTCGGCAACTTCGTCGTCACCCAAATATCCGTCATCGCCTCTAATACTTTGATCTCCACCAGAACAAAAAGCAAGATCTCCTTTTCCGGTGAGAATTATTACCCCAACTTCATTGTCATCACGTGCCATGTCAAAAGCTTTTATTAATTCCGTAACAGTTTGTGGTCTGAATGCGTTTCTTTTTTCAGGTCTATTAATGGTTATCTTGGCTATACCTTCAGCTACGTGATACTCAATATCTCGCCATTGTCCTTTTTCCTGCCAATTCAATGCCGGAACTATTGTTGTCTTTCCTGGTTCATTACTCACTAGAAATGATTCACTCTCTACGCTTAGGTATTGATGACTCTTATCTTTCCAAATCGACTTTCCTTACCAATGGGCAGTAAGGCTGCTCATGAAGTAAGTAGGGCTATTTCTAATTGTTTAAATGAGAAAGAAGTTTGCGCAATAGTTCCATTTTCAAAAAGTGAAAAAGTCTTAAAAAGATATGAAGATGCAATTTCAATTAAAGATGATTGCAAAATTGATGCAGGATTAATCATATGCACAAGTGGCAGTACAGGAAATCCAAAGGCAGTTGAGATTTCAAGTCAGGCACTAATGAGTGCTGCTAAAAAAACAAATGAAAAATTTAAGGAACCAGCTGACTGGATTCTGGCAATCAATCCTGCTTTCATCGGAGGAGTAATGGTCATAGCTAGAGCGATAGTTGGCAACCAAAATTGGATTTATGGACTTGATGAAACGGATAAATTTAATCCAGATTTATTAGTGTCAAGAACTTTAGAAGTGATTTCAAAAAATAGAAAGGTAAGAACTTCTTTAGTAAACGCCCAACTTTCAACCTTAGTTTCTCAAGGACATATTGACACTCTAAAAAAGTTTGATGCTCTATTAATTGGGGGAGGACAAATTTCAAATTCTCTTTATAATCAACTAAAAAATGAGGGTGTTAATTTAATAAGAACTTATGGCATGACAGAAACTTGTGGCGGAGTTGTTTGGGAAGGATTGCCATTAAATAATGTCTCAATTCGAATTGATCATCCAGCAAATGACGGTGTTGGACAAATCGCAATTAAGAGTGATTCAAATGCAACTTGTTATCACGGGGAATCGATAGAAATAAATCAATTAAATAAATCAACATTTAATAATGGATGGGTTTTGACTAAAGATTTAGGCATAGTAAAAAATGGGGAGTTAAAAGTTATCGGACGAAGCGATGACATCGTTGTTTCGGGTGGTACTAACATTTCGCTACACGCAATTGAGAATGTCATTAAGGATCAAGTTGGAATTGAAGATGCTGTCGTATTTTCCATCCCTGATGACAAATGGGGAGTGATTGTGGCAGCAGTCGTCGTCGGAAATTATGAAGTTTCTCTAATTCAAAAATCTATTGAACACGAATTAGGTAAAGCTGCCATACCTCGAGTTATAAAAAATGCTATAGAAATTCCACTTTTACCAAACGGCAAAGTCGATATAGATTCACTTAAATGACTAATTTAAAAATTTGGTATCAAGGAGCAAGACCAAAAACTTTAGGTGCTGCTATCTCTCCAGTGATAGTTGCCTGGGCGATTGCTTATTTTGAAAAATCATTTAATTTATATGTGGCACTTCTTGCTTTAATTGTAAGTATTGCAATTCAAATTGGAGTTAATTATGCAAATGATTACTCAGATGGAATAAAAGGCACAGATGATAATCGAATTGGCCCAGTTAGATTAGTTGGTCAAAAACTTGCATCTGCAAAATCCGTAAAACTAGCTGCTTATATTTTCTTTTTTGTAGCTGCATTGGCTGGTCTATTAATTACCATTGAGACTAAACAATGGTGGTTTTTATTACTTGGAGCAATAGCAATTATTTCTGCCTGGACTTATACAGGTGGCCCTAAGCCTTATGGATATTTTGGTTTAGGGGAAATTTTTGTTTTTGTATTTTTTGGACTTGTTGCCACTCTAGGAACAATTTATGCACAGACTTTGTATTTCAAAACTTACTTTTTAATTTATGCCTTCGTCATGGGATTTTTTGCAACAGCAATCTTAGTTGCTAACAACCTTCGCGATAGAGAAAAAGATCAACAAAATAACAAAATAACTTTAGCTGTTAAACTTGGTGACTCTGGAACACGCAATTTATTTATTTCTTTACTTCTTCTATCTTATTTTTTTCCTTTAATTGAATTTTTACTAAATAGATTTGATAATTCTCCTTTTATTTTCATCCCATTTTATTTGGCTAGTTTTCCATTTGCATATGATGCGATTAGAAAAGTAAGAAATAATGCAAAGGGTAAAGAATTAATACCTGTTCTTGTCGTGACCGGCCAAGCTCAATTGCTTTATTCTTTATTAATTTGTTTATCTTTTTATCTAGAGACTATTTAATTCTCTAGATTTTTGTCTTCTTTTTCTGCCGCAGCGTCAATTCTTTTATTAATTCTTTGAAAAAAACCTGAGATTGAACTGGAGAATTGATCTCTTGTTTTATTCAAAACAAATAAGCTAACAATTCCAGAAGCCAAAAACGCCACCACAATTAAAGTTAAGTCACGCAATCCAACTAAATAACCAACGGCAGTAAAAGCAAGCAAAATGATAAATCTTAAAAAAGTGTAGGAGAAAATACTTTTCATTTAAATTCCTGCATAACTGTGAAGCCCGGTTACCCAAATATTTATGACAAAGAAATTAAAAATTATCGCTGCGTATCCAGCAATCCCTAGCCAAGCTGATTTGGTTCCTTTCCAGCCGATAGTGACTCTGGAATGTAAATAAGCTGCATAAATAATCCAAGTTATGAACGCCCAAGTTTCCTTTGGATCCCAGCCCCAATATCTGCCCCATGCGTTTTCTGCCCAAACCGCTCCTGAAATAACTGAAAATGTCCAAATTGGAAAAGCAAATAAAACAACTTTGTAAGAAAACTCATCTATTCGATTCAAACTCGGTAAAGATTTCAATTTATTTTTTGTTTTCAATAAGTAAATTATTGACAAACCAAAGTTTAAAGAAAAAGCTCCATATGAAATTATTGCAGAACTCACGTGAATCCAAAGCCACGTAGATTTAAGCGCAGGAACAAGTGGACCAGATTCTGTGTACAACACAATCACCGCAAGTCCCAATAAAATAATGGCCGGTACTGTAATAAAAATTCCCAACCATTGAATGTTTTTCTTAATTGAAACAATTAAAAAGGTAAGAATTACTGCAGTCACTGAAGAGACAGCAAACTCATACATATTTCCCCAAGGAGCTCTTTGCGCAGCTACCCCTCGAAGTGTGAGTGCAATAACTAAAAATATTCCAATTAGCCAGGTCAAACTCATTGCAATATTTGTTATTTTACTTTTTTTATTTTGAGTTAAAGCAATTGAAAATAATATTAAATTTAAGGCTAGAACAAAGATTGAAAAATAAACAAAGAGATTACTTAAATTATTTAAATTCATATCTCACGACTTACTTTCTTAGTTTGTTTGAAACCTAATTCATTAAACAATTTCAATATATCTTTCTCTAAGTCATGATTTTCTTTTGCTATACCTGCTATTTCAATAACATTACTAGAGGAAGATTTAGTTGGCATTTTGATAAAGATTTTTCTTCTTTGCACTCCTAATCCAAAAATCATGCCCACCATGGCAAAAATTGCACCAACTAATGCAAGGAATCGACCTGGTTCGTAGGCAATTTGGAATGAAGCAAATTGCTTAACTTCGTCAAAAGTAATCACATATTCACCATCTACATTCCAAGTTTTACCTGGTTTTAATTCTTCTAAGCCAATCTGCGTCATTTTTGAAGTATCAAGTTTGTAGATGCTTTGTGAAATTCCAGCGTTAACACCTAAGTCCCCTTGCCATAAAGACATAAAAATTTCTGGATTATCTAGTGCTGGGAATGTAGAAATTGGTCCACTAACTGGATCAACAATTGCAGTTGGTAAAAATCTTGCTTCAATGCCTAACTGTGGATTTGAGTCTGGAATTTTTACAACTCCAGTAGATGAAAAATTTCCATCCTGAGGAAGAAAAACTACTGCATCGGAAAATAATATTTGATTATTTTTGTCTCTAACAGTTATAAGGGGAGCATAACCATGCCCGGTTAAAAATATTTTGGTACCTAAAATATTAAATGGTTTATTCACATAAACATTAAAAAGAGTCTTTAAAGAAAGTAGAAATTCTCTTCTG
>CAZZKM010000017.1:0-24491 GCA_964655115.1 uncultured Bifidobacterium sp.
ATTTACGAAAAACGAATCAAGTTAGCAGGATTTTTAATAAGTATCGGTTCTTTATTAAAACTTTGGCCAATTTTAATACTTTCTGTTATTGACAAAAAAACTTTACAAAAAATTATTTCACCAATTTTGATCACAAGTCTTTTAATTTTAATATTTATCCAATTTATTAGCGTTGGCTCATTTACCTTTTTAGAAAATCAGACTTCAAGAGGATTGCAAGTTGAATCCGTAGCTGCAGTTATTTTCGTAGTATTTAAACTCTTGGGTGGTAGTGTCGAATATCCCTTCAGATTTGGTTCATTAGAAGTTGAAGCAGTTTTTGCAAACCAGATAGCCATAATTTTAAATATCTCTACTTTAGTATTTTTCTTTATTTTACTTTTATTAAATATTAAAGGAAAGTTAAATAATTTAAATGTATTTGAAAAATCTCTAGTAGTGATAATTTTTGCTATAGGTTTAAGTAGAGTTTTCTCTCCACAATTTTGGATTTGGATAGGTGGAATATCTGCTTTAGTGATTATCTTTAAAAAAACCAAATTAAAAAGAATAGTTATAATTCTTTCAACTTCAGCATTATTAACACAAATTCTTTATCCAGCACTTTATGTGGGATTGTTAAATGGAGATTTATTACCTTCATTAGTTCAAATAACAAGAATAATTCTTTTTATAACAGCTATGGTTTTAAGTTTTAAATTACTTATACAATCAAGTAAGCAGAAAGTTAACTATGACTAAGACTTTAGTAATCACAAATGATTTTCCGCCTCGAGCAGGTGGAATCCAAACATTTGTACACGGCTTACTTGAAGGGTTAGATCCTAATGATGTTGTAGTACTTACTTCCAAATTTAAAGGTTGGCAAGATTTTGACAATTTGCAAAAATATAAAGTTTTTCGCTACGACACAGAAATGCTTTTACCTACTCCAGCAGTTTCAAATTATGCAATTAAATTAATTAAAGAATTTGGTTGCAAAAGCGTGTTATTTGGGGCTAGTGCACCGCTGGGTCTTATGTCTGCAAAATTAAAAGAAAATGGCATACAACAAACTGTGGCACTTACTCATGGTCACGAAGTCGGCTGGTCTTTTACTCCAGGACTAAAGCAAACTTTTCAAAAAATAGTTAAAGATGTCGATAATTTCACATATCTAACAAAATATACTTTTGAAAAAATTAAAGAAGCTGTACCTGAATCACAATTAGTTAAATTTGAACAACTTACTCCTGGAATTGATATAGAAATGTTTAATCCCTCTAATAAAGAAAAAAAGGAAGTACAAGATTTAAAAAATAGATTTCGAATTCAAGACAAATTAATTGTGGCATGTATTTCTAGACTTATGCCAAGAAAAGGTCAAGATACTTTAATTGAGATTTGGCCAGAAATTCTAAAAAAAGTTCCTACCGCTCATTTATTAATAGTGGGAGGAGGTCCTTACAAGCAAAGTCTTCACAAAAAATCTTTTGATTTGAATGTAAATAGCAATGTAACTTTGACAGGAAGTGTTCCCTGGGAGCAACTTCCAAACTTTTATGCTAGCGCTGATGTTTTTGCTATGCCGGTAAGAACGAGAAATTTTGGATTTGATGTTGAAGGATTAGGAATTGTTTACTTAGAAGCTTCATCTAGTGCAGTACCAGTAATTGCAGGAAATTCAGGTGGCGCTCCCGATGCGGTTATAAATGAAGTGACAGGTTATGTAATTGATCCTAAAAATAAGAATCAATTAATAGAAAAGATTGTCAATCTACTAATTAATCCTGATTTAAGAATTAGATTAGGAAAACAAGGAAGATCTTGGATTGAAAAACAATGGCAATGGCCATCTAGGCATTTGCAAATTAGGAAACTACTCTCAACTGATTGATTTTGAATAATCCTGCCATTTTTGGAGAGTATTTAAACTCATTCCACTTGCCACACTGCCTTTGGCACGAGCATAAGCAAGATTTATTGCTGTCTCAAAATTCAAATCTTGATTTTCATAGGCAACTATCGCAGCAGCTGCATTAATACAAATTGCATCTTGTAGAGGATTTGTTGAATCAGGCGTTAGAGCTTGTTTTATTAAACCAGCATTATTCAATGCATCTCCACCTTGTAATTGAGATATTTCTACTTTGTCTATTCCGACATTTTCAACATCAAAAATAAATTCATTTATTTGATTATCTTTTACTTGCCAAATTTGAGTAGGACCACAAATTGATATTTCATCAAGTCCTTCTAACCCTCTTACTACTAATGCATTTGTTTTCCTATTTGCTAAAACCTGAGCAATAACAGGTGCTTTTTCTAAATTAGAAACTCCCACAACTTGAGCTTTGGGTGTTGCAGGATTTGATAGAGGTCCCAGATAGTTAAAAACTGTTGAAGTTGCTAATTCTTTTCTTACAGGGGCAACCGCTTTCATCGCAGGATGAAAAACTGGAGCAAAACAAAAACAAATACCAACTTTCAAAAAATTATCTTTTACTTGTTCAGGACTTAGATCAATCTTTATTTTTAATGCTTCTAAAACATCAGCCGAACCAGATTTAGAGGATGCAGCCCTATTCCCATGTTTGACAACTGGAATCCCGCAACTTGCTACCACAATTGCTGCGGCTGTTGAAATATTTACAGTATTAAATCCATCTCCCCCAGTTCCGCAAGTATCGACCGCATCATGATTGATATCTAATTTCCTTGAATGTTCAATCATCACTTCCACAAATGCTGTTATTTCTTCAGCGGATTCGCTTTTATTTTTTAAACCTAATAAGAAATTTTTTATTTCAATATCACTTGCTTTTGAATCCATTACTGAATTCATCGCCCACTGTGCCTGGGCAAAAGTTAAATCTTTTTTACTATTTAATTGAGAAAGGATTTCCTGCCAGGAAATCAAATTGTTCATTTGACTGGGATAGCTGTTTTATCTACTCGTCTCAACAGCGTGGTTGCGACTTCTACTAAGACCACAGGATCAATAGGCATTGGTACAACACCTTCAGCTTTAGACCAGGTTGCAAGCCAAGCATCTTGAGGTCTTTGAATCAAAACAATAATTGGCGGACAATTAAATACTTCATCTTTTGCATTTCGAGCAATACCCATTCCGCCAGCAGGAGCTGCTTCACCATCAAGAATTGCTAAATTAATTTTTCCTGTTTTTAATTCACTTTTTACAACAGGTTCTGTTGCAACTTGAATAAATTCAATTCGTGGCAAATCTTTTGCAGGTCTTCTACCAAGAGAAGTGATAACTGCGTCACGAATTCTTCGATCATCGGAATAAACGAGGACTCTAAGTTCGTGCAATTGTGAATTTATCTCTGCCACAAGTGTCACATTAGTCATATATTGCGCGCCCATCCATAAATCCCCCGCCGTTTAGGTGACAGAATAGGAAGCATGTCCACAGCATCTTTTACTAACCAACGAATTAATCGCCCAAATATGACTGCGATTGGAACGATCGTTTGGCTATCAAGTGAATTGATGTTTTTTGCTGCATTATTCGCAATGTATTTCACTTTGCGTGCGGTAAATCCTGATATTTGGAAAGTAGAAACCGAACTACTTAATATTCCCTTTTCAGCAGCTAACACAACTATTTTGGTTTTAAGTTCGGTAACTGCTCAATTAGGAGTTTTTGCTGCAGAACGTGGCGATAGAGAAAGACTTCGCTTTTGGTTCATCATCACATTTTTAATGGGTGCCTTCTTCGTAGGTGGACAAGCTTTTGAATACGCAGAACTAGTACATGAAGGTTTAACTATTTCTTCTTCTCCATTTGGATCAGTTTTTTACTTAACAACTGGTTTTCACGCTTTACACGTAACAGGTGGTTTGATTGCGTTTCTATTTGTTTTAGCAAGAACTTATGTAAGACCAAAAATGACACATGGTTTAGCAACTTCTGCTGTTGTTACTTCATATTATTGGCACTTTGTTGATGTGGTTTGGATTGGTTTATTCGCAACTATTTATTTGGTGAAATAGGTTAATAAATTGAAATATATTGCAAAATTTAGAAGAAGAAAAAGCGCTCCTCTTTTAGTTTTGTTTTTTGCTTTAGGATTTGTCTCAATTATTTTTAGTGCTGTAAATGTTTTAGTTTCACCTGCACAAGCAAGAATTGGAACCGATGAAACTTTAGTTGATAAAGGTTCTGTTTTATTTGCTGAAGGATGTTCTTCTTGTCATGGATTAAATGGACAAGGCACAAGTGATGGACCAACTTTAGTTGGTGTTGGTGCTGCATCAGTTCACTTTCAAGTTTCAACAGGACGTATGCCAATGGCTGCACCAGGTGCACAAGTCATGCGCAAAGAACCAAGTTATAACGAAGAAGAAACTTTGGCTTTAGCTGCGTATGTTGCAACTTTTGGACCAGGTCCTGCAATTCCATCTGAAGAACAAATTAATGCTTGGGTAAATGCTGATGTTGCTGAAGGTGGAGAATTATTTAGAACAAATTGCGCACAATGTCATAACTTTGCAGGTTCTGGTGGTGCATTAACAAATGGAAAATATGCCCCAAGTTTAGGACAATCAACACCTCAACAAATTTACGAAGCAATGTTGACTGGTCCTCAATCAATGCCAATATTTAGTGAAAAAACTTTAACTCCAGAAAATAAAGCTGCAATTATTCGCTACATTCAAGAATTAAATAAATCTGAAAATCCAGGTGGACTAGATCTTGGAAGATTAGGACCTGTAACTGAAGGTTTGTTTTTGTGGACTATTGGCTTAGGTGCACTAATTGCAGTCGCCGTTTGGATAGGAGCAAGAGTTAGATGAGTAATAATTTTGATTTAAATAATACTTTTGATCCAGATCAAGGAAAAGTTCCAGAAAAAGTTACTAAAGAAGTTCCTTCAAAGTTACCAACACCTGCAAAAGGTGTGGATCACTATTTAAGAAGAACTGACACAGATCCAAAAGCTGCCAGAAGAGCTGAACGTCAAGTTGCAACTATGTTTGCCCTCTCAGGATTCTTCACTCTGGTTTTCTTAGTTTCATTTGTGGCAATCCCAAGAGAGAAAAAAATTGCCGTTAACTTAATTGGAGTAACTAGTGCTCAAAATCTTGTTCTAGGAGTTTCATTTGGATTAGCAATTCTTCTTATTGGAATTGGAGCAATCCATTGGGCAAAGAAATTAATGCCAGATGTTGAAATGGTGCAAGAAAGAAAACCAATAAAACCAAACGATGAAGTTCAACAAGAAGCTCTTGAAGCTTTTAGAGTTGGAGCCCAAGAATCAGGTTTTGGTTCAAGAAAATTAGTTAGAAGAACTTTACTTGGCGCTTTAGCGCTTTTCCCTCTTCCATTTGTTGTAATGCTTAGAGATTTAGGGCCAGCTCCAAAAGGTGAATTAAGAAAAACTGCTTGGGAAGAAGGTCTACATATTGTTACAGACATTACTTATCAAAAAATTAGACCTGAAGATATTCCGGTAGGAAATCTAATCTCTGCAATGCCTGAAAATATTCTGGAAATTCAAGAAGAAACCCACACTCTAAATGAGAGAGGTAAGTCAGCAATTCTGTTGGTTCGTATGCGTCCTGAAGACATTAAAAGTCAGCAAGGACCTGACTGGGATTATCAAGGAATCCTGGCTTATTCAAAAATTTGTACCCACGTAGGTTGTCCAATTGCGCTATATGAACAAAGGACCCATAATTTATTATGTCCATGTCATCAATCGACTTTCGATTTGTCTGACTCAGGACAACCAATTTTTGGACCTGCTGCAAGAAGATTGCCGCAGTTAGCAATTACGGTTGACGAAGAAGGTTACCTAATTGCTCGCCAAGGATTTCAAGAACCAGTTGGACCTAGTTTCTGGGAGCGTGGTGCATGAGTACTACTGAAAGTAAACAAACCCCTGCTGCATATAACTATGTAGATAGCAGAGTTGGTTTTTCTGCTGCACTAAAAAGAAACTTAAGAAAAGTATTTCCTGATCACTGGTCATTCATGTTGGGCGAAATTGCACTTTATTCTTTCATTATTTTGTTACTGACTGGTGTGTTTTTAACTTTTTGGTACAAACCATCAATGACAGAAGTTATCTATAACGGCTCATATATTCCATTAAAAGGTGTGCCAATGAGTGAAGCTTTTGCTTCAACTCTTGAAATTTCATTTGATGTTCGTGGTGGAATGCTAATTAGACAAATACATCACTGGGCCGCACTATTTTTCGTAGCAGCCATGATGGTGCACTTAATGATAGTTTTCTTTACAGGTGCATATAGAAAACCAAGAGAATTTAACTGGCTACTTGGTATTGGATTATTAACTTTAGGACTTTTAGAAGGTTTTGCTGGCTACTCATTACCAGATGATTTGTTATCTGGAATTGGTTTAAGAATTGCATCAGGAATTGTGCAAGCACTTCCAGTAATTGGAACTTGGGCTTTGTATTTCTTATTTGGTGGAGAATTCCCAGGCGTTGACTTTATTCCTCGTCTTTACACTATTCACGTATTACTAGTTCCAGGAATAATTCTTGCGTTAGTCACTGCACATTTACTTTTAGTGTGGACTCAAAAACACACTCAATTTCCAGGTCCTGGAAGAACTGAAAACAATGTTGTGGGTTATCCATTGTTACCTGTTTACACTGCTAAAGCTGGTGGCTTCTTCTTTATAGTTTTTGGTGTCACAACTTTGATGGGAGCATTGGTAACAATTAACCCGATTTGGTTGTATGGACCATTTACTCCAGATCAAGTAACCGCGGGTTCTCAACCTGACTTTTATATTGGATTCTTAGAAGGCTCACTTCGTGTGATGCCTGCAATTGAATTTAATATTTTCAACACTTGGACATTTTCACCAAATGTTTTGATACCTGCTTTAATTTTGCCTGGATTAATGATGACTGCAATGGCGCTATATCCATTCATTGAAAGCTGGGTTACTGGAGATAAAAGAGAACACAATTTATTAGATCGACCAAGAAATGCACCAACTAGAACCGCACTTGGAACTATGTCTTTGTCTTTCTACATCTTGTTATGGATTGGTGGAGGAAACGACATTCTTGCAACCACTTTCCATTTATCAATTAACACAATTACCTGGTTTATGCGTTTTGCATTAATTGCTGTACCACCAATTGTGTTTATCGTTACCAGAAGAATTTGTCTTGGTTTACAAAGAAATGATCTAGATAAATTACTTCATGGTAAAGAAACAGGAAGAATTTTAAGACTTCCAGATGGTGGATTTGTAGAAGTCCATGAACCTGTAAGCGAGGCCGAGATTCCAGCATTAATAGCTCGAGAAACTTATCCTCGATTGGAAATCCCTAAGAAATACGATGAAAATGGAATTAAAACTCCTAAATATCGTCGTCAATGGGTTAGAGCAAAGTTAAGCCACTGGTGGACCAAGGGTGATTTGCCAATTCCTACACATAAAGAAATCCAGGCTGGTCAACATCATGCCCATGAAGCACTTGAACAAGCTCAAAGTTTTGGAGTTGAACCAGGAAAAGAAGAAATAGTCTCTGCAAGCAAGCACTAAATTTTAATCATTAAAACCGCCAATCTTGGAATTGGCGGTTTTTTTGTTTTTATGATTAACTGAAAAGAGAATATGAATATTTCCTTAACAGTTTGGCTTTTAACAGTTGGCGCAATTATTGCGTTAATTTTAGTTGATTTATTTACTGTAAGCGCCAAACCTCATGAAGTGATGTTTAAAGAAGCGGCTTCTTGGTCTATTTTTTATGTAGCAGTTGCAATTGCTTTTGGTGTTTGGATTTGGTTAGATTTTGGTAGTCAAAGTGGTACAGAATATTTTGCAGCTTACTTAGTTGAAAAATCATTATCTGTAGATAATTTGTTTGTCTTTGCCATAATTCTTACTCAATTTGCTGTACCAAGTATTTATCAGCAAAGAGTTTTATTAATTGGTGTCATATTGGCTTTAGTACTTAGGGCAATCTTTATTGCAATTGGTGCAGCTGCCTTAGCTGCTTTTGCCTTTACCTTTGTAATCTTTGGTGCAATTTTGATTTGGACAGGTATTGGACTGTTTAGGCATTGGAACGAAGATCCAAATCCTGATGATAACTTCTTAGTAAAACAAGTAAGAAAATTCACTCCAATTACCAGTGAATACCACGGTACAAAACTGTTTGTAAGAATTGACGGCAAAAGATTTGCCACCCCAATGTTTTTAGTAATGATTGCAATAGCATCAACTGACTTACTTTTTGCTCTAGATTCAATTCCTGCAACCTTTGGTGTTACTCAAGAACCATTCTTAGTGTTTGCGGCAAATGCTTTTGCTTTATTAGGTTTAAGGGCTCTTTATTTCCTTCTCAAAGGTTTGTTAGACCGCTTAATTTATTTATCAATTGGTTTAGCCGCGATTTTAGTATTTATTGGTGGAAAACTTATTCTTACCTATATTCATGAAATTAACACTTCTATTCCTAAAGTTCCAACTGGAATTAGCTTAGGTGTAATTGCGGCAATTTTAACTATTGCAATCGTGGCAAGTATTTTGAAATCAAGACAGGATCCAACTTTAAAAGCACATGCTGGAACTGTGAGATCTCACAAAAAAGACGAAGTAGAAAAAGAATAACTTTTATAACTAATTAATTAGTGACCCTGGCAAATTTGTTCAGGGGGAACGCCTCGAAGTGCTGATTCAATGTGTTCACCACAACCTCTATATGTGAACTTGCCACAAATTTCACAAACAACTTTGCTACAGATTTTTCACTCCTAAAGTAATTCCTTAGGAAAGTTTACCCACTAATCTGAATTAAATTCTCACCAGGAATTCTTTAATTTGGAATTCTTAAAATTTGACCTGCGTACAAATTTGATCCATTTAATACATTTAAATTTTTAATCTCTTCAATCACTGCTCGCGGGTCAGCTTCCGGATTTACCCGCGAGGCAATTGTCCATAGTGTTTCGCCAGGTGAAACCACTATTAATTGACTCTTATTGCTTGCTTGATCAAGGCTTGCTCTAGCTGAAGTTGTCAATGTTGGGGCTAGAAACGCAGTGAAGGCGATCAAGGTCGCCAAAATGACCACAAAACGGCCTCTTTTAGTCAAACGTAAAGTTGGTGTTGATACTTGAGCTAGAGTCGTCATATTGCCCTTCTTTCGAACATTTGTTCGATTATTGCACATACTTGCGACATTTGGCAAGTTTTTTCGAACAGGTGTTTGAAACATTTGTTCGAATAGGCTAAACTTTAGGTATGACAAATAAACCTGATTCAGATGTAACCCAAATTGCCCCTGAGGGCGATGGTTTGACCGATCGCCAACGAAAGATTTTAACCGTTATTCAAGATGCCGTTAAAGATAGAGGTTTTCCACCCACAGTTCGAGAAATAGCCGATCTAGTTGGTCTTGCCTCCCCTGCTTCAGTTGCTCATCAACTTTCAGCTTTGGAAAGAAAAGGTTTTATTAAAAGAGATCCAAATTCACCAAGAGCAATCGATTTAACAATGCCAAATAAATCAGGTGTAGCAATTGATGGATTGGTTGGTGGAGTTGAAGGTGAACAAACTCCAGAAGCAGCATTTGTTCCGTTAGTTGGTCGAATCGCAGCTGGTGGCCCAATTTTGGCTGAAGAATCCATTGAAGCAATTTATCCACTTCCAAAAGAAATGGTTGGTAATGGTGAATTGTTTATGTTGGAAGTTGTGGGAGATTCAATGATCGATGCAGCTATTTGTCACGGTGACAAAGTAGTTGTTAGAAAACAAGATGATGCCCAAAATGGAGAAATTGTTGCTGCACTTTTAGGTGATGAAGCAACTGTGAAGACTTTGAAAAGAAAAGATGGTCATGTTTGGCTAATGCCAGCAAATCCAAATTATGAACCAATTAATGGAGATCATGCCAAAATTCTTGGTCGCGTAGTTACTGTGATGAGAAAAATTTAGTAAACACCTAGATAAGCTTTTTTAATTTGTTCTAAATCTATTTTTTTCATCTTTAACATGGCTTCTGTTGCTCGCTTTGATCCTTCAGGGTCCTCTCCGCCTAAATATTTACCCATTTCACTTGGAATAACTTGCCATGAAATACCAAACTTGTCTTTAAGCCAACCGCATTGACTTTCTTGGCCACCATCTTTAGTCAATAACTCCCAGTAATGATCAACTTCTCTTTGATCTTTGCAAGGTATTTGAAAAGATATTGCTTCTGTATGAGGAAATTGAGGACCGCCATTAAGTCCAATAAATGAATGGTTAAAAATCTTAAAATTTACAAATACTTCTTCCCCTTCTTTATTACCTGGAGTTTCAGTTGGAGTAATCCAGTGATCATCAATTGAACTATCTGGAAATATTGAAGTATAGAAAATAGCAGCTTGTCTTGCTTGACCGTCAAACCATAAACAAGTCGTTAATTCCATGATTAATCCTTTTTTTTGAAGAAACTAAATAATATCGCAATTGTGTTAATTAATTCCATAGCGTTTTTGGTATGTGACTAAAAATAAATTCAATATCTAGTACTCTTTTACTTAATGAAAAAATATGATTGTGTGATTTTAGGTGGAGGCCACAACGGTCTTACCTCTGCGGCATATTTATCAAAATCTGGATTAAAAGTTTTAGTTCTTGAAGCATTATCCGATGTTGGCGGAGCTGCAGTATCTGTGCAGGTGTTTAAAGGAATTGATGCAAATCTATCTAGATATTCTTACCTTGTTTCACTGTTACCTCAACAAATAATTGATGAACTTGATTTAAATCTTGAACTTATCTCAAGATCAATTGGGTCTTACACTCCAACAAATAACAATCTTGGACTTTTAGTTGAAAGAATTCCTTCTGATAAAACTAAAGCATCCTTTGTAAAACTTACAGGAAATACAAAAGATTATGAGTCTTGGATTAATTTTTATTCCAAAGTAGAAAAAGTTGCCCAAGTAATTGCCCCTACCCTGCTTGAGCCATTGAAAAGTAAAGAAGAAATTAAGAATTTAGTAATTAATGCAACTGATTTAGAAACTTATGAAATGTTATTCGAAGTACCAATTACGCAAACAATTGAAAAAATATTTGAAAATGATGTAATTCGTGGAGTGGTGTTAACCGATGCTCTAATTGGCACATTTACCGATGGTAGAGATAAGGACTTACTTGGAAATATTTGTTTTCTTTACCATTTAATTGGAAATGGAACAGGCGAATGGAAAGTTCCCCGCGGTGGGATGGGGCAAGTAAGTTTGGCCTTAAAAGAAAAGGCAATTAAAAACGGTAGCGAAATTAGAACTAATTCTAAAGTTATAAAAGTTTCATCTGATGGCAAAAAAGCCTTGATCAAATATAAAGATACTCAAGATAATGAACATGAAGTTGAAGCAGCTTTTGTTTTAAGTAATCTTGCGCCACAAATTTTGGACCAATTACTAAATAAACCATTAGAAAAGAAATTGACGGAAGGCTGCCAAGTAAAAATGAACATGCTTTTAACTAGGCTTCCAAAACTAAAATCTGGAGATAATCCGCAAGATGCCTTTAGAGGCACCTTTCATGTTAATGAGACTTTAACTCAATTAGATAAATCGTTTCAGGAAGCAAATAATGGACAATTACCTGATTTATTGCCTTCAGAGATCTATTGTCATACGCTCTCAGATCCTTCAATCCTAGGAAGTCAATTACAGGAAAAGGGTTATCAAACTATTACTCTTTTTGGATTAAATACTCCAGCTAAATTGTTTGATGAAAAGAATGAAAATATGCGAGAAATAGTTAAACAAAAATATTTAGATGGTCTAAACATGTTTTTTGAAGAAAAGATTGAAGATTGCTTGGCACTAGATAGTGAAGGCAAACCTTGTATTGAAGTTAAAACTCCCTTAGATATAGAAGAATCTGTTTCACTTCCTAGAGGAAATATTTTTCATAGACCTTTGCAATGGCCATTTGCGCAAGTTGCTTCAGAGATAAATTCATGGGGTGTTGAAACAGATATAGCAAACATTTTTATTTGCGGTGCTGGAGCAAAACGTGGCGGAGGGGTTAGTTCAATTCCTGGAAGAAATGCGGCAATGAAAGTTTTGGAACAGATTTCTAAATAATCCACATTTCAGAAGCATCGTATTCAGATTTCTTGATAACTCTTTGATCAGCACCGACAATAACTGAATCTGGTTTGACATCTTTGGTCACTACGGCATTGGCACCAATAATTGCATTTTTGCCAATAGTTATATTTCCAAGTATTTTTGCTCCAGCTCCAACTAAAACTCCATCTTCCACAGTTGGATGTCTTTTCCCCTTTGACATGGTTCTTCCGCCTAAGGTAACACCGTGATAAAACATCACATCATCACCAATTTCAGCAGTTTCACCAATTACTACACCCATGCCATGATCAATAAAAAATCTTCTGCCAATTTTTGCTGCTGGGTGAATTTCAATTCCAGTCAAGAATCGATGATAATGAGACATTAAACGAGCAATTAGTTTAAAGTTTTTATTCCATACCCAATGAGTTACCCGATGTAACCAAATTGCATGTAAACCAGGTGAAGTTAAAACAAACTCTAATTTAGATTTTGGCGCCGGATCTCTTTTGATTGCTGCATCAATATCTTCTTTAAATTTAATCATTAATCCATCAAGTCTTGATAAAGAGCAGTTGAAAGATATCTTTCACCAAATGAAGGAACGATTACAACAACTACTTTTCCGGCAAATTCATCTCGTTTTGCAACTTGAGATGCTGCCCAAAGTGCAGCACCTGAAGAAATTCCTGCAAGAATCCCTTCTTCAGCACCTGCTCTTCTGGCATATTTAATTGCTTCTTCATTTGGAGCATCAAATACTTCGTCGTAAACACTTTTATCTAGAATTTCTGGAATAAAGTTAGGGCCAATTCCTTGGAGAGGATGCCCAGCTGGATTTCCGCCACTTAATAGAGGTGATGCGGCAGGCTCTACCACAAACATCTTTATGTTTGGATTTTTTTGTTTTAAAACTTGGCCAATGCCAGTAATGGTTCCACCAGTTCCTGAACCTGCAACCACTGCTGCAACTTTTCCATCTGTATCGTTCCAAATTTCTAAAGCGGTAGTTTGACGATGGATTTCTGGATTTGCTGGATTTTGGAATTGTCTAACTAAAACAGCACCTTCTTTTGCCCCAATTTCTTCTGCTTTTGCAACAGCACCTTTCATTCCTTCTGCAGCTGGTGTTAAAACGAGTTGAGCTCCATAAGCTTTTAATAAAGTTCGTCTTTCTTTACTCATAGAATCTGGCATAGTCAGAATTACTTTGTAACCTCTAGCGGCTCCTACCATCGCTAATGCAATTCCTGTGTTTCCAGAAGTTGCTTCCACAATAGAACCACCTGGTTTTAATTTTCCTGATTTTTCAGCATCATCAATCATGGCTATTCCAATACGATCTTTGACTGAAGCCGTTGGATTATAGAACTCTAATTTTGCATAAACTTGTGCTTTTGCTCCATCTGTAATTCGATTTAATCTCACTAATGGCGTATTTCCTACAACTTGAGTGATGTTCTCATAGACCTTCATTTTGACTCCTGTATTTTTAGCCGCAGATGTTTACTTTTTAATATTTTATGGGTGAATCTAGCCACCCGCGACTTGGCTTATTTAATTGCAAAATCTTTGCAATAACACAAATGTGTTAAAAAATTAGGTTGCTAATGCGCATTAAATGAAGTTACGACAGAATAAGACAATGGAACAAAATCATTTACTGCTAATAGTAAGTGTTCTAATCATTTCTACCCTCTTAGGTTTTTATTTCAACCTTTCAAGAGGAAAACTTGTAAAGAAATACTCCAACAAATCTCAATTCGAAAAATTAAATTTACCAATTCAACTTTCATCTGAAGCAACTATTTTGTTGTTTTCAACTCAATATTGCTCAATATGCCCTGGAGTTAAAAGACAAATTGAGAAATACATCAATAATTCAAAAGATATTTCATTACATCAAATAGATGCTGTTGAGAAAATAGATGTTGCTAGATTTCTTCATGTAAAAAGTTCTCCCACTACTATTTTTTTCGATGCTTTTGGTAATGAATTTGGCAGAATTATTGGAGCACCTAAAGAAAATGAATTAAAACAAACCCTAGATAAAATAAACACCTTAAGAAAGGAAACAACAAATGCAAATTGATGCCAGAGGTCCTAGATTTGGCGCTACGTTAACTTTATTAGTTTTAATTGCTGTGCTTTATTTTGAAAGTATTTCTTTACTTGTTTTTCAAACGATTATCTGGGCAATAGGAGCTATTTTTGGTCCGCACAAATCGCCTTATGGTTGGATCTTTAAAACTTTAGTCAAACCTAGATTGAAAAAAGTTGGAGAACTTGAAAATGTTAAACCGCCACAATTTGCTCAGTTTGTAGGTTTTCTATTCGGTGTAGTTGGAATCATTGGATTTTTAATAGGCTCCATACCTTTATTTTTAATTGCAACTGCATTTGCCTTAGCCGCAGCTTTCTTAAATTCCGTATTTAATTTCTGCTTAGGTTGCGAAATGTATCTTCTATTGGTTAAGGCTAGACTAATTAGATGAGTCAACTTGCAAAAGATTATTTAAACCTAGGAAACGAATTTGTTTCTTTTGTTAAATCCAAAAGTGATGCAGAATTAAGTAAACCTGGACCTGAAAACGAATGGTCTGCATCTTTTGCAATTCATCACCTGGCTGATTTTGAAATTCATTTTGCAGCTAGATTTTTAAGGATAATCACAGAGGAAAATCCTGAGATTCAATCTTATGATGAATCTTTGTATGTCAATAAATTAAATTACCAAAACCGAGACGTTAGAAAATCAATTCAAACAATTGAAACTGTAAGAAATCAACTAGGTGAAATATTGAATAATTTAAGTGAACAAGATTTCAATAGACCTGCTAAACATACTGAAAAAGGTCAAATTACCTTAGCTGATCTAATTGGATATTGCAACAACCACATAAAAAATCACTTAGATCAAGTTAAAAATTCTCTTTAATTAAAAAGTTTTACCGCTAATTCTTTGGCTTCAATAGCATTTTTAGTTTTAAGAATCTCTTTTGCAACATTTTGACATTTTTCTAAATCTTGATTTGCGATAAAACTTTTAACTTCAGCAATTGAATTTGAGGCCATAGATAATGAATTAACGCCTAATCCGATTAGTACTGCTGCAAGAAGTGGATCTGCTGCTGCTTCACCACAAACTCCCAGTGGTTTACCTTGGGCATTTTTTCCAACAATTTCAATTGTTCTTAAAACAGCAGGATGCCAAGAGTTTGTTAAATCACTTAATCTTGAGTCAAGACGATCAGCAGCCATAACGTATTGCGTTAGGTCATTTGTGCCAAAACTTGCAAAATCCACAATTTCAAATATTTGATCAGAAACCATTGCTGCTGCTGGAGTTTCAATCATTACTCCAATTTTTTTTATTCCATTTTCTTTTGCCAAATTAGAAAACTCCAGTGCTTCATCTGCAGTATCGATCATTGGGGCCATTACCCAAACATCACATTTGCCTGATTCTTGAGCAATAGAAATAGCTTTAATTTGATCTTTGATTACACCAGAAAATTCTCTGATTAATCTCCACCCTCTTACTCCTAATGCAGGATTTTCTTCATTATCACTATTTAAGAATGGAACTGGTTTATCACTTCCTGCATCAAGAGTTCTAATAATGACTTTCTTTCCTTGAAATATTTCAAATATTTCTGCATAAACTTTTACTTGTTCACTAATACTTGGGGCATGCGCCTGATTCAAATAAAGTAACTCTGTTCTAAATAAACCAATACCTTCTGCATCATTAATGATTGCTTTCTTAGCATCTTCAATGTTTCCACAGTTTGCAAGAAGATTTATTGCAGTATTATCCTTTAATTTTCCAGGTCCACTGACTGATTTAAATTTTGCTTTGAAATCATTTTCTTTGTTTATTTCCTGAGTTACTAGATTTTGATCAGGATTTTCTATGACCACACCATTTCTGCCATTAATTAATACTTCTACCCCATTTTTCAAGTCTTCAATATCTTTACAACCCACAATTGCTGGAATACCTAAATTTCTTGCCACGATTGCCGTATGACTAGTAGGACCACCTTTTGCAACGACTAAACCTTTTACATAATTTAAATTCATTGAAGCTGTGTCTGCAGGCGATAAGTCATCTGCCACCACAATTGAATTTGAATTTATTTTTAAATCAATTTGTTCTATTCCAAAAATATTGTTTAAAGTTAATTTTTTTATTTCATCAATATCTGCAACTCTTTCAGCAAAATAATCGCCCAGAGATAAAAGATTATTTTTAAATTCTTCTAAAGTACTATTTAAAACATTTCGAGCACTTTTCTTAGAATCTCCCATTGTATTTTTTATTTTTTCGATTAAATCTGGATCTCTTGCCATTAAACTTTGAGCTTCTAAAACTTCTTTTGCTACTTGTAAATCTATTTTTTGAGCTTTTTCTTCTAAATATTGAGCACTTTTTTCAAGTGCGGCAGAAATTTCTTGCCAAGTTACATCTAAATCAGTAGCAGATTCTTTAATTTCTATTTTATAAACAGGAGCAAAAGCGACTCCTGGGCAAACTCCAATTCCTGTAAATTTTCTACTCATCAAGTGCCGTGGTTATAAGGGTGATGATTTCTGCCATTAATGATTTTGCGTCATCTTCCTCAATAGTTATTTCCACTTCTTCTCCTTGTTTTAAACCTAATGAGAGAACTGAAAGCATACTTGCTGCATTAACACTTTTTTGACCTTGTCTTGCTATGGAAACTTTTTTACCTGAAGAACTAACCACTTTTACTAACATGGCAGCAGGGCGAGCGTGTAATCCAACTGCATGGGCTATTTTTGCTGTTTGTTTTAACATAAAAACCTAATCGTTTGGATTAACAACTACTTTAATTGCTTCACCACTTAATACTGCTTCGATAGCTTTATTTACTTGTGCTAACGGTAACTTATGTGTAATTAATTTCTGTACAGCAACTTTTCCAGATGAAATCATTTCTAAGGCTATTTTATTTTGCTGAGGACTAGATCCATTTGCACCTACTAGAAATAGTTCTTTATAGTGAACTAAATTTGAATCACAATTAATAAATGGTTTATCTTTAGGCAATCCTCCAAAAAAACTAATTCTTCCCCCAGGAGCTACTAAAGAAATTGCTTGTTCTTGTGCTTGTCCAGAAGGTGCAGCTGTAATAACAACTGTTGGACCGATTCCATCTGTTAATTCAAGTGATTTCTTAACAATGTCTTCTTTAGACATATCTATGACTTCATCTGGTTTAACAACATCTGCAGAAAGTTTTAATCTTCCAGGATTAATATCTGCTAAAAATACTTTCTTGGCGCCAAATGCTCGTGCTACTTGAACATGTAAACAACCTATTGGACCTGCACCCATCACAAGGACTACATCTCCATTTGTCACATTTACTAACTGTTGAGCATTGATGGCACAAGCCAAAGGTTCAGTTACTGCTGCTTCATCAAATGAAACATTATCTGGAATTTTATTAACGCCATCTACAACAACTACTTCTTTTGGAATGATCATGTATTGCGCAAATCCACCCGGAAATTGATAACCCATTGATAATTGGTTTCTACAAATTGTCATCTTGCCTTGATTGCAAGTCCAACAATTTCCACATGGAATCGCTGCAATAACTTGCACTCGATCTCCTACTTTGGTTTTTGTAATATTTTTACCAATTTCTGTAACCTCACCAGCAATTTCATGTCCAATAATTTGTGGCGGAGTAAGTCTTGGATGTCCATGATTATAAATTTTTGCATCAGTTCCACAAGTGGCGCAGGCAAATACTTTAATTAATATTTCATCATCTTTAATTTTTGGTAATTCAATATCAATAACGGATAAATCTTGAGGCCCTCTAAACATGGCTGCTTTCATCTACTCATCCTCACTTTTAGTCAATATTTCAATAATTTCTTGCTTATTATTTGTACTAAGTAAATTATCTATTGCATTAGGTTTAAGTAAAGCTTGGGCTAGGTTACCTAGAATTTGGATATGTTCATCATTTTTTGAAGCTATGCCACAACAAATTCTTACAGGACCATCGCCCCAATTAATTTCATTTTTGAATCTTAAAAAAACTATTTGATCAAAATTAACCACACTTCTAGATTGATTAGTTCCGTGTGGAATTGCTACAAATGATCCCACATAAGAAGAGATGATGTTTTCTCTTTCCCACATAGCATTTTTATACTCTGGCAAAACTGCTTTAAGTTCAATTAATTTATCTGCACACAGAGAAACAGCCTCTTCTTTAGAAGAGGCTGTTGCGTCTAGTTCAATTCCAGCAACGCTAATTACTTGATTAGTCATCACTGATGTTTCTATTGTTTTCCAAATCATCAGCTAATCGAGCCAAAATTGGATCACCTAAAAACATGTCAAAAGGAATCACAACGCGCCCATTGGCTACTGCCTTGGCGCGTTGTGACAATCCTCTATGACAGACAATCAGATCTGCGTCACTTTCTGGTAATTGATTTACCGGACAGTGTGTGACTTTGACACCTAGTTTTTTTAATTGTCTAGCCAACATGTTTGCAAGCATCACGCTTGAACCCATACCAGCTTCACAACCAACAACTATGTGTTTTACATCGCCACCTGAGATCTGTGCCATTTAATTAACGACCTTTGTTGGCGCGTGATTTTGCTTGTGCTGCTTCAAAGTCGCCATCGCCACTTCTATCGGACTTGAGTAATACCCAACCAACTCCGAAAGAAACAGCTGCAGATGCTGCGATTGCTAACAACACTGTTAAGTGTCCACCTGGAGGTGTCACCAACATGTAAGCAAAAATTGATCCTGGTGAAGGTGTAGCTGTTAAACCATTTGAGAAAATCATGTTTACAGCGATACCAGTTGCTCCACCTGCGATTGCAGCAAGAATCATTCTTGGTTTCATCAAAATATATGGGAAATATATTTCGTGGATTCCACCAAAGAAGTGAATGATAATTGCACCTGGTGCTGAACCTCTTAAAATTTTTGGTCCGGCTAACCAGAATGCAAGCAATATGCCAAGGCCAGGTCCTGGGTTTGTTTCAAGCATGAAAAGAATTGATTTACCAGTTTCTTTTGCTTGAGCAACACCAATTGGTCCTAAAATACCGTGGTTAATTGCGTTATTTAAGAAGAGTACTTTTGCTGGTTCGATAACAATTGCTGCCAATGGAAGCAAACTGTTTTCGTATAGCACTTTAAATACTCCGCCAAAGAAATTACTAATTGCTGAAACAATTGGTCCGATTCCTAAGAAACCAACCATTGCCAGTACAAGACCTGCGATACCGAGTGTGAAGTTACTGATCAACATTTCGAATCCAGGACGAACCTTTGGATCTACTACTTCGTCAATTTTCTTCAAGACCCATGCCGCTAAAGGTCCCATCACCATTGCACCAAGGAACATTGGAATATCGGTTCCAACAATTACACCCACTGTTGCAACAGCACCAATTACTGAACCTCTTTGACCATGAACCAAACGTCCACCAGTTAAACCGATCAAGATTGGAAGCAAGTTCACAATCATTGGACCGACCATCTTGGCGAAGTTCTCGTTTGGAATCCATCCGGTTGGGATGAATAGGGCTGTTAGAAGTCCCCAAGCAATGAATGCTCCAATGTTTGGAATAACCATTGCTGCCAAATTGCCTCCAAGTTTTTGAAGGCTTGCCTTCCAACCGGTGTGACCAGTTGCTGGGCTTGTGTAGCTGGACATTAGTTTTTGTCCTCCCTATGCGACATGAGTATTTTCATATTCATGTCGTTTATTCTTTAACGACTCTCGTTAAAGAAATCTTTATTGTTGGAAAATAGTTAACTGGCATCTTCCAACTCTCTTTGAAAATCAATATCTTTATTCAAAATAACTTCAATTTTGTTAGCTTGTTCAAAAGTTGGAATTGCAGTTCCTGGTAATGCAACAGAAGCTGCAGACCATTTAACTGCTTCTTGTAAAGCTTCCGAATTCATTCCTGCAGCTAAATAAATTGCTAATAAAATATCTCCTGCCCCAACTGGAATACCTTGAACTTGTCGAGTTGGTTCAGCAAAAGTTACAGAATTTTCATCAACTGCAATTGCGCCATCAGGACCAAGTGAACATAAAACTTTTTTAACTCCATCAGCCACAATATTTTTACAAGCATCAACCGCTTGTCTTATTGTGTTGATTGGATAACCAACCAGAGTAGATAATTCTTGTTGATTTGGTTTAATTAAATCTGGTTTTACTTCCTTAAGTAATTTAGCTAAAACTTCACCACTTGCATCTACTGCAACTAATGCGCCTTTTGATTTTGCAAATGCAACAAGTTCAGGATAAACATTTTCAGAAGTTTCAGGACTTGGTTGGCCTGCTAGAACTACCCAATTCTTTTTTAACCAACTTCTAGAAATAGATTTTTTTAATTCTTTTAAAGTATTTTCATCCAGTGGACTACCTGGTTCATTAATTTTTGTAACTTCACCATTTGCTTCAACAATTGTGAGATTGGTTCTAATTGGATTTGACGTGGTAAGAATTTTGTGACGAATTTGTTGTTCATCAAGTGCTGTACTTAACCATTTACCTGATAAACCTCCTCCAACTAAAATTGCATATGTTTTTGCGCCATATGCTTTTAAAGCACGAGAAACATTTACTCCTTTGCCACCTGGATCAACTTGAACGGTATTGACGCGATTAATTAATCCTTTTTCAAGATGAGATAAATATAAAGTTCTATCAATACTTGGATTTAGAGTTACGGTAATTATCATGCTCTAATCACCATTGGTCCTAAATCTTCAATATCTTTGGCGTTTTTATCTGAAATTTCTGAATCTGTTATAACAACATCTATATCGGAAACATTTCCAAATGAAGCAAAATGATCTTGACCAAATTTTGTGTGATCTACTAATACAACTTTTCTTCTGGCAGATTGCAACATAGCGTTTTTAACTTTTGCTTCTGCTTGATCTGGAGTTGTTAATCCTCGCTCAGCAGATATTCCATTTGTTCCAACTAAAACAACGTCGGCAAATAATCCGTCCAAGCCATCAAGTGCTGTTTGATCAACGCAAGCCATAGTGTTTCCTCTAACACGTCCGCCCAGCATTATCACGGTCACATTTTTCTTTTCCGCTAATAAGCCAGCATGCAAAACAGAATTTGTCACAATAGTTAATTTGTAATTATCTGGAATTAAGGTAATTAATCTTGATGTTGTAGTGCCTGCATCAACAATGATTGCGCCTTCTTCAGGGATTTCATCTAAAGCAGCTGTTGCAATTCTTTCTTTTTCTTCCAACATTAATTTTGATCTAGAAACAACACTTGGTTCAAAACCAAGTCTGGTTAATGGCATTGCACCACCGTGTACACGACGCAACAGGCCTTGTTGATGAAGTTCTGTTAAATCTCGTCGGATTGTTTCAGGGGTTACGTCTAACGATTCAGCTAAAACTTGAACAGAGGCATGTCCAAAGGAAATGACTTGTTCAAGAATTGCTCTATGTCGTTGCGGCGCGTACACCTGTGGCTCTCTTTCTTGTCACTGAATAAACCTTGGGAGGGCGTCTTTCAGTTGGGGTATCTGCAAATACCTTGACCATATTTAACACCTTTATTTGTGTCTGTGTCATTCTTTGTTTATATTTGTTTTGATAACGATTTGATAACAAAAAGTAGCCTTTGAGCGTAAGCCTCGGCTGAGAACTCTGTACTACCGCTTGGCAGACTCTTTTCATGCACAGATTCACCCCAGAGGTCGAAGAGTTAGCAAAAGAGGTTCTTTCCTACAGTTTGGAAAGACTAAAGTCAGATCCTCCTCTTGATGGACCAAGAACCAGTGAGGACTTATTTAAAGCAGTCGGAAATACCATTACTGAAAAAGGTTTAGGTGGTAAAAAAGCGCTAGAAATATTTACAGAAGTTCTAGCTAAAGCATGTATTTCAACAGATCATCCTAGAAATTTAGCTTTCATCCCTTCTGCTCCTACAGAATATGCAAATCTTTTTGATTTAGTAGTTGGCGCAAGTGCCTTATATGGAGGTTCATGGCAAGAAGGCTCTGGTGCAGTATTTGCAGAAAACCAAGCACTTCGGTGGATTGCAGATCTAGCTAATTTTCCAAATGATTCAGGCGGAGTATTTGTTCAAGGTGGAACAATTGGAAATTTATCAGCGTTAGTAGTTGCTAGAGAACATGCAAGAAAAAAATATCAGGAAAATAAAAAATGGGTCATCATTTGTAGTAACCAATCACATTCTTCAATAGTTTCTGCAGCAAGAGTCATGGATGTTGAGGTTTTTCAGGCTGAGCCTAATGAAGATGAAAAATTGACTGGTGAAATTGTTAAAAATGCAATAAATACAGTTGAAAAAGATACTAATAAGAAAGTATTTGCCATTGTGGCAACTCCAGGAACTACAAATCTTGGAATTATTGATGAATTAGAAAGTACTGGAAAAGTTGCTAATGAAAAAGAGATCTGGTTTCACGTCGATGGAGCATATGGCTTAGCAGCACTCTGTGCACCAAGTGTGAGAAATAAATTTAATGGTATTGAATTAGCAGATTCCTTAATTGTTGATCCACATAAATGGCTTTTTGCTCCATTTGATGCTTGCGCCTTAATTTATAAAGATCCAAAATTAGCTAAAGAAACACACATGCAAAAAGCCACATATTTAGAAACTTTGCACGATGATTCTTGGAATCCATCAGATTATGCAATCAATTTAACAAGAAGAACTAGAGGGCTTCCCTTTTGGTTTTCTTTATCTGCATACGGCACAAATGCCTACTCGGAAGCAATGGAACAAACTTTAACTATTGCTAAAGAAGCTAGTGAACTTGTTAAAAAACATCCAAATTTAACGCTTTTAATGGAACCTGAATTGTCGATTGTCGCTTTTGAAAGAAAAGGTTGGCAAAAAGAAGATTATGATAAATGGAGTGAAAAATTACTTAATGATCAAATAGGTTTTATTCCACCTTCATCACATAAGGGAAAACCAATTTTAAGATTTGCCATTGTAAATCCTTGGACAAAGATTGAAGACATCAAAATAATTCTTGATACTTTATAAATTAAACTCCAGCTTTAATTCCCACATGTTCTCGAACTTTAGGTGCAACCACATTTCCGTAAAGTTCAATCGCTTTCATAATTTCTTTATGTGGTAAATAACCAATACTTAGTTGCATCATGAATCTATCCATCTTCATGGTTTCATGCATTCTTATTATTTTTTCTGTTACTTCTTGTGGACTTCCAACACCAATGGCTCCAGTTGGACCGCATTCAAGTTCAAAATGATCTCTTGTTTGAGGCGCCCATCCTCTTTCTCTACCAATTTGATTCATGGCTCGGTTATGTCCTGGCCAAAATAAATCTCTTGCTTTTTGAGAAGTTTCTGCAATAAAACCATGAATGTTAATTCCAACAGGTAATATTCCATGACCTTGTTCAACAGATACTTTTCTGTGCAAATCAACAAGTGGAGAAAATCTAATTGGATCTCCACCTAAAATTGCAATTGCTAAAGGTAAACCTAAAGTTCCAGCTCTAACTACAGATTGTGGAGTGCCACCTATTGCAATCCAAATTGGCAATTTTTCTTGCAAAGGGCGTGGATAAATTCCTAATCCATTAATTGGAGCACGGTGTCTACCTTTATTCCAATGAACTTTTACGTTATCTCGTATATTTAATAATAAATCTAATTTTTCAACAAATAGTTCTTCATAATCTTCTAGTTCATAACCAAATAATGGAAACGATTCAATGAATGAGCCTCGTCCGGCCATAATTTCTGCACGACCATCCGAAATTAAATCAATTGTGGCAAATTGTTGAAAAACTCTTACTGGATCTTCTGAGGATAAAACTGTAACTGCAGTTGATAATTTGATGTTTTTTGTCTTCATAGCAGCTGCGGCAAGAAGTGTGCTTGGTGAAGAAATCACAAAATCTGGACGATGGTGCTCACCTATGGCGTATACATTTAAGCCAACTTGATCAGCTAATTCGACTTCATCAATTAAATCTTTGAGTCTTTGATGCTCAGAAACAGAGCCATCTAGAGGCATATCGCCAAAGGTAAATATTCCTAATTCCATATTTATATTCTACTTCTTAGATTTCTTTTTTGCATTTTCAAAAATTAACTGCTTTTTCCTCACAGAAATAAGCTTTCTAACTATTTTTTCCGGTAAAGGTTTATCAATTGCAAATCTTAAAGTGCCGGTGCTTTGATCATAATCTTTGAATTCTGTTTTCAATTCAGATAAAACTTCTCCAGAAAAAGGAAAATATGAGCAATGTTTTTTAGCAGATAGAAATCCACATATTATTCCTTCTTCAATTTTGAATGCTGGCATGTTATAACTAATAACTTCTTTTGCTTTTGGT
>CAZZKM010000018.1:0-23524 GCA_964655115.1 uncultured Bifidobacterium sp.
GTCGAGCTTTAGGTCCAAGTTTTGGTTTTGTTTTAGGTTCAATTGGAATTCTTGGCTCAGCAGTTTTAACTGGAGCAATAGGACCTTGGCTTCCTTTTCAAATGATTGTTGCAGCCTGGGTTGGAGCAATTGCAGGATTGTTACCAAAACTAAAAGGCAATAAAGAAATCGTGATGTTAATAATTTATGGATTTTTTGTGGGTTTTTTTGCAGGACTATTACTTAATTTATGGTTTTGGCCATTTGCCAATGGGCTCATACCTGAAATTTCATTTCAACCAGGAATTGGTTTTACTGATCAATTTATGCGCTGGATTAGATTTAGTTTGCTAACAAGTTTTGGCTTTGACCTACCAAGAGGAATATTAACTGCCTTACTCTTAAGTTTTCTAGCAAAACCATTATTAAAGGCCATGAGACGAATGACCAAAAAGGCTAACTTTAATAAACCTGTAGTCTTACATGCGTGATTAATTCAGTCTTTGCTTTAGGTTTTGAATCAGATAAATTCAATTGGTCTGATATTTCTCCTTTGAATCTTGAACAAAAAAGTTTAAGTCCAGATTCTGAAAATGATATAAATAAAGCAATTGATGCAAATATAAGTTTGGTTGGTCTTTACTTAGGTAATGACATTGTTCAAGCTGCAAGTCTTATCGGAGCTTTTTACAGTATTGATTCTGCATCACTTTTAGGTAAATCAAGTGTTGGTCAAGATGAGTCTTGGATTGAAAATGCCACAAAGTTAAGAGATTTATTAAGACAAACAAGAGTTTTAAAATCAGAACAAGAACAATTATTGAATATTTCTCTTGGAGAAAAATCAATTTATGCCTTAAAAGCAATAAATACTGCTACTGAAAGAAAAACCAGAGTGGTCTTGGTTGGTTTTGGTGCCATTGCTTTAGGTTTTCTTGCCATGAGAGGAAATTCAAAAATAAAAGATTATTTAATGATTGCAAACACTCCAGTAATTCCTGCAATCATCGAAGCACATAAATATATGGGCTGCAAGATCATTATGAACACAAAAGAAAATATTCATCCCTTAGCAGAGCTTGCTTTGTCTGTGGGAATTTTAAAAGCTAGCGAACTTTAGGAGCAACAAAAGGAGGTTTAACAACTTCGAATTCAGATGTTCTTCCTCTAACATCAACTTCTACTTTGTCTCCTACTTTTACATTTGATTCAAGTAAGGCTAGTGAAATTCCAACTTTTAAACTTGGAGAAAAAGTACCGCTGGTTATTTCTCCAATTTCTTTACCTTCTTTAATAACTTTCATGTGGCTTCTTGGTATTGCTCTTTCAATAGCTATTAAACCAAATAGTTTGCGCTTAACCCCATCAGATTTTTCTTTAACCAAAGCACTTTTGCCAATAAAATTTTCTTTATCTAAAATTACTGCCCAATTAAGACCTGCTTCTAAGGGAGAAATATTTAGAGAAATATCTTGTCCGTGTAACGGATATCCCATTTCCGTTCTTAAGGTATCTCTTGCACCCAAACCAACTGGTTTTGCTCCATATTTTTCACCAACTTTTAAAACTTCATCAAAAAACTTCTCGGCATCTTGGGCAGGGATCAAAACTTCAACACCTTTTTCCCCTGTGTAACCAGTTCTGCAAACTGTAATTTGAGTTTGTTTCCATGAAACATCTTTAAATGACATGTATTCAAGATCAGTTGGAAGATCTAAATCTTTCAATAAGTCAAAGCTTTTTGGTCCTTGAATTGCAATGATGGCAATGTCTTTATGAAGATTTGTGATCACATTATCTGTGGGAATATTTTGTTTAATAATTTCTAAAACAGTGGTGGCGTTTCCAGCATTTGGAATAAGTAGAATTTCATCTTCTGCTCTTAAATAAACAATTAAATCATCTACAACAGTTCCATCTTTAGATAAAAGCATCGAATATTGCGCTTGACCAGGTTTGATTCTATTGATGTCATTTGTTAAAACTTTATTTAAATTTTGAGCAGCATTTGGTCCTTTTATTGTTGCCGTTCCTAAATGAGAAACATCAAATATTCCTACAGCTTCTCTAGTGGCAGTGTGCTCTGTGACCACTCCCAAACCTTGATATTCAATTGGCATTTGCCAACCACCAAATGGTGCAAATTTTGCTCCCAATAAAACATGTTTAGCGTTAAGTGGTGATTCGATTAGTTTGGCTGTTTCGCTCATAATTAGAAACGCTACTAGGCTATTTCCTATGTCAATTACTCGACTTATTGATTCATACGAAATTAGTGCAAACGAAGTCCTGGTCGTTGGCTTTGCCCAAACCGACAACTCGTTTGAACTTTTAGAGTCAGCATTACCTATGGACCCATCTTTGAAATTACAAATAAATCAAGCAATAAAGCTGACTGGTTTTTCAGCTAAAAAATCAGAAACATCTTTCCTAACAATTAATTCTGGTGTTCTTTGTGTTGGGCTTGGAAAAATTGAAAAAACAGAACCAATTGATTTGGAAACTTTAAGAAGAGCAGCAGGAACTGCAAGTAGAAGTTTAGCTGGCAAAAGTTCTGCCTTATTTGCTTTACCAAATAAAAACTTAACTCAAACTCATGCAGTTGTTATGGGAGTTGAATTAGGTGCTTATAGTTTTCAAGAATTTAAAACTAAAAAAGATGATAAAAATAATCCCTTACAAATAGCAAAAATTCTTGTAACTGAAGTAAAAAATAATCAAAAAATATTTGAAGAGGCACAAATTATCGCAGAATCAGTATTAAATGTAAGAGATTTGGTAAACACTCCCCCAAGTCATATGTATCCTTCAGTTTTTGCAGATTATGTAAAAAAGAGTTTTAAAAGAGGCTCAAAAGTAAGTTTAGAAATACTGGATGAAAAAGTATTGAAGAAAAAAGGTTATGGCGCATTAATTGGAGTAGGACAAGGATCAATTAATCCTCCAAGATTTGTTAGAGCAACCTACAAAGTTAAAGGTGCGACGTTTCATTTAGCGTTAGTTGGCAAAGGAATTACATTTGATACTGGCGGTATTTCTTTAAAACCTCCAGCATCAATGCACACCATGAAATGCGATATGGCAGGAGCTGCCACGGTTATCGAAACACTAAGAGCAATTGCCAAACTAGATTTAAAAATTAACGTAACTGCTTATGCGGCATTGGCAGAAAACATGCCTTCTGCAACTGCTCAAAGACCAAGCGATGTTGTTACTACCTACAGTGGAAAAACCATTGAAGTGCTTAACACTGATGCAGAAGGAAGATTAGTACTTGCAGATGCACTTGGTAGAGCCCAAGAAGACAAACCAGATTTAATTGTTGACGTTGCCACATTAACTGGTGCTGCAACAATTGCACTTGGTTCTAGAACTGCAGGAATTATGTCAAATAAAGATGATGCACGCGATCAAGTTTTTGCAAGTGCAAAAGAATCTGGCGAATCAATGTGGCCAATGCAAATACCAGAAGAAATTAGAACAGTACTTGATTCGAAAACTGCAGATATTGCAAACGTTGGATTCACTCCAAATCCAGCTGGAGGAATGATGTTAGGTGCAGCATTCTTAAAAGAATTTGTTGATGAAAAAACTGCATGGGTTCATTTAGATATTGCACCTCCTGCATTTAATGAAGGTGCTGCATATGGATACACAAATTTTGGTGGAACAGGTGTTGGGGTTAGAACTTTAGTTAATCTTGCACAAAAGTTATCAAATCGTTAATTTTCCTCACAAAATTAATATTTTTTGCTCAAATTATTAATAATGGTAGACTCTTTGTATAACTAGAAACTAGGTGATATTCCTACTTTATTTAAATACCAAATATTTAAATAATTTTTGTAGTAAATATGTTCACATCTAAACCGCATAAAGAAACATATAGATTTATTCCTGAAAATCCAAAACCATTAAACACGACAAAAGTTTCAAGTTTGCTTGATAATGAATGGTTAAACTTTAAATTAAGAACTGGTATTTCAGAAAAAGAATCATATTTAGCTTCGAAAGTAACTCCGTTAGGTGTTGCTTCAAGCTTTCAACATTGGGCGCCATATCCAATTTCAATTGCCAGTGCCAATGGTGCTTGGATGCAAGATGTTGATGGCAGAAAATTATTAGATTTATCAATGGGCTTTGGTGCAGTTCTTGCTGGTCACTTACATCCTGTAGTAGTAAATGAAATCAAAGAATCTTTAAATGATGGCATGCTTTTTGTAACACCTTCACCTATAACCCGAGATGCCGCTGAAAGAATCTGTAATCGATTTGGCATAGACATGGTCAGATTCACTAATTCTGGAACTGAATCAACAATGTATGCCACCAGATTGGCCAAAGTCTTTTCTGGCAAAAATGCAATTGTCAAAGTTGAAGGCGGCTACCACGGCAGCTTTGATCCATTAATGGTTTCTGCTAAACCTGCCTTAAAAGATGCAGGTGATCCAACAAGTCCAAATTCAGTTGCTCAATCTGGAACTGAACCTGGTCTAGTCTTTGTGGTGCCTTACAACAATTTGGATGCTTTAGAGAAAGTTTTCCGCGAGCATCACTTAGAAATAGCCTGTTTCATTTTGGAGCCGGTTTTAGAAAATATCGCCATTGTGCTTCCTGATGAAGGCTATCTTGAGAAAGTTAGACAACTGTGCGACCAATACAACATTGTCTTGATATTTGATGAAGTTAAAACAGGTCTAACCGCAGGACACCAAGGTGCTGCCCAAAGACTAAAAGTAAAACCAGATTTGATCACCATTGCTAAATCAATTGGTGGTGGAGTTCCAGTCGCGGCATTTGGTGGCAAAAAAGAAATTATGGAATCTATAACCAATGGCAACATGGCCCACTTTGGAACTTTTAATGGAAATCCACTCGCGATGGCAGGAATCAGAGCAATGGATGCCATAGCAACTAAGAAAAATTTAGATAAAGCAGAGAAATTAAACTTACAAGCCTTAACTCGAATCACTGAAATTATTGAAGAATACGAACTTCCAGCTCATACTGTTGGTTTTGGAGTTAAGGGTTGTGTTACTTGGGCAACTAGTCCAGTTAGAAATTATCGAGACTACAAAGCAACAGATTTTCAAGTGGCAGAATTTTCTTGGCTTTGGTCGTTAAACCGAGGCATCATCACACCACCTGGATTAGATGAACAGTGGTTGATAAGCCTTGCCCATGAACAACATGAAATAGATGTGCTGGTTGAGAACTTCCAAGAAATGGCTGTGGCGCTTCGTAGTTAATTAATGGGTAACTTCTTACTTTCATGAAACCCAAAATTGCTCAAAACTTATCCCGTGGAAAGATAGTCATTAAGAAACCTCACGAGGGTTGATTAATGAAAGGTTCCAAGTGGCCACATACGATCTAGTAATCCTTGGAGCAGGAAGTGGCGGATATGCCGCAGCATTACGTGGATCTCAATTAGGTTTAAAAGTCGCTTTAATCGAAAAAGATGTTTTAGGTGGTACTTGTTTACATCGTGGATGTATTCCAACTAAAGCACTATTACATGCAGCAGAAATAGCTGACAACGTTAGAGAATCTGCATCATTTGGAATTAAATCAAGTTTATTAGGCGTTGATATGCCTGAAGTAAATAATTACAAAGACGGAGTCATTAATCGTCTGTATAAAGGTTTACAAGGATTAGTAAAACATCGTGGAGTTGACTACATAACTGGTGAAGGTAAATTCCAAGCACCAAACAAAGTTAAAGTTGGCGATCAAGTTTTTGAAGGAAAATATGTACTACTTGCCACAGGATCTTTTCCTAAATCACTTCCAGGTTTAGAAATTGATGGTCAACAAGTAATAACTTCTGAACACGCTTTAAAACTAACGACAGTTCCATCAAGTGTAGTTATTTTGGGTGGTGGCGTAATTGGAGTGGAATTTGCAAGTGTTTGGAAATCTTTAGGATCTGATGTAACCATTATTGAAGGTTTACCAAGATTAGTTCCTGCAGAAGATGAAGCTGTTTCAAAAGCTATGGAAAGAGCATTTAGAAAAAGAGGAATCAATTTTTCAACTGGTGTCAGATTTGCAGGCGTGGATAAAACTAAACATGGCATTGTGGCAAAACTTGAAGATGGACAAACTTTTGCTGCTGATTTAATGCTTGTGGCAGTAGGAAGAGGATCAAGCACCAGAAACCAAGGTTTTGAAGAAGCAGGTTTAACGTTCGAAGGTGAATTACTAAAGGTAAATGAAAATCTTCAAACTAATTTAAACAATGTTTATGCCGTTGGGGATATTGTTCGAGGACCGCAATTGGCTCATAAAGGTTTTCAAGAGGGAATATTTGTTGCAGAACACATTAAAGGATTAAACCCAAGAGTTATCGATGTAACTGCAATTCCAAGAGTTACTTATTCTGATCCAGAAATTGCCAGTGTTGGATTAAATGAAACAGCTGCTAAAGAAAAATATGGTGCTGATCAAATTAGAACTATTCAATACGATTTAGCTGGTAATGGTAAAAGTCAAATATTAAAGACTGCAGGATTTATAAAACTAATTGCTTTAAAAAATGGTGGCAAAGTTGTCGGTATTCACATGATTGGTGCAAGAGTTGGGGAATTGTTAGCTGAAGCTCAAATGATGTATTCATGGGAAGCATCTCCTGAAGATGTCGCACCATATGTTCACGCTCACCCAACAATGTCTGAAGCAATGGGTGAAGCAGCTATGGCTTTATCAGGTAAACCACTTCACGCACACGATTAAAAAGGAAAAATATAAATGGCAACTAATGTAACCATGCCTCAATTAGGTGAATCCGTTACTGAGGGAACAGTTACACGTTGGTTAAAAAATGTCGGTGACTCTGTAAAAGTTGATGAAGCAATTGTGGAAGTTTCAACTGACAAAGTTGATACTGAAATTCCCTCCCCTGTTGCTGGAGTTATTTTAGAAATTAAAACTGCACAAGATGCTGTTGTTCCAGTTGGATCAGTCATGGCAGTTATTGGAGAATCAAATTCTGCTCCAAGTTCAGCACCAAGTGCTCCAGTTGCACCAAAAGTTGAAACACCAAAACCTGCACCAACTCCAAAAGTTGAAACAGTTGTAGTTAAAGAAGAAGTAAAACCAGTTGTTGCAGAACCTGTTAAAGCAACACCTTCTGCACCTGCTGCAAGTGCAGCAACAGTAAATGTAGTTCTTCCTCAACTTGGCGAATCAGTTACTGAAGGAACTATTACAAGATGGTTAAAAAATGTAGGTGATCAAGTTGGACTTGATGAAGCAATTGTAGAAATTTCCACAGATAAAGTTGATACAGAAATTCCTTCACCTGCTGCAGGTACAGTTTTAGAAATCAAAGTTAATCAAGATCAAGTTGCCGCTGTTGGATCAGTTTTAGCTGTTATTTCAACTTCTAATTCAGTAAGTGCTCCAACACCAAAAGCGCCTGTTGCTCCAAAAATTGAAACTCCAGCTCCTGCACCAACTCAAAAAGTTGAACCAGTAGTAGTTAAAGAAGAAGTAAAACCTGTTACTTCAACTGTTACTCAAATTCTTAAATCAGAAGAACCAGTAAATAAAGATTTTTACGCCACACCAATTGTTAGACAACTTGCCAAAGAAAAAGGAATTGATCTTTCATTTGTTAAAGGAACAGGCACAAACGGAAGAATTACTAGAGAAGATGTTTTAGCTTCTACAAATCAATCAGCACCAAGTGCACAAAGTTCTCAAACCTTTACCCCTGCTGCACAGCCTGTGACTGCTGTTGTTGCTGCACCTGTTTCTTCTCCAAAGGTTTCTGATCCAGTCAAACCTGCAACTGCTGCTCCTGCAGCTTCTCAAAGTCCAACTTTGAGAGGAAAGGTTGAACAAACTTCAAGATTAAGAAGAATCATTGCCGAAAGAATGGTTCAATCACTTCATATTTCTGCACAACTAACCAGCGTTGTCGAAGTTGATGTGACAAAAATTGCTGCTTTAAGAAATAAAGTGAAAGATTCTTTTGCAGCTAGAGAGGGCGTAAAACTTTCCTTCTTACCATTCTTTGCCAAAGTGACAATTGATACTTTGAAAGAATATCCAATTTTAAACGCGACTATCTCTGAAGATGCCACACAAATTACTTACAGCGATGCTCAACATTTAGCTGTGGCAGTTGATACTCCAAGAGGTTTATTAGTTCCAGTAATTAGAGATGCAGGAGATTTATCAATTGCAGGTTTAGCCAGAAAAATTCAAGATGTAGCAAATCGAACAAGAGACAATAAAGTAACCCCAGATGAATTAAGTGGTGGAACTTTTACTTTAACTAACACTGGAAGTCGTGGAGCTTTATTTGATACTCCAATTATTAACCAACCACAAGTTGGAATTCTTGGCACAGGTGCAGTTGTTAAAAGACCAGTGGTTGTTAAAGGTGAAGATGGAACAGATCAAATTGCTATAAGACAAATGGTTTATTTAGCACTTACTTACGACCATCGTTTAGTAGATGGTGCAGATGCTGCAAGATTCTTATCTTCAATGAAAATTCGTTTAGAGGAAGCAAATTTCGAGTCTGAATTAGGTTTGTAAAACTAATGAAATTTGTAGTTGCAGGTGGTTCTGGATTAATTGGATCTGCCTTTATTAAAGATGCATTAAATAACAAACATGAAATAGTCAAACTGGTTAGAAGAAAACCTAAGGAATTATACGAATCTCAATGGAATCCAGACACAGGTGAAATTGATTTAAATGCAATAAATAATGCAAAAGCCATTATTAATCTTTCTGGAGCAGGTGTTGGCGATAGAAGATGGACTAAGAGATATAAAAAGTTAATTCTTACAAGCAGAGTAAATGCCACAGAAACTTTGGCTAATGCAATTGTGCGCTTAAACAATCCCCCTTCAGTATTTGTTTCATCATCTGCAATTGGTTTTTATGGCGATACTGCTGATCAAGCTGTTGATGAAAATGCTGAACTAGGTGAAGGTTTTCTTTCAGATGTGGTTTTTAATTGGGAAATTGCCGCACAAAAAGTTAGACAACATAAAATCAGAGTTGTTCATCCACGTACAAGTTTAGTTATGAGCAAACATGGTGGCGTATTAAAAAAAGTTTTACCAATATTCAAATTAGGACTTGGTGGAAAATTAGGCAAAGGTAATCAATATTGGTCGTACATTTCTTTAGAAGATGAAATTAGAGCAATTCATCATTTAATTAATGATTCAAGACTAACCGGTGGTGTTAATTTATCCACTCCAAATCCTGTGACCAACAAAGAATTTACGAAAGCCTTATCAAGTGTTTTAAATAGACCAGCATTTTTTAATGTGCCAACTCTTGCTCTAAAAATTGCGCTTGGAGAATTTTCAATAGAAGTTTTAGGATCCTCTAGAGTTTTGCCTTCAAAATTAATCGCCTCAGGATTTAAATTTAATAATCCAGATATCTTAAGTACATTAAATTCTGCTTTAAAATATTAAATGTCTGAACAATTAGATGTTGCCATAATTGGTGCAGGTCTTGCTGGTTTATCTTGTGCAAAAGAATTAAAAAGAAATAAAGTTAATTTTCACATCTTTGAAGCAAGTGAGTCAGTTGGTGGCAGAATAAAAACTGACAATATAGATGGCTTCTTACTTGATAGAGGTTTTCAACTTTATAACCCTAGTTATTCAGAGGGAAAGAAAATACTAGATTATGAAAAACTAAATTTAAAATCTTTTACCCCTGGTGTTGCAATTAGAGATAATAATAAATTAAGAATAATTACAGACCCTTTAAGAAGCACTGAATTTAAATATAATTTTATAACTCAAACTCCAGGTTCATTAAGAGAAAAAATTGGTCTAATCACTTATTTCTTAAAGTATTTAATCCAATCTGATGCTCAAATTGCAATTTCCAAAGATGTTTCTACTTTAGTAGCCTTGAATTCTTCAAAAATAAACAAAGATCTTTTAAACAAACTATTAAGACCTTTTCTTCAAGGAGTCTTTCTAGAATCCAATCTTGATACTTCAAGAAAGTTTTTAGATACGGTTTTAAAGACATTCCTAAGAGGAACTCCTAGTGTTCCTGAAAAAGGTATGCAACAGATACCTATACAAATTGCGGAATCTATTGGTTTTGAATATATCACTTTTAATTCAAATGTTGAAAAAATAAGTGAAAATTCACTCTTTGTAAATGGAGAAAAAATCCAAGCTAAAAAAATAGTAGTTGCAACAGATCCATTACAAGCAATAACTTGGCTTAATTTGCCAACTAAAAAAATGAATTCTGTTTCAACTTGGTATTTTAAAGCAAATCAAGAAGTTGCTAATTTATTAAATTCATTGCCAATATTATTTGTCGATGGACAAAATTTAGGGCCACTTACAAACGCAGTGGTGCTAACCAATGCTTCAAAAACTTATGCGCCTAAAGATGAAGTCTTAGTTTCAGCCTCTAGTATTTACCCATTTGAAGATTCAACCGTTGAAGAAGTTAAGAAGCATTGTGCAAAATTATTTGGAGTAAATACTTCAGATTGGGAATTAATTAAAAAGTATGAGATAAAACAAGCTCTACCTCAGATGCTTCCACCATTTTCTTTAATTGATTCAAATAAAGTTTCAGATGATTTATATGTGTGTGGAGATCATCGAGCTAGTTCATCAATTAATGGTGCATTATTAAGTGGTAGAAATACAGCCACCTTGGTGAAGGTAAGTTTAGGTTTGTGAATAAATACATAGTTGCAACTTCGGGTGGATTTATTGCCACTAAACGTTGGGGCGTAATGAGACCTGGTTCTACTTTTTTGAAAGCTTTAGAACTTACCAAAAAAGATCGCCCCAAGGTTTGTTTCATAATGACTGCAACAGGTGATGATGCCTCTTATATTTCAAGATCTTACGAAGCTATGAGTGAACTAAGTGTAGATGTTTGTCATCTATCACTTTTCCCACAACCTAATGCAGATATTGAAGAAAGAATTATGAACTCAAATTTAATTTGGGTCGGTGGTGGCTCAGTTGCAAACTTACTTGAAGTTTGGAAAATTCATAATCTTGGAATTCATTTAAAGAATGCTTGGGAAAATGGAACAGTTTTGTCAGGTGTTAGTGCTGGTTCTATTTGTTGGTTTAAAGGCGGCACCACCGATTCTTTTGGTCCAGAACTAAAACCAATTACCAATGGTTTAGGTTTCTTACCTTATGCAAATGGAGTTCATTATGACTCTGAAGAACAAAGAAGACCATTACTTCATTCACTAATTAAAGATAAAACTTTTGATTTAGCATATGCAACAGATGATCACACAGGAATTGTCTTTGAAAATGAAAATCCAATTGAAGTATTAAGTGATGTTTCAAACGCAAAAGAAAAGATTCCTAGTGCTTACAAAGTTGAATTAGTAGGAAACGAAGTCAGAGAAACTAAATTTCTACCAGGTCTTATTTCTTAGTGTCCTGTTTTAGCTAATTTACTTGGCCACCAAATCTTTTTTCCAGCCATCAAAGTTAATGCTGGAACTAGAATTGAACGAACAATAATTGTGTCAAGTAAAACGCCAAATGCCACTGCAAAACCAAGTTGGGCAAGAAATACCAAAGGCAAAACCCCAAGCACTGCAAACGTTGCGGCTAAAACAACACCTGCTGAGGTAATTACTCCTCCAGTTACTGTTAAAGCTTTTAGCGTGCCTGCTTTTGTGCCCATCTTTTGAGACTCTTCTCTTACCCGAGTCATTAAAAAGATGTTGTAATCAATTCCTAAAGCAACTAGGAATACGAAGGCAAAGAGTGGAAACGACGTGTCTGCTCCTGGAAAACCAAACACATATTCAAATACCAACTGACATGCACCTAAGGTCGCTGCAAATGACAACACCACAGTAGATATCAACATAAATGGTGCTAAGAAACTTCTTAATAAAATCATCAAAATTATAAAGATAAGAGCCAAAACCGTCGGAATAATCAATCGATTATCACGATCATTGGCTAGTGCAATATCTTCATTTACAGCAGTAAAGCCACCGACTAGTGCATCTTCACTGACTGCATCAAGATTTGCTCTTAAATCTAAAATTGTTTGCTTTGCTTCATATGAGTCTGCTGCATTTGTAAGTGTTGCAGTTATTACAACTTGGCCATCAATAATTTTTGGATTTGGAAGTGGTTGACCAGGAATTACTGGTCCTTCTGGAAGTGGAAACGCTTCTTCTACACCTTCAGTTTCACTAACTACTTTTACTAAATCTTTAGTTTTGCTAGAAGGTCCAATTATGTAAGTTGGATTTCCTTGCCCTGCTGGGAAATGTTTTGCTAATGCTTCTTGTCCTACAACTGAATCAGGATTTCCAATTAAAGTTTCTGTTTGAGATAAACCATCTGCATCAAGCTGAGTTGAATAACCTGCTAGAGCAATTAAAAGTACTCCAGTTATTAAACCTGCTCGTTTTGGCTTTCTTCCAACAAAAGCTGCAACTCTTGCCCACACGCCCGATAATTTTTCATCTTTAGAATCAAAGTGTGGAACTTTTGGCCAAAAAATCCAGCGACCAAAAACAAGTAAGAATGCTGGCAAAAGGGTGAGCATCGTAATAATTGCTACAACAATTCCGATAGCACCTACTGGACCTAAAGATCTATTGGCATCAAGTTCTGAAAGTAATAAAACTAATAATCCAGCTGAAACTGTTGCACCAGATGCAACGATTGGTTCAAATACACCTTTCCATGCTTTTCGCATCGCAGTAAATCTTGAAGCTGCCAAATGTAATTCTTCTCGATATCGAGCAATAAGTAACAAACCATAATCAGTTGCTGCACCAATAACTAAAACTGACAAAATACCTTGAGCTTGACCATTTAACGTAATGATTTCTTCTTTAGCAAGTAAATAAACAATTGCTCCAGAAACTGATAAGGCAATAACGGCTGAAAACAATGGAAATATCCAAAGCAGCGGACTTCTATAAACAATAATCAAAATTACTGCAACTACACCTAAAGTTGTGAAAAGTAATGTGGTATCAATTGCTCCGAATGCTCCAAAAAAGTCTGCCAAAATTCCGCCACCACCAGTGACGTTGATTTGTAAATTTTCAACTTCTTTAGCTTTTTCTCTAATTGAATCAACTATTGCCGGTAAAGCAGGTTCTCCTGCAGGAAGAGGTTCAGTTAGTTTTTCATTTGATAATTCCACACTTGCCAAAATTGCTTTTCCATCTTCTGAAGGAATTGGAATAATTTTGCTATTAGGAACAAGATAACTTTGCACATCTCGACCTTCACTATCCTCAACTTCAATTTTAGGAATACTTGCTAAAAATTCATTTGCTTTCTTCAAGTTTGATGTATTTAAATCTCCTGTCACAACAACTAAAGCAGGTAAAGAGTCAGACGAAGTAAATTTTAAAAGTTGTTCACTCACTTTTGATGACTCAGCACTTGAAGGTAAAAATGCAGAATTATCATTTTCTTGAACTTCAGATAATTTTCCAAACAAAGGACCGGCGACACCGGTGAAGCCTAACCAAATCAAAATCACTAAAAAAGCTAAAGCTGAAAACTTTCTTGTTCCCTTTACTTTCTCAATTTGCTTAAAATTCTTGGTTTTATTAACTGCCTTACGACTATGTTTTGCAACAGGACTCAAGAAATTACTCCCTTTAAGGATTTAGGTTTAGATGGATAATCAAGGCATATAAAACAAATAGCACTCAAAAATCACTATGTATATAGTCTAATAGGACTCTTAAAATGTGCATCCCATGAGTTAAGAATTACGATAAAGATATGCAAAATCAAGAGTTTCTAATTGAACACTGGGGCTCTGAAGTCGACTTTCAAAAAGCTTGGCAAAAACAACGAGAAATTCATTCTTTAATTGTGGAACAAAACCATAAAAATGTTGTGGCACTTTTAGAACATCAAAGTGTTTACACAGCTGGTAGATCAACTAAACCTGAAGATAGACCTTTTGATTCTTCTCCGGTAATTGACATCGATAGAGGGGGAAGAATCACTTGGCATGGCAAAGGACAAATTGTTTGCTATCCGATTATGAAACTGGATGATCCTGTTGATGTTGTTGCCCATGTAAGAAGACTAGAACTATTAATTATTAATGTTTGCAAAAAACTTGGATTAGAAACTTTTCAAATTGAAGGTAGAAGTGGAGTTTGGGTAAAAGGATCTCCAGATAAAAAAATTGCGGCAATTGGAATTAGAGTGGCAAAAAAAGCAACTATGCATGGTTTTGCACTTAATTGCAATAATTCACTAGAACCATTCAGAAAAATAGTGCCTTGCGGTATCGGCGATGCTGATGTGACAACGTTAAGTCTTGAATTAGGAAGGGACGTAACGGTACAAGAAGTCATTCCTTTAATTGAACAAGAGATAAATGACGGTGCCTTAATGCTTAAAATCTCAAAACGCCCTAAAGTAGAAGTCTCATGACTACTGAATTAGTTACAGGTCTTAATCAAGACGGAAAAAAACTATTAAGAATAGAAGCACGAAATGCTGAAGTACCAATCGAGAAAAAACCTGAGTGGATTAGAACCAAATTAAAAACAGGTCCTGAATACACCCGCATAAGGGAAATGGTTAAAAAAGAAGGACTTCATACAGTTTGCCAAGAAGCAGGTTGTCCAAACATTTTTGAATGTTGGGAAGATCGCGAAGCTACATTTTTAATTGGCGGCTCTGCTTGTACGAGAAGATGTGATTTCTGTTTAATTGACTCTGGAAAACCAGATCCACTAGATATTAAAGAGCCAGAAAAAGTTGCTCTAAGTGTAAAAACTATGGGTCTTAGATATGCCACAGTTACCGGAGTAACTAGAGATGATTTAGCAGATGAAGGTGCCTGGCTTTATTCAGAAACGATTAGAGCAATTCACAAACATAATCCTGAATGTGGTGTTGAAATTTTAACTCCTGATTTCAGTGGTAAAAAAGAATTATTACAACAAATCTTTGATGCAAAGCCAGAAGTCTTTGCTCATAACTTAGAAACTGTACCTAGAATTTTTAAACGAATTAGACCTGCTTTTAGTTATGAAAAATCCTTAAATGTAATTACCCAAGCAAAAAATGCAGGAATGATTACAAAATCAAATTTAATTCTTGGAATGGGTGAAGAAAGACAAGAAATAGAAACTGCACTTAATGACTTAGTTACTGCAGGTTGTGACCTAATAACTATTACGCAATATTTAAGACCTTCTAGCCTTCATCACCCAATATCAAGATGGGTTAAACCTGAAGAATTTATAGAATTAGGTGATCTTGCTAGAAGTATTGGATTTAAAGGTGTGATGTCAGGACCTTTAGTCAGATCTTCTTATCGAGCAGGAAGACTTTACAAAGAAGCATTAGCTAAACAGAAAGAAGTGGCAAGTGGCCAATAAAGAACCAAAAGTTAAAAAAGAACGTTTTAAAACCTTAAAGCAAATTGGACAAACTTATTCAATTACTAGAAAAACTGACAAAGTATTACCTTTAATTTTATTAGGTGCTTTTTTTGGAACAACTCTTCCAGTAATTCTTATTTCGCAAATATTATTAAGCACTACTTTTTCTCGATTAATCACAATTTCTCTTGGTATTTCAACAGGATTATTAGTTACCGTTTTTATTTTTGGCAAGCGTGCCGAAAAAGCAGCATATGCACGAATTGAAGGACAACCAGGTGCTGCAGCAGCTGTTTTAAATACCTTAAGAAAAGGCTGGTTTGTAACTCCAGCAGTGGCGGTAACTAGAAATCAAGATTTAGTGCATCGAGTAATTGGTCCAGTTGGAGTGGTTTTAGTCGGAGAAGGATCTCCCAACAGAGTTGCTCAACTTTTAGATAGTGAAAAAGTAAAAGCAAAAAGAATAGCTGGTGAAATTCCTGTATTTACTTTAATTTCAGGAACTGGTGAAGGATTAATTCCTTATAAAAAATTAAATAAAACCATTATGAAAATGGGTAAAAAGATTTCTCCTGCAGAAACAAGAGAACTTAGAAATAGATTTGGGGCAAGTGGGGCAAGTTCTTTGCCAATTCCAAAAGGAGCCATGCCTAAAGGCATGAGAATTCCTAGAAGATAATTAATTTAGTTTAATTATTTTTGTACGAGCAATTTTGTCGTGTAATCCTCTGTTGTCTTTATCTGCTAATAGTGGTGGAAATACCAGAACAATAAAAAAAGTTCGAACGATTGCTTGAATTAATTTCACATTTTTTCCATCAATTGAAATGATTCTTAAGCCAACCAGTTTTTGCCCAAAAGATGCACCCATAAGCCAAGTAAAAATAACAACCTCTGAGGTGAAAATTGCCAAGGTGGCTAAAGAATTGGATCTTGTGCCATATTCAGAAACTCCAGGGATGACTTGTGCCACCAAAATTGAAGCAGCCCAATCGATAGCTAAAGCCACAATTCTTCTTAACGACATAGCCTCAAGGCTATAACTGGAACCGGCAAAGTGCGATTTGGCTGCAAAATTTGTGTAACTTGTGAAATTTTGTTACATGTTAGAAACAAACGGGTTACCCTCACGATACGAGACTTAGGTATGTTTAGGGTCATAGATCATTGGCACAAAGTCGTGTCAGATAAAACGTTAGATAAATCAGGAGGTTAAAAGATGTTCAAGAACGCTGCAGAAGCGATCAAATACATCAAAGACAACGAAATTGAATTCGTTGACGTTCGTTTTATGGACTTACCTGGTGTGATGCAACATTTCAACATTCCCGCAAAAGCATTTAATGACTCTGTTTTTGAAGATGGATTAATGTTTGATGGTTCTTCCATTAGAGGTTTCCAAGCAATTCATGAATCTGACATGAAGTTAGTGCCAGATGTAACAACAGCATTCATCGATCCGTTCCGTGAAGCAAAAACTTTAGCAATGAATTTCTCAATTAGAGATCCATTCACAAACGAACCATATTCAAGAGATCCAAGAAACGTTGCTGCAAAAGCAGAAGCTTACTTAAAAGCTTCAGGAATTGCTGACACTGTTTACTTTGGTCCAGAAGCAGAGTTCTACATATTTGATGATGTTAGATATGACAATCAACCTCAAGGATCTTTCTTCAAAATTGATTCAATTGAAGCTGCTTGGAATACAGGCAGAGAAGAAGAAGGTGGAAACCTTGGATATAAAACTCCATTCAAAGGTGGCTACTTCCCTGTTCCTCCAGTAGATCATTTTGCAGATTTACGTGATTTGATTTCTTCAACTTTGATGGAAGTTGGATTTGAAGTTGAAAGAGCACATCACGAAGTTGGAACTGCTGGCCAAGCAGAAATAAACTACAAATTTAATACCTTATTAAATGCTGCAGATCAAGTTATGTTATTTAAATACATCGTTAAAAACGTAGCATTTTTAAATGGACATTCTGCAACATTTATGCCAAAACCAATGTTTGGTGACAACGGTTCAGGAATGCACTGTCATCAATCTCTTTGGAAAGATGGCAAACCTTTGTTCTATGACGAAAAAGGTTATGCAGGACTTTCAGATACAGCACGTTGGTACATCGGTGGATTGTTAAAGCACGCACCAAGTTTGCTTGCCTTTACAAATCCAACTGTGAATTCATATCATCGTTTAGTTCCAGGATTTGAAGCTCCAGTTAATTTGGTTTACTCGCAAAGAAATCGTTCCGCAGCGATTCGTATTCCTATTACTGGTTCTAATCCAAAAGCAAAACGTATTGAGTTTAGAGTTCCAGATCCTGCATGTAATCCTTATCTTGCATTTGCTGCCATGATGATGGCAGGAATTGATGGGGTGAAAAACAGAATCGAACCACCAGCTCCTGTTGATAAAGATCTATATGAATTGCCACCAGATGAAGCAAAAGCAGTTCCACAAGTTCCAGGATCACTTCATGAAGTCTTGGAAGCTTTGGAAAAAGATAAAGATTATCTAACTGCAGGTGGAGTATTCACTCCAGATTTAATTGATACCTGGATTGATTACAAACGTTCTAAAGAAGTAGATCCTATTCGTTTAAGACCTACTCCATACGAATATCACTTGTACTACGACATTTAAAAATGTCTTTTTAAAAAACCCCGCATGAATTTGCGGGGTTTTTTAATTTAATTTGTCACATTTCTAAGTGCAGTTAGCGCCCACAAAATTGCCACCACGTCAATGAATTCTTGTGCGATGGCACCTTGCGAAGCATTAAATATTCCAAATGCACCCAAAAGCATTGCCACAAAAGACAATCCCATGCCAACACCTGCTGCTTGCAAAGCTTTAGTTCTTGAAAATTTTGAAATTGAAATAGCACGAGTTAAGCGATCAATTGAATCATCAACAATTACTACATCTGCTGCTTCACTTGCAGCAGTTGCACCACGCGCTCCCATGGCAACACCTACATCTGATGCAGCCAAAACTGGTGCATCATTAATGCCATCTCCTACTGCAATAACTGTGCCTTTAGCTAATTTCATTTCACTTAACACAATATTCATTTTGTCCTCAGGCTTTAGTGATGCATGAATTTCATCCAGATCTAGCATTGCGCCAACATTTTGTGCAGTCTCGAATCTATCTCCTGTGACCATCAGAATTTTCTTTATTCCTGAAGTTCTTAAATCTTTAATCATTTGCTCTGATTCACTTCGTATTGGATCATCTAAACCAAGAACACCAATTAATTCATTATTTTGATAAATTCCTACGCGAAGTGGTGTAAAAACTGTGCACCAATCTGGAATATCTCCTGATATTTGACCTACTTTTGTAAGAATATTGTTTACTTCTCCAGTAATTCCTTCTCCATGATTTTCTTTAACATTTAGAACAGAATGTAAAACTAAATTTCTTTCCTTAGAGGCATTTACTATTGCTTTAGCAATTACATGGGGTGAATATTGATCCAGTGATGCAGCAATTTGCAAAATAGCTAAATCATTTAATCCTGGTTTTGCCTGAATTTCACTTACTTCAGGTCCACCGTAGGTAAGAGTTCCTGTTTTATCCAACAAAACAACTTCGGCTCTAGCAAGTTGTTCAAGGGCAGCTCCACCTTTAATAACTGCACCATTTTTTGCAGCATTACTCATCCCAGCAACAACAGCAATTGGAACTGCCAAAATTAATGGACAAGGAGTTGCTGCAACTAGTACGGCAATTGCTCTACTTATTTCTCCTGTTATTAACCAAGCTAATCCTGCAATTGTTAAGGCAATTGGTACAAATCTCAATGCCCAAGTATTTGCAATTCGTACACCTGGTGCTGATTTTGCTTGAGCAGATTGTACTAATCTAATGATTCCTGAATATGTACTTAAATCTAGAGTTTGAAGTGCTTTGTATTGAAAATTATTTCCAGCATTTAAAACACCAGATAACACCATGTCATTAGTTTGTCTATTAACTGGAAGTGCCTCACCTGTTAATGCTGATTCATCTAAAGTTGCATCAGTAATTAACATTCCATCAACAGGAACAATTTCGCCTGATCTAACTACTAAAATATCTCCGACTTTTACATCATCTGCATTTATTGTTTTTAATGAACCATCACTTGAAAGAATATGAGCTACTCGAGGCATTCTTTCTAAGAGTGAATGTAACTGTCTTTCGGCTTGTCCTTCGGCCCAAGATTCCAAAACTCTTCCAGTTGCAAGCATCAAGGAAATAATTGCTGCAGCCATCATTTCATTTGTCAGAATTGTGCCCAATAAGGCAAGTACTGCCAATATGTCTGAACCCATATTTTTATTTTTAAACTCATCAATCACCCACTTAGTTGCAGGAATTAAACCTGCTAATCCTCCTACAGCCCAAATTGTGGATTGTAAATTTAAATAACCCAGAAAAGGTACTAAAAATCCTAAAGATAATGAAATAAGTGAAATTACAAAAAGCGACCAATTAACTTGCCTTGTTGAAAGTTTCACAATGTTAATTTATCCCCTAGGCTAACTAAATAATGTCAAAGGTCTCTATTACATTTCTTGGTGCCGCTGAAACAGTCACAGGTTCTAGATTTTTAGTTGAATTTGAAGATAAAAAAGTTTTAGTTGAAGCTGGTCTTTTCCAAGGATTAAAAGAATTAAGACTCAAAAATTGGGATAAATTTCCAGTAGATCCTAAATCTATTGATGCAGTAATAATTTCACACGCACATTTAGATCATTGTGGTTATGCACCTTTACTAGTTAAGTCTGGATTTAACAAAAATATTTATGCAACTGAAAACACTTTAAAACTTGCTGAAGTAATTTTAAGTGACTCGGCCAGAATTCAAATGGAGGATGCAAAGTATGCCTTGAAAAAAGGTTTCTCTAAACATAATCCTCCAAAACCATTGTATGACGAAAATGATGTAGAAAAAACATTATCTAAATTTAAAGTCCTTAAATTTAGAAATAAAACTGAAATCTTGAAAGATGTTTTTTTAACTTTTTATCCTGCAGGTCATATTTTGGGCGCTGCTTTTATTTTGCTTGAAATTGGAGGTAAGAATTTATTATTTACAGCTGACTTAGGTCGAAATCAACACCCAATCCTAGTTGCACCAGATCCAATTCCAGAAGTTGAAATTTCAGCACTAATTACTGAATCCACTTATGGGGCAAGAGTGCATGAAAGTCCAGTTGAAGATTTTACAAATGCAATTAATAAAACTATTAAACGTGGAGGTTCAATACTTATTCCAGCATTTGCAGTTGATAGAACTGAAGTGATTTTAATTAAATTAAAAGATCTTATTGATCAACAATTAATTCCTAGAGTACCAATTTATGTGGATTCACCCATGGCTTTAAGTTCTTTAAAACATTATCGAAATGCAGTCAGTCGAGCAGATACAGAAATTAGATTATCTTTTATTGCTGATTATAAGAATCAAGATCCATTTGATCCACAAACTATTAAAGAAATGAAAACTGTAGAAGAGTCAATGAAACTTAATAATCCAGAACATTCCTGCATAATTGTTTCTGCTTCAGGAATGGCTACAGGTGGCAGAGTCGTTCATCATTTAAAAAATATGCTGCCTAATCCGATTCATACGGTTTTATTGGTTGGCTATCAAGCTGTTGGAACTAGAGGTCATGCTCTAATTACAGGAGCCGAGCAAATAAAAATGCACGGCGGAATGGTTGAAGTTAAAGCTGAAATTGTAAAAGTTGAAGGCTTTTCAGTGCATGCAGATGGATCTGAATTAATTCAGTGGTTTAAAAAAGGTAAAACTCCAACTCATGTTTTCATAGTTCATGGTGAACTTGAATCCTCAGTAATTTTTGCGCAAAGACTTGAATCTGAACTTAAATGGGCACCAATAATTCCAAAGCCCTCACAAAAATTTGAAATAATTTAACAATTGCCCAATTTTGACCTGAAATCTTAATTTTTCAAGGTAACCTTAAAAGTAAGAGAAGGGATTTATTTAATGGCAAAAATCACCAGTCAAAAAGCAACAAAACTAAAAACTTTTAACTTAGTAGCAGGTGTATTTCACTTGGTACAAATGTTTTTAGTTCTACTACTATCTAATGATTTTTCAATTCCAGTAACAGCTTCCTATTTAGCAGGACCTCCAGGAACATTGCTAGGTGATCCAGTAGTTTTATTCAATACTCCTGTTGGATTTACTGTTGCATTGTTTTTAGGTTTATCAGCTCTTGCACATTTTATAGTGGCAACAGGTGGTTTTGCTAAATACATTAAAGGATTAGAAAAAAATCAAAATATATTCCGATGGGTTGAATATTCAATTTCATCTTCAGTAATGATTATTTTGATTGCCCAAGTAAGTGGAATTTCAGACTTTGTAGCACTGCTTGGAATATTTGGCGTCAATGCTTCCATGATTTTGTTTGGGTGGTTACAAGAAAAATACACTCAACCAAAAGATGGAGATTTATTGCCATTTATTTTTGGATGTATTGCAGGAATAGTGCCATGGCTTGCAATTGTAATTTTGGTAATTGGACCAAACGCACCTTCTGAAGTTGAAATTCCAGGATTTGTCTATGGAATTATCGTTTCACTCTTTGTCTTCTTTAACTCTTTTGCGCTAGTTCAATACTTGCAATATCGAGGTAAAGGAAAATGGAGTGATTATCTAAAAGGTGAAAGAGCTTATATTGTGCTAAGTCTTGTAGCAAAATCATTACTTGCTTGGCAAATATTTTCCGGAACTTTAATTCCTCAATAAAAGTTAATTAAATTAATAAGGGGCCCTAATTTTAGGGCCCCTTATTAATTACTATTTCTTTAAATTTTTTCTTCTCTCATTTTCCAAGGAGCGCCGTATTCATTGACTTTGTCTAAATAAGGTTTAGAACTAAACCATTCTGGACCCATTACACCTTGTGGTTTCCAAACACCTTCATGAATTAATTCCATTGCAACAACTGGATTAAATGCGGTTTGCCAAACAACAGCTTGATCGCCATATTCTTTCATTGACCATTCGTTATCAACAACATGATAAAGATATGTGGCTTTTGGATTTCCTTGCTTATCTAATCCTTTTACTAAAACTCCTGCGCAAGTTTTGCCTTTCATTCTTTCACCTAATTTTGCAGGATCTGGAAGGGATGCAGTTAAAAGATCTCTTGGTGAAACAGATACTCCTTGAACATCGACGTTCTCTTTCTTATCAAGTCCAAGTTTGTTGATAGTTTTTAAGACTGAAATAAATTCTTTACCTAAACCGTATTTAAAATTAACTTTTTTAGCATCTATCTTTTGAGGTATTAAAACTACTTCTTCGTGCTCAACGTTTACACATTCCACAGGACCTATGCCTTCAGGGAAATCAAAAACTTCTGGTTCAGAAAATGGTTTAGTGGTAAACCAACCTTTGCCATCCTCCCAAACAAGAGGTGGATTTAAACATTCTTCGATGGTGGTCCAAATTGAAAAAGATGGAGCAAAAGATTCACCTTCTACGACAAGATTAGATCCATCTAGCACGGTTATTGAATCAATTTTGCTGAAAAGTTCTTCGTCGGCATATTTAGCTAGAACATCACTTAGCCCTGGCTCAATCCCAATTCCTACAACTGCCCAAATATCTCTTTCTTGCCAATTCCAATCTCTGGAAAATTGCTCGTCTCCTAATTTCACGCCTACTTCCTTATGCGGATATTTAGGGTGAGGTCTAGAAAGCGACATTGCCATATCCATGTAATTAGTGTTTTCGATCTCGCAGGCTAAAAATATTGGCATAACAAATCTTGGGTCAACTGCGTTGATAACCACATCGGGTTTTACTTCTCGAATTAATTCTCTGACATCTTCTAGTTCTGCTGCATTAACTTCTGTGGCATCAAATCGATCATCGTCAATTCTTTTAATTGCTTGTTGAGCGCGTTCCAACGAACGGTCAGCAATAACCATGCTTGTTAAAAATTTTCTTCTTGCTGCAATGTTGGCGATTGCTCGACCAACTCCACCCGCTCCGATTACGAGCGCTTTCATTTAAAAACCAACTCCTATTAATTAATATTTAATCTACCTCAATGAAATATTAATAAATATTGGGTACGGCGTGTCTTGAGGAAATTGTATTCATTTTGACTAAAAAATGATTATTTATT
>CAZZKM010000019.1:0-22209 GCA_964655115.1 uncultured Bifidobacterium sp.
AAGAACCCGAAGCAAGAGTATTAATTGATTGTTTAACGATAGCAGGAGAGTTAGCTTTAGGAAAAACTAATCCGCTAAATCCCATAATTATAAAAGATTTATTAAAGGGTCCACTAATTCAAGCATCAACTTTTGAATTAAGGGAAGCAGCCAGAATGTTAAGAAAAAAAATAAATGAATTACAGAAACCGCAAATAAGTTCTGATCAAGCAATATATTCTGCAGTTTTGGATTCGAATAATTTATATGATTTGGATCTTGAATTGACTGAAAGCTTAAGAACTTTAGGTGCTATTTTACATACTGCAAAAGATATGATAATCGAGAAAAAAAGAGTAGAAGTAGTTCTTTGGTCAATTTGGAATTACGAAATAAGTCAAAAATACAAAGAACTATATAAAATTAATGTGATTAAAAATAGATGGAGTCAAAATTTACAAAAAAATTCACTTTTGTTTGGAATGGAAGGAAGAATTGCCGATCAAGACTTAGATGCGATTTTGGCTTTATTTGATTTAGCTTCAAGAGAAGATGAGAGAACACTTGGAACAAGAGGGGTTCTCAACTTCATCAATGATTTAGGTAAACAAAATTTTCAAGCAGAAACTATTGATCAAAAATCATTGGTAGATGAAAAAGTAAAAATAGTTACAGCCCATAAAGTCAAAGGTCTAGAAGCCAAATTCGTAATTATCCCTGATTTACAAGCAGATATTTGGCCATCAATTAAACTACGAAATTCATTATTAGAAGTTGAGCGTTTAGATTATGAAAATGTGGTCAGGCCGCCTGGTAAAAGTGAAATTTTAGAAGAAGAAGTAAGACTTTTTGAAGTTGCAAAAAGCCGGGCTACTCAAAAAATATTAATTACTGCCGTTAAAAATGAACATGAAAATCAAGCAGAACCGTCAAGTTTCATGTTTAGTATTTTTAAAGAACAACCTAGACATATAACTGGTTTTTTGAAAAAAACATTATCAATAGATTCAATAGCAAATAATCTAAGACTTTTAGCAGAAAATGAATATGAACAGAGTGAATTTAAAAAGGCACTAGCTCAAAGGTTGCACAAGTTAAATCAAACAAAAGACATTTTTAATAGACCAGTAACTCAATATAGCAATCCTAAAAATTGGTGGGCAACTTTTTCAAGCGATGATAATTTTTTTGAAATCATTAAAGAAAAATCCTTTATCAAAATATCTGCCTCAAGTTTGGCAACCTTGAGAGATTGTAGTTTGAAGTGGTTCTTGGAAAGAAAAGCTGGAGCAACTTTAATTAGACAAAATTCAGCGAGCATCGGATCTATAATTCACGCGATCGCACAAGGACTTAGTAATAATGAAATAGAACCTAAAGTAGAGCACTTAAAGAAGGAATTAGACAAAGTTTGGTCGCAATTAAGTTTTGAATCTGAATGGTTAAATAAAAGAGAATATGAAAATACTTTAGATATATTGCACAATTTGTTAAAATGGCATTTAAAAAGAGACAATACCCAAGTACTTGGGGCAGAAGTATTTTTTAGTTTTGAAATATATTTTGAAGATGTTGACGCAACAGCCCAAGTTACAGGTTTTATTGATCGTTTAGAAGTAGAACAGGAAGATAAATCAAATATTCACATAATTGACTTTAAAACGTCAAAGACAAATTTAACTAAAGAAGAAGCTGGTGTTGATCCACAACTTGGAGTTTATCGATTAGCAGTTCAGCAAAAATCCCTAAAATTAGAAGTCAACCAGGACGCTAAAGACAAAAGTGCTGAGCTAGTTTATCTTCGTCTTGAAAACAAATCAGGAGTAATTGAGAGAGAAAGTTTTGAAGTCGAGAAAAGCAAAATACATGAAGTTATAAAAAATGCTTTAGAAATTATTAAAACCCAAAATTATAAGGCGACTCCTAATCCAATGTGTCGCACTTGTGGATTTAAAAGAATGTGCCCTGCTCAACCTGAAGGCCGGGGTGTAATCGAATGAAAATTTCTTTTACAAAAGAACAATTAAAAGCAATCAGAGCACCTTTAGAACCTGCTCTAGTTTTGGCAGGTGCAGGTACAGGAAAGACCAGCGTCATGGCAGAAAGAGCCATCTGGTTAATCGAAAATGAAAGTATTTCACCCAGTGAAATTTTAGGTCTTACTTTTACTAATAAAGCAGCGTTTGAATTAAAAACTCGAATAAAAGATAAATTGACTAATAAAAATGATTTTCTAGAACCTACTATTTCTACTTATCATTCATTTGCTTTAGAAATTTTACGTGAATATGGGTTGAGTATTGGAATCGATTCTGACCTTCAAATGATTAGTGAAACCTCAAGAATTTCTCTTGCTTATCAAACTTTATTGGAAACAAAACAAAATATTAAATACTTAGAAACTAGTCCAAAAAGAATCGCTCAACAGATAGTTTTGTTAGACAATCAAATGTCAGAGCACAATCTTGAAAAATCTGAAATTATTCAATACTCTGAACAAATATTTGGAGAAATATTAGCAACAAAACCTCGAGTCGAGTTAACTAATTTAGAAAAAACTTTAAAACAAAGAATAGAACTTGCTAATTTGGTGGAAGAATTTAGAAAGCAAAAAATAGATTCTGGATTAATTGATTTTTCTGATCAAATGCGTTTTGTTTATCAATTAGTGCAAAATAACCCGAAAATTAAAGAAGAATTAAGGCTAAATCATAAAGTCGTTTTACTGGATGAATATCAAGATACCTCAGTTATTCAACGAATGATTTTAGTTGCAATTTTTGATCAAGGACATCCTGTAACAGCGGTTGGCGATCCACTTCAAGCTATTTACGGGTGGAGAGGAGCCTCAGTGTCTAACATTGATAATTTCATTAATCATTTTCCTTTAAAAACTGGTGAAAAATCAAATATTTACAATTTAACTTCAAATTTTAGAAGTGGTATGAAGATTCTTGAACACGCCAATAGCATTTCAAAGAGTTTAAGAGATATTCATAAAGCTATTAATGTTTTAGTGGCTGATAAAGAAGATATTGGGGAAGTAAACATAGGATTATATGAAACTAGTTTTGAAGAATCAGCAGAAATAGTAAAGCAAATTAAGGAATTAATATTTGACAAAAAAGTTAGATATGAAGATATTGTTGTTTTAAGTAGAAATACTAAAGATTTATTACCAATTTATGATCAATTAATAAAAAATGAAATCCCAGCAACTTTTTCTGGAAAGCAAGATTTAGCAGATGTCCCAGAAGTTAGCGAAATTCTTGCGTATTTACGAATTTTAGAAGACCCAACTCATAACCCATCTTTGGTAAGAATTTTATCTGGACCAAGATTTGAAGTTAATCCAAAAGATTTAACATTGCTTGCTGAAAGAGCAAAATCTATAGTAAAAGATTTTTCAGAAAAAAAGTTAAATCGAAATTTTGAACAAAGTCTAAAGGATTCTTTATCTGGAATAGATGTAGCTGAACTAGCAGTGTTATCAGATGCACTTAAAGATCCAGGAAATCTAACCTATAGTAATTGGGCCAAAGAAGTATTTAAGAAATTGCATGAAGAATTGGAATTTTTACGTAGATATATCACAGAGCCTTTATCGGACTTTTTATATCGAATAATGACAAAAACTGGTTTATTAAATGAAATTTTGTCTACAAACAATTTTATGACCCAAACAAGGTATGAGGCTTTAATGCAATTACAAAAAATTGCCCAAGTATTTCAAGAGTCAACTACTCATGCAGCAGTAAGACAATTCATTGAGTTTCTAGATGATGCAGATGAATTAGGTTCAGGAATTGAATTTGACAATTTTAATAACAAAAATTCTGTTTCGCTTATGACTATTCACAGTGCAAAAGGATTAGAATTTCCATACGTATTTATAACTTCGCTAACAGAGAGAATTTTTCCTAATCACAAAAGTTCGACTTGGTTAACAAATCCTGCGTTAATTCCTTTTGAAATCCGCCAAGATAAAGACGTTTTAGCAAAAGATTTTAAAACCACCAGCAAAGAGTTTAAAAACTATGAAGAATCTTGTAAACGCCTTCAAGAATTAGAGGAACGTAGATTGATGTATGTTGCCTTAACAAGAGCAGAAAAGAAGTTAGTAGTTTCTGGGCATTGGTGGGGTCAAACTCAGAAAAAGGTTCAAGGCCCCTCTATTTTTTTGCAAGAGTTACATCAAGTTTTGCTTCAAGGGCATGGAACAATTCTAAAATGGCAAAACGAAGTTTCGGGAAAAAATCCAAATCTAGAAAATCAAATTAGTTTTGATTGGCCAAGACCACTTGATATTAATAAAAAATTAGCGCGTAAAGATTTAGCTAATTTAGTCTTAAATCCAGTAGCAGTAGACGAATCTAAATTAACTTCTGCTCAAATTCAAATTTTGCAAGATATTGATCAAGAAATAGATATTCTTGTAAAAAGTTTACAAGATGAAAATTTAAAATTTAGGAAAGTTCCAATACCAGAATATTTAAATGTTACAAAATCTATAAAACTTATTAGAAATTCTAAAGAATTTGCCTCAAATCTATTAAGGCCGATGCCTCAAAAACCAATTGATCAATCTCGACGTGGAACACAATTTCATTACTGGGTAGAAAAGTTTTACGCAAAACCCGCTCTTTTTGATGCTCTTGATATCGAAGGTTCTGCAGATCAAGGTTATATAGATGATCAAACTCTGGAAAGCATGAAAGAAGCATTTATAAATTCTGATTGGGCAAAACTAGAACCAATTGCTTTAGAGTGGCCTTTTGAAATATCAATTGAGGGTAGATCCCTTCGCGGAAGAATCGATGCAATTTTCAAAGATGGTGAGAATATTTTGCTTATCGATTGGAAAACAGGTCAAGTTGATAAATCAGATAACTTGCAATTGGGTTGGTATAGGCATGCTTGGTGTAAGTCACAAAAAACTGAACCAGAAAATGTAAAAGCTGGTTTTGTCTACGTGCCAAGTATGATTTTTAAACCCGAATTAAACCCATTTCCTATCGATGATGAGGTATTTAAGTTCAAAAAATTAGATTTGAAGTAGGCCAATTTTTTCAAGTCAAAACATATGAAAGGATGTACTTATGGCTAAATTAACAATGTATTCAACTCAGTGGTGTGGATATTGTCAAAGATTAAAAGCACAATTAAAACGTGAAAACATAGAGTTTGACGAAATCGATATTGAACAAGATGAAAATGCAGCAAGTTTGGTAGAAAAAGTTAATGGTGGAAATAGAACGGTTCCAACAATCGTCTACGAGGATGGCACCGCGGTAACTAATCCATCTCTAATTCAAGTAAAGGAAAAGCTAGGACTTTAAATGCCTAGCAAAAATTTATCTTTTGAAGAATTAGACGATGCTCAAAAAGCAATCGTAAATACATTAAATGGTCCAGTAGTAATTTATGCAGGCGCAGGTAGTGGAAAAACTAGAGCATTAACTCATCGAATAGCTAATGGCGTTTTCAATAATGTTTATGACCCTGAAAAAGTATTAGCACTTTCTTTCACAACTCGAGCAGCAGATGAAATGGCATTGCGACTAAATGCAATGGGTATAAGAAATGTTGCAACTAGAACCTTTCATTCGGCCGCGTTACGACAACTTAAGTATTTTTGGCCCGATGCAATTGGTGGTCAAATGCCTGTAATTATTGAAAATAAATATAAGGTTTTAAGTCAAGCTTTACCCGAATTTAAGAATAGAAGCAAAGAATTTATTTCGGTAATTGAAAATGCAAAAACTAATCGTTTAGATCCAGATGCACTAACAAATTTAGATCATGCTAATGCTTATCAAAGCTATATTGATTATCTAGATAAAAATAACTTAATTGATTTCGAAGATGTACTAATGCTTCTAGTGGCAATTCTTGAAGATAGACCAGATCTACTTAATGAGGTTCATAGAGCCTATGAGTGGTTTAGTGTGGATGAGTATCAAGACGTTAACCCCTTACAACAAAATCTACTTGAATTATGGCTGGGAGATAATGACAATATTTGTGTAGTGGGAGACGTCTGTCAGACGATTTACTCGTTTGCAGGCGCTAAAAGTAAATATCTTCAAGAATTTACCAATAAATTTCCAGAGGCTTCAGTTTTCAAATTAAACAGAAATTATCGATCTAGTAATGAGATTGTCGATTTTGCCAATAATTTATTGGCCCAAATGCCAAATCAAAAATCAACAGTTGGTCAATTATTTGCGACCAGAAATGAATCTGAAAAAGTACATATTAATTCGTTTTTAAACGAGAATGAAGAGGCCCAGTCAATAGTTGAAGAAATAGCGAAATTAATTGATGCTGGAGTTAAGTTGAAAGATATTGCTGTTTTATCAAGAACAAACGCTCAATTAGAAAAAGTAGCTATAAAATTAGAGGAAAATAACATAAATTATTCGATTCAAACATCCGAAAAATATAGTTTAAGAACAAGACTGGAAGAAAAAATTACGCTAGCAAGTATTCATGCAACTAAAGGTCTAGAGTGGAGCAATTTATTTGTAATGGGAGTTAGCGATGATCTAATTCCATTTGTTCAAGCTGAAACTGAGGAAGAAATACTAGAAGAGCTTCGACTTTTTTATGTGGCTGTAACTAGAGCAAAAGATAAATTATTTATCTCATGGCCAAAAATTAGAGATTTAGATGGAAAAGAAAGAATAATGTCAAGATTTATAAAAAAATCCTCTCAAAGTTCAGAAAATGTAGTTGATACTACTAATTACTCCATAAATAATGTTATTAAATCTGCAGAAAAAAATTTACTTAAATGTAAAGTCTGTCAAAAGCCAATTGTAACTGGAGCTGAAGTAATTTTAAAACGTTGCAAGAATTGTCCAGGAGTTCTTCCACAAGAATATATTGATGCAGCAAATGAGTGGAGAAAAAGTATGTCTATTCAAGAATCTATTCCAGAATTTTTAGTATTTAGTAACGCGGCTCTGGAAGCCTTCACCGAGTGTATTTATGAAGCAAAATCTGAAGATGATTTTTTACAAATTCCTGGCGTTGATTTAGAAAAATTTAGTAAATATTTTGACGATTTAAGCACAATTTTAGCGCAAGTCGAGCCAAAAAATGAAAAACTTGTAGTTGTGGATAAAGATCAGGGTGTGGATAAATAAAATAAATATTTTTTAAAAATGTTTAAATACCTAAAACATAGTTTTAGGAGTAATTTTGAGACTTGCAATTAATCCTGAAGTAGACATTATTTGGTTAAGTAATACCTCCCTTCAAGTAAGTAATGCAATTGGACAATCCCATCAAATAACAGATTTACCTCTTGAAATTAAAGATATATACACAGAAATTGATGGGGTAAAGAGATTAACTGATATTTTCATGAAATTAGGAATTGATGAAAGAATACATAATGATATTAATGAATCAATTTTATCTTTAATTGACCAAAAAATATTTGTCAATCAAACACTATTAAATTTAAGATATGAATATTTGAAAAAAAGTTATGTATCAATTAAAGGTTTAAATACTGCTGTTTACGAAATTGCTCATCTCTTAGCAGCGAATGGAGTAGGTAGAATAGTAATTGAAGACTTAATCAAAAGTTCACAAACTGTTTCGTTAGCAGACATAAATGTATTTAGTCCTAGAGCTAAAGATATTGGGACTTCACTCTCAAAAAGTGTTAAAAATTCATTAACTTATTTTGATGTAAAATTAGATAAACCAGATAATAAGCAGGTTCCTAACCTAGTAATAATTTGTGGGGAAATTTCAGATTTTGAATTAGATGAGATATTTATAAAACAAATTCCCCATTTGTTTGTTAGAAAAACAAACGACTTCATACATGTTGGACCATTTATAATTCCGGATAAAAAATTATGTATTAAATGTCAACAGGTAATAAAAGTTAAGCAGAAACTTTCTTTCTTTAATTTTAATAAGAAAAGAATAAGACAAATAGATAACAACCCAGCCTTAACTACACTTGCAAGTTCTTTAGTTGCGACTACGGTTATTTCATTTCTTTCAAATGAATTGATTGATAAATTTCCGATTCTTACAAATGTAGTTTGTGAATTAGATCCATTTGGTCCCACAATTTCATTTAGGCAGGTAAAACAAAACCCGAGTTGTGAATGCAAATGGTTAGCTGCTTAAAAGCAAATTGCCCTTGAACCTTTCGATTCAAGGGCAATGAAGACGTGTACTGTCTTTAGGCTTTGCCGAGGATGCGGGTCACTTTGGTGCCGCAGGTTGGGCAAATTCCTTTGGCCATGCGACGGCCATTGGTTTCATGAACTTCTCCAGTGAACTGGCGCTTGGCTTTGCACTTCACGCAGTACGCTTCGCCTGTGTATGACTCTCCGGCCATGTAAATCCTCCTTGCGAACGTGGGGGATGAAATTCCCTCACCCTTTAACCCTAAGCGCAGGAGCGTAGATATGAGGCACTTTTGAGCGTGCCACGCCGTAATTTTGAGCACAAAGCCCTCACAACTGGGTATTTATAGTCCCAAGTGATTTAAAGGGGATTTATCAAAAAAATTGAAACCGCTGGGCCACATCCTATTTTTAAAGCTCTATGCACTTTCCCCAGATACACAAAACTTAAGAAGAAGTTATCCCAGCGGTGTCAGTAAACCCGAATTTATGCAGTTTCCAAACATGCGTCAAATGCTCTTGTAGATGAGTATGTGGATTACTTGTTGATTATTAGTCCAAAGAGGTGAATAAATTGGGGATAAATGTGTGAACAAAATAATTTATTTATTTAAATAAAGCCTTTGAACTGCGCTTTTATTCGAGTGTGTTTGTGGATAAAAAATAGTTGTACCAATTAGCGTTGAGTACATGAAAAAAGTCATAAATTTACCTGATCATGTTGAAATACGAAGATCTAGAAAAAGAAAAAGGACTATTTCTGCTGCTCGCGAGGGGAATAAAACGATTTTAAATGTTCCTTTTCGAATGAGCCTTAAAGATATTGAAGAGCTTGCAAGAGATTTAATAAATAAAATTGATAAACAAGATCCTCGTGCACATCTTTCTGATAATGAATTACTTGAAAGAAGTAAAGAACTTTCTGCAAAATACTTATTTTCTAAAGTTGAAGCAAAATCTGTAACTTGGTCAACAAGATTAACTTCAACCTGGGGAATATGCACTCCAATACACGCGGAGATAAAAATAACTTCAAGATTAAGAGGAATGCCTCAATATGTTTTAGATTATGTGTTATTACATGAGTTGGTTCATTTAGTCATAAATGATCATGGAAAAGAGTTTGATTCTTTTATGAAAACATTTGAATTTAAAGAAAAAGCAGAGGGTTATTTAGATGCATTGGATGAATTACCGTCATCGTTTTGGTTATCAGATTCTTTGGGGGCTTCTCCTAAAGAATCAAGGGATGAAATATCTAAAGGTTTTTGAATATTATTAAAGAATTCTGGATTTTGTAAATCTTCAATACTAGGCAGTAAATCTGGGTGGTTCCATAAAGTATCTCGTTGTTCAATGCCATTTATTTCGGTTTGCTTATTCCAGAATGTAAACGCCTCTCTCATTAATTTTGGTCTTAATTCCAACCCAATTAGTGCTCCAAAAGTTTTCTCGGCAGGACCACCTTCTGCTCTTCTTCTATTCATAGCCTCTTGAAGAGAATTTAAACTTGGCAATCGATTAATACTTGCCCTATTTACAACTTCTAAAATCCATCCTTCAATTAGTGCTAAAAGTCTTTCCGTTCTTTTTAAAGCAGCTAATTGAGATTCATTTAATTCTGGTTCAAAAATTCCTTGAGAAATTAATTCTTGGATAGATTCTGGATTTCCTGGATCAATTTGAGTCATTAAATCATTTATTTTATTATTACTCACACTAATTTGCGAAGAGTATTCCTCAACTGCGTTTAACAAAGTTGGTGATAGCCAAGTTGCGCTGGAAAATAATCTACTTGCAGCAGATTCTCTTAATGCAATGTAAACAAAAAAGTCAGATTCAGGAACCGAAAGCCCTTTTGCAAAATCTTTTATGTTGCGTGGAAGTAATGAAGGGGTAGAAGTATCACCTAAAGGTAAACCAATATCTGTTAAACACAAAACTTCACTAGATAAAGCAGACAAACCATTACTTACTTGCATCGAAAACATTGCTGCAGACATCGGCTTTAGAGAATCAAGTAAAGGCTTTAGCATCGCTTGTTGCGATTCATCCATTCCAGGAATATTTGGTAAAACATTAATCATGCTGCCTTGAACACGCTCTGCTACTGGTTCAACTATTTTTTTCCAAGTAGGCACAGTAGCTTGAATCCATTCACTTCGACACCATGCGTTAGCACTTGTTGTTTTAGCAGAAAAATTACAAACAGAATCTAACCAATTTTGGGCTATTTCAATGTTGTTAACGACTTCTTTTTTTTCTGAATCACTGACGCTTGGATCTCCAGCTTGAACTACATTTGTGCGCGCCATATTTACAGCCGCATCCCAACCCACCGGGGCGTTGCCAGAATTTTGCAACATCTGCCCGAGTTGGCTAAGTATTTTTCCAATCTCTGATGGATCTATCGGAAACCTCACAATATAAATAGTTAACTACTTAATCAATTATCTCGCCACAGGTCGTAATGTTGAACTATGCAGGCACTTTTATGGTTATTAATTCCGGTATTCGTAGGTTTAGTCACGACTATTTACTTAGCTATCAAATATCGACCTTCAAGACCTGCCAATGCTCATAAGGGAATGTCTGGACTTTTGGAATTTAGAAAAGCCATGAATAGACCCCTTCCAAAACCAAAAAAGAAAAACAATTGAAAATTAATAATAAGTTTAGATTTCAAATAATTTTAATTGGATTCATCGTAATACTTTTACTTATTCCAGTTCCATTTATAAGAATTGCACCAGGTCCTCTTTTTAACACAATTGGAACTGAACGAGATAAAGACGTCATAACAATAATTGGAACTAAAACTTATGAATCTAAAGGTGAATTAAATTTCACAACGGTTTCAGAAACTGGGGGTCCATTTGGCCACTTGGTTCTAATTGATGCAATTTCATCATGGATTGATCCAACAGAAGCAGTAGTTCCAGCTTCTGATTTGTATCCCGAAAATGAAGATCCAGAAATTATTAAAAAAAGAAATGAAAAAGCGTTTTCTAATTCGCAATCAGATGCAATTGCAGCAGCACTTACTTATTTAAAAGTACCTGTTCCTGTGAAAGTAGTTGTGGATAGCGTAGTTGTTGATTCTCCAAGCGATGGGATTATCGAACCAGGAGATGTAGTGATTAGAGTTAATGACAAAATTGTCCAAACTGCAACTGATGTAGTTAAGTTTGTTCAAGAAAATAAGCCTAAAGATACAATTAGGATCAAATTAATTCGGCAAACAGTTGAAAAAGATGTAGAGATTATTGCTCAAGAATTGAAAACAGATAAATCAAAAGCTTCCATAGGAATTTCAATAGGTCCAGGAATTGATCCGCCTTATAAATTTAATTTTGGAATTTCAGAAGTAGGTGGCCCCAGTGCAGGTTTGATGCTTTCTTTGGGAATTGTCGATGAATTAACAGAAGATGATTTAACAAAAGGTTTTAATATTTCAGGAACAGGAACTATTAATTATTTAGGAGAAGTAGGGCCTATAGGTGGAATAAGACAAAAACTAGAAGGCGCTGTTCAAGGGGGTAGCCAGTTATTTTTAGCCCCTAAAGAAAATTGTGATGAAATACTTTCTAAAAATTATAAAAATATGCCTGTTGTAGCAGTTACAAGTTTAAAAGCAGCTATTGAGGCAATAAATACCTTTACGCAGCAATCCAATGCGCAAGGATTGCCGAATTGCGAAATTTCTAAATAATTTTGCATGTTTCTATGGGGAAAATTAACCCCAATTGGACGAATGATTACTTATTTCGTATTGTCGAAATATGACTTTTTCTCGTCCTGACTTTACGTTCAATCGACCAAGAGGTAAAAGTTCTTATTTATTAATTTCATTAGGTGCACTATTTATCGCGCTATTGTCAATATCTGGTTATTACACAGATTGGCTTTGGTATAGATCAGTCAATGCATCACAAGTTTATTTATCAGTGATTGCATGGCGAATTGGATTATTTGTTGTTTTTGCCGCTGTAACTGGTTTTGTTATTTGGCTTAATGTTTACCTTGCATATAAATATCGTCCAATGTATGCCTCAGTAACAGCAGATCAATTATCTTTACAAAGATACAGAGAAGCCTTGGATCCAATTAGAAAAACTGTTTTTACAATTGGACCAATTCTTTTGGGATTTTTAGCGGGTGGTTCAGCTTCAGCTGAATGGAGAAATTGGTTTCAATGGCTTAACTCAACAGAGTTTGGAACTAAAGATCCTCATTTTGGTTTAGATATAAGTTTTTATGTTTTTGATTATCCACTTTTAAGAAGTTTAGTAACCTATGGAATTTCAACAATAATTATTTCTGGTTTAGCAAGTGGGGTAATTCATTACATTTACGGTGGAATTACTTTGCAGTCGGCAACTCAAAAAGCCACAAAATTTGCTCAATCACAAATATCAATTTTAGTTGCATTACTTTTTGTGATGAAAGCATACGCATATTGGCTTGATAGATATGGACTTGCGTTAAAACAAGATACTTTATTGGTTGGTTTGAAATATGTTGATGTAAATGCAATTTTGCCAGCAAAAAATTTAATGATGTATCTATCACTAATTGTTGCAATTTTATTTTTAATTAATGCATTTAGAAGAAAATGGTTTGTGCCAAATATTGGTATTGGCGCCTTGTTAGTTACGGGTGTTTTAATTGGTGGAGTTTATCCAACAGTAATTCAGCAATTTGTAGTTCGTCCAAGTGAAGCTGACCGAGAAGCACCTTATATACAAAGAGCCATTGAATCTACTCGCGCTGCTTATGGATTATCTGGAGTAGAAATTATTGATTATCCAGCTAGCACTGAACCTAATAAAGAAATAATCAATAAACAACTTGGAACAATTGAAAAAATAAGATTAATGGATCCAGCATTGCTTTCTCCAACATTTAATCAATTACAACAAATAAGAGGTTTTTATTCTTTTGCTGACACATTAGATATTGATAGATACGACGTAAATGGCGATAAGCAAGGAACTGTTATTGCCGCAAGAGAAATTAATTTGGCAGGAATTCCAAGTGCTCAAAGAAATTGGATTAATTCGCATTTGGTTTATACCCACGGTTTTGGTGTGGTCACAGCAAAAGATAACTCAGTGAAGGTTGATGGACAACCGCAATTTACAACATCAGATATTCCAACAAAAGGTGATTTAAAAATTGATCAACCAAGAATTTATTTTGGAGAAAATTCACCAAATTATTCGATAGTTGGTGGCGCTCAAGGCAGTGAACCACGAGAACTTGATTATCCAGATGACACAAGTCCAAATGGTCAAAGAAATAACACGTATTCTGGAAATGGTGGAGTTCCAATTGGAAACTTCTTTAACAAAGCTCTTTATGCATTGAAGTATCAAGAAATTAATATTTTGCTTTCTAATTTAGTTAATAATGATTCAAGAATTTTGTATTACCGAGATCCTGCGGAAAGAGTTCAAAGAATTGCTCCATGGTTAACTTTGGATGGCGATCCATATCCAGCTGTAATTGATGGAAAAATAATTTGGCTACTTGATGGTTACACCTCAACAAATTCTTATCCATATGCCACAAGAAGTAGTTTAGATACAGCAACTGCAGATTCAGTGAATCAAACATCTACTGCTTTAAGAGCGCAAGCTGCACGCCAAATTAATTACATAAGAAATTCTGTTAAAGCAACTGTTGATGCATATAACGGTACTGTCACTATTTACGCATGGGATGAATCAGATCCAATTCTTAAATCTTGGGCTAACGCATTTCCTAATATTGTTAAACCAAAATCCCAAATGCCAGCTGCAGTTGTAAAACATGTTAGATATCCAGAAGATTTATTCAAGATACAAAGAGGAATCTTAAGTAAGTATCACGTTAAAGACGCTTTGGCATTTTATGGTGGACAGGATTTCTGGATCATTCCTAATGATCCAACAAGACCTGGTGTTCAAGGAGCACAACCTCCTTATTATTTACAGTTGCAAATGCCTGGTGATGAAAATCCAATATTTTCATTAACGACAACTTTTGCACCAACAAGAAGACAAACATTGGCATCATTTATGTCAGTGTCAAGTGATCCAAATAAAGATTACGGAAAAATTCGCGTGCTTCAACTACCTAGAAATACAACAATTCCTGGTCCTACTCAAGTGCAAAATAATTTTGAATCAGATCCAGATGTGGGCGCACTTTTATCCTTATTAAGAAGAGGTGGTTCTGATGTTGAGTTAGGAAACTTACTTTCACTTCCAATTGGAGGAGGACTTTTATATGTCGAACCTGTTTATGTGCGTGCAACAGCTGGAGATAGTTATCCACTATTGAGAAAAGTCTTAGCATCATTTGGACAAAAAGTGGTTTTTGAAGACAACATTCAAGACGCAATTAATGCATTATTTGGCGAAACTTCAACTTCTACTCCACAAAATCAAGAAGACGGTACTGAAGTAACTCCGCAACCTAATGTTCCATCACCAACTGGGGATCCAGAAATTGATTTAGCAAATGCAATTAGTGATATGCAAAAAGCAATCAGTGACGGTAAAGATGCTTTAGCAAATGGTGACTTTACAGCTTATGGAAAAGCACAAAAAGATTTAGAAGATGCCCTTGATCGTGCATTAGATGCTCAGCGAAGATTAAATATAACTGCTGAACCAGAAACAAATGTTGAAGTAACTCCAGCCAATTTTTCATCTTCAGTTAACTTGAATTAGTTCATAAAATCGCATTGCATTAGCATTAAGACATACGACGCGGGGTGGAGCAGCTCGGTAGCTCGCTGGGCTCATAACCCAGAGGTCATAGGTTCAAATCCTGTCCCCGCTACCAATAAAGAAGACCGGAAAACATCACACCGGTCTTCTTTTTTATTTTGGTTTGCGGGAGCCTAGAGTGGGAATATGGAGCAAAATCAAGTGACTTTTGAAAAAAAGAAATTAGGAAAGATTTTTTTAACTGCTCCTGGTCCTTCAACTAGAAAAATGTTTTCTTATTTACTAAGGGCAAGAAAAGATCCAGCTGGATTTTTAGTAGAGATGAGGAAAAAATACGGAAATGTTGTGCAATTTCCATTACCAATTTTGCCAGTTTATTTAGTCTCACATCCACAAGATGTTGATCGAGTAATGAGAGTTAATGCAAGAAATTACGGAAAAAAAACTATTCAATATGAAAATTTAGCTTTAGTAACAGGGGATGGATTATTAGCTGCAGACACACCTAGTTGGAAAAGACAAAGAAAACTTATTCAACCTGCATTTCATCACGAAGCAATTTTAAGAGTTGGTCCTGATACTGTTTTAGTAACAGATCGTTTATTGAATAATTGGAATAAATTAAATGACAATTCAATAGTTGACATTGATGATGACATGATGCATGCTGCATTAGAAATTGTGGGCAGATCTTTATTTGGAACAGATCTTGCAGGTGATGTCGAAAAAACAGCACAAGCAACTTTGGATGCATTAGACATTATTGTGGCAAGAGCTAGAACTCCAATCACATTTCCAAAATGGATTCCAACTCCAAATAATCGAAAATTAGCAAAAGCATTAAAACAACTTGATTCTGCAGTTGCAAGAATTCTTGAAGAAAGAAAAAAAATAACAGCAAAACCTGGTGTTCAACGAGATGTTGACATGTTGGATTTATTACTTGCAGCACATGATGAAGAAGGTGCTTTAAACAGTCAAGAATTAAGAGATCAAATAGTTACATTTATTGTGGCAGGTCATGAGACTGTGGCAAGTTCTTTAACTTGGACATGGTGGCTATTGGGCACACACCCAGAAGTACAAAGAAAAGTTCAAATAGAAGTTGATGAAGTTCTAAAAGGCAGAGAACCTTCAGTTACCGATTTAGATAATTTGCCTTACACAAAAGCAGTTGTTGATGAAGCTTTGAGAGTTTATCCACCAGGTTGGGTAGTAAGTAGAAGAGCTTTAGAAAAAGATGAACTTGGAGGTTATGAAATTCCAGAAAATTCTGTAATTATTATTTCGCCTTGGACAACTCATCGACATCCTGACGCTTGGCAAGAAGCAGAAAAATTTAATCCAGACAGATTTTTACCAAGTGCCCCAACTCCAGAAAAAGGAACTTATTTACCATTTGGAATTGGACCAAGAATGTGTATAGGAAAAGACTTTGCGCTTTTAGAAAGTATTTTGTTAATTGCAAGAGTTGCACAAAAATGGAACATCACAGCAGCTGGACCAGAACCTTTTCCAAGAGCTTTAGTTATGGTAAGACCAGCTGGGGGATTACCAATGCATATTTCTAGAAGAAGTTAATTAATATTTTTTAATACTTCTTGATGCAATAAGCCATTTGTCGTTACAAGACTTTTATCTTCTAAAGGATCTCCACCTTCAAGTGAAGTAGCAGTGCCACCAGCTTCGGTAATAATAGGAATTAAAGCTGCCATATCCCAAACAGCTAATTTTGGTTCCATAGAAAAATCAATTGAACCTTCAGCAACCATCATGTGAATAATAAAATCTCCAAAACCTCTAGCTCGCCAAACTTTTTTTTGTAATTTTTCAAAGTTTTCTTCTTGATCTCTTTTTGCCCATCTTTCTTGGCTGGAATAACCAAAGTATGTATCTTCAATTTTAGAAACTTTTGAAACTTGAAGTTTTCTCTCTTTAATAAAATTATTAGTATGAGTTCTTAAATAAGAACCGTGACCAACCGCACCAAACCATCTTCTGCCCAGAGCTGGTGCTGAAACCATTCCAACTTGCATTTTGTTGTCGACTCTTAAACCTATCAAGGTACCCCAAAATGGCACTCCCCGAACAAAATTTTTAGTTCCATCAATTGGATCTAGAATCCATTCACGATTACTATTTCCGGCAATGCCAAATTCTTCACCAATAATTGAATCTGTCGGAGAATATTCCAAAATTAGTTTTCTAAGTTCTTCCTCTACTTTTTTATCAGCATCGCTAACTGGAGTTAAATCAGGTTTTGTTTCAATAACTAAATCAAGTGCTCCGAATCGAGCCATAGAAATTTCGTCAGCTAAATCTGCAAGTTTTTGGCAAAAATCAAGGTCTTTTTGGCTCATAAATGTATCTTATTCGATGTTTTGCTCTATAGATAAAAGAAGTCTTCGTAGAGAATCTAAACGATTAAGTAATTGTGGATTAGTTGCAATATTCTTTTCTATTTCACAAGAGGAATCTAGATGTTTACAATTTTTTTGACATTTTAGTGAAAATTCAAGTAATTCGGGAAAACCTGCAATTATTTGTTCAACCTCAACGTGCGCTAATCCAAAGGTACGAATGCCAGGTGTATCTATAATCCAAGTCGATTCGTTTAAGGAAAGTGCATATGCAGAAGTTGAAGTATGTTTACCCCTGCCTGTAACTTCGTTTACGTCTCCAGTTCTTCTATTAGCTTCTGGAATCAATCGATTTACAAGTGAAGATTTTCCAACACCAGAGGGACCAATAAACACTGTCGTTTTGTTTGCTAAATAATTATTTATTTCTTCTAAATTTGAAATCTTGCTTGTTGCAATAATTTTGATATTTAAAGGTTCATAAAATTTCATCAAATCCTTTTCATTCTTTAAGTCAGTTTTAGTTGCAACGATAAATGGTTCGGCCCCAGCCAACTTTGCAGCGACTATAGTCCTATCGATTAGTCGAGTGTTTGGTTCAGGATTAGTGGTAGCAGTAACTATTGCAACACAATCGACATTAGACACTAAAATTTTTTCACTAGAATCTATATCGTCGCTACTTTTAGATAAAGTATTTTTTCTTTCGTTGACTTTTATTATGCGAGCCATATTTTCCGGATTATTTTCATCTATTCCAACGACTTCAACAGAATCTCCAACTACAACACCTTTTCTACCAAGATCTCTTGCTTTTATTGCATAGATGTTTGTGTTTGAATTTTTTAGCTGAACGGTGAACCTTCCTCGATCGACGGTTATCACAGTTGCTGTTATTGAATTTTTATGTGTTGGACGATCTTTAGTTCTGGGACGAGATTTATGTTTTCCAGGTCTTTGACGAATATCATCTTCATCATAGTCGTGGAATTTACTCACAAATTCACCATTTTATTCCACATATGTTCAAAGTTTGGCAAAGTTTTTGAAGTAGTGGAAATATCGTCTACATAAATGTCCTTAATTCTTAAACCAATTACTGCTCCAGCTGTTGCCATTCGGTGATCATCGAAAGCTTTCCACAATCCACCATGCAATTTCTTTGGATTAATTATTAATCCGTCTTTTGTTTCAATTGCATCTCCACCTATAGCCGTAATATTTTCGACAAGTGCAGCTAGACGATCAGTTTCGTGACCTCTTAAATGTGAAATTCCTCTAAATTCAGATTTGGAATTTGCAAATAATGAAATTGCAACAAGTACAGGAGTTAATTCACCAACATCTTTTAAATTGTAATTTATTCCATTTATTTGGGAATTTCCTTTAAGTGATAACGAATTATTATCAAGCTGAATTTGGGCACCCATCTGTGAAAGTATTTCAATCCATGCATTTCCAGCTTGGGTTGTTTGTATTGGCCAATCTTTTATTCTCACTTCTCCATTAGTAACCATTGCTGCAGCTAAAAAAGGTCCAGCATTAGAAAGATCAGGTTCAATTTTCCAATCTTTAGATTTTATATTTTGTTTTTCAATTCTCCAGGTTGTTTCATCAAGTTGAACTGTTTTTACACCTACTTCATTTAACATCTCAATTGTCATTTGAATATGAGGTAGGCTTGGTAAATTTTTTCCGATGTGCTTAATAGTTAAACCATTTGATGCTCTAGCACCAATAAGCATTAGGGCACTAATAAATTGACTTGATTCTGAAGCATCAATCTCTAATTCTCCTCCTGCAATCTCACCATTTGAAACAATTGAAAAAGGTAAACTACCTGAATTTTGGTCAATCACATTGATATTTAACTTTTTTAAAGATTCAATTAGAGTTTTCATTGGTCTTTTTCTTGCCCTTGCATCTCCATCAAAATTTGTTATTCCGGAAGTCAATGCAGCGATAGGTGGAACAAATCTCATTACAGTTCCGGCTAAGCCCACGTCAATGAAAATTTCTTCATGATTATTAGTCATTGGTGAAATTTCAACTTTTAAGTCTTGTTTACTAATTTTGCAACCTAATTTTTCTAGAGCTTCAAGCATTAGAATTGTGTCACGTGCAAACAAAGGATTAAAAACTGTTGAAGATTTATCACCGAGTGCTGCTAAAACAAATGCTCGATTAGTGGCAGATTTTGAGCCTGGAATTTCTAAAGTCGAGTTGATGGCAAAATTAATAGTTGGGGCAAGCCATTCACGCATAGAATTATCACTCATTGAATCCAAGACTACCTTGAGCGCGTAAAATTCACTTGTTATGTGCGGAAGATATGCAGCCAATAGAGATACCGGCACTCTTACCGAAGTTTTTAATATAAAGCAACTTCCCGAAAAAATACTCGAGCCAAATTACAATATTTCACCAACTACGAATTCATATGTAATAACACAAAATGAAAATGAGGATCGAGTACTCAATGTAATGAGTTGGGGACTTATTCCATCTTGGGCTAAAGATAATTCAATGATGGCCAAAATGATTAATGCAAGATTTGAAACGGTAGAAGAAAAACCATCCTTTCGTGGAGCATTTATAAAGAGAAGATGCATAATTCCAATGGATGGATATTTCGAATGGTTTAGACCAGTAGATCCAAAAGAAAAAAAACAACCTTATTTCATAAAAGCAAAAAATAAACCTTTGCTAGCAGTTGCTGGGATTTATGAAACTTGGAAAAATCCAAAAATAGAAAATGAAATAATTACATCTTTTTCAGTTATCACAACTCAAGCAATACTGGGTTTAGAAGTAATTCATGATCGAATGCCTGTGATCGTGCCTGATAAAAATTGGACGCCTTGGTTAGATCCTGATTTTCAAAATAAAGAAGAAATAAAAAATTTAATTGTTACACCTCCTCAAAATTATTTTGAATTTTATAAAGTAGGTTTTGAAGTTAACAATGCAAGAAATAATGGTCCGCAATTAATTAAAGCAATTTAGGTTGTGATTTTAAACAATGTTTAATAAACAATTTGTTTTAATGAGGGATTAAGCATGAATTCACTCATCCGCTTTATGTCAAACTCTAGACACGGTAGCGTTTAGACATGGCATTTTTAACATCAGTTGTTAAAGAAAAAACAGAACTTGAAGATAAAGACATTGAACATCTTCAAGCACTTCTTGCAGATTGGACTCTTCTAGCTGATTTAAGTTTGAGTGATTTAGTTTTGTGGATACCGACTTGGCACGGTAAAGGTTTTTTTGCCTCTGCTCAGGTTAGACCTGCTACAAGTCCAACAAATGTTCCTCAAGATTTAGTTGGTGAATTTATTGCCGCAGGCAGAAGAATTGATCTTGATAAAGCATTGACTTCAAGAAAAAAAATTATTGAATCTGAAAATGAAAAAGTTAAAACAGAAGCAATCCCTGTAATTTTTGAAGATCGAGTCATAGGTGTAATTTCTCGTCATACAAATGCAGATGGTCGAGGTGGAAGATTAGAAGAAGTTTATTTAAAAGCCGCAGATGATTTATTTCAAATGGTTACAGCAGGAACTTTTCCAGCAAAAGGTGAAATAAGTAAAGCAAGCCAAGCGCCTAGAGTAGGTGATGGAATTATTCGTTTGAATAAACAAAGCATTATTGAATATGCAAGTCCAAATGCGTCCTCAGCATTTAGAAGATTAGGACTTGCTACAGATTTAATAAATCAAGATTTCACAAAAATTGTTTCCAAGATTCAACATAATCCTGGTCCAGTTGATGAGGCAGTGATGTTGATTTCTTCTGGAAGAGCAAGTGGAGAAGTAGAAATAGAAAATTCAAATTCAGTTGTAATTTTAAGATCTGTGCCTTTATCAAAAAACAAAGAAAGAATTGGATCTTTGATTTTGGTCAGAGATATTGCAGATTTGAAGAGAAAAGAAAAGGCATTATTAACAAAAGATGCAACAATTAGAGAAGTCCATCATAGAGTTAAAAATAATTTACAAACGGTTGCAGCTCTTCTTCGACTACAAGCAAGACGAGCAAAAAGTATAGAGACAAAAGAATCTTTAGAAGAAGCCCAAAGAAGAGTCAGTGCTATCGCAGTTGTACATGAAGCACTTTCGAAAACTCTTGGAGAAGTCGTGCCTTTTGATGAAGTGATAAGCCAAGTAATTTCACTAGTAAAAGATGCAGCAACAGCTCTAGAAAATATAAGTCCAATTGAAATAAATCAAATTGGTGAATTTGGAGAGTTACCTACCGAAGTTGCTACACCTCTTGCTATGGCAGTGGTTGAAATTTTGCAAAATTCAATTGAACATGGAAGACCAACAAGTGAACCTGTTGAACTTCAAGTTGAAAAAAGTGGAGGTCAAATCCGAATAACTATTTCAGATGGTGGACCTGGTATCGCAAAAGACTTTGATGTATTTAACACTGAGCAACTTGGACTGCAAATTGTTAGAACCTTAATAGTGGATGAATTAAACGGCAAACTAACAGTTAGTGCAAATACTCCTACAGGGTTAAAAGTAGAGGTAATAGCCCCAATTGTGATAAAAAAGGTTTAGAAGTAGTTAATAGATGCTGCGGGAGCGCTATGTCCCATCGCTCTGCGTTCTTCTTCGCTGAGGCCACCCCAGACGCCTGAATCTTGTCCGGTCTCTAAAGCCCATTGAAGGCAAGGTTCAATTACGGCACAAGAGCGGCATACCTTTTTCGCAGCTTCTATTTGGAAAACAGCAGGGCCCGTGTTGCCAATTGGGAAAAATAACTCAGGATCTTCGTCACGGCAAGCTGATTTGTGTCGCCAGTCCATGCGTAAACCTCCTAAAAAAGTGCCAACTACTATCGTGACACGTTGTGACGATTTGCACAACCGATAATTCCGAAATTCTTTAATTAACTGGTGTCACTTTGGTCACACAAGCCATAAAACGGACATTTTGTCACATATATTTTGCAGTTGCAAATATTTTGCAGTAAGGTGTAGTT
>CAZZKM010000020.1:0-20557 GCA_964655115.1 uncultured Bifidobacterium sp.
CTTTTGCTTTTGGTTCTATTTTTTTAATCGTTTTTCGTAGTTTTATTAAAGTTGATTTTTGTGGTTCAGGTAAACTCTTTAAATACTTATCAACGAGTATTTTCGACATTTTAAATTCCTAGAGCTATTTTTTCTGACCAGTCTTTAAATTTAGGTGCTAGTCCTGGTATTTTATTTATTAAATTAATTTTAGATCTTTCTCCACTTTTGGCATCAAATAAATCTCTTATGGTTATGCCATGGGTTGGGATATCAAAAATTTCTATTGGGTTATTTTCTTCAACATAACCTTCTTCTAATATTCTTAAATAAGCACCAGGGCGCATTGCTTGAGTAAATTCTTTAATCAAATTAGGTCTTTGCCAAAAGCCTTGGAACACTTTGCAAGGAATTCTTGGCATGGTTACTTGTAATGTTGTAGTACCAATTTTCCAAATTTCTCCAATAATGGCATTTGTGACATCTACTTTGCTAGTAGTTAGGTTTTCCCCAAATCTTCCATTGGCAATTTCTATTCCGATTTCTTTTTCCCACCAGTCAGCATCTTCTCTGGCATAGGCATAAACTGCTTGATCTTTTCCGCCGTGATTTTTTGTATCCAAAACAAAATCACCTTCAACCCCGTCGTTTTCAATAGCAACCCGACCTAGTTTTGGTCTTTTATCGATACCAGTTTTTCCAACAGAACCAGACCATTCTTCATAATGAATGATTGAAGTTACATTCACACTTAGTAACTTTTTCATTTCTTACAACAAATCTCCACGAAGTTTAAATGCTGTAGCAACTCTTTCAACAGACACCACAAAAGCTGCTGTTCTTAAATCTGTGCCGTATTTGTTTGCTGCTTCCCAAGTTGAATCAAAAGCAATTTTCATTCTGGTGTCTAATTCGTTTCTAAATCTTTCAATAGGCCATCTAAATTCTTGAATATTTTGAGTCCATTCAAAATATGAACCCATTACACCTCCAGCATTTGCCAAAATATCTGGCACAACTACTACTCCTCTTTTTTGTAAAGCCTGATCAGCTTCTAGAGTCAAAGGTTGGTTAGCGCCTTCTACAATTATTTTTGCTTGAATTTTTTCATGATTTGTTTCATTTATCACTCCACCAAGTGCTGCAGGAATCAATAGATCACAATCCATGGTTAAAATTTCATCATTTGAAACATCTTTTCCATCTTTAATATCTGAAACTTTTTTGTATTTTTCAACTATTTCTTTAACGTTAAATCCTTTATCATTTACTTTTCCACCTGAAACATCTGCAAGACCAACAACTTTCATTCCTGCTTCTTGAGCAGCTAATGCTGCATAAATTCCCACATTTCCAAATCCTTGAATGGCAACTCTAATTTGGTTTTTATCTTTTTTTAATTTCTCTAAAGCACCAACTGCTACCCCAATTACGCCTCGACCTGTTGCTTCTTCTCTTCCTGGAGCTCCAAATAAACCAATTGGTTTTCCAGTAACTACCGCTGGAGAAAATCCATTTATTCTTTGATATTCATCCATAATCCAAGCCATAGTTTGAGCATTAGTGCCCATGTCTGGTGCTGGCACATCTCTATGTGGTCCCAAAATATTTACCATTGTTCTAGTCCAGCGTCTGGTTACTTCTTCTTTTTCTCTAATAGTTAAAGAATTTGGATCAACAGTTACTCCACCTTTACCGCCACCAAATGGCACATCAACAAGGGCTGTTTTCCAAGTCATCAAACTAGCTAATGCTCTTACTTCATCTAGATCAACTGATTGGTGATATCTAATGCCACCTTTTCTAGGACCTCTGGCAGATGAATGTTGCACCCGATAACCAGTTAAAACATCAATGCCACCTGATTCTCGTCTTAATGGAATTGAAATTATTAATTCACGTTCAGATGTGGAAAATGCTTCAATGAAATCTTTAGATAACTTAAGTAATTCACCTGCGCGATAAACATACGCATTTACTTCTGCAAGTGCACTAACGCCTTTGTTATGCATCTTTTTTCCTTTTTCTTATATCTCTATCTTAAGTCCAAACTGGCTCTTGAACTTCTTTAACGTTACCTTCTTGGTCCAAAAGAAAGAATCGATCAAAATTTTGTACAAACCATCTATCGTGGGTCACTGTTAAAACAGTTCCATCAAATGCATCTAAAGCAGCCTCTAAAGCTTCACTACTTGTTATATCTAAGTTATCTGTTGGTTCATCAAGTAATAAAAGTGTTGCGCCAGAAAGTTCGAGTAAACAGATTTGAAATCTTGCCTGCTGCCCACCAGATAAAGTTAAGAATAATTGATCAGCTTGCGCACCCAATCCATATCTAGACAATGTGCCAACGGCAGCATTTATTTGTAAAGATTTTTCTTCCCACAAAATTTCAGTTAAAGTTTTTCTACTCCACTCAGGATGATCATGAGTTTGAGCAAACCAACCTGGAACAACTCTGGAACCTAATTTCCAATTTCCAGAATGTTTCACTGTTTCATCTCCTCCCAAAAGTCTTAAAAAGTGGGATTTACCTGTGCCATTGCCACCTAAGAATGCAACTCGTTCTCCATAAAAAAGTTCCAAGTCAAAAGGTTTAGTTAAATTGGTTAACTCTAAATCTTTGCAAACAATTGCTCTAACTGCAGTTCTGCCACCTTTTAATCTCATTTTTAATTTTTGAGGAGGTGGCGGTGCTTGTGGAGCACCTGCTTCTTCAAATCTTTTTAATCTTGTTTGCATGGCTCTATATTTAGGAGCCATTGCTGGAGATGATTTTGTTTGCATGTGAAGTGTTTGAACTAAATCTTTTAATCTTTGATGCTCTTCTTCCCAACGTTTAGTTAATTCTGCTAAACGATCATGTCTTTCTTGTCTTGCCTCATAATAAGTTCCAAAACCTTTTCCATGAACCCAAGCAGTTCCACCTTCAATAGTGATAATTCGATCTGCAGCTCTAGTTAAAAGAGTTCGATCATGGCTAATAAGAAGAATTGTTTTCATAGATTGTTTTAATTGATCTTCGAGCCAATTTTTTGCTGGCACATCTAAATAGTTATCTGGTTCATCTAGCAATAAAACTTGATCTGGTCCTCTAAGCAGTGCCTCAAGAATTAATCTTTTTGCTTGGCCTCCAGATAAAGTTTTTAATTCTCGGAATTTACATTTTTCATAATCCATTTTTATTGCTTCTTGGCAGCACACATCCCATAAAGTTTCATTCTCATAACCACCTGCATCTGCGTACTCTGCTAAAGCATGGGCATATTTCATTTGTACTTCTTCACTGTCATCTTCCATAAGCGCTAATTCATATTTTTCAACTTCTTTGATTGCTTCTTGAATTCTTTTTGGAGATACGACTTTCAAAGCATCTGCCACAGTTGCATTTAGTCCAAGAGAAGCTAATGCTGTGTCATGTTCTTCAACTTTTTTTGCAGCACCAGTTAAAAGCTGTGGCATAACTCCAAGGCCTCCAGAAACTGAAGTAGAACCTTCATCTGGAATTAAAACTCCGGTGATGATTTTAAAAAGGGTTGATTTACCTGCTCCGTTATCGCCAACTAAAGCAGCAGTTATACCTTCTCCGACTCTGAAAGAAACATCATCAAAAAGTAATCGTCCCGTAGGCAGTCGATAGGCAATGCCATTTACTTCGATTGCACCCAATTTTTATCCTTTTTCCAACACATAAAAAGGCTGGGCTAAAAAGCCCAGCCTTAATAATTTTATCTATTTCGATTTATGAACAACCACTTGTGTTGCCACAACCTTCGCAGACAAAGCATGAACCTGCCATACGCATTTTCACACCACAGGTCATACAAAGTGGAGCATCTGATTTTAATCCGGTTAAAGATTCAAGAACTTCCATGGAAGATCTTGCTTCAGCACTTGTTTTTGTTTTTTCAACAACTGGCAAAGTTGTAGTTGGCACAAAATCTGTTGCAATAGTTTCACTTGGTGCATCATAAGTATCATTTACTGCTTTTTTTCTTTCTTCAGCAGTTTGAATTCCTAAGGCACTTCTATGATCTTCTGGAAGATAATCAAGAGCTAATCTTCTAAAGATGTAATCCATTACAGATTGAGCCATACGAATATCTTCATCATCTGTTAAGCCTGATGGTTCAAATCGCATGTTGGTGAACTTTTGAACATATTGTTCTAGAGGAACTCCGTATTGCAAACCAATTGAAACTGCAATTGAGAATGCATCCATAATTCCTGCCAAAGTTGAACCTTGCTTGCTCATCTTTAGGAAAATTTCGCCTAATCTTCCATCTGGATAAGAAGATGTAGTCATGTAACCTTCAGCACCTGCTACTGCAAATGAGGTAGTTACTGATTGACGAGATTTTGGTAGACGTTGTCTAGCTGGTTTGTTAGCACTTGTTGGAGTTGAAGATGAATCTTCTTTACTCTTTGCATCACTTAATGGTTGACCAACTTTGCAATTGTCGCGATAAATTGCCAAAGCTTTCAAACCTTGTTTCCAGCCTTGGTAATAAACCTCTTCAACTTCTTCAACAGTTGCAGTTGAAGGCATGTTTACTGTTTTAGAAATTGCACCAGATAAGAATGGTTGTGCTGCTGCCATCATGCGCACATGTCCCATTGGTGAAATTGATCTAACACCCATTGCGCAATCAAAAACTGAATAATGTTCAGGTTTTAATCCTGGAGCATCAATTACATTTCCGTTTTCTGCAATGTATTCAACAATTGCTTCTACTGTTTCTTCGGTGTAACCAAGACGACGTAGTGCTCTTGGAATTGTTTGGTTCACAATTTGCATTGATCCACCACCAACTAATTTTTTGAATTTAACTAGTGCTAAGTCAGGTTCAATACCAGTGGTATCGCAATCCATCATTAATCCAATAGTTCCTGTTGGAGCTAGCACACTTGCTTGTGCGTTACGGTAACCGTTTTGTTCACCTAATTTGATTGCTTCTTGCCAAACATCTGTTGCTAATTGGTGAACTGAGCGATCTAATTCGCTATCAATTTTTACTGCATCATTTGCTGCAGCATGTTTTCTGATTACGCGTTTATGTGCATCAGCATTTCTGGCATAACCAACATATGGTCCAACTACAGCTGCTAATTCTGCACTTCTCTTATAAGAAGTTCCAGTCATTAAAGAAGTAATCGAAGCAGCTAATGCTCTTCCTGCATCAGAATCGTATGCAAGTCCTAGTGCCATTAACAATGCACCAAGGTTTGCATAACCAATTCCTAGTTGGCGGAAATCTCTTGTGGTTTGACCGATTGCTGGAGTTGGGAAATCTGCAAATGAGATTGAAATTTCCATTGCAGTGATAACAAATTCAACTGTTTTCTTGAATTTATCTGCATCAAATGTGTCGTCATCTTTTAAGAACTTCATTAAGTTTAATGAAGCAAGGTTGCAAGATGAATTATCTAAATGCATGTATTCAGAACATGGATTAGAAGCATTAATGCGTCCTGTTTCTGGACTGGTGTGCCAATCATTAATTGTGGTGTCATATTGAATTCCAGGATCAGCGCAAGCCCATGCTGCTTCTGACATTCTTCTAAACAGTTGTCTTGCATTTACTGTTTTTACACTTCGTCCGTCAACTCTTGCAGTTAAATTGAAATCCTTATCGTTTTCATAAGCTTTCATGAAATCGTCAGAAACTCTTACAGAGTTGTTTGCGTTTTGATATTGCACAGAAATGATGTCCTTGCCACCAAGATCCATATCAAAACCGGCATCTCTTAAAGCACGAATTTTGTCTTCTTCACGAGCTTTTGTATCAATAAATTCTTCGATATCTGGATGATCGATATCTAGCACAACCATTTTTGCAGCACGTCTGGTTGCACCACCGGATTTAATTGTTCCAGCAGATGCATCTGCACCGCGCATAAATGAAACTGGTCCAGAAGCTGTTCCACCTGAAGAAAGTAATTCATTTGCTCCGCGGATTCTAGAAAGATTTACTCCACTTCCAGATCCACCTTTGAAAATTACGCCTTCTTCTTTGTACCAGTTAAGAATTGAATCAATTGAATCTTCAACTGCCAAAATAAAACATGCACTTACTTGTTGTGGTGCACTTGTTCCAACGTTGAACCAAACTGGTGAGTTAAATGAAAATACTTGATGTAACAACATGTAAGTAAGTTCTTCTTCAAATATTTTTGCATCATTGTCTGATCCAAAATAACCGCCAGCTTTTCCAGCTTTCGTATAAGTTAAAACTACGCGATCAATTAATTGTTTTAATGACCATTCACGATTGTCATGACCTACTGCACCACGGAAATATTTTGTGGTCACAATTGTTGAAGCATTTACAGACCAGAAATCTGGAAATTCTGTACCTTTTTGTTCGAAAACAACTTCACCTGTTTTCCAATTGTTTTGCACTACATCGCGGCGTTCCCATTTCACATCGTCATATGGGTGCACACCGTCTTTCGTGAATACTCTTTGCATTGAAATGCCGCGAGCATTCTTGCGACCGGACTTGAAGGCACCGCTTAATGTATCTGTCATTTTATTTTTTCCTTTTATTTAAATTTTTGGATTTACTACTGGCTACTTCTCTGAGCCGTCCTCGACGCTTTTGTCATCGTTTTTGGCAATAGCGACGGCGACGTCCCCGAGTTCTCGAGCTGTGCGAAGTAATGAAATCTCTGATTCGAAATCTTCTAAAGATTCGAAAGAGCGATACACACTCGCGAAACGCAAATAAGCAACTTCATCTAATTCACGAAGTGGAGCAAGAGTTGCAAGCCCTACTTCATGTGAATCAACTGCAGCTGCACCAGATGCGCGTACGGTTTCTTCTACTTTCTGTGCCAATAAAGCCAAGTCATCTTCACTGACTGGTCTTCCTTGACATGCTTTTCTTAAACCACTTACAACTTTGCTTCTTGAAAATGGTTCTACTACTCCACTTCTTTTCACAACACTTAATGTTGCAACTTCTAAAGTGGTGAATCTTCGATCGCATTCAGGACATTGACGACGACGTCTAATTGCTGAACCGTCATCGTTAACTCTTGAATCAACAACTCTTGAATCTGAGTGGCGGCAAAAAGGACAGAACAATGCCCAGACTCCTCTTCAAGTAGATGTGTATAACCCTGGTTTTCGCCCTGTGGATAACTGGCTTATGGCCTTCGTCTTTTGGGCTAATCTGCTGTGGAAAACTTGGGGTTAACCCCAACCTATGGACATTTCTGCCATTTCCACCACAAGATGTAGTGCTACATTAGTACTTCGCTATGCGACATGCAACTACCGGGGGCATGTGTTTTGCGTTACCGGTGTGTCTGGAGTTACAGAAGTTGCGTTTTCGCAGGTCAAAGCCTTATTTCTCTACTTAACCAGATGAAATACACGGCGTGTTGCACCATTTAAGGCGTGTTGAAAAGGAATTAATCACAAATTAATCCAGAAACTACTAACCAAATAAGTCCTTGGGCATATAAGGTCATGGCATGACCACAAACGGATATTTAACTAAATCAAGTGTTAGACGCAGTTGGTATTTATATGACTGGGCCAATTCATCTTTTTCAACCACCGTTATAACTTTATTTCTTGGTCCATATTTAACTTCAATTGCAGAAAATGCAGCTGATGCTTCAGGAATGATTTCTTTGTGGGGAATAAGTATGAGACCTGGATCTTTATTTCCTTATGTCATTAGTTTTTCTGTTTTTGCTCAAGTATTTGTTTTACCAATTGTGGGAGCTATTGCAGATCGAATTAAAAGTAGAAATGGATTTCTGGCAATATTTGCATACCTTGGCGCATTTGCCACAATCTGTTTATATTTTGTACAAGGTGAAAGATTTGCACTGGGTGCATTCTTACTTATAGTTGCAAATATATCTTTTGGTGCAGCTTTAGTAGTTGCAAATTCTTATATTCCAGATTTAGCTTCTCCCGATAAAAGAGATGCTGTTTCTTCACGGGGTTGGGCAATAGGTTATGCAGGTGGAGGTTTATTGCTTTTAATAAATCTTTATCTTTATTCAAGTTATGAATCATTTGGAATCACTGAAGCAGAAGCAGTAAGAATTTCATTAACTTCAGCTGGTATTTGGTGGGCACTATTTACCATCATCACAGTCAGAGGCCTAAGAACTTTAAATCGAAAAACTGGTGTGGTTGGTGCAGAAGCTTTTTCAGTTGGTTTTCAAGAATTAAGAACTACCTTAAAAGATTTAAAAAAATATCCAGAAACTTTAAAATTTTTAATTGCTTATCTTTTCTATAATGATGGAATTCAAACAGTTATTGCAATTTCTGGAACCTATGCAATTTTAGAATTAAAACTAGAACAATTATCACTAGTTTTTGCAATTGTTATTGTGCAAATTACAGCATTAATTGGTTCTTTGATACTAGGTAAACTTGCTGAAAGTTATGGTACGAAGAAAACTATTCTTATTTCCTTATTTATCTGGACCATAATGGTAGTAATTACTTATTTTGCACCCGTGGGTCAAGCAAATCCTTATTTTGCAATTGCTGCAGGAATTGGTTTTGTATTAGGTGGAAGCCAAGCCTTATCAAGATCTTTATATTCTCAAGTAATTCCAAGAGCTCAAGAAGCTCAATATTTTTCTTTCTATGAAATAAGTGAACGAGGCACTAGTTGGCTTGGCACATTTGCATTTGGTGTGGCATTTGGATTAACGGGTTCTTATCGCCAAAGTATTTTGTTAATCATTGCTTTCTTCATTATTGGAGGCTTAATTTTAATTAAGGTTAATATTCGTCAAGCCATTAAAGAATCAGGAAATCCTCAGCCAGCCAAGGTTTAAAGTTTTATTTACCTAAAGTTGTTCTCACAGCTTGGGCTACAGCAGGCGTTACTCCAGGATCAAACACACTTGGCACGATAAATGAGGCATTTAATTGCTCATTAGAAACTCTATTTGCAATGGCATTAGCAGCAGCAATCAACGTTTCTTCGGTGACATTTTTTGCTTGAGCATCCAATAAACCTCTAAAAATTCCAGGGAATGCAAGCACGTTATTTATTTGATTTGGAAAATCACTTCTGCCTGTAGCCACCACTTTGGCATATTTTCTAGCCAAAATTGGGTCTACTTCAGGATTTGGATTAGCCAAAGCAAAAATTATGGAATCTTTATTCATTTGTTTCAGATCATTTTCAGTCAAAATATCTGGAGCACTTACTCCAATAAAGACATCAGCATCTTTTAAAGCTTGGTTAACTGTGCCTGAGAAGTTATTTTTATTGGTATTTTCAATTATCCATTGAACATCTTCCCCATCTTTTACTCCACTGTGTATTGGGCCAAGGTTATTAAACACAATTAAATCTTTTAACCCACTTTTCACCAATAATCTTGCGATAGCAGTTCCTGCAGCTCCTGCTCCTGTCATCACAACTTTGATGTCTGAGATCTTCTTATTTACTACCCTTAAAGCATTAGTTAAGGCTGCTAAAACCACAATTGCTGTTCCATGTTGGTCATCATGAAATACCGGAATATCCAAAAGTTTTCTTAATCTTTTTTCAATCTCGAAACAACGTGGAGCAGAAATATCTTCAAGATTTATTCCTCCATAAACAGGAGCAATTAATTGAACTGTTCTAACTATTTCGTCAACATCTTGTGAATCAATACAAACAGGCCAAGCATCAATATCTGCAAATCTTTTAAACAAGGCAGCTTTTCCTTCCATTACTGGCAAAGCTGCTGCTGCACCCAAATTTCCTAAACCTAAAACTGCCGAACCATCAGTGACCACAGCTACAGAATTTCTTTTAATTGTTAATCTTCTTAAATTTGAGGGATCATCTGCTATTGCTTGAGAAATTCTTGCTACACCTGGAGTGTATGCACGAGAAAGATCATCACGAGTTTTTAAAGGAACTTTAGAGTGAACTTCTAATTTGCCACCGAGATGAATTAAAAATGTTCTATCTGAAAACTTTCTTACCTTTACCCCATCTAGTTTTGCAATGGAATCGGTAATTTTTTTAGCATGCTCTTCATTAGTTGCATTACACGTAACATCTACCACGATTGAGTTATAGGTTGATTCCACAACATCAAGAGCAGTTAAAGCAGCACCTGCAGCAGATACAGCAGCAGTCAAATCTCCAGTTGAATCTGTGGTGGCAGGAAGTTCTACACGAATCGTTACTGCATAACCTGGGGATGGGATTGACATAGTTTTACTCTACTGAGCAGTCATGCCGCCATCTGCTGACACGATTGAACCAGTCATAAAAGAAGATTCATCACTTGCTAAAAACAGCGCAAGATGAGCTATTTCAATTGGCTCACCTGGTCTTCCAATTGGTTGGAATTTATCAATTTCTGCATAAATTTTGTCTAACCCGCCCATCATTTCAGCGTGAGCATAATTAATTGGAGTATCAACCCAGCCAGGACATATTGCATTACATCGAACACCTTGTTTTGCATAATCTAAAGCAATACCTTTTGTAAGCATTACTACTCCACCTTTTGATGCTGAATAAACAGTCAAGAAAGGTTCAGAAACAATTCCGTTAACACTTGAAATATTTACCAAAGACCCATTTTTATGTTTCAACATATGAGGAATTGCTGCCCTACAGGTATACATAGAACCTTTTAAATTAACGTTTAAAGTTTTATCAATAATTTCATTTTTAACTTCATGAAATACACCAGGAATATTAACTCCTGCGCTGTTTACGACAACATGAATTGTGCCAAATTCATTTACGCAAGTTTCAATTAATTCTTGTGCTTCTTTATCATTTGCAACGTCAGTTTTAACTGCTTTCGCAATTTGACCTTTTGACTTAATTTCATCAACAACTTTTTGGGCACTTTCAAAGTTAATATCAGAGACAATTACTTTGCCTCCCTCTTCTGCAAGTCTTAAAGCAGTTGCTTTTCCAATTCCAGATCCTGCTCCTGTAACAACACAAGCTTTATCTTGAACTCTTCCTGGCATTTTTATCTCCACACTCTCTTTTAAATTTAAAGAGGACTTGCCCCAATGCTAGAGCAAGTCCTCTTTTAGTTAAATACTTTGATTTAGAGATCTGATTTTGGACCTTTAAACCAATTCTTTGCACTAACTTGCCACCAAATCATTGCTCCACCAATCACAATCAACATTGCAATTGGAGAGTATTGAAATGCAAGCCAGGTGAAGTTTTCATTTCCTGGCATACCAGCTGGTGTTGTTGGCAACATGAAGTAAATAGAAATTATTGCAATTTCTAGAACTGCAACCGGAGCCATCCATTTCCATTTATTTCCTAGATTCCATGGACCTTGTTTGAATTTATCGCCCATTCTCCAACGTAAATAAATTGGAATTGCAAATGAGACGAACAAGCCAATTACTGTTACAGAAGTAACAGCGAAGAATGCAACTGGTACAACAGTTCCTGGAGGTGCGTATAGAGCAGGAAGTGTTAACACAACTGCACCCAAAGCTGCACCAACTGCAGCGTTAGATGGATTCTTATTTGAATCTACTTTCTTTAACCATTTACTTCCAGGTACAGCGCCATCACGTGAGAATGCAAACAACATTCTTGAAGCTGCAGTTACACATGACATTCCGCAGAAGAATTGACCAACACAAGAAATGATCAAAATTGTCACAGCCCAACCTTCAGGAAGTGATGTTAAGAAAATTACTGGAGAGAATCCAGCATTCTTATTAATTTCTTCAACATTTGTTGCGGCATAAAGGAAAGATAACAGCAAAATCCATCCACCGATTCCGGAGAAAAAGATTGATTGCCACAAACCTTTAGCTGCAGCAGAAGATGCTCCACCGGTTTCTTCAGATACGTGAGCTGAGGCATCAAAACCAGTGATTGTGTATTGGGTCAACAAGAAACCAAGAGGTAACACGTAGAACCAGTAGCTAGTCCAACCACTGTTATTAATTTGAGTGGTAAACATCCAAGTTAAACTTTGATGTTCTTTTGGAATAAGCACCAAAATCAAAACGATTGCTGCCACACCAAACACGTGCCAGTAAACGTTTACGTTTTGCATCCAGTGAATGATTTTTGCTCCCCACACGTTTATCAAAACATGCAAGATCACTGTTACTAAAAAGACAATGAAAACTAATCCTAGATTTTCAATGCTAAATGCTGGATTGAACAAACTCATTGTGAATGTGAAAAATGTTGCGAAACCATAATCCACACCAGCAATAACTGCTACAAGTCCAACAAGATTTAGCCATCCAGTTAACCAACCATGAACAGGTTTACCTAACTTGAATGACCAGTAGTAAATACCACCAGCAGTTGGCATAGCTGAAACAAGTTCAGACATGCAAAAACCAATGATCAAGATTAATGTTGCAATAATTGGCCAACCAATTGAAATTGCAACTGGTCCACCGTTATTCCAAGCTTGGCTAAATGTTGTGAAACATCCAGACAAAATTGAAATGATTGAGAACGAGATAGCGAAGTTAGAAAAACCACTCCATCTTCGTTCGAACTGCTGCTTATAACCCAGTTCCGCAAGACGTTTCGCGTCTGCGTCTAACTGTGCTTTGTTTACAGCCATTTAACGCACCCCTCCCGAGACAGCCATGACTCTCATGACTTCGTGCTGGGGTAATTCTTACCCATGATTGTGAACAAATGAAAGGGTTTTAATGACTTTTTTCTGAAATGTCGCGATATGTTTGTGGGGAGATTACTAAAAATCTTGGTTTTTATGCCTTAAAGTCTAAAACTTTGAAAGAAAAAACTGCAATCAAAGCACTAACTATTGAAGCCACTAAAACACTCAAAATAGCTAAATCTTGAGTCGCTTGATCTTGAAACGCTAATTTGGCAATAAAAATTGCCACGGTAAAACCAATTCCGGCAGCATTTCCCACTCCTAATAAATGTTGCCACTTAACATCTTTTGGAATTTGTCCAATTTTTGAAAACTTGGTGAAATAAGTTAACAATAAAATTCCTACAGGTTTTCCAACCACTAGACCAACAATGATGCCCAGTGCCACTTTTGATTCAAACATTAAACTAACAGTTTGGGAGTTAATTTTTATTCCAGAATTAGCAAAAGCAAATATAGGCACAACTAAAAATGCACTCCAGGGATGAATTACATGCTCAAGCCACTCAACCACTGATACAGAATTTTTAGCAATCTTTTTTGTTTTAAGAGCATTTTGTACAGTAGAAATATTCTTTAACTCTTCTATATCTATGTACTTCTTTTGAATAATTGGAGTAACTGGAGCTAAAAGTCCTAAAATAACCCCTGCAATCGTTGGATGAATTCCAGTTTCATACAAGCCATACCATAAAAATATTCCAAGAATTATATAAATAAATGTTGCATTAATATTTATTTTTTTAAACCAAATAACAATTAAAACTAAAACTATAGAAATGAATAACCAAGGCAAAGTTATTCCTTTAGAAAAAACTAAAGCAATGATAATGATTGCTCCAATATCATCAATAACAGCAAGACCTAAAAGAAAGGGACGTAAAAATCCTGATTTCTTTGCTCCAAAATAACTTAAAACTCCAACAGCTAAAGCAATATCTGTTGCAACAGGAACTGCCCAACCTCTTAAATCTTGGAAATCTGTTATGAATAAATAAATTAAAGCAGGAATAAGCATTCCACCTAATGCTGCTAATAATGGAACGATTGCTTTTCTAAAGCCAGCTAAATGTCCTGTGTTTAATTCTCGGTTAATTTCAAGTCCTACTAAAAAGAAAAATATGGTCATTAGTGCGTCATTAATTAAGTGCTGCACATCCATATTTAATTGAAATAGACCAATTTTTATAAACACTTCAGTTTTTAAAACATTAAAATAAACATCACTTAAATTAGAGTTTGCAATAAATAAACCTAAAAGAGCTGCAAGTAAAATTAATAGACTTGAAGATGACTCTCTTTGAAAAAAATCAGCAAAAGGAGAAATCCGAGTTACTTTATTATTTCTAGTTTTTTGCTTCATCTAAACATTATGCTAAATGTGAAACAATTAGTGTCTGATTGGCTCGACTCTTTCGAACTTCCAATACTCAAATAGCCATCCTGAAACTGAAAATAGAACAAAACCTAGTCCCATCAAAAAAATCCAGGCCGCAAAAATAAAACCGACAAAAGTAAAAGCGGCAGATGCTGCCACGATCATTGGCCACCATGAATGAGGCGAATAAAAACCATAATCAGATGGAGCTTCATTTTGTTCTGCAGTTTCGTTATCTTCTGGTTGATAACCAATGCGATTACCGGTAAAGATTAAATAGAAGGCAACTAATATTGCTAAACCTCCAGTTAAAACTAACGCAGTTGTGCCAACTGGTTCTCTGGTAAAGGTGTAATAAATTCCTCCAACGACAAAATAGAAAACTGCACCCCAAAAAAATAACCAACCACCTGGTTTCATTTAGTTTCTCTTTCCAAGCTTTGGTCCACCAATTGTGTCATCCAAGAAGTTAACGCGGGTTGGAATATCAGCATCTGCTAATTCAGGATGTGCTGCATCAAAGGCTGGACGTTCTGAACGAATTCTTGGCAATGATGTGAAGTTATGTCTTGGTGGAGGACAACTTGTGGCCCATTCCAAACTCATGCCCCAACCCCATGGATCATTTTCTTTAACCAACGGAGCAAATCTCCATGTTTTGTAAACGTTGTACATGAAAAATATTGTTGAAGCACCTAGTAAAAATGCTCCTGTGCTAGAGACTACGTTTCCAAAAGTGAAACCATCACTTGCTAAATAATCTGCATATCTTCTTGGCATACCTTTAATTCCTAGCCAATGTTGAATTAAAAATGTGACTTGGAATCCAATAAATAATGTCCAGAAATGAATCTTTCCTAAAGAATCATCAAGCATTCTTCCCGTTAATTTTGGCCACCAGAAATAAAATCCAGCAAACATTGCAAAAACTACAGTTCCAAAAACTGTGTAATGAAAATGTGCTACTACGAAATAGGAATCTGAAACGTGGAAATCAATTGGAGGCATTGCAAGCATTACTCCAGTCAATCCTCCGATTAAGAAGGTAATTAAGAATCCAATCACAAACATCATTGGAGTTTCAAAAGAAATTGACCCTCGCCACATCGTGCCTATCCAGTTAAAGAATTTAACTCCAGTTGGAACAGCAATCAACATCGTGGTTAAAGCAAAAAACGGTAACGAAACTGCACCCGTGACATACATATGATGTGCCCAAACTGCAACAGATAAACCTGCAATTGCAATTGTGGCAAATACTAATCCTTTGTAACCAAAAATTGGTTTTCTACTAAAAACAGGAATTACTTCACTGATGATTCCAAAAAATGGTAACGCAATGATGTAAACCTCTGGATGACCAAAGAACCAAAACAAATGTTGCCACAAAATAGCTCCACCATTTGCTGCTTCAAAAACTTGCGCGTTAAAAGTTCTATCTACTTCTAAAACAATCAAAGCGGCAGCTAAAACTGGGAAAGCCATAAGAACTAAAACACTTGTTAATAAAACTGTCCATACAAAAATTGGCAATCTAAACATCACCATGCCAGGAGCTCTCATTGTCAAAATTGTGGTGATGAAATTTACTGCACCAAGAATTGTGCCTAAACCACCAAGTGCAAGTCCCATAATCCAAAGATCTGCACCAACAGTTGGTGAATTAACTGCATTTGAAAGTGGAGCATAGGCAAACCAACCAAAACTTGCTGCACCATCTGGTGTTAAAAATCCCGCCACAACAATGAGACCACCAAATAAAAACATGTAGTAACCAAGCAAATTTAATCTTGGAAATGCTACATCGGGTGCTCCAATTTGCAATGGAGTTAACGCATTTGCAAATCCAACAAAAAGTGGAGTTGCAAAAAGAAATAACATTATGGTTCCATGCATGGTAAACAATTGGTTGTATTGCTCATTTGAAACAATTTGCAAACCAGGTTGAGCTAATTCTGCTCTAATTATCATGGCCATTAAACCTGCGATGATGAAGAAAATAAATGAAGTAATTAAGTAAAGATTTCCAATAATTTTTGGATCAGTCGAAGTCATCCATTTAACTAAAGTTCTTCCTAAAGTGTTTTCTTTTTCGGGATGAGGATGAGAAGAAACTGTCGGGCGATCTTCAATGAGTGTCATTTATGAACCTTCCTTACATCCTGGCAAATCAGGATTGCCTAAGCAATCTGTGTTTGCATCTGTTACTACTCTGCCAGTAGATAGCTCTCCTACTTGGCCAAGTGCTCTTAATTTTTCAATATGTTGATTAAATTCTTCTCTTGTAACTACTTTTACGTTGAATAACATGCGGGAGTGATCTACTCCGCAAAGTTCAGCACATTTTCCAGCAAAGTCACCTAACTTTGTAGGAGTTAGTTCAAAAGCATTTAATCTTCCTGGAACAACATCCATTTTCATTAAAAATGCAGGAATCCAGAACGAGTGAATTACATCTGGAGAAGTTAGTTCGAATTTAACTTTTTCATCTACTGGCAAATAAAGCATCGGTGGATTTGCAGGTGTACCAATGTCATAAACGCCTGCTTCTTTGTAATTAAAAGTCCAAGACCATCTAAAACCAACAACATTAACCGTATGTTGTTGTTGTCCAGTTAATTTGATGAGTGGACCTTGATCTCTTGCAGTGAAATAGAAAAGGCCTAACACAATTACTAAAGGAACTATTGTATAAAGAATTTCTAAAGGAATGTTGTAACGAGTTTGTTTTGGAACTTCATTTTCACTTCTTCTGCGATAAAGAATGATTGCTGAAAAAAGTAAACCTAAAACTAATAGTGCTACTCCTATTGCCAGTATCCAAGTGCCCTGCCACAAATTTAATATTGTGATGCCTTCTTTAGTTGCAGGTTCTGGAAAACCTATGCGAAGTGCTTCATCTTGAGTTGCTTTGGAACAAGCAGTTAAAACAAAAAATGAGGAGATCAAAAGTGCCGAAAGAATCTTTCGTCTCAAACTAATCTCTCCTAAGAGCAACTTTGACTGTATATATAGCAACATTAGAGCACTCAAGCCATTGTGAGGAAAAGAAGGGCAAGTAACGTTTAACACATGTCGCCCAGCACAAATGCACATATGCGTAATTTTGATTCGCTTACTTCAGGTCTGCTTCATCCTGCTGCAAAAAAAGCATTAACTTCCTTGCCAGATTATGCCTACTTTGATTCGACCAAGCTCTATCACGAATCAAGATCTGCCCGCATGCTTTTAGATTCGGCTCGAGCATCAATTGCTGCCAGATTAAATGTAAATGCTGAAGAGGTTTCTTTTATTCCAAGTGGTAACGCAGGACTTGATTTAATTGTTTCTGGTTTATTAAATGCAACAAATAATAAAAAAGTTGTTGCTTCAAGTGTTGAACAAAAAGCAATCATTGAAAGATTAAAAAGTTATGAATCAAAATTAGTTTCAGTTGACAATTTTGCAAGAATAAACGAAAAAGAATTTATAGAAAAACTAGAATCAATAAAACCAGGACTTGCGATTTTACAATTTTCAAATCATGAAGTTGGAACCCAACAACCATTGCATCCTATATATAAAAAATGTCAAGAATTACAAATTCCACTTTTTGTAGATGCTTCAATGACAGCAGGTTTAGTAAATGTTGGTACAGATTGGGATGTGTTGCTATTGAAACCAAGTAGCTGGGGTGCCCCAATTGGTTTAGATATTTTGATTGTAAAAAGAAATGTAATGTTTAAATCTATTCTTTTGGATGATGGCCGAGAAAATCATAAGTTTTCTAGCAATGTGTTTATCCCTCAAGCAGTAGCAATTGGTGCAAGTTTAGAAGCAATCAATGAAAAAAGAAGTGAAACTGCAAAATCACTTTCAATTCTAATCAAAGATTTAAGAGAACAACTAAGCCAATTAGAAAACATCATTCTTTTAGGAGATCCTGTAGCAAGACTTCCTCATGTGCTTAGTTTTTTAATTGTTAATGTTGATGGTGAATTTATATCTCAAAACTTAAGTAAAAAAGGATTTGCTGTGTCAAGTGGATCTTCTTGTACCCCTGATGCAATTAAGCCATCTCACGTCTTAAGTGAAATGGGATATCCAAATCAAGCCCACATAAGAGTTTCTCTTTCATTTGATACCACAAAAGCAGATATTGATGAATTTGTTGTGGCTTTAAATCAAACCTTAAGTGAAATCTAAAAAGCTGGTTTTGTTTTCATAACTTTCTTTAATTGATTTAAATATCTTATTCTTGAAATTTCAACTACTCCCATACTCTTTAAATGTGGGGTTTGCCATTGCACATCAAAAATTCTTTCTCCTTTCGCACTTTTTAATTTTTCAACTAAATACACCATCGCCGTTTTGGAAGCATCAGTTTTTCTGTGAAACATAGACTCTCCTGCAAATAGTCCATTTACTTCAACCCCATAAAGCCCACCTACTAATTGTTGTTTTTCATCCCAAACTTCGACACTGTGGGCAAAACCTAAATCAAATAAATCTTTGTAAGCATTAATTATTTCTTTATTAATCCAGCCTTTTGGTCTCTTATCATCGCCACAACCTTTCATAACTTCCACAAAAGCTTGATCAAAAGTTACATGAAATTTCTTCATAGATTTTTTTAAAGATTTAGATACTTTTATTCCATTTAAAGGCAAAACTCCTCTTTTTAAAGGTGACCACCAACCAATTTCTGTTTTACCTTCTACTTCAACATGCATTGGAAATATTCCATGTATATAGGAATCAATTAAAGTTTCAGGTTTTAAATCTGCACCTAAGATAACTAGATCATTTTTAGGCATTTCTTCTACTTTGGGAAAATTCCAAAGAGAAGGTCCAATTTCTTTTGGCATTAAATTACTTAACTAAAAAAGGTTTTATTTCCGCTGCTGGATCTTTACCGTAAAAATTCTCAAATCTTTTCACAAATTCATCATTTGTAAAGAAATATTCTTGAGTACCAACAGTTTCAATTACATAAGTTGCAAGCATGGAGCCAACTTGAGCGCAACGCTCAGGTTTTAAGCCCCAAGAGTAAGCAGCTAAATATCCTGCGCGAAATGAATCTCCTACTCCCGTTGGATCAATTCTTTCTGTTTCTGGAGGACAAGCAACGGTGGCAATTACTTCATTTTTACTTTGAACTCTTGCTCCTTTTGCACCCAAAGTGGTTACAACTGTGCCAACTCGTTTCATTAATTCATCTGTATTCCAACCAACTTTTTTCTCAATCAAACTTGATTCATACTCATTCATAAATAGATAAGTTGCACCTTCAATTAATTGCGCTATTTCTTTACCATCCATTCTTGCCATTTGTTGCGAAGGATCAGCTATGAAATCTATTTTTCTTTGCTTAGCTTCTTCTGTGTGTTTAATCATGGCTAATGGATCACTTGGTCCAATAAAAACAAAATCTATTTTTCCAACTCTTTGTATAACAGGTCCTAATTCAATTAAATTTGATTCACTCATTGCCCCTGGATAAAAGGAAGCTATTTGATTTGCAGCATCATCAGTGGTGCAAACAAAACGTGCAGTGTGTTTATCGTGGCTGTAATGAATTGATTCACAATCAACATTGTGTCTTTCTAACCAAGATCTATATTCAGCAAAATCTTTTCCAACTGCGCCAACCAAAATTGGACGAAGTCCAAGTTTGCCCATAGAAAAAGCAACGTTTGCTCCAACACCACCTCTTCTAATTTGTAAATCATCAACTAGAAAAGAAAGTGAAACGTGATCTAGTTTGTCGGCAACTAACGAATCGGTAAATTTTCCAGGAAAACGCATTAAGTGATCAGTTGCAATTGAACCCGTGATTGCAATATTTAGTGACACGGGAAGTAAGACTACTAATTAACCGATGAAAAGTGAATTAGTGGAATGAATCGCCACAGGCGCAAGATCCGCCTGCATTTGGATTATCAATTGTAAAACCTTGTTTTTCAATTGTGTCCACAAAATCAATAGTTGCTCCATTTAGATATGGAACACTCATTTTGTCTACTACAACTTTTACTCCATTGAAATCTTGTGTTGCATCACCTTCGAGGGATCGATCATCAAAAAACAATTGGTATCTCATACCAGAGCATCCACCAGGTTGTACTGCAATTCTTAATGCAAGATCATCTCTTCCTTCTTGATTAAGAAGAGTTCTTACTTTTGTGGTTGCAACATCTGTAAGCAAAATGCCATTTTGAGTATTAGTAGTTTCAGTGCTCATTTGTGAGATTAACCTTTCCTTCTTCTATATATATTGCCACGTTATTTCGACCATGTCCTGCTGACCCGCTCCGCGAGCATCACTAGGGACATAAATGGATCATTTGGTAAATCTTGTCCAGGTTCAATACATCCATAAGCTCCAACAATTCCTGCTGCAGCTAGCTCTCTTTTACCGGCAACTACTTGGCCACACAATGCAAGACATGTTTTGGCAGATTCCATAGCCATATCGGCAATTCCAGTTATCACTTTGCCTCGCAAAGTTTGCCAATCAAGTGAACCTTCACCAGTGATAACTAAATCTGAATTTGCAATTTCATTTTTTAAATCAAATGATTCTTCAAC
>CAZZKM010000021.1:0-14273 GCA_964655115.1 uncultured Bifidobacterium sp.
GCAATCCCGAAAATAAAATCAGGTGGTTGCCATGTTGGTCTTTTCAAAGATCTATAAAATCCATCTCCTGTATTTACCCAGAGTCCAGAGCCAATTGCATAAACAAAAACTAAACCAACATTTATAAAACTAAAAATAATTTTAGTCATTCAATTCATACTTTCCATTATTTAATTTAATGATGCCTCTTTTTTCAAGTTCTAGTAAATATTTTTTATGTCCTCTATTTCCACGACCTACAAAAAGTGGCATGAGTTTTGGTAATAAATCAGGAATTAACATCACAATTCTTACTAACCAAGATTCACTTGGTTTTGGATATCTTTCAAATTTAGGATTGTCCAAAGTTTTTTTGAAACTTTTTAAAACATCTTCTGTAGTTTGAGGTGGATCTAAAAACTGCAATGTGTTTCCACCTTCAATTGCTTCTTTATGAAGCATCGCCGTATCAGTTGCCGAGGGTAAAATTGAAGAAACTTTGATGCCTTTTTTTGCAAGATCTAAAGAAAGACTCAACATTGCTCCCCTTAAACCAAATTTAGAAGTTGTATAAATAGGAGTTTCGCCTAAAGGAAAAATTCCACCCAAAGACACTGTAGAAATAATTCTTGGATCAATTGATTTCTTCAATAAGTCTATTGCTAATCGCATAAATAACAGAGGTGATAACAAATTAATTGATAATTCCTTTTCAATTGAATCAAGACTTCTTTCGTCGAATCTTTCAGCAGAAGTTATCGCAGCATTATTTACTAACACATCTATTCGGCTATATTTTGCCTTTATTTGCTCAATCGCTTTTTGCATTTCTGCTTTATCGGTTAAATCAATGCAAATAGCTAAGTGATTATTGCCTGAAAGACTATTTATCAACTGAGTCAATTTATTTTGATTAATATCTAAAGCCACCACAATGCCATTTTGTGTAGCAACTTCTTTTGCTAAATGCGAACCAATTCCACCTGCAGCACCAGTTATGACAAATACTTTGTCACGGTAGTCAAACTTCATGAAACCCTAGCTTCAGTCCAACCCATGTGTTTTATAAGTTTTAAAAATTCTTTCTTTATAGCACTTGCATCCACATAGCCTTCGTGTCTTGAGGAATTTATGAACTTAATTCCTCCGCTTAAATCAGGATTTTTTGAATTAATTATTTTTTCAAATTCTTTTGCTCTTTCTGGATTTCTTATTTCATCTGATATGTAAGATGCTAAAACTTTGGCAGCAATGCCAAATAAATTATAGGCTCCAGAATTGGTTTCAATAAATCCCATTGCAAAGAGATTTTTATATTTCTTGGAAAAAATAGTTAAATACATATCAATAGGATGTTGAGGATTTCCAAAATATTCTTGTGCATATGGGATTGAATGTTTGTATCCTGTAGCAAATATAACTACATCTATTTGTTCTTTTGATCCATCTTTGAAAATAACTTCATTTCCAGAAAACTCTTTAATATCAGGTTTAGCAATTACATCTCCGTGTTGTAGTCGTTGCAAAATTTCAGTATTTAATGTCGGATGGGTTTCAAATAAACGATGATCAGGTTTAGGCAATCCAAGTCTTGTCACATCACCATTAAGAAGTCTTAATAAAATTCCAAATATCTTTTGTTGCAAAAACATAGGCAATTTTGGACCAGTTTCAGCAAAAACATCACTGGGGATTCCAAATACATGCTTGGGAATAAACCAATAACCACGTCTGACTGAAAGATAAGTTTGTTCAGCAATTCTTCCGATATCGCAAGCTATATCGCATCCAGAATTTCCTGCCCCTACTACTAATACTTTTTTCCCCTTTAAATCTTGCGAATTCTTATATTCAACAGAATGAATAATTTTGCCAGAAAAATTACCTAATACATTTGGTTTAACTGGATCCCATTGCATTCCTGTTGCACAAATTACTTTTTCATAATTTTTCACTTCGCCATTAGAAAGTTCAACTTGCCAACTTTGATCTGGATTTTGAGTTACTTTTTTTGCAAATAAATTAAACTTTATATTTTCATATAGATCAAAGTTACGTGCATAATCTTTGATGTAATTTAGGATTTGTTTTCTAGATGGATAATCGGGATAACTACTTGGCATTGGATAATCTGGAAATGCAGATAATGTTTTACTAGAAATAAAATGAGCTGTTTCATAAAGTGGAGTTCCTGGATTTTCAATATCCCAAAGACCACCAACATCTGAATGTTTTTCAATTTGCTCAAAAGAAATGTTTCGCTCTTTTAACTCTTTAGCAATAGTTAAACCAGCTGGTCCTGCCCCAATTATTAAAGTCTCAGACATAATCTAGAAATCCTAGTTTTGTTTTGAACTTCTGCGCAATAGATAAAAACCAAGAGCAACCATTAACGCAGGAATAGCATTCCATCTTTCAACTGGACTTCTAGAAATTGCATTAATTAATGCACTAAAAACACTCAAGGCAATTAAAAATCCCACAGTTCTATTTGTTCTTGAACTCCAAGGAGTGGCTAAATTAATTAATCTATTTGCATATAGCAATTGCCAAATCATAAATACTGAAAAACCTAAATAAATAAGTCTTAAACCACTTGGCAGTGATTCAAATCCGCCACCTGCAATTCGAGGAAGCATTGATTTAATGTTTAAAGCACCAGAAAAAACAAGATAAAAGTTAATTACTAAAGCTGGAAATAACAGAATATTAAATACTTGCCTTTTCATTTTGCCTCCCATAATTTACAAGCCATTAATTCTGGAACTAATAATTCAGTCAAGATTTGTGTCAAAACATCATCGCTTTCAATTTCAATGGAGGCAATATTTCCTTGTTGATAATTTCCAATTGATCCAAATGAAGATTTCCTATTATTTAACCAATCAATTGCTTGTTGATCCCAAATAGAACCAGAAAAAATTAAAGCTTTGTAATCTAGAGTTTTTGTTAAGTAAACATCAACATGAGACCAATCACCTGTTTCACAACCATCGGCAGGAAATCTAGGACCTTCCCGAAACATTAATGCTCCTTGCAAAGAACTGCCATATCTTTCTGCAGGTGACATTAAATAGATGCCATTACTACTTTTAGTTAAATTCATAAAAGATTCCAACCATTGGTTTTTAGAATCTAGTAAGGTCTTAATTTCTTTAGATGCGTTTAAAACTGACTCTTTAACAGAACTAAATAGTCCCAGATTTTCTATTATTTGAAATAAAGCAATTGATGTTGCTCTATAAGACCAAATGCTTACTCCGCCAGTTTCTTCCTTTATAGGTAGTAATACAACTTCATCTACTACTTTGGCTAATTTGCTATTTGGTTCTCTTGTTAAAGCAATAGTTTTTACATTACTTGGAATTTTTTCTACAAACTTTAAAACTTCAATGCTGTTTCCTGAGGCAGATATGGCAATTACTATTGTGTTTTCTGGAAAACTACTTGGAGTTTCTGCGCTAGCAATCTCAGCAACTGCTAAATACCCAACACTTCTTAAATATCGGGCAGCATCTTGTGCGGCAAAATAACTAGAACCCATCCCCACTAAATACAGAAGTTGATTCTTATTTAATGAAAAGTTTTCAAATATTCTTTTTGTATTTAATTCCTTTAAAAAATCAGGCAAGGTATTAATATCGTTAATGAATCCAGCTACATTGGTTTCTGTCATTTACCTATCCTAATTCTTCTTTTAAAGAAAGTATTGGGGCATAAAGCCATCTGGGTAGAAATTTAAGGCCATAAATGATTTCAAAGTAATACTGTCTAAATCTTAAATATTCAATTAAGTCTTGGTTTGGTAAGTAATTATTGAAATTTTTAGTATTTTCTTGGTAATTAGTTAAAAATAAATTTTGGCATTTTAAAACCTCACTATTTAAACTTCCGAATTCCAACTGATTTATTCTTTCTGCCACCCGTGCAGCAAGAGAAATTGATAAGAGTAAATGAGCAAGATCATCTTCAATAGGAGAAGCAATATTTCTTAATTCTTTATTTAAGACAGGCGAGCCATCAAAATCAATCACGTAGTAATTTGTTTCACTTTTTAAAATTTGTCCAATATGAAAGTCTCCATGCGTTATTTGACTTTTATAATTGTCTTGTAATTTTTGTTTTTTACTTTCTAATTCAATAAAGTATTGGCTTTCTAAATTATTCCAAATATCTAACATATTTTCTGGATTTGGAAATTTTTCAATTCCTGATAATAATTCTTGATTTAAGGTTGGTAATTCTCTACTAACTAACTTATCTGTTAATTGAAGAAAATCTTTTGAAGTATCTCCATTTACTTTTTTTAAATCTCTATGCATTTGAGAACTTAAAATTGCAACTTCATTAACCCAAGAATCATTTTTATTAACTAGTTTTTTTGGTAACCAAGTCCATCCATCTAAAGAATTATCTATAAATTCATAAATGGAAATAAATTCAACTAATTTGTCATAAATTTTTAAAGATAGACTTCCATAATATTTTGGCATGTAATTAAAGTTTGAATCACTTAAAGAATTAACAATATTTATGTTTCGATTTGTTAAATCTAATTCCTTCTTTATTTTTATTAAATAATTACCATATTGAAAACTCAAATTACTTTGATCAACTTCTAAAGGATTAATTTCGCTATCTATTACTTTAAAGTTAGAAGCTCTGATGGTGTCAAAAGTTTTGCCGTTATCTAAATTGGCAATGTTGTTGATAGCCCTTCGGGCAAGAATTGATGCTCTATTTAGATCCAGGGAAATGACTAGACCTTCGCTTATTTCTAGTTGAAAATCTTCATATAAATAGAGTGAAATCCCGGCCATGACCCCCATCTTGCCCGTTAATTAGATAACAAATTGATATTGATGTCCTTTTCTTGTTGCAAATACAGACATCTAACTGACAGACTCATAATTCAAACAAATTCTTAAGGCTTAAATCCAAACCCTTATGAATAAATTGGAGGAGATATAAATGGCGACAGTGCGAAAATTCAAGTTTTCCGCAACTGTTGTTGCAGCAGCAGCTTTAGTTCTTGCCGCATGCAGTAGCGGAACAAGTGATGAAGCATCTTCTGCATCAGTAGATCCAAATGTGGATATAACTACTCAAAAGTTAGTTATTTCTAACTGGGCAGGTTATTACCCAGAAGATTTAGCTGCAAAAGTTAAAGAAGCAATTGGTGTTGACATCACAATTACAAATCATGCAACAAATGAAGAAGTCATGGGTAAATTAACTGCCTCTGATGATTCAGGAATTGACGTTGCGTTTGTGTCAGGCCAATACGCACAAGCACTTGCGTCTGCAGGAAAAATCATCAACTTTGATAAAGCAGCCATTCCAAATTTGGCAAATCTTTATCCAGAAGTTGCAGATCTTGCATATGACAAAGGAACAAATTATTCAGCTCCATATGCATGGGGAACAACTGGAATTTGTTACCGTTCAGATCTAATTGATTTCACTCCAACTTCATGGAATGACTTATTGAATCCAAAAGATTCAGTTAAAGGCAAAACCACAATGTTGGCAACTGAACGTTGGTTAGCTTTACCTGCAATGAAAGCACTTGGTTTTTCAGTTAACACAACCAATGCTGATGAAATTGCAAAAGCTAAAGAACAATTAATTAAAACTAAACCAACTCTTCTTGCATATGATGACACTGCTTTCTACACCAAGTTAGTTTCTGGTGAAGCTGTGTTAACAGAAGCTTGGGATGGATGGTGCAACTATGGAATTGCAGAAAATCCAAATATTAAATTCGTAATTCCAAACGAAGGCTCTGATCTATGGGCAGACACCATGGTTATTTTGTCTTCCAGCAAAAACAAAGAAGCAGCACATGCATTTATTAACTACATCCTTCAACCAGATGTACACGCATGGGTTGCTAACAACATCCTTTACAAAGTTCCTAACAAAGCAGCAACAGAAACTTTGGATCCAGCATTAGTTACCTCATATCCAAATATGGGATTAACTCCTGCAGATTTATTAAAGGGTGAAGTTGTGGTTGATCTTGGTGCAGATTCAAAGATCTACACCGATCTTGCAACTGAAGTTACTTCTAGCTAAATAGAAGGAACCGATATTGAATAAAAGTGGCGGGAGCAAAAGCTCCCGCCAACTTGGTTGGTTCTGGTCTTTACCAGGCTTAATTTTCTTAACAATTTTTGCAGCTTTTCCTGTAGTTTCTATGCTTTTTATGTCAGTTTTAACTGCGGGCAGATTTGGTGGAGTAACTACACCTTTTACTCTAGATAATTTTGTAAGAGCTACAGATCAAACATTTTTAAAAGTTATTTTTACTTCGATTTTAATTGCAACAGCAACTGCAGTTTTGTCACTTTTAATTGGTTTTCCTACCGCATTATTTATTTCTCGATTAAGTAGAAAATGGCAAGTAATTTTGATTATTGCCATAATTTTGCCTTACTGGACTAACTTTTTGGTTAGAACTTATGCTTGGTTAGTTTTATTAAATAATGAAGGAATTATAAATAAATTTTTAAAAAATATTGGTTTAATTTCAAATCCTATAGAAATGCTTTATACGCCATTTGCCGTAATAGTAGGTATGACTTATTTGTATTTACCACTTATGATTTTGCCTATTTATGCAGCGCTTGAAAAAGTAGATAAGAATTTAGTTGAAGCTTCTCTTGATTTAGGATCCACAGCTTGGAAATCATTGAAAACTATTTCAATTCCTCTTGCTTTACCTGGAATATTAATTGGTTTAATTTTTGTCTTTGTTCCAAGTATGGGTAATTTTGTGGTTCCTGAATTACTTGGTGGCGGTAAAACTGTGATGATTGGAAATTTAGTACGAGATCAATTTTTAAAGGCTAGAGATTGGCCATTTGGCGCAACTTTTGCTCTTGTCTTAACAGTGATTTTAATTATCTTGATATCAATTCAATCAAGAGTTAGCAAAAAGGTTAATTTAAATGCCTAAGAAAATTAACCTTTCAGCAATAATTGCAGTGTTTGTTTTGATATTTCTTTATCTTCCAATAACTGCAGTGGTGGGTCTTTCTTTTAATACCAGCAGTAATTCTTTAATTTGGAAAGGATTTGGTTTTGATTGGTATAGAAATATTTGGTCAAATGAAGCAATTGTGCAGGGTTTTCAAAGAACAATATTTGTAGCCATAATTACAACAATTTTGTCTTTAGTAATTGGTACAACTATTTCAATTGGTTTAAATAAATTAAAAGCAGGCGGATTTTTAAGAACATTTTCAACCGCTCCTGCAATTGTTCCAGATCTAGTTTTAGCAATTGGTTTGTTAACTACTTTTTCTATGTTTTCTTTCAGTTTAAGTCTTGCAACAGTGATAATTGCTCATACAGTTTTTTGTACCGCATTTGTGGTAGCTGTAGTCCTTGCTCGAATTGGTTTAATTGATCCATCAATTGAAGAGGCCTCAACTGATTTAGGGGCTAGTGCGTCAAAGACTTTGTTCAAAATAACTATTCCTCAATTAATGCCTTCTTTGATTGCTGGAGCAGTTTTATCTTTTACTCTTTCTATGGATGAATTTGTGATTGCATTTTTCACAAACGGTCCTGAAACCCCAACACTTCCAATGGTTATTTATTCCATGATTCGCTTTGGAGTTACACCTGAAATCAATGTTTTGGGCACACTGTTACTTTTAGTTAGTTTCATAGGTGTTATTTTTGCTCAAAGAATTGGAAAGGTTGCTGATTCAATTTGAGTAACACATTACTTAGTGTTAAGAATTTAACTAAAAAATTTGGTTCAGTTACAGCTTTAAATAACATTTCTTTAGAAATTAAAAACAATGAAATGTTTGCCTTACTTGGTCCATCGGGCTGTGGCAAAACAACGTTGTTAAGAATTATTGCTGGTTTTGAGTCTCCTGATTCAGGAAGTGTATTAATTAACGATACTGATCTACTTTCTATTCCTACAAGAATTAGACCTGTAAATCTTATGTTTCAATCTTATGCACTTTTTCCACATATGGATGTCTACTCAAATATTTCTTATGGTTTAACAAATATGAATTTAAGCAAATCAGAAATAACAAATCAAACAAATGAAATAATTGAAAAAATTGGATTGACTGAACACGTAAAAAAGAAACCTAATCAATTATCAGGTGGCCAGCAACAAAGAGTTGCTTTAGCAAGAGCTATTGCCCGAAAACCCAAGTTGCTCTTATTAGATGAACCGCTAAGTGCTCTTGATAAAAAAATTAGGCAAGAAATGCAAACTGAATTAAAAAGAATTCAACATGAAGTTGGAATTACCTTCATTATTGTGACTCACGATCAAGAAGAAGCAATTTCATTAGCTAATCGAATTGCAGTTTTTGACAAGGGTGAAATAAAACAAATTTCTACGCCACAAGAACTTTATGAAAATCCTCAAAATGAATTTGTGGCAGACTTTATTGGAGAAGGAAACATTCTCACGGCTGAAATTACAAATTCTGGGGTAAATCATCCAAGTTTAGGGAATTTAAAAAATACCACAGACAAAGTTTCTGGAACAAAAGTAAAAATACTTTTAAGACCAGAAAATATTGGTTTAGAAAAAAATCCAACTGGTACTGGAATTATCCAGGACATAGTTTTTGCTGGATCAAAGAAAAATGTAACCGTTCAACTTTCAACAAGTGAAATTATCAGGGTTTATGCAGATAAAGCACTAGACCTTGAAGTTGGAAGTAAAGTGAACATATTATTTAATCAAGCAGATGTCAGATTGTTTTAAAGGAGAAAATTAGATGAGTGGTAAAACTATTCTTTTTTGGCCAGAATCTGCATATGGTCCAACAAATAATTGCATCGGTATTGGAAATGTATTAAAGAATAGAGGCCACAACGTAGTTTTTGCTGCTGAATCTTCTTGGGGTGGAAGATTAGAACCACTTGGCTTTAAAGAAGCTTTAGTTGATTTAGCACCACCACCAGAAAACCCAGATGCACAAAGTGCAGGACAGTTTTGGAAAGACTTCATTAGAGATACTGCTCCTGAATTTAGAAAACCAACAGTTGATCAACTTTCAACTTTTATCGGACCAACTCGACAAGCTTTAATTGATGGAGCAATTTATTGCGAACCAAGATTAAAAGAAATTATTAATCAACACAAACCTGATGTAATTATTGAAGATAACGTTGTGTGTTTTCCAGCAACTGTTACTGCAGGAGTTCCATTTGTTCGAATTGTTTCTTGTAATCCATTAGAAATAATGGGAGATAAAATTGCTCCTCCATTTTCTGGTTTAGCAGAAAATGATCCAGAATCATGGAAAAGTTATCTAAAAGCTTATGAAGAAACACAAAGACCAATGTGGGAGAAATTTAATGAATGGGTCATTTCTCAAGGAGCACCTGCCCTTGATGATTTAGATTTCATTCACACTTCAAAAGATTTAAATCTTTATGTTTATCCTCAAGAACTTGATTACACCGACAAAAGACCATTAGGTAGCAATTGGCATCGAATTGATTCAAGTGTTAGATCAACAGATAAATCCTTTGATTTACCAAGTGAAATAGCAAATAGACCAAATGATTCAAAACTTATCTATTTATCGTTAGGTTCATTAGGTTCTGCAGATGTTGAACTTATGAAACGCCTTGTTGGAATTCTTGGCAAAACAAGACACAAATTTATTGTTTCCAAAGGACCTCAAGCAGCTGAATTTGAACTTGCTTCAAATATGTATGGTGCTGAATTTTTACCTCAAATTTCAATTATTCCTAAAGTTGACTTAGTTATTACTCATGGTGGAAACAACACCACAACTGAATCTGTTCACTTTGGAAAACCAATGATTGTTTTGCCACTTTTTTGGGATCAATATGACAATGCTCAAAGAGTTCATGAAAAAGGTCATGGCATAAGACTTGCTACATATCATTTTAAAGATGAAGAGTTAATTAATGCCATTGAAAAATTAACTACTGATCAAGCTTTATTAACAAAGTTAAGCAAAATTGGTGAACAAGTTAGATCCAGAAAAGGAATTGAAGAAGCTGCTAGCAAGATTGAAGCTTTAGCAAAATAAGTGAAGCGATCAATTTTTAATCCTGCAACTTCTGAAGTAATTAGAGAAGTTGAAGATTCCACATCTGATGAAGTTGAATTTGCTATTTCAAATGCCCAAAAACCATTTGAAGAGTGGTCAAGTTTTACTCCTGGGGAAAGATCAAAAAAAATCTTAGAATATGCAGATTTACTTGAAAAAAACGCAGAAGAAATTTGCAAATTAGAAGTTGAAGAAACCGGTAAACCCTATTCGACAATGCGTGAAGGAGAATTTCCTTTCGGATTAGATAATTTAAGATTTTTTGCAAGTGCTGCCAGGTCTTTAGACGGCACAGGTGCAGGTTCTTTTAATCATGGTTATACATCTTTATTAGTAAGAAAACCTCTAGGAATTATTGGTTCAATTAGTCCTTGGAATTTTCCTTTTATTATGGCAATTTGGAAAATAGGTCCTGCCATTGCTGCAGGCAATAGTGTAATTATTAAACCTGCCCCACAAACGCCAAGTTCTACTAGAAAAATAGTTGAACTTGCACAAAATATATTTCCTAAAAATTTAATTCAAATTGTTTATGGCGATGCAGATGTTGCCCAGCAATTAGTAACAGATAAAAGAATTGCCATGATTTCCATAACTGGTTCAAGTGAATCAGGAAAAAAAGTAATGGAAGCTGCTAGTAAAACAGTAAAAAGAGTTCATCTAGAACTTGGCGGAAAAGCTCCAGTTATTGTGCGAGAAGATGCCGATTTGAATCAAGTAGCACAAGCAATTTCATTGGCTTGTACTTATAACTCAGGCCAAGATTGCACTGCTGCAACCAGAATTTATGCACATAAAAATACTGTTAAAGATTTAGAAAATCTCATGAAATTAAGGTTAGAGGCTATAAAAGTTGGCGATCCATTAGATAAATCAACAGACATTGGACCTTTAATTTCTGAAAAACATAGAGATTTAGTTCACCAAAAAGTACAAAAAGCTCAAGTTGATGGTGCAACCTTAATTACTGGAGGAAAAATAATTCCAGGTAAAGGTTTTTATTATCAACCAACTTTGTTATCAAATGTGTCACAAAATAATTCAATTATTACCACTGAAGTTTTTGGACCGGTAATAACAATAACCTCAGTTGAAAATGATGAAGAAGCAATAAAACTTGCAAATGATTCAGAATATGGACTTGCCTCTTCAATCTGGACTAAAGATGTTGGAAAAGCTTTAGAAATATCAAAACAAATTCAAGCAGGGGTGACTTGGATTAATGATCACTTGCCAATAGTTTCTGAAGCACCACATGGTGGAGTAAAAGCAAGTGGATTTGGAAAAGATATGAGTCAAGAATCTGTTTTGGAATACACCTCAACTCATCATGTAATGATTAAACATAAACAACACGAATTAAAAGATGGGTTTAGACCAAACTAGTTAGCCAAGTACTAAGGTATAGGCCATGACAATTCATTTAGAACGTGGCACAACAGATCTACCAATTTTAGAAGCAGTAAAAATAAATCTTAAAAATTTGCCAAAATCATTTACTTGGGGAGCTCTTCTTTCGGGATTTTTAATAGTTTTAATTTCCACTACAGGACCTATTGCAATTCTTTTTCAAGCAGCAGAAGCAGGTAATTTTACAGATCGACAATTGGCTTCCTGGCTCTTAACAGTTTTTATTGGTTCAGGAGTTTTTGGATTAGTTTTAACACTTAGACATGGCATGCCCATTATTGGTGCTTGGGCTGCAGCGACAACTGCGCTTTTGGTTACCGGTTTAACCAGTCATTCTTATGCTGAAGTTTTAGGTGCCTATGTAATTGCTTCTATCGCTTTAATAATTGTGGGTGTTACAGGTCTTTTTGGAAAATTAATGTCATTAGTGCCTCGTCCAGTTGTTATGGCGATGCTTGCAGGTGTGTTATTTAGATTTGGAGTTGAAGTTTTTTCTTCTTTAAAAACAGATGCCCTTTTAGGACTGGGCATGATTTTAATGTTTTTTATTGGAAAAAGATTTAAATGGAGAGCTCCTGTTGTTCCGGCACTACTAGTGGGATTAGTAATTGGCTTTTTAGAAAAAGAATTAGTTAACCCAAATATTCAAGTTGCAATTACTGCACCTTTATGGGTTACCCCTGAATTTACTTTAGGTTCTGTTTTAACTTTGGCTTTACCAATTTTTTTACTAGTGATGACTACTCAAAATGCCACAGGTACAGCAGTTTTATATAACTCAGGTTATGAACCACCAATTAATAATGTCGTAACTGTTGGTGGAGTTATTTCTCTATTATCTGCTCCCTTTGGAAATAGTGGAGTAAATATTTCTGCTATGACAGCAGCAATTGCTACTCAAAAAGATGCTGATCCAAATCCAAAAACCAGATATTTTGCAGGCTTTGCTTGTGGAATTTTCTACATAATTTTGGGTTTATTTGGTGCAACTGTTATGGGATTTTTTGGAACTCTTCCACCAGTTTTATTGGCTGTTCTTGCTGGTCTTGCTTTAATTCCTGTAATTGGTTCTTGCACAAATGAAGCTTTAGAAAATCCTGATTACCGAGAAGCAGGATTGGTTACATTGTTGATTACAGTTTCAGGAGTTTCAGCATTTAATTTAGGTGCGCCATTTTGGGGATTAGTTGGTGGAGTTTTAGTTCACGAAATTTTGACTAGAAAACGTAAATGAAAAAACAATGCGCAGTTACTAAAGGTTTAGTGGACTTAGATAAGTATGCCAAACTTGATGTTTTTTGGAAAAATTTAAAAGTTGCTGCACCTGCTCGAAGAGCATTAGTAGATAGAAAACTATTTAAATTAACTGATCTTAAAAAAATTAGTGAAACAGAATTAAAGTCACTTCATGGCATGGGGCCAAATGCTTTAAAAATATTAAAAAGTGAAATGAAAAAGAAACAAATAAAGTTTAAACCTTTAAGCAAATAAAGGTTTTAAGTGATTATTTAAGAAAACACCCTTTGGGTCTAGTTTTCTTCTGATATCAATAAACTTTTTAGCTTTTGGATATCTATCAAATAATTGTTCTTTAGTTAAAAAATGTAATTTACCCCAATGAACTCTTGCGTCATATCTACCTAAAATTCGATCTACTTCTTTTAAATAACTCCAATAATCCACACCTGGCATACCAGAAACTGAAACAACTAAAGTATCTCTTTTGTAATTTGATGATAAAAATCCATCTTCAGCCCCACAAGTTCTTATCTCTAAAGGAAAAATACTTAAAGGCAAACTTCTTAACATATATTCACGCATTTCATTTATACAATCAACTGCTCTTTCAAGAGGAATAAAATATTCAAGTTCATGAAAATTAGGGGAATAAACCATCGGATAAATCCGATAAGAACGATCTATTCTTCTTTTTGGAATATTTGAATCTTGTTCTGATTCTCTGGCTTCATTAAAAACTTTCACATGACATGTATCTGTAGCTTTTTCTCCCGGTGGAAGTTCAATATTATAAAGTGCGGCAGATTCTTCACTGGGAAACCAAAAGAAAGAAAAGTTTCTGTTCTTATTTACTCTTTCGTGAAAATTTCTAATTACATCAGCAAAAGGTTCATGATCGATATGTTCTTTTAATCTGTATTTTTTGGTTACTTGAAGTTCCATTCCCACCATGACACCTAACATGCCAACTGAGACTTGAGCAGCATGTAGTAGATCAGGATTTTTTTCTGTTATTTCAACTACATCTCCTGTTCCTGTAACTATTCGACAAGATTTAAGTGTGGAAGAAAAGCTTCCAAATGAAGTTCCTGAACCATGAGTTCCAGTTGAAACCGCACCTGCAATTCTTTGCGCATCAATATCGCCTTGATTTTTTAAAGCTAAGCCTCTTTCCCATAGTGGTTCACCTAATGCACTAATGGGAGTTCCTGAACCAACAAAAGCTCTTTGTTTATATGGATCAACTGCTTTGATACCACTAATTTTTGCAAGATCTAATAACAAGCCATCTGTTTCAACAATGGGGGTAAAGGAATGACCTGTTGCCATTACTCTAATTTTTTGTTTTTTACTTAATGCATTTTTAACCGCTTTTACAACTTCTTTTTCACTTTTTGGTGCAGCATAACTAGCGTATTTAAATGATTGGTTTCCTACCCAATTAGTCCATTTACCTGCCATATGAAAAACCTACCAATAAGTAGAAGTTTAGGAAAGCGACTTTTCTTTCCTGGCTGCCTCTAAAACTTCTTTGGCAGAATCCAGATTTAGTAACAAAATTCCCAAACC
>CAZZKM010000021.1:14373-18178 GCA_964655115.1 uncultured Bifidobacterium sp.
AAACTTTTGCCAAGCACTCCATAAAACTGCAATTCCTGGAATCAAAAGTAATGTTGAAAATAAATAACCAAGATTTGCTCGAGCTTTTATGCTCCAACCAAAAGCTAGCAAAATTAAAATATTTACGGCAGCATCTTCTAGAAAGTCAATCGAGTCTGCAAACAGAGAAACTGACAAAATCTTATTTGCTACTGAAAATTCAACAAAAAAATAAGCTAAATTTAAAATTGCAACAATTGAGACAGTTTTTCTTAAAGTCATTTTGTTAAATATTTTGTAATTAAATCTAAAGTCATATTAACTCCATTATCTTGTTTCATTAGATTAGCAATATTTTTAACATTATCTTGGTATTTAGTGGTTTCAATTATTCTTTTCATAACATTATCTTTTGTAAATTTTCTTAAAGGTAAAGCTTTTGGACCAAGATTTAATCTATTTAATCTATCTGCCCACCATGGTTGATCCACAATAAATGGAACAATTATTGAAACAGTTCCTGCTCTTAGTGCAGCATGAACCGTGCCCACACCGCCATGGTGCATGATTGCTTTAACTTTGGGAAATACTTTTGCATGTGAAATTCCAGTTACAAAGCGAATTGATTGATCATCTTTATATTGATCAGGAAGTTCTAATCCACCCCAACCTCTATTTATGATTAATTGCAAATCTAATTCTTTACATGCTTCAATAATTGTTCGAGCAAGTTTCTCAGGATTTTTCTTTTTCATGGAACCAAATCCTGCATAAATTGTGTCTTTTCTGTCTATAAATTCAGTTATTTCAGGACTTAACTCTTCAATCCTTTCTTGATACCAAGGACCTACTACGTATGAGTTTGCTGGCCAATCATGTGGTCTTTTCAACAACGCTGGGCTAACTAATGAAATTGCTAAATCATGTTGTGATTTTTTTACCTTTAACTTTTTTGATAATTTATAGGTTTCTAAAAAGAATAGTTTTTCTGCTAATTCAATGCCTTTATAAGTTAATTTATTCAAAACTTTTAAATCTGAAGTCCAAAGTCCTGCTGAAGCAAATTCTTTAGTAGGAGATAAAACTGGAATTATTTCAACTAACACACTTAAAGCCTTAACATATTTTGCTGCAATTGGAGCAGTTAATGCTGTGGGATGATATAAAACTACATCAGGTTTAATTTCAATTATTTGATTTGCGATGACATCTAAAATTTTTACTAACATTGGTCTTACATTAGGTAAAAAATCTAAAGCATTTTTAATGTAAGAAACTCCATTAGAATCTACAAATTGTTTTATTGTTCCAGGAAGACTTAAAACCTTAAAATCAGCTGTTTTTGCTTCGTCTACAAATTCTTCTGTCACCGCTAAATAAACTTCATGACCTAATTTAGATGCTGTTTTTGCAAACGCATAGAAAGGTTCAAAGTCACCTCTGCTACCAGTGGTGACCAAATATATTTTCAAAATCTACCTTAAAAAATTAATTTACTAATTTATTTTTTCGATATTTATTTATTCCAACAATTATTTTTCTACCGAAATAAATAACCGCAATAATTACTCCAGCATAAACTAAATAGTCCAGATATTTTGCGTACTTTTCTGCACTTGACCATCTATCTCCCAGATAAAAACCTAAAGAAATCCAAATTGTGTTCCAGAGTCCACTTCCTAAAGCTGTAAAAATAATGAATTTTGACATTTTCATATTTGTTAAACCTGCTGGAATACTTACTAAACTTCTAATAAGTGGAATTAAACGTCCAAAAAATACAAGTTGTGCTCCATGTCTTTCAAACCAGGCAGCTGTCTTTTGTAAATCCTTTACATAAAGCCCGACATATTTTCCATATCTTCCAACTAAATTTTCTAATCTTTCTTCGGAGAATGCGTAACCCATGAAATATAAAAATAAAGCTCCGACTAACGATCCAATTGTTGTAGCAAGAAGTGCTGCTAAAAATACAAAATTTCCAATTGAAACATTGAAACCAGTTAAAAGAAGAATCAATTCAGATGGAATGGGTAGAATTACGACTTCGATTGCAATTAATAAACTTGCGCCTAATAGCCCAATTTGATCGATTAAATTGACGGCAAATTCAAACATCCTCTAAGCATACTTCACGTTCATCTAACATTATGAAATATGAAAGATATCTTAAAAGCAGCAATGGCGCTTAAAAATGGTTATTTAGTTGCTTTCCCAACTGAAACTGTTTATGGACTTGGTGCAGATGCAACAAATCAGGATGCGGTTTCAAGAATTTTTTCGATTAAAAATAGACCAATAAATCACCCATTAATTCTTCATCTTGGCTCAATTAATGAAATTGAAAATTGGGCAATTGAAATTCCTGATTACGCTTATAAATTAGCTAATAAATATTGGCCTGGACCAATGACCTTAATTCTAAAAAGAAGAAGTAACGTAAAAGATTTTGTTACAGGTGGACAAGAAACTGTTGGAATAAGAATTCCTAATCATGAAATAGCTTTATCTTTATTGCAGGAATTTAAAAAAATTGGAAGTGGTGCAATTGTGGCACCAAGTGCTAACAAATTTGGCAAAGTATCACCAACTTCATTTGAACATGTGAGTCAAGAACTTTTAAATGATTTAGATTCAAATGATTTCATTCTTGATGGCGGTCAGTGTCAAATTGGTGTTGAATCAAGCATTATTGATTGCACAAAAAGTTTTCCAAAAGTCTTAAGGCCTGGAGCAATTTCTGAAGAACAAATAACCGAAATAATTGAACTTGATTTAAGTTCTAAGCCAACTGATATTAGAGTTAGTGGATCATTTAAATCGCATTACGCACCCAATGCCAAAGTTTTGCTTGATCAAACTCCAGCACCTGGTGATGGATTTATAGCTTTAAAAAATATCCCAACGCCACAAGGTGCTATTCGGGTTGGAGAGCCTTTAAATATTGAAGAATTTGCAAAAAATTTATATTCAAATTTAAGAAGAGTTGACGAACTTGCGTTAGAAAAAGTAGTAGTGATCCAGCCACAAGGTTTAGGACTTGCAGTAGCAATTAGAGATCGACTTAAAAAAGCAAGTTCTTAAATAGTTTTGATATTTAATTAAGTTTTAACTTATATTGTAATTATTTAAACGAATTATTACTTCGTTATGTCGTAAAAATCCAGGTTTCCAAGGTGGATCAAACCTTGCTAATAAAACTTCACCTGAAGAATTTAAATGATATTTATTTACTAAATTTCTCAATTCTTTTTCTTTTTCATTTACTTTTTGCAAAGAAGCAAAGCCTTTAAAACGAAGAACTGCAGCAAAATACTCTTCAACTTCATGTAACAAAATATTTAAATTTGGTGATAGTGGCAAATCTGACAGACTCATTTTTTCTGGCATAACAAATGAAACCAACCAAGAATCGGCTTTAGTTTTTTGCTGTAAAACTGGAGCGGTCATGGCAATATTATTTTGGGAAATATAGGTAACAAGAGGTCTAAACCCAAGATTAGTTGCACTTTCATAATCAGCATTAATTTCTACAGTAGCCATTGAACATTTTTGATATTTACGAATTTCCAAATTCTCTAAATTTCGAACAAGAACATATTTTTGTTGCTCAGTCATTTTCTTCGTTTCTATTGGAACTCTAAAGATATCTTAATCTTTAATTGATTTCATTTTTTAATCTTGCAAGAGCCGCTTTCGGTAGCAAATTCTGCTACCGAGGCCTTTGCTTTACGAGAAAAATGGTTTAAACTCCAGTGTGACTAATATTCCTCAGAATTCGTTCTTAGACTTACCAGATAATCTCCCAGAACCAATAGATGATGGG
>CAZZKM010000022.1:0-17963 GCA_964655115.1 uncultured Bifidobacterium sp.
TTATTTATTTTTATAGATATAACGCAAATTATTACCCCTTTTCTTCGGGGCCTCACAGTTAAAGATTTTCGTAAGACCCGCGCTTGCCAATTGCTTTTGCGAATTGACCTGGTCTACACCCGGAGCACCCCACCGCGGTGGAGGGTTGCCGTTCAGCTAGCCGGGGCTTAATACTGAAACTCTTGACCTATCTAAAAGATTACTAAACAAATCTTTAATCCTCAAGCCCAGGGGTGACTTGGATTTTTAAATACATCTCTGAATTCCTGTGCAGGAACTCCACTTTCGAGAGCGTTTTGTACAAGATGAGCTAGCCGAAATTTTAAATCGGCAGCAAGACTTAATTTAACTGCAATTTTTGCGACTTCGTATTGTTCTGCTTGCCATAAGAAGACAGAAGTAAAAGCAAATATTGGACTTTGAAATTGGGAATCTGCAGTCGTTGCAATTTTGGCGCAAGTTTTAGCCAAGTCAATTAAGTACTTCGATGGATCTTTTTTACTTAGACTTACCTCAATAAAGTGTGACATTAAGGCATCTCTCACGGGAATATCAGTTAGACCCACAAGTAGTCTTGCCCAATTCTTTTTATCTGCTCCAGTAAATGCACCTTTTGCGGACAGTTGTTTAAATTGATTTTTTTGCCATTTTAAAAGACTTATATTGTCCTTAATATCCATTTTTGATCTAAGTGCTTTTTTGGCTTGATTATTTACTTTTTGATTAATTTTCTTAATTTGCAAAAAATCTTTATCGAGTTTTTTTGAAGTTTTATGTATTTCTAAAGAATTTCCTTCTTTTGGGCAACATTTTAAATCTTCACATAAATAAGAAGCCCAATTTTCGTTTTTTACCCACAATGAGTCTTTCACATGAATTTTAAGAGAGAGATTTTCAAAAAAGATTTTAGAAATTTCTCGATAATTTTCTGCTTCTTGTTCTACGTAGAAAATTAGGACAACAGAATCAGTTCCTTTTTCTAATAATTTACTACTTAGTTCAGTAAAAAAATCAACTTTCAGTTGCTGCTTGAAAGGAATCGAATATGTAAAGTGACATATGAATTTACTCTCTGGCCCCTTTAATCCACACACAATCAGTTGATTACATGGTTGGAATTTGATGATTGTAGGAATTTTACTTAGTAGTTTTTTTGGTCCATCAATTTTTATTTGATTCATTATTTAATAATCAAACAAATAAATAAATTACATATGAATATGTTTTAAAATTGCTAATAACTAACCCCTGGGGATAAGTCCCCAGGGGTTAGGTTGCTTGCAGAATTACTTCTTACTCGGGAGGGACTAAGGAAGTAATTCCACGGATTTGATAACAGCTGTCCAGTTACCGCTAGGTGCAATCACAGTTACTCGATCACCTTTTTTATTTCCAAACAATGCTTGGCCTAGTGGTGAGTAAACCGAGATTCTTTCATCGTCTAGATGTGCCTCAATTGGGTGTACAACTCTAACCTTAAATTTTTCTTTATCAGTCTGTACTTTGACAACACACCCAAGTCTTACGGTTTTGTCGTCAAGTAATAAATCAGGTTTACCTGCCTCTGAAACAAACGATTCAAGTTCATTTGCTTCTTCGGTTAACCTTGTAAATTCTGCTACGTCTCTTTCGTCTCTATCTATGGCAGTTATTAGAGGCGCTAATGCACGTAATTGAACTTTTCTAATGTGATCAACTTGTTTGAGAAGTTCAACTCTTCCAATTTCTGTAAGAACTACAGGAATTCCATTTTTCTTTTTTGAAACAACAGGCATGTCGACTCCCGGGCTAAATTGATAAACAAATTTTGTTTATCTTTTTTCCCGAGGTCTCTCCCGACCAAGTTTTAAAAACCTGGTGCTGCGCCGGAAATCTGACTTCAATTTCGTGTTGACGACGCTTGCGTTTTTAGGGGTACTCCCCTCGTTTAAATAACTATAAATCACCAGTTATTTCATGCAACTTGAAACCTGAATAAGTGCCTTTTCCCTCTAGATTCCATGACCAATCTTTACTTGGTGCGGCTCAACTGCCACTGAAAGTAACTAATGACTCCTATCAAAACTTGGGGAAGATAATAGAAAGTACGCCACAATAAAACTGCCACGAATGATTGAACGTCATTGGCTCCATAAAGAATTAAGGTTGAAACCATAATCACGTCAGTAGTACCCACTCCACCTGGAGTAAAGGGAATAACAGTGCCAAATCTTCCAAAACAAAAGGCTGCAAATAATACGAATACAGATAACTCTATATTTACTGAATAACAACTTACCCAAAAGATAAAAAACATTGAAATTTGCACTAAAAGATTACTCGCAGTAATTTGAAGCCATTTTGCTTTAACAGTTTCAATAACTTGATCTCGAAAATTATTCAAAACTTTTGAAAAATTAATTTTTGTATTAGAAAACCGAGTTAAAGGTTTAAGTAAATAATCAATAGCTTTACCTATTTTTTTTGAAATTGCTTCAGATTTAAAAGTCAAAATTAAAAAACTTACAGCAAAAATTAATACAAAAGTTCCTAATAATGTTGAATTAACTAAACCAGGTGTCAATTTTGTAGATATTGAAAGTGAGATCAAGCCAAAAATTGGCATTAAATATGAGATTAAACCATTCCAAACACTGGCGATTGCAACTGTTGTTGAAATACTTTGGTTAGAAATCCCAAAAGATTTAAGCATCGCATATTGAGCTGCTAAACCTATAGTTCCACCTGCAGGTACGCAATTACTAATAGCAAATGATGCGTTGCGCACTTTAAAAGCTTGAAAGTAACTTAGTCCCTTAGTCGTAACCAAATAGGGATATTGAAAGACCCATATATTAAAAAATGCTGTAAGAATTAATAAAAATAATTGATAATAATTTAATTTATTTATAGATTTTAGAACTTCATTGAAATCTAAATCGTTTATAAACCAACGTAAAACAAAAAATAGAATTATTATTGCAACTAGAAAAAATACATAATTAAGTAATTTTGATTTATTTATTTTCAATTAATTCCAAATTTTCAATTAAATGAAAAAGGTCAGCTGGCACAAATGCATGTACTCTGGTACCAAAATCCTCATGTAATAATGAAACTACTTTGCCATCTTCATGGATTTTGGCCAAAATGTCTCCTCTAGAGTATGGAATTAACACTTTTATTTCCTTTGTGGGGTTTGGAAGCTTTTTATCGACTTCCTGCAATAATTCTTGAATTCCACTACTTTCTTTTGTTGAAATAAATAAAGAATCTTTAAAAATTCTTTTCAGCGTTGTTATTTTCTCGTCATCAATTAAATCTATTTTATTTATGACAATTAACTCTCTTATGTGATCTGCTCCAATTTCTTGTAACACTTCTCTTACGGATTTATATTGTCCTTCTGGATCTGGATCGCTTCCGTCTACTAAGTGGATTATTAAATTAGAATTAGATACTTCTTCTAAGGTTGATTTAAAAGCTTCCACAAGTTGGTGTGGCAAATGTCTAACAAATCCAACTGTGTCTGAAATTGTAATAAATCTTCCGGAAGGTAGTTGAGTTTTTCTTACTTTTGGATCAAGCGTTGCAAAAAGAGCATCCTCTACTAAAACTCCTGCACCAGTGATTTTATTTAAAAGTGATGACTTTCCAGCATTTGTATAACCTGCAATTGAGACAGATAAAGTGTTTCCGCTTCTTCTTGAACTTCTTTGAACGTCACGTGACTTTGCAAGATCTTTTAAATCTTTACGCAATTTTGTCATTTGATGGTGAATTCTTCTTCTATCAGTTTCTAGTTTTGTTTCACCAGGACCTCTCGTCCCAATTCCTGGCGATCCACCACTTGCAGTTTGCCTGCTTAATGTTTCACCCCAACCTCTTAATCTAGGTAGCATGTATTGCATTTGCGCAAGAGATACTTGAATTTTTCCTTCTCTACTTTTTGCATGTTTGGCAAATATGTCAAGAATTAACCAAGTTCTATCTACAACTTTTACTTTGACAACATCTTCTAAATGGATAAGTTGCGATGGACTTAATTCACCATCGATAATTACAGTGTCAGCACCTGTTTGTGAAACTATTTTTCGCAATTCCAAAGCTTTTCCTGAACCAAGATAGGTTGCAGGATCTGGATTATCTCTTCTTTGAATGACTCCTTCTAAAACTTGGGAACCAGCAGTTTGAGCAAGACGTGCTAATTCTTGTAAAGATCTCTCAGCTGATTCCCATGAACCCGTAACCCAAACACCCGCTAAAACAACTTTTTCTAATTGAATTTTTCTGTATTCAACTTCAGTAATATCTTGAAGTTCTGTAGAAAAAGTTGAAACTCTTCTTAACGCAGCTCTATCTTGAAGATCTAAATTTTCATTGTCTTTAAAAGTACTCATTGTTTTATTGAATACCAATTATCTTTTAAAATCCCAGAACTTTCCAAAACGGCAGGCCCCGTCATAATAATTTTGTCCCCTACAAAATTAATTATTAAAGTTCCTCCCTTAACATCAATTTGAAATTGATCTTGTTGATTATTACTTAACTTTCTTAACACCGTTGCTACAGCACAAGCACCGGTCCCGCATGAGAGTGTTTCTCCGCTACCTCTTTCAAAAACACGCATTTGTCCATGAGTATCTGAGATTTTTTTGACAAATTCAACATTAACTCCTTGGGCAAATTCCTCGCTTGGCAAATGAATTGGAGGCACTTTTAAATCCCCAATCTCAGCTAAGTCATCAACGAAAACCACAGCGTGTGGATTAGGAGCGTCTACCCCAGTTGCTGAATATGTTCTTGAATTATTTTTGATTTCAACTGGATTATTTCTAATTTTTGCAGTTTTCATAGTTACAGATATTTCATTTGGATTAATTACTGAAATATTTACATCACCTGCTCTTGTGGATATTGTGAAAGTATCTTCATTGACTAAATTTCTTTCCTTTAAATAAAGGCCAAAAACTCTTGCCCCGTTACCGCACATTTCAGCTAATGAACCATCTGCATTTCTGTAGTCCATAAAAAATTGATTATTATTTTTTACAACTCTTAAAATTCCATCTGCACCAATACCAGAATTACGATCACAAATTTCTTTAACTTGATTTAAAGATAAGTCCAGATTGTCTTCTAAATCTTCAATAATGACAAAATCATTTTTGGTGCCATGACCTTTGACGTATTCGATATTGGAATCCATTAAATTATTCTATTAACTTTTGACAAAAGTTCATCGTCTTGAGCATCAAACCATTGAATCATTGAATCTCTTTTAAACCATGAAATTTGCCTTCGAGCAAATTTTCGAGTTTGAATGATTGTTTGCTCAATTGCTTGTTCTAGAGTTATTTCACCCTTCAAGAAATCAATTACTTGTGAGTAACCAAGTGCTTTTTGAGCAGTCTTTCCCTGGATCAACTTATCGAGAATAAGCTGAACTTCATCTACCAGGCCTCTACTAAACATTTCATGAACTCTAGTTTCAATACGCAAGTCAAGTAATTCTCGTTCTAAATTCAATCCGATTCGAACATCATTAAATATTGGCGAAGGTTCTGGAAGTTTTGCATTAAAATTCTTGCCAGTTAATTCATTAACTTCAAGTGCTCTTACTATTCTTCTAGCATTATTTTCTAGTATATTATTTGCCGCTTCAGGATCTATTTTTTTTAATTCGTTATATAAAAAATCAACTCCGTTTTTTTCTAATATTTCCTCGTATTTTGCCCTAATTTCCAAATTAGTGCCAGGAAACTCTAAATCTTCCAAAACTGCATTTATATATAGTCCGCTTCCTCCAACTAGTACTGGAGTATTTTCTCTTTGTTGTATTTCTTTAATTAACGCTCTTGCTTTTGATTGGAATACTGAGACACTAGCTTCTTCATTTGGGGATAACACGTCAATCAAATGATGCGGGATATTTTCTCTACTTTTTAAATCTAATTTTGCAGTTCCAATATCCATACCTTTATACAACTGCATTGCATCTGCATTTATTACTTCAATGTTTTTGCTGCGACCTATTTTTATCGCCAAATCACTTTTACCAACAGCAGTTGGTCCTACAATTGCGATTACTTTCAATTTCTTAATTCCGAGCCAAAGTTGGTAATCCCAGCAATACCTGACGATTTGAATCCTCTTTACTCATTTGCCAAAGATCTCCAGCTTTGGTATTTCTTACCTTGAGAATTTTTTTATCAGACACTAGATAAAAAGGTTGTGCTTGAGTAATTTGAACTTCAACAAAATCACCTGGTCTAATTTTTAATTCAGAATCAGGATAAAAGTGAACTAATCGATTATCTTTGGCGCGACCAGACAAAGTGTTTAAATGTTGATCTCTTTTACCTTCACTATTGGAAACTAAAACCTCTACATTTTTGCCGATTTGTTTTTTATTTTGTTCTAATATGACTTCATTAATAACTTTGGCCAACCTTTCATATCTTTCATTGATTACGGTTGGATCAATCTGATTAGGCATAGTAGAAGCCGGAGTTCCAGGACGTTTTGAATATTGGTATGTAAAAGCTGATGCAAATTTTGCTTCTTTAACTAAATCAATAGTTTGTTGAAAATCTTCTTCAGTTTCTCCTGGAAATCCAACAATTATATCGGTTGTAATTGCAGCTTCAGGAATTTCCTGTCTAACTTTTTGAAGTATGGATAAATACTTTGTAGTTCTATAAGAACGTTTCATATCGGAGAGTACTTTGTCGCTACCTGATTGCAATGGCATATGAAGATGTGGCATTACGTTTTTAGTTTCAGCCATAGCAGATATGACATCTTCAGTGAAATCTTTTGGATGAGGAGAAATAAATCGCACTCTTTCTAACTCTTCTATCTCACCACAAGCTCTTAAAAGTTTGCCAAAAGCAAATCTATCTCCGAATTCAACTCCATATGAATTTACATTTTGACCAAGAAGCATCACTTCTAAAACACCCTGACTTGTTAGTGTTTTAATTTCATCCAAAATTTCCCCAGCTTTTCTATCTTTTTCTTTCCCGCGCAACGATGGAACTATGCAAAATGTGCATGTGTTATTGCAACCAACACTTATCGCAACTAATGCAGAATGAATTGAGTCTCTCTTGCTTGGCAAATTTGAAGGAAATACTTCTAAAGATTCGAGTATTTCAATTTGAGCCTCATTATTTACTCGAGCTCTCTCAAGCAATATTGGAAGAGAACCAAAATTATGTGTTCCAAAAACTACATCAACCCAAGGTGCTTTTTTTTGAATAATCTCTTTATCTTTTTGAGCTAAACAACCGCCTACTGCAATTTGCATATTGGGTCTTTTTTCTTTTATTCGATATAACATTCCTAGATTTCCATATAATTTGTTATCTGCGTTTTCTCTAACGGCACAAGTGTTATAAACAACTACATCGGCATCTTCGGTATTTGCCGCAACAAATCCAGCGTCTTCCAAAAGTCCAGATAATCTTTCAGAGTCATGTTCGTTCATTTGACAGCCAAAAGTTCTAACGTAATACGTGCGAGTTGACATACTTAGTCAAGACTACGCCGTGGTTAGATTGGAAATCGTGAAGACTACTAAATCTAAACGAAATGAAGTTCAATTTGCTCAAGAATCTATTGGTCTCTACCCGTATTTAATTGCGATTTTTTGTGGCCTTTTATTAATTTCAAATATTGGCGCAGTTAAATTAATTGAATTTGGCCCGATCATTACCGATGGTGGAGCTTTCCTTTTTCCCTTGGTTTACATAGTGGGAGATGTTTTAAGTGAAGTTTATGGTTTTAAGGCAACAAGAAAAGCAATTTTTACAGGTTTTGGATTATCCATACTTGCTTCGCTTACATTCTTACTAGTTCAATTTTCACCTCCTGCTACAGATTGGCCAAATCAAACTGCTTTTGAAACAATTTTAGGATTTGTTCCCCAAATAGTTTTAGCAAGTATTTCAGGTTATCTTGTAGGCCAATTATTAAATTCATACGTTCTGGTAAAGATAAAAGAAAAGACAAAAGAAAAATATCTTTGGCTAAGATTAATTGGTTCTACAGCTGTTGGTGAATTAGCGGATACTATTGTTTTTTGCACAATTGCCTTTTATGGAATTATAACTGGAGTTGATTTTATTAAATATGTTGTTATTGGATATTTGTACAAAACTTTATTAGAAGTACTTTTACTACCAATAACTTATAAAGTTATCAAGTTTGTAAAGAAAAAAGAACTTAGTTACTAGCTCTATTCCAATTATATTTACCTAAAAATTCATTTTTAAATTCAAAAAAATTACCTTCAATTATCGATTTGCGCATCTTTGCAACTAAGTTAACAATAAAAAATTCATTATGAATAGTTAAAAGTGTGGAAGCTAACATTTCTTTTGCTCTAATTAGGTGGTTTAAATAAGCTTTTGTGTAGTTCTGACAGGTGTAACAAATACAGGTTTCTTCAATGGGAGAAAAATCGTTTTTATATTTACTTACAGAAACATTAAATCTTCCAGTAGTGGCATAAACTGCATTATTTCTTGCAACTCTTGATGCCGCAACGCAATCAAATGTGTCTGCACCGTTTTCTACTCCAACAAATAAATCTTCAGGTTCACCTATACCAAGTAAGTGTCTTGGTTTGTTTTCAGGCAATTCTTCATTTACCCAATTAACAATTGTGCCTAATTGATTTTTATCTAATGCCCCACCTATTCCAAATCCATCAAATTCTAATTCACTTAAATCCTTACTAGCTTTTTTTCTTAAATCTTCATATTGTGCACCTTGAATAACTCCAAACAAAGCTTGATAAGGTTTATCACTTCTTTCTTTAGTTAATTTTTCATGTTCGCTAATGCATCTTTTTGCCCAACGATAAGTTCTTTCTAAAGAATTTTCTTGATATTGTCTTGTGTTTAAAAGAGTGGTGCATTCGTCAAATGCAAAAATTATGTCTGCACCTATTTTATGTTGAACTTGCATGGAAAACTCAGGAGTAAATCTATGCATGGAGCCATCTAAGTGTGATTTGAAATTAACTCCATCTTCATCAACATGGGCTAATCGATCTTTATCAGTAGCAATCACTTCTTCGGTTTGAAAATTTTCTGGATCCATTGCAATAACTTTTTTATAACCAACTCCTAAAGACAAAACTTGAAATCCACCGCTATCGGTAAAAGTTGGACCATTCCAATTCATAAATTTTGCTAAACCACCTGCCTGATCGATAATTTCTGGACCAGGTTGTAAGTAAAGGTGATATGCATTAGCCAGCAGCGCTTTTGCTCCTAAAGTATTCATACTTTCTGGCAAAACTGATTTAACGGTTGCTTTGGTTCCAACTGGAATAAATGCAGGTGTAGGAATTTCACCGTGTGGTGTTTTTATTACACCAGCTCTACCTAAAAATTGATTATCTTCGGCAAGTTTTTTAGATACGGTAAAGTCAAAAGATTGATTACTCATACTACAAAGTAATCTATACCAAGTGCGAAATTAATCTAATTGCGCTTAATTGTTTGAGCAAAACTAATTTTAATGTCCTCGGTAATATTTAACTGAATTTTTAATTCACACATAGCCCCTTTGTCAATTTTTACTTTTTGACCCTTAACTGAGCAGTCGTCTGGATTTTCAACGCTTAATGTTTGAATTAATCCTTTAGGTGCTTTAGGAACAGAAATAATCTTAGAATTTGTAGTATCAGGAATTGCTGAATCAATAACTTTGACATGTTTGTTGATTTTCTTATCAATTTTTGCTTCTAAATCAAGTGAATCTAATTGTTCATTGACTGAACTTAGAATTATTTTTGAACTTAAAGCTACTGGAACATAGTCACATTGCTGTCCACTTTGATTTCCTACAGCCCAATCGCTACAAACTCTTAAACCTGGATTTTTAGCGGCTTTTTTACTTGCTGCACTTTTGGCAAGTTCGTTTCCTGCCATATTTACTGCCCATTGATCTAATAAAGCAGATCTTTCTGAAGGTGAATAATCAAAAGTCTGATTACCAATTCCATAACGAAGTACAGCGTATTGTGGATCAGATTCAAGTTTGGCTCTAATTTCAGAAATTTTGTTTGCTGCAATTGTGTTATCGATTGACTTAGCAGCAAGTGGAATAGTTACACAGGTTCCTCCGCCGCCAGTGCCATTAAAAGTACTCGTGTAAGACCAAGATTTACAAACTTCAACACCAGGATTAGCTTGAGCTTCAGCTAAAGCTTGCGCTTCGGCATTTGTTCGTTGATTATTTATAGCTTGTTGCTCTTGGCGATATTGATTAATGGCCTGAGTTATATCTAAAGTTCCACCTGAATTTACATAGTTTTGAAAAACTTCTCCGCCAATTATGTTTGCTTGATGGTATGTTTCCGTGTGGCAAACTGTAATTTGCTTTCCTGTGGCAACATTAAATTCTGCGTATTTAATTGGATAATCAGCTGGACATGACACATCTCCATCAAATGTCACATTTGCATGTGCGTTTACTGCTGGCAAAGTAGAAATTAATATTGAAGTAATTATTATAAAAATTTTTTTCATAGATTCCCCTATTTAAAGTAACTTAAGTTATAACTTAAAACAAACCACTGACAATAAAATGTCCGATTTGTTAATTTTGAAGGGTTAAACCTTCTGGAAAATCATTTATTACTTCTTTAGCGACTTGAAAACTCAAACCAGCAGAATACCCTTTTCTTGCCAGAAGTCCCACAATTTTTCTTATTTGGCTTTGGGGATCATCGTGTTGTATGGAACGCATTTTTTTAAGAGCTAGAGCTAAAGCGGCTTGAAATTCATCTGTTTCAGAAATCTGAGAAACTGCTTGATTAGCTATTTCTTCTGAAACACCCTTGGATCTTAATTGTTGTTTTAAGGCTTTTTTCCCTAATTTACGTCTTTGATGGGTGTTGGAGACAAAATTATCTGAAAAAGTTTGATCGTTGATTAAACCTAATTCTTCAAATCTATCTAAAGCTAATTGGGCAATATCTTCTTCAATTTTTTTCTTTTTTAAATCTTGTGCTAATTCTTTTCTAGTTCTAGGTGCATTAGATAATCGTCTTAATAAAACTTGCTTGGCAATTTGATTTTGATCTATCTCTTCAGAAATTGATTCGGGTACTGGCAATGCAGTAACTAAATTTTCAGGACTTATTTTTTTAAACCGGTGTGCTTTTTTAGGCACACCGGTTTGTTGAAGTCGAACTACTTCTCCCATTTACTCGCTTGCTGCTATTGGAACTACATCAGCATCAGCTGATTCAGCTTTAGCGCTTAATGAAAAGATCTCCTTGATTTTGCGTTCAATTTCGTTTGCTAAATCTGGATTATCTCTTAAAAATGCTCTGGCATTTTCTTTACCTTGACCAAGTTGATCGCCTTCATAGGTAAACCAAGAGCCGCTCTTTTTAACAATGTCGTGTTCTACGCCCATGTCAATAAGGCTTCCTTCTCGAGAGATTCCTTCTCCGAAGATGATGTCAAATTCTGCTTGTTTGAATGGAGGAGCCATTTTGTTTTTAACTACTTTGACTCTGGTTCTATTTCCAACTGCATCGGTTCCATCTTTTAAGGTTTCAATTCTTCTCACATCTAATCGAACTGAAGAGTAGAATTTCAAAGCTTTACCGCCAGTTGTTGTTTCTGGAGAGCCAAACATCACACCAATTTTTTCTCTTAGTTGGTTAATAAAAATTGCTGTGGTATTTGAATTTGCTAAAGCACTGGTCATTTTTCTTAACGCTTGACTCATAAGTCTTGCTTGTAGACCCATGTGACTATCACCCATTTCGCCTTCAATTTCAGCTCTTGGAACAAGTGCTGCTACTGAATCAACGACTATTAATGACAACGCTCCGGATCTGACTAACATGTCTGCAATTTCTAAAGCTTGTTCACCAGTATCTGGTTGGCTAACTAAAAGTGCATCAATATCTACACCAAGTTTTTGCGCGTACTCTGGATCAAGTGCATGTTCTGCGTCGATAAATGCTGCAATGCCACCTGCTCTTTGAGCGTTTGCAATGGCATGAAGTGCAACTGTGGTTTTACCACTTGATTCAGGTCCATAAATTTCAACAACTCGACCTCTTGGTAGACCACCAATTCCAAGTGCGATATCTAATGCGATTGAACCAGTCGGAATTACTTCTGCTGGAGGACGATCATCTTGTCCAAGACGCATCACTGATCCGCGTCCAAATTGACGATCGATTTGTGACAGGGCTGCTTCTAGAGCCTTGTCGCGGTCATTTGCCGCTGTTGCCATTTTGACCCTTTCTTTTGGTCCTAGTTTTGTCCGTTACTTAAACCAAGATATGTTCAAGCACTGACATTTGTCCTGGACCTTTTTGAGGCTGGGGACATCTCTTACCTGTGCACATTACTCGAACAGGTGTTCGAATCATATCAGACACGCCGCTTATTCGAAAGAGGAATCAATTCCTTGGTTTGAGGCAACTGCTTTCCAAATAGTCTGAGCATCAAATCCCAGCCTTAAGGCTTCATCAACGCTGATGCCTCCTAATTCAGGCAAAACAAAATCTTTTGCCCACGAAGCTGCGTAATCTTCACCGAAATGTGCTTTCAACCTTCGTCGTAATTCAGTTACCCACATAAGAATTCAAATCTAACAATAAATGCAAGACTATAGGCACATATGGATTTTTATGGTTTCACGCTTTTACTGCGTTGGATTTTAGGTTGGTTTATTCAATCAAAACTTGCCCAACTACCCCAAGGTTCAAGGCAAGCAAAATTAAGCGTCATTATTCCTGCCCGAAACGAAGAAAAAACACTTCCTAAATTGCTTGATTCTTTAGCTAATTCAGAACTTAAACCCGATGAAATTATCGTAATTGATGATCACTCAATTGATAAGACAGCTGAAATTGCTGCCTCATTTGCAGCGAAAGTGATCCAGTCAAAAGAATTACCATCTGATTGGACTGGAAAATCTTTTGCTTTAATGCAAGGAACTCATGTTGCCAGAAATGAAAGATTAGTTTTTTTAGATGCAGACACAAAACTCCATAGCAAAGCTTTAGGAAAACTAAATTATGCATATGAAATTCATCAAGGTTTAATATCTGTACAACCTTTTCACCAAATGACCTCAACTTACGAAAGATTTGCTTCAGTTTTTAATTTAATTGGAAGTATTGGCGCAAGACTTGGTGAAAAAAACGGACTTGCATTTGGGCCAGTCATGATGGTTTCAAAAAAAGATTTAGAAATAATTGGTGGTTTTGAAAAAGTTAAATCTCAACTACTTGAAGATAGGGCTCTTGGTCTTGAATTTCAAAAAAATAATTTGAATGTTCAAACTTTTATTGGAGCAAAAGATATAAGTTTTCAAATGTATCCAAACGGCTGGAAATCCTTAACACAAGGATTTACTAAAAACATGGCTGCAGGATCAGCTGGTATTTCAAGATCTAGGTGGATTCTTTTATTTGCTTGGTTTAGTGGATTAGTTGCAGCTGCATGGGAGCTACCATTTGCATTTCTTGCTTGGCCATTTACTAATCAAGCACCTTCCCTTTATCAATATGTTTTAACAATTGGTTTTGGATTCCAATTCTGGTGGTTTATAAGAAAATTAGGTAATTTTAATTTTTATTTAATTTTATATCCATTCATGATTCTTTACTTTTTAGTAGTATTTTTTTATTCAGTTACCAAAACTTGGCAAGGAAAAGTTATCTGGAAAGATAGAATCCTTGATGCTAAAAAAGGACTTAAATAATGCAAGCAATTAGATTTTTCATGTTGAATTTAGGTGCTTGGATTTTTTGGTTTTATTTTATTGGCTATTTAGCAAGCATTTTGCCTGATAAATTTCTAAACAAGGACTATGTATTAACTCATATTCTATTTTTTGAAAAAAATTTGAAGTGGTTTAAAAATTATTTATTTATTGATAAATGGAAAGATAAAATGCCAGAATTAGGAGGCTTTTTTAAAGAAGGTTTTCAAAAAAGAAGTGTGGCAAATGGAGAAATTGCTCAATTAGAGCAATTTATTAAAGAAACCAGAAGAGCAGAAATTGCTCATTGGTTAATGACAGCTGGTTGGATTGTGACAACCTTGTTTAATCCCTTATGGGCAGTAATTTTCAACATTGTTTTTGCCCATGTGGTGAATTTTCCTTGTTTAATAATTCAAAGATATAACCGGATTAGATTAATTAATGTTTTAAATAAAAAACTAGGCAGCAGCTGAATCAGATTTTTTACTAATTGGTAAAACCGTCACACCTTGTGGGTGTTGCTCTATTTCAGCAACAGCCTTGGTAACTTCAAACATAAATTTACTTAAAGACAAATTTAATGCGCCACAAATAGCACCCAATAGTTCAGAGGAGGCTTCTTTTTGGCCTCTTTCTACTTCGCTTAAATACCCCAAAGAAACTTTGGCATTTTTGGAGATATCGCGAAGTGATCTTTTTTGGGATAAGCGCTGTTTACGCAATTGGTCACCCATGACTTTTCGTAAAACTATCATTTTTCAATTCTAGCCTAGATCTTGCAAATCCACTTTTCTTACACAAGTTTTTCAAGAATTAGTTCGAATAATTTATGGCAAGATTCTTCTCTGATTGATTGCCTATCTCCTGACAAATTTAATTCAAGGCACATATTGTGTTCGCTAAAGGAAATGGCCACAAATACTGTGCCAATTTTTTTATCACCTACAAGACCAGGTCCTGCCACACCAGTTGTGGACACACCAAGATCTGTCTTAAGTTTTTTTCTCACATTTTCTGCCATTAATATTGCAACTTCTCGAGAAACACTTGAATACTTATCTATAGTTTTTGAATCGATATTTAAAATATTTTCCTTTACTTCATTTTGATAGGCAACGATCCCGCCTTTAAAAACTTTTGAAGCCCCCTCAATTTCTGCTAACTTAGAACTTAATAAGCCTGCAGTTAATGACTCAGCTGTTGCAATAGTTAAATTCTTTTCTTTTAACTTTTCAACTACCTCAAGAGCTAAATTGTGCAAATTAGTTTCTATCAGTCATGATGGCTTTTAAAATGTAATCAATAGCAGTCAAAATTGTAAGAATTACAGCTACATACATTAAAAGTTCTCTTAGTAAATTAAAACTATCTGGTAAAGGCAATAGATAAGCACTTATTGCCACAATTTGCATGATTGTTTTTAATTTTCCTCCACGACTTGCAGGAATTACACCTTTATTAATTACCCAAAATCTTAAGAACGTAACAAATAATTCTCTAAATAAAATTACCCAAGTTATCCACCAATCAAGAAAACCTAAAGTTGATAATCCGATTAAGGCAACACCAATTAATGCTTTATCGGCAATTGGATCAAATATCTTTCCAAAATTAGTAATTAATTTATATTTTCTGGCTATGATTCCATCAGCAATATCTGTCAAACCTGCAACGATAAAAACAATAGCTGAGACTAACCTCATGAAATCGGTTTCAGCATTTTCTTTAAATAACAACCAAGCAAGAACAGGAACAAATAAAATTCTTAAAAAAGTTAAAGAATTTGGTAAATTTAAATTACTTACAGCCGAAATCGGATCTGCAACTCGATCTGGAACAGCTTTTTTAATTACTTTCTTGTCTATTTTCTCTTCACCTCTAGATCAGCACCGTTACTGCCAATAATTTCTACTTCTAAGATATCGCCTAGTTTAATGTTTTGATCAGAAATATAACTAATTCCATCCGTTTCAGGTCCTTGTTGCTTAATCCTTCCAGTAATTTCTTGATCTTCGATAGATTCGACCATAATTTCTGAAGTTGATCCGATACGAGAATTAGCTTTTTGACTCATCAAATCTTGAGAAATATCTGTTAATTCTGAAACTCTCTCTTTAATTATTTCTTCATCTATCTGCTCTTTGAAATTAATTGCTTCTGTTCCATCTTCTGGCGAATAACCAAAAATACCAATAGCGTCAAGTTGTGCTTCTTCTAAAAATACTTTTATTTCTTCAAATTCTTCTTGAGTTTCTCCAGGAAATCCAACTATGAAATTACTTCTGATTCCTGCTTCTGGACTAATTTTTCTAATATTTTGAATTAGATTTAAGAATTCTTTAGTGCTACCAAATCTTTTCATGCGCCTTAGAACATCTGGATGTGCGTGTTGAAAAGAAATATCAAAATATGGAGCAACTTTAGGGGTTTTTAATATGCTTTCGATTAAAGTATTTCTAATTTCGGCAGGTTGAAGATAGGAAAGCCTGATCCAAGAAATTTGATCAATTTTTGCTATTTCAGGAAGTAAGGTTTCCAATAATCGAATATCGCCTAAATCTTTTCCATAACTAGTGGTGTTTTCGCTAACCAAAAAAAGTTCTTTAACTCCATTTTCGGCTAACCAAATTGCCTCTTCTAAAATTTCAGTTGGCTTTCTCGATAAATAGGCCCCTCTAAAACGAGGAATGGCACAAAAAGTGCAGCGACGATCACAACCTGAAGCAAGTTTTAACGGAGCAACAAATTTTTCATCTAAACGAAAACGATTGAATTTTTTTTCATTTTTTGAATTTCTTTGTGTTGGCGAAATAGGTAGTAACAATCTGCGATCTTGGGCGACTGGTGGTTTTGGTTTATCACCTTTTAAAATTTGATTTAATTTTAGAGCGATTTGATCGTAATCATCAAATCCTAAAATTGCGTCAGCTTCGGGTAATGATTTTTCTAATTCTTCTCCGTATCTTTCTGCCATACATCCTAAAGCGACAACAGCTTTTACGTTAGTTTCTTTTTTTAAATCATTTGCTGCCAAAAGAGTATCGATACTGTCTTTTTTAGCAGTTTCAATAAAACCACAAGTATTTACAAAGACTGCATCTGCTTGACTTGGTTCTTGTACAAGATCAATGCCAGAACTTGCCAACTTCGCGGCTATTTCTTCGCTATCAACTTCGTTACGAGCACAACCTAAGGTGACGATCGCAACTTTTGTTGACATTAAACCCTAACTAAATTATTAAAGAATATTTAAAACTAATTATATTTATATTTTTTATTGAACCGGACCTTCAGGTCCAAATTCAACTCTAACAACTTCACCGTTTCCACCGGCTTTACCAAGTACTTGACCATTGACAGTTAAATTCAAAGCACCAGCGTTTCCCAGTAAAAGTTTTACTCCTTCAACACTTCCTACTCTTTGTTCCTGACCATCTCTAATAATTCCTTCAAATAATTCAACATCGTTTATATCTGTTGCTCGAACCCAACTGCTTGCGCCCACTGCTTGAATTAAAACATCAACTCCAATACTTGGAACAGCAGCAGTTAAATTTTCATTTGCAGATTTATTAGTTGTTACTTCTGGTGAAGGTGTGATTGCTGTTTCTTCAGCAACAACGTCAGTATTTGGTGAATTGATGGTTGAAACAATTACTGAACCAATAGAAATTAAAGTGATAACTGCTAAAGCTCCAGCCATAATTACTGACCAATTAGTGCCAGATCTAATTTTTACTTTTTCAACTGGATTAAAGAATCTTCCGCTTAGTTCAAAAGTCGAAATTCTTGTCGGACTACTGTCTTGAGATTGGGATTCTAAGTTTTCTACCGGACTAACCGGGTCGTAGTTGTCATCTGAACTTTTTGGATAAAGCGACATTAATTCATCAAGATCTAATCCCAAAAAAGTTGCCATTGCGCGAATATGTCCACGAACATAAACATCGGCACCAACTTTTGCAAAATCATCATTTTCAATTAATTTTAAAAGTGACTCACGTACTCTAATTTTTGATGAAACTTCAGAAAGTGTTAAACCTTTACTCTCTCGAGCAAAACGTAAACTTTGCCCAATTGAATTTTTCATTAATACACCTTCTAAATTAATTATAAATTCAGAGATTTTTATATTTACTCGCCAGAGAAATCTTCAAAAATCCGGAATTTTGTTGTCCTACTAGAATAGCCTGACCGGATTTATATGTAAATTCCGGATTTTAATT
>CAZZKM010000023.1:0-17109 GCA_964655115.1 uncultured Bifidobacterium sp.
TGAAGTACTCTTATCTTTATCACTACTACTCCCTAACGGAGAAAACACAATGAGCACTAAATGAGCACTTCAAAATGAAGGCTTTATTTTTAGTGATTTAAGGATTGGATAAACCTGTCCTTAAATAAGACAGGAGAACAGTTGTCCAAGATTCGCGTATATGAGCTGGCTCAAGAGCTCGGATACGAAAGCAAAGTTGTTCTTGCAAAATTGCAAGAAATGGGTGAATTTGTACGATCTGCTTCTTCCACAATTGAACTTCCAGTTGCAAATAGATTAAAAGCAGCTTTGCCTGCAAAAGAAATTAAAGTTAAAAAAGAAGCACCAATTAAAAAAGTTGAAGAATCAAAACCTGCTGCTGAAAATTTAAATCCACAAACTTCAGTTAATAAAACTGAAACTCCACAAACTTCACGACCACAAACTCCAAGACCTGGAAATAATCCATTTGGTACTTCAACTCCAAATGCACCAAGACCTGCAATGCCAAGACCTGGAAATAATCCATTTGGCACAACTGGTGGACCACGACCAAGTGCGCCTGGTTCAATGCCAAGACCAATGTCTCGCCCAGGTGGACCAAGACCTGGTGGACCAAATAGAGGTCCAGGAAATTTTGCACCAAGACCAGGTGCACCAAGACCTGGTGGACCAAATCGTGGTCCAGGAAATTTTGGAAATCAAAGACCTGGTGGACCAAATAGAACTGGTGCACCAACTAATTTTGATAGAAATAAAACTGGCGGACCAAATCGTGGACCCGGCGGTTTTGATCGCAATCGTCCAGCATTTCCAACTTCAGCACCAGGTGGTGCAAGACCTGGACAAAGAACTGGTAGAGGAAATGCCGCTGGTGCATTTGGAAAACAAAATACAGGAAAAAAACGTTCGAAATCAAAACGTGAAAAAAGGCAAGAGTTCGAAGAATTTATGGAAGCACCACAACTTGGTGGTGTGCAATTACCAAAAGGTGATGGCAGAACAATTCGTTTAAGTCGCGGTTCATCGTTAATGGATTTGGGAGAAAAAATTGGTGCAAATCCTGCAAGTTTAGTAACAGCACTATTTCATTTAGGTGAGATGGCAACTGCAACTCAATCATTACCTGATGAAACTTTGCAAGTTTTAGGTGTGGAATTAAATTTTGATATTCAAGTAGTTTCACCAGAAGATGAAGATAGAGAATTATTAAATTCATTTGACGTTTCATTTGGTGAAAATGAAGGCGAATTAGTTGTTAGACCTCCTGTGGTAACAATTATGGGTCACGTTGATCATGGTAAAACTTTGTTACTGGACACCATAAGAAACACAAATGTGGCAGGCGGAGAAGCCGGTGGGATTACCCAACACATTGGTGCATACCAAATAGCCGCACATGTCGGTGGCGATGATAGAAAAATTACATTTATTGACACACCAGGACACGAAGCATTCACAGCTATGCGTGCACGTGGAGCAAAAGTTACAGACATTGCAGTTTTAGTAGTTGCTGCAGACGATGGAGTAAAACCGCAAACAATTGAGGCGCTAAATCATGCTCAAGCAGCAGAAGTTCCAATTGTGGTTGCAGTAAATAAAATTGATAAAGAAGGTGCAGATCCAAATAAAGTTCGTGGACAACTATCTGAATACGGTTTACTGCCAGAAGAATACGGTGGTCAATCAATGTTCGTTGACGTTTCTGCAAAATCGGGAGTAGGAATTGAAAATCTTTTAGAATCAATAATTCTTACTGCAGATGCAGCAATTGATCTAAAAGCAAGTCAAACCCAGCAAGCTCAAGGTGTTGCAATTGAAGCTCATCTTGATAAAGGGCGAGGACCAGTTGCCACAGTTCTTGTTCAAAGAGGAACTTTAAAAGCTGGAGATTCAATTGTTGTAGGAGATGCACACGGAAGAGTACGTGCGATGTTAGATGATGCAGGACATAATGTTGAAAATGCTGGTCCATCATTTCCAGTTCAAGTTTTAGGTTTAACAAGTGTGCCAAGTGCTGGCGATACATTTATAGTGGTTGAAGAAGATCGAGTGGCACGTCAAATTGCACAAGCAAGATCAGCCCGTGAAAGAAATGCCTTACTTGCTCGCAGCAAGAAACGCCACACTCTAGAAGATGTATTAGACACGATGAAGAAAGGCGAAACTCAAGAGCTTCGCTTAATTATTAAAGGTGACGTATCAGGTTCTGTTGAAGCTTTAGAAGATTCATTAGTAAAACTTGAAGTCGGAGAAGATGTACAACTTCGAGTGATTCATCGCGGAGTTGGCGCGATTGTAAATAGTGACGTTGATTTAGCAATAGCATCTGAAGCGATCATTATTGGATTTAACGTTAGAGCAGAATCTGGTGCTCGGGAAATGGCTGATCGTGAAGGAGTAGAAATTCGTTACTACTCAATTATTTATCAGGCTATTGAAGATATTGAAAAAGCTTTGAAGGGTAAATTAAAACCAATTTATGAAGAAGTAAGACTTGGTTCTGCTGAAGTTCGCGAAATATTTAAATCTAGCAAAGTTGGAAATATAGCTGGAGTAATTATTAGAGATGGTGTGATTACCAGAAAAGCAAAAGCAAGAGTTATTAGAGATGGTAAACAAATTACTGAAAACTTAAGCATTTCCTCGTTAAGAAGATTTAAAGACGATGTTTCAGAACTAAAGGAAGGCTTTGAAGGAGGTATTTCCTTTGAAAACTTCAACGACTTAAAAGTTGAAGATGTTATTGAGACTTATGAATTAAGAGAAAAACCAAGAAATTAGTCAATAATGAATGAAGCAAGAGCAAAAAGAGTTGCAGATCGAATTAAAGAGACTGTCGCGCAACTTTTAGAAACTAGAGTAAAAGATCCTCGTCTTGGATTTGTCACAGTTACAGAAGTTCGAGTTACAGGAGACTTAAGAGAAGCTACTGTTTTTTACACAGTACTTGGTGATGATGAAAAAAGATTAAGCACTAAGAAAGCTTTAGATTCTGCTAAAGGAATGCTTAGATCAGAAGTTGGCAGAGTATTAGGTATTAAACACACACCTTCACTTGCTTTCATGCATGATGCTTTACCAGAAAACGCAATTCATATCTCAGAAGTTTTAAGAACTGCACAAGAAAGAGATGCTCAATTACACAGCATTGCTAAAAGTGGAAAATACGCTGCAGGATCAGATCCTTATAAACATAAAGAACGAGATGAATCTGACTAAGGAAGATGTATCTTTAAATGGTTTTGTAATTGTTGACAAACCATTGGGAATGACATCTCATGATGTTGTCCATAAAATTAGAAAAATTTGTAATACCAAAAAAGTTGGTCATGCAGGAACTTTAGATCCAGAGGCAAGTGGAGTTTTAATTGTCGGATTAGGAAAAGCCACAAGACTTTTAACATTTATTGTCTCCGATAATAAAACTTATCAAGCAACAATTCGATTGGGACAAAATACGACAACAGATGATGCACAAGGTGAAATTACTAGTGAAAACAGTTGTGAAAATTTAGCTGATGAAGATGTAAATAAATGTTTATTAAGTTTTATTGGTGATATTGATCAAATTCCCTCTTCTGTGAGTGCAATAAAAGTTGATGGCAAAAAAGCATATGAAATTGTTCGAAGTGGAGAAAAAGTTGAATTAAAACCAAGAAAAATACATATAAGTGCTATTGATTTGCATGAAATAAAAAGATTAAACAAGTTTATTGACATTTCAATTACTGTTCATTGTTCAAGTGGCACTTATATCAGAGCATTAGCACGAGATATCGGTAAAAAACTTAATGTGGGAGGTCACGTTACAAGTTTGAGAAGAATTCAATCTGGAAGATACAAAATTAATGATGCATTAAAATTAGAAAATTTAAATTTAGACAAAATTAAATTGATTTCTATGGCAGATGTAGCGATGGAATTATTTCCTAGCGTTAAAGTCGATTTAGATGAAATTCAAGATTTAGTGCATGGACGTTTTGTTAGAAAAACTCATGAACCTGCTCAAACAATTGCTTTAGTTGATAAAAAGCCAAGTCTTGTTGCACTTGCTCAAGGAGATGGTGTCATGCTTAAACCACAAGTAGTTTTTGCTTCAGGAATTGGTGGAGTTTAAATGTTTCGTTGGTTGGATCTTGCTGATGTGCCAAGTGATTTAAGTTCATCTGTTGTAGCAATTGGAGTTTTTGATGGAGTTCATCGAGGACATCAGGAATTAATTTCAAAAGCTAAAGATATTGCAACTTCAATTTCAATTCCATTAGTCGCAGTCACTTTTAATCCACACCCAAGAAGCGTGGTTTCAGATCAAAGTCCTACCGCACTTGCCTCACTTGATTTTCGCCTAACTCTTTTAGAAAGATGCGGCGTTGATGCAACTTTAGTTTTACCATTTAATAAGCAACTTGCGTCATTGAGCGCAATCGAATTTATTGAAAAAATACTAATTGACACTTTGAAAGTAAAACATGTAATCGTAGGAGATAATTTCAAGTTTGGCCATAAAGCCATGGGTGATACAAACTTTTTAAAAGAGTATGGAAAAGATAAAGGTTTTGTTACCACTATTTTGAAACGTTTTGATGATGGAAAAGAAGTTTGGTCTTCAACTAGGGCTAGAAATTATATTGAATCTGGTTTTGTTGATAAAGCAGCACTTGTTTTAGGTAGATTTCCAAGATTAGAAGGAATTGTGGTTCATGGTGATCATCGAGGTAGACAACTTGGTTATCCCACAGCTAATTTAGAAATATCTAACAACATGACAATTCCCCAAGATGGAATTTATGCAGGTTATTTAATTCGTACAAAAACCAATGAAGTATTGCCAGCAGCTATTTCAATTGGAAACAATCCAACCTTTGAAGGCACTGAAAAAAGAATAGAAGGTTATGTTTTAGATAGAACTGATCTCGATCTTTATGGAGAACAAGTTTCATTTGATTTTGTAAAGAAATTAAGGGATAGTCAAAAATATGACTCAGTTGAAGCCTTAATTCAACAAATGGCGCTGGATGTCGAGGAAACAAGACGTCTCACCAGTCACACGTATAACGGCTGATAGCCTTAGAAGTGACGATTTACTAAGCGGGCGCTTGGTTTATCGCGACTACAAATCCTTACTTAACAGAAAAAATTTCTGGACAAGTTAGGCGCCCGAGAAAAAAGGAAAAAATGAGTAAGCAAAAAACTGATAAGTCTGGCGTAATTTCAAGTTATGCAACTAAACAAGGTGACACAGGTTCACCTGAAGTACAAGTTGCATTATTAACTGAAAGAGTTAATCACTTAACTGAACACTTAAAGACTCACAAACACGATCATCACTCAAGAAGAGGATTGATGTTGTTGGTAGGTCGTAGACGTAGATTGTTAGATTATTTAGCAAATTCCGATATCAATCGTTACAGAAGTTTGATTGAGAAACTGGGAATTCGCCGCTAACTCATTTAATTATTCGAAAACAAACGGGTAATTTAAGGAAAAAAGCGAGGAAGATTTCGGTCCTCGGTAGTGATGTCCGGAAAATTTTTTTCCGTGCATCTCGATCGATGATCGAATCAAAATATTAATTTTTTTTCTTTTTAATTACCCTCTAAACAAAAGAGGAACAAACCCATGACGGGTACACAAATACATAAAGTAGAAACCACTTTGGACAATGGTCCATTTGGAAAAGTAAATATACGTTTTGAAACTGGCAGACTTGCTCAACAAGCTTCAGGTTCAGTACAAGCATTTTTAGACGATGAAACTATGGTTTTATCTGCAACCACAGTGAGCAAAGAACCAAGAGAATCATTTGATTTTTTCCCATTGACAATCGATGTTGAAGAAAAAATGTATGCCCTTGGAAAAATTCCAGGATCATTTTTTAGAAGAGAAGGAAGACCAAGTGAAGAAGCAATTCTTACTTGTCGCTTAATCGATAGACCATTAAGACCTGCTTTTATAAAAGGATTAAGAAATGAAGTTCAAGTTGTCGTAACAGTAATGTCATTAGATCCACACGTTCTATATGACGTACTGGCAATTAATGCAGCTTCTGCATCTACACAACTTGCAGGATTACCATTCTCAGGTCCAGTTGGTGGAGTACGCGTTGCGCTAATTGATGGACATTGGGTGGCATTTCCAAAATGGCCAGATTTACAAGATGCAGTGTTTGACATGGTTGTTGCAGGAAGAGTTTTACCTGATGGCGATGTTGCAATCATGATGGTTGAAGCAGAAGCAACAGAGCACACTATTGAATTAGTTAAAGGTGGAGCAAGTGCTCCAACTGAAGAAGTTGTAGCACAAGGCCTTGAAGCTGCAAAACCTTTCATTAAGCAACTTTGTGAAACACAAGTTGAATTAGCAAAACTTGCAGCCAAGGAAACGAAAGAATTTCCAATATTTAAGGACTATCAAGATGATGTTTACTCAGCTGTTGCTGAATTTTCAACTAAAGATCTAGATAAAGCTATGCAAATTGCTGGTAAAGCTGAAAGACAAAAAGCTTTAGATGAAGCAAAGCAAGCCGTATTAGCAAGTTTGGGTGAAAAATTTGCTGAAAGAGAATCTGAAATTAAAGCTTCTTTTGATTCTGTTTCAAAGAAAATTATGAGAGAACGTGTTTTAAAGGACAAAATTAGAATTGATGGAAGAACTCCATTAGATCTAAGAAATTTATCTGCAGAGATAAATATTTTGCCTAGAACTCACGGTTCAGCAATATTTAATAGAGGAGAAACTCAAGTACTAGGTGTTACAACATTAAATATGTTGGATTTAGAACAAAAACTAGATACTTTGTCACCAGAAACAACAAAAAGATATATGCACAACTACAACATGCCTCCCTATTCAACAGGTGAAGTTGGTCGTGTAGGAACTCCAAAACGTAGAGAAATTGGTCACGGTGCACTTGCTGAAAGAGCACTTGTTCCGGTTTTGCCTAACAGAACTGAATTTCCTTATGCAATTCGTCAAGTTTCTGAAGCAATTTCCTCAAATGGTTCCACTTCGATGGCCTCAGTTTGTGCATCAACAATGTCGATGCTCAATGCTGGTGTGCCATTAAAAGCAATGGTCGGTGGAATTGCAATGGGATTAATCTCAGGTGAAGTAAATGGCAAACAAGAATATGTTGCTCTTACTGACATTTTAGGTGCAGAAGATGCACTAGGTGATATGGATTTCAAAGTTGCCGGAACTTCAGAATTCATCACTGCATTGCAACTTGATACAAAATTAGATGGCATTCCTGCAAATATTTTAGCTCAAGCCTTAAAACAAGCAAAAGATGCTAGAGAAAAAATATTAGGTGTGATGAAAGAAGCAATCAGTTCACCTGATCAAATAAGTCAATATGCACCTCGCATTATTTCTGTGAAAGTTCCAGTTGACATGATCGGGGCAATCATTGGACCTAAAGGAAAAATGATTAACGAAATTCAAGAAAAATCTGGTGCTCAAATATCAATCGAAGATGACGGAACTGTATTTATTGGAGCAACTGATGGAACTGCTGCTGATAAAGCTAAAGAATTAGTTAATGCAATTGCTAATCCTCATGTGCCAACAGTTGGAGAAAAATACGAAGGCAAAGTAGTTAAAACTGCAGCCTTTGGTGCATTCGTAAATCTTTACCCAGGAAAAGATGGTTTATTGCATATTTCTCAACTTAAAAAAATGGCAGGCGGAAAGCGTGTTGAAAAAGTTGAAGATGTCTTAAACGTTGGAGATAGCGTTCAAGTTGAAATTAATGAAATAGATCCAAAAGGAAAACTTTCATTAGTTCCTGTATTGGATGAAAATACTTCAGCTTAAACAATGCTTGAAAAAATAAAAACAGAAATTCTAGAAGACTCTAAACGAGGGGGAGTAGTTACAAGAACTACTCTTTCCTCAGGTCTTCGAATTATTTCTGAATCAATTCCAACGGTTAGAAGTGCAGCTGTTGGTTACTGGGTTTCAACAGGTTCAAGAGATGAAGAAATTTTAGAAGCAGGCGCTGCTCACTTTTTAGAACATCTTCTATTTAAAGGAACTCCTAATAGATCTGCACTAGAAATATCTTCTTCAATTGAAGCTATTGGTGGAGATATGAATGCATTTACTACTCAGGAATACACCTGTTTTCACGCAAAAGTTTTAGACAGAGATGTTGATTTGGTTATTGAAACTCTGTCTGACATGTTAACTTCTTCAAATGTAACTCAAGAAGATGTTGATCAAGAAAGAAAAGTAGTTTTAGAAGAAATATCAATGCACGAAGATGAGCCAAACGAATTAGCCTATGACAATTGGTCACAAAATCTTTTGGGAGATCAACCAATCGGAAGACCAATAATTGGAACCAGAAAATCAATAACAGATATGACTCGAAGTCAAGTTTATGATTTTTATAAAAAATATTATGCACCAGAAAGAACAGTTATTTCTGTAGCCGGAAATATAAATCATGAAAAAATTGTTGAAAAAATAATTAAGACTTTGAAAAATACTAGTTGGGATAAAACTGGGGTTGCTCCATTAAAACCAAGATCATCAGAAAAACTTAAATCTAAAGGTACTGGTTCCTTAATTGTTAAGAAAGATACAGAACAAGCACATTTAGTGTGGGGTGTTCCTGCTGTAGATCGACACGACGAACGCCGCTACACATTGGCAGTTTTGAGTGCTGCTCTTGGTGGAGGAATGTCTTCTAGATTATTCCAAGAAATAAGAGAAAAAAGAGGATTGGTTTACACAGTTTATTCCTTCGCGCATCATTACACAGGTATTGGAGTTTATGGAATTTATGCAGGAACTACTAATGAAAAAGTTTCTGAAGTAATAAAAATTATCAAAGAAGAATTAAATGATGTTGCTCAAAATGGTTTAAAAAAAGAAGAATTAACTAGAGGAAAAGGCGCACTAAGAGGTGGTTTGGTGTTAGGGCTTGAAGAAACGAATTCAAGAATGACTCGCATTGCAAAAGGAGAGCTTTTGTATGGTGAGTATTTATCTTTAGATGAGGCAATTAACAAAATAGATGCAGTTACTGAAGAAGACATCAAAAGCCTTGCAAGTGAAATATTTAAACAAAATGGATTACTTTGTGTAGTGGGATCGTTTGAAAACAAAGATGAATTTAAGGACCTTGTAGTCTAGAACTATGACAATTAAAGTGTCGGTCCTTGGCGCCAAAGGCAAAATGGGATCTGAAGTTGTTAAAGCAATTAATCAAGCAACGGATTTAGAGCTTGTTGCAAGTATCGATCAAAATGACAGCTTTGATTTAGTAAAAAATTCAGGAAGCAGTGTTGCAGTTGATTTCACAACTCCTGATTCTGTTATGACAAATATTGAATTACTTATTAAAGCAGGAATCTCACCAATTGTTGGAACAACCGGAATCGATGATGAAAAGTTAGAAATAATCAAAAATTTAAGTAAAAATAATGGAAATATTCCGATAAGAGTTGTGCCAAATTTTTCTGTCGGTGCAATTTTAATGATGCGTTTTGCAAAAATGGCCACAAAATTTTATGATTCTGTAGAAATAATTGAGTATCATCATGCTCAAAAAGTAGACGCGCCAAGTGGCACTGCTGTTAGAACTGCAAAATTGATTGCTCAAGAAAGAAAAGAAAATAACTTAAAACAAAATCCAGATGCAACTATTTCTGAAATACCTGGTTCTAGGGGCTCAAAAATTGATGGTATTCCAGTACATGCGGTAAGAATGCAAGGGCTAGTTGCACATCAAGAAGTTATTTTTGGTTCAAGTGGTGAAAATTTAACTATTCGACATGATTCATTTGATCGTGCATCATTTATGCCTGGAGTTTTACTTGCTATTAGAAACATAAATAAAATTCCTGGTTTAACTATCGGAATTGATGATTTAATTAAATAAATATCTAAATAATGCTGAAACAAAAGCAGCTGAAATTACGACCACTATAAAAGGTGCTCTAAGTAATAAAAGTATTAAGGCAACAATTAAACCAAGTAATCTAGCATCTAAAACAATACTTTGACCTTGCGCAAATGTTTGCACAATTACCAATGCAGAAAGCATCACAATTGGTACATAATTTGTAATTGATTTAATTGTGGGTTTTTCTAAGTATTTTTCAGGAACTATATAACCAGTAATTTTTAAAATAAATGCAATAACAGATGAAGCTATAACTACGGTCCATTTTGCATCCATTTATTTTTTCTCTCTTAATCCATAAATAATTGCGATAAGCACCGAAGCAAGGACTGGGATTCCTGGTTGAACAAATGGGGTAAGTGCAAAAGCTAAAATTCCAGATATTAATGCCACAGTCCTAATTTTTAAATTTGAAAGTCTTGGCCATAAAAGTGCCAAAAATGCAGCAGCAACTGCTGCATCTAGACCTAAAGATTTTGGATCTGTCACAAATTGTGCACCAAAGGCACCGATTGCAGTTGCGATGTTCCAAAATACAAAAACAGAAATTCCTGTGGCCCAAAAAGCCCATCGACCTAAATGTTCATCATTATTATTAGCAACTGCCATAGCAGTTGATTCATCAATTGTAATTTGTGCACCTAAAACTTTTTTATAGCTTTTAAGTTTTAAAAGATTTGCCAAACTTAAAGCATAAAATCCATTTCTGACTCCAAGAAGAGATGAAGTGGCAATCGCAGCGATTGAACCGCCTCCTGCTCCAATAATTCCAACTACTGCAAATTGAGAGGCTCCCGAAAACAGACCTAAACTTAATATTTGAGTTTGAAAAAAGTTAAACCCACTAGTAACAGCCAAGGCGCCAAATGAGATCCCGTAAAGTCCAGTGGCAAGCCCTACGCTAACTGCGTTACGAGTCACAATTGAACGACTAGCGTGTGATGGGATTTTCATACAAGAGAAACGGTATCGTGCGATTTCATGACTACTTCATCTGAGCCTTCTGTGCCTATCAAATTCAGAAGTGATGTAACTGTGGAATTAGTAAAACAATCTGCATCTGATTCAGATGTGGTGTGGGCAGCAAGAGTTTCGACTGCAGGGGAAAGAACCAAAGAAGATTCCTCAAAAAATGTTGATGCAAAAGAACACGCTGGTTTGATAAATTTTTTATTAAGAGAACGTCATGGCACACCTTTTGAACATTCAATATTTACTTTTTATGTAAAAGCTCCAATATTTGTTTGGCGTGAACACATGCGACATAGAATTGCTTCTTACAATGAGGAATCTGGGAGATATCGCCAATTAGATCCAGAATTTTATTTTCCCAATACTTCAAGGAATTTACAACAAGTAGGAAAAACTGGAGCTTATACATTTGAACCTGGCACCAAAGAACAATATGAAATAACAGAATCTGAGTTTAAAAAATCTTGTGAACAGGCATATGCAAGTTATGAAAAAATGTTAGAAGCAGGTGTTGCTCGAGAAGTTGCTCGAGGAGTTTTACCGGTAACTATTTATTCCAGTGCTTATGTAACTATGAATTCAAGAGCATTAATGAATTTTCTTTCATTAAGAAGAAAAGCAGAAGGATCACATTTTCCTTCATATCCTCAAAGAGAAATTGAAATGGTTGCCGAGAAATATGAAGAATTTTTTGCAAAAATCATGCCGATTACCCACACGGCATTTATCAACAATGGTCGGGTTGCTCCCTAAGCGCTAATCTTTCTATTATGAATAATTCAAACCGTCCTTTTGGAACGGTATTAACCGCAATGATTACCCCTTTTACGAAAGATGACAAGGTAGACATTGAGGGTGCAGCACGATTAGCAAAACATTTAGTTGAACTTGGTAATGACGGAATTGTGGTTAATGGAACAACTGGTGAATCTGCCACCACAACAGAAATAGAAAAAAATCAAGTTTTAAAAGCAGTATTAGAAGAAGTTGGCACTAAAGCAAAAGTAGTAGCAGGAGTTGGAAGCAATGACACTGCTCACACAGTTGGCCTTGCAAAAGATGCAGCAAAACTTGGTGCACATGGAGTTCTAGTGGTAACTCCTTATTACAACAAACCAACTCAAGCTGGAGTTTATGCTCACTTTAAAACTGTTGCAGATGCCACTGATTTACCATTAATGATGTATGACATTCCTGGAAGAGCAGGAATTCCAATTGAAACAGAAACACTAATGCGTTTAAGTGAACATCCAATGATTGTGGCAAACAAAGATGCAAAAAATAATCTTGAATCTGCATCAAAAGTTATTAAAGAAACAAAATTAGCTTGGTATTCAGGAGAAGACGCATTAAATCTTCCTCTGCTTTCAATCGGAGCAGTAGGTTTTGTTAGTGTTTGTGGTCATTTAATTGCGGATCGATTGAAAGAAATGGCGGAAACTTTTTTTAGCGGCAACGTTTCTAAAGCTTTAGAAATTCATCAAAATCTTTTACCAATTTATACAGGTGTCATGAGTCGAATACCAGGAGTTATGTCGATTAAAGCGGCATTAAGACTAAAAGGATTACCGGCAGGCGCAGCCCGTTTGCCACTCGTCGATGCTGACGAAAAACAAATCGAACAATTAAGAGCAGATTTGCTCGCGGGAGGCTTAAAGATTTGACGTTAACTCATCATGAGTTTCCGTTGCCAGAAAAACTAGCGCCGGAAACTCTACGTGTCGTTGCCTTAGGTGGCATCGGTGAAATTGGTCGAAACATGACTGTTTTGCAAGTTGAAAAAGATATTTTAATTGTTGATATAGGTGTACTTTTTCCTGAAGAAAATCAACCTGGGGTTGATTTAATTTTGCCTGATTTTGAATACTTAAGAGACAAATTAAATAAAGTTAAAGCAATTGTTTTAACACATGCGCATGAAGATCACATAGGTGGAGTTCCATATTTTTTAAGAGAGGCCCCTCAAGTTCCTATTTATGGATCAAAATTAACTCTGGCATTTTTATCTGAAAAATTAAAAGAACATCGCATCAAAGCAGATTTAAGGCAAGTTAAAGAAGGCGATGTTGAAACTATAGGGGAATTTGAAGTAACTTTTATTGCGGTCAATCATTCAATTCCGGATGCCCTTGCTTTATCAGTTAAGACTAAAGCTGGCAATTTAATTCATACCGGAGATTTTAAAATGGATCAATTACCACTTGATGGCCGAATCACTGACTTAAATGCTTTTGCAAAACTTGGTAATCAAGGTGTTGATTTAGCTTTAGTTGACTCAACAAATGCTGAAATTCCAGGATTTATAGCTCACGAAAAAGATTTAGCACCTGTAATTGAATCTATTGTTTCAAGAGCACCTAGAAGAGTAATTGTGGCAAGTTTTGCTTCTCATGTGCACAGAGTTCAGCAAATAATTGATGCCGCATATTTAAATAAAAGAAAAATAATTTTTGTCGGTAGATCAATGATTAAAAATATGGGAATTGCCAGAGATTTAGGTTACCTAAAAATTCCTGCAAATGCCACAATTGAACTTGACGAAATTGATCAATATGCAGATGACGAAATAGTTTTAATCACAACAGGTTCTCAAGGAGAACCTATGTCTGCACTTTCTCGCATGGCAGGTCTTGATCACAAAATAAGATTAAGTGAAGGAGATACCGTTATCTTGGCTTCATCTTTGATCCCAGGAAATGAAAATTCAGTAAATAGAGTAATAAATGGATTAACTAAACAAGGCGCAAACGTAGTTCATTCAGGAAATGCGAAAGTTCATGTCTCAGGACATGCTGCAAGTGGCGAATTACTTTATTTTTACAACATTTTAAAACCAAGAAATGTGATGCCAATTCATGGTGAACCCCGACATTTAGCTGCCAATGCATCTTTAGCAATCAAAACTGGAGTTAACAAAGAAAATGTTGTAATCACTGCAGATGGCGTGGTAGTTGATTTAAGAAATAGAAAAGCCAAAATTGTAGGAGCAATTCCCTGTGGATTTGTTTTTGTGGATGGATCAAGTGTTGGAGGAGTTGCTGAGGATTCTTTAAAGGATAGAAAAATTTTAGGGGAAGAAGGATTTATTTCGGTAGTAGTAGTTGTAGATTCAGTTGAAAATAAAGTGGTTGCAGGTCCTGAAATTCATGCTCGAGGTTTTTCTGAAAATGATGAAGTATTCAATGAAGTAATTCCATTAATTAAAACAAACCTTGAACAAGCCATGAATGATAATGTCTATGACATTAACCAACTTCAAAAAGTTGTAAGAAGAACTACCGGTAAATGGGTAAGTGATCATCACCGAAGAAGACCAATGATCATTCCTGTTGTTGTTGAAGCCTAAAAGGAGAAGAAATGAGTGAAGAAAAAGTAAAGATAACAGTTAAACCAAATGGTTCAATTAGAGTAGAAGGAAATTTTGAACTTAATTACACAAAAGCAGGCACTGAAGAAATAACAACTGAACAAATTCAAGGTTCGAAGTCATTGTGCCGTTGTGGACATTCCAAGGAAAAACCATTTTGCGATGGTTCGCATAGAGAAGCAGGTTTTCAAGGTTAATTTGATGCGTAAGTGACGACACGCACTAAAAGTAACTTCTGATACGCAAGTTTCTAGTGTTTCTCGAGGGTAACCTCTATTTATGGCTACAAGTACGCCGGCTCGTTCGCGTGCCCAAAATAAAAAAACTAGAAGTTCCAAAGCTTCTAGTGGATTACTTCTATTAATTGGGCGACTACTTTCACTAATTTCATTAGCTTGGAATGTTTTAGCTAAAGTTTTCGGTGCTCTTATTAGAGCAGTTGGACATGGCGCTTCTGAGATTGATCCAAAACAAAGAAGAGATGGACTTGGTTTAGTTTTACTTGCTTTGTCAATAATTATTGCTGCTCAAAGTTGGTTTGGAACTCAAACTGTAATTACTAATTACTCAAAAATTATTATTGGCGGATTTCTAGGTGCTCTGACAGTATTTTTGCCCGTTGTTTTAATTTATGGCGCTTGGCAAACATTTAGAAATCCTGCAAAAAAAGGTGAAGGGCCAAGAATTGCAATTGGAGTTTCCACTGTATTAATTAGCATTTCTGGTTTATGGCATTTATTTAAAGGATTGCCAAATCCTGGTGATGGCGTTGAAGCAATGCAATCTGGTGCTGGCTGGTTGGGCTGGTTGGTTGCCACACCAATTACAGGCTTAACAAATGGTCTAATTGCTTCATTACTCCTAATTCTTTTTGGATTTTTTGGACTATTAATAACTACTAAGACTCCAGTCACAACTGTTTTTCAAAAAATAAAATTAGTATTTTCAAAATTGTTCAAGAAACGTGAACAAGTAGAACATGATGATTTAGATCAAGAGCTAGATGCATTCACAGCAACAGATTATGACGAGGAATTGATTGAAGATGACATCATCGAGTCTGATTTCGATGTGGAACCAGTTAAAAAAGGTAATGTCTTAACTCGCTGGTTAAGTAAATGGCAAGCGAAAGAAAGTGATGAAGAATTAGCAACTTTAGTAGACGATGAACCTTTTGCGGCATCACCTGTTATTCAGGAAAATCAATTAGTTGAAGACCTTGATTCAACTCAACCAATAGCAGTATTAACAGAAATAGACTCAACTCAACCTATACAAAAATTAACTTCAGTAAGTGTTTCTGAAAATAAACAAATAACTAAACCAGTTGTAAAGCAAATGGCGCTTAAAGCTGACAAAAGTTACAAATTACCTCCAAGTGCAAGTTTAAAACCGGGACCTATCCCTAAATTAAAAAGTAAAGTTAACGATGGAGTTGTTGAATCATTAACAAAAGTATTTTCACAATTTGACATAGATGCAACTGTTACAGGTTTTTCTAGGGGACCAACAGTCACTCGTTATGAAGTTGAACTAGGCCCTGCAGTAAAAGTTGAAAGAGTTACAGCATTAAGTAAAAATATTGCTTACGCTGTAGCAAGTGCTGATGTAAGAATTCTTTCACCAATTCCAGGAAAATCTGCCATTGGCGTAGAAATTCCAAATGCCGATAGAGAATTAGTGGCACTTTCAGATTTATTAAATTCAAATGCTGCAAATGACGAAAAACATCCATTAGTTGTAGGACTTGGAAAAGATGTTGAAGGATTAGTTATTTGTGCAAACCTTGCCAAAATGCCTCATATGTTAATTGCGGGAGCAACTGGTGCCGGTAAATCATCTTGCATAAATTCTTTAGTAACTTCCATTTTGATGCGATCAACTCCAAATGATGTGAGAATGATTTTGATTGATCCAAAAAGAGTTGAATTAGCTGCGTATGCAGGAGTTCCTCATTTAATCACTCCAATCGTAACTAATCCAAAAAAAGCTGCGGAAGTATTGCAATGGGTTGTCAAAGAAATGGAAGTTAGATACGACGCGTTACATGCACATGGCTTTAGACATATTGATGATTACAACAAAGCTGTTAAAGCTGGAAAAGTAAATCCAATAGGAGATAATGATTCGATTGATCCTTATCCATATTTATTAGTTGTAGTTGATGAATTAGCAGATTTGATGATGGTTGCACCTAGAGATGTTGAAGATGCAATTGTAAGAATTACTCAATTAGCAAGAGCAGCCGGAATTCATTTAGTAATTGCAACTCAAAGACCAAGTGTTGATGTAGTGACAGGTTTAATTAAAGCTAATGTGCCAAGTCGATTAGCTTTTGCCACCGCAAGTTTGGCAGATTCTAGAGTTATTTTGGATCAACCTGGAGCAGAAAAATTAGTTGGTCAAGGCGATGGATTGTTCTTACCAATGGGTGCATCAAAACCGACTAGAATTCAAGGTGCTTTCGTTTCAGAAAGTGAAATTAGAATAATTGTTTCTCATTGGACTAATCAAGGTGAGCCTGAATATAGAGATGATGTTTTGCAAGTTCAACAATTAAAATCAAGTATTGAGAATGACATTGGAGATGATCTTGATTTGTTACTTTCTGCTACAGAATTAGTAGTTTCAACTCAATTAGGATCAACATCTATGTTGCAAAGAAAATTAAGAGTTGGTTTTGCTAAAGCTGGACGCTTAATAGATTTAATGGAAGATAGAGGAATTGTTGGACCAAACGAAGGGTCTAGAGCAAGAGAAGTTTTAATAAAACCTGAACAATTAGTCCAAACTTTGGCGATGTTACGAGGAGAAGTAGCCAATTAAAATCCGGAATTTACATATAAATCCGGTCAGGCTATTCTAGTAGGACAAC
>CAZZKM010000024.1:0-15432 GCA_964655115.1 uncultured Bifidobacterium sp.
TTTATAAAAAACGGAGTTTTAGTATCTTCCATGGCGTAAAACCCTCTTAAAAGTAAATAAAATAAAGAAAAAGGCACAAGACCGATAACAAAAATACTTAATAAAAATCCTGTGCTTCTGGCTTCATCAATCGAAGCTGCCCCTCTTGCAAAAAGTAGTTGCGCTAAAGGTTGACCAATAAAAAACATAATTATTGAAATTGGCAACAACAAAGTAATTAAGGAGAGGGTGGCTTGATTTATTGAATTAGATAACTTATTTATTTGAACACTATTTGCTAAATCACTAAATTTTGGTAACAGTGCAGTGACTATTGAAACAGCAATAACTGAGTGAGGCAAAATGAAAGTTAAGAAAGCATTTTGATAAGAAGTAAATCCCACACTGTTTTCTAAACTATTTGCCCCAGCAGCAAGTCGGGTTATGAATGCATATGTAATTTGATTAACAATTACATATCCAATTGTCCAAAAAGCAAGATGTCCTGCTGTAGTTAAACCAGCATTTTTGAATTTAAAATTTAAAGTAAATTTATATTTAATTAGTTTTAATGCTGGAATTAAACTTAAAGCTTGAAACATAACACCTAAAGTTGTGCCCACACCTAAAAGTGTCATATCACTATTTGTATAAATATTATTTTCTAAGTTGTCATGGGAAACATAAATAAATAATAAGGCCGTTGTAATCATTACTAAGTTATTTAAGATCGGTGCAAACATTGGTAATGCAAAATGATCTTTAGAGTTTAAAACTTGTTGTAGAACTGTGTAAAGACCATAAAAAAATATTTGAGGCAATAACAATCTTGCAAAAAATATTGATTGATTTAAGGTTTCTTGACTCCAATTATTAGGTGCATAAATATTTACAATTAGTGGTGCAAAAATAACTGCTAGAAAAGTTAATAAAAATAGAATTAGTCCAACAAGTGTTAGTAATTTATTAGTGTAAGAAACTCCTTTATCAGGATCATTTTTAATATGCCTTACTAATTGAGGTACAAAAACACTATTTATTGCACCTCCTACAACAACTACATAAACAATTGTGGGTAATGAGTTTGCGATGGAATAAGCGTCAGCGAAAGTACCAAAACCGATTGCGGCAATAACTGCAATTGATCTAATAACCCCTGTAATTCTTGAAGAAATAGTGCCTATCGCCATCCAGGTGCTTGCTTTTGCAACAGAAGTCATGATTTATTTCTATTTCTTATTCGTCTAAATATTGAAAGAGCTGAAAGTAGAATTAAGGCTCCAAAGGCAAAACCTGTTACATATGTGGCAACCGTGCTGTAGGCAGCTGATCTAACAGAAATTATTTTTGGTTCACCATATTTAAATCCATCTCGAGTAAACAATTGCACCGTTACATCGACTGCACTTGTACCTGTTACCGAAGCATTAAGACTTAAACTTAGTTTTGAATTAGCCTCAACAGTTATTGGTTCAATTTCATCTGCTTTGAAACGAAATGCTGGATTTCCAGTTGCTGTTAATTTAACAATTACAGGCTCAGAAAAATCATTTGCAATTGTTATTGGAATGGGACCTTTATCACTTGGTAAAACTACAGAATTTCCAGCCAAAATTCTGACGTTATCTCTACTTTCTTGCAAAGTTTTATTTATGTCATTTATAAAATCTCTTGCTTGGCTTGGAGCATTTTGCCAATATTGAGAACCAGCTCTTAAAATTGCTGTGGCAAATTCTTCATTTATAACGCCAGGTTGTTGAAAAAGTCCTGTTAGTTGGGCAAGTAAAGATTGTCCTCTTTTTAATCTAGTCATTTGATCATTGCTTAATTCTTGATTTCTTGATTCTTGAGTATCTAAGAAATCATCTCTTTCAACTGTTGAAACATTTTTTAATAAAACCTGCCAAGCTTCATCTCTTATTACCCAAGGAGCTCTTAATAATCCTTCAGCAAATACAAAGGCACCTTCACTTGAAGGTTCCCAATATGTTGGAGGAGAAACAAAAATATTTCTTTCAGAATTCGGTAATTGTAAAGCAATTAATAAAGTGTCACTTAATAGTCTTTGTCTTTGCAAACTTGTTTGTGCTGCGTTTTCTACAGTTTTTGTCGAAAGATTTGAAAGAAGTGAATCAAGTAAAAATACTTTTACTCGACCATTGGGAGTTTCTACAGTGGTAGTTCCAGATGGAGTGAAATTTGTTCCTGCAATTGGAGGAAGTGCAGTATCTGGTAAAACTACAACATTAGTTCCTAAAGAATTTGCTTTACCAATAACAGTTTTATTTACTGGAAAATTATCTTGAAATAAAACAGTTCCACCAACTGTAAAACCTAAACGGTTTTCAGTAATCACTTTTGCAATAGTTACAGATTGTTCAAATGCACTTGTTGCTTTGCGTCTATTCATTGAAGCAAGATCTGCATTTGCAAAGGTTAGTGAATATCTTTCATTTGCAGCAACTGCTGTTCTTAATTCATTAAACCAACTTGCAACTTCATTGGAATAAATTCCATTTATATTTTCATCACTTGTTTTAACTAAATATCCTTTTGAAGCTTTTTCTGCTAAATCTAATAAATTAGGATCAAGTAACCAAACAACAGAATTACTTCTACCAGCATTTAAAATATTTCTTAATCTGCCATTTCCGGTCATAGAATTTGGAACCGTTTCATCTAATAAAATTCCATTGCCATCTCTTAAAGGCGGACTTGAAACCGGCCAAAAAACGGTAATACCAATTGGATTAACTGAATTTCTGTCAGGTAAATATGGCACAACAGTAAAACTTGAACCTAAAATTTCATTGTTTTGAATAACTTGATATCCAATTAAATAAGCACCAGGTCCTTTTGCAAAAAGTTGAGCTGCGTTTATTCCAATTGAAAATGAATCACTAGCTCCAGGACCTAAATCTCTGGTTGAATAAATTTGACCTCTTGGGTTTAATTTATCGGTGTTTGTTTGATTTAAAGATTGATTTAATTCAACACGTGAGGTTATGGGATCAGATAACAAAAGTTGTAAAGATAAACCAGTTAATGTTGCTGCAGTTTTATTTCGAAGTGTTCCAGCAAGCCTTAAAGTGTCTTCGCCACGAGGGGTAAAAGGATCAACAATTTCAATTTGAACGTCTACTGAATTTGAATCAGCTTGAGCAGGAAGTGCAAGAGTTGAGAAGAAAAGAACAAGGAAAGATATAGAAACTATTACTTTTTTAATATTTCCCACATCTTGAAGAATAGGTGACGCGCGCAAATCTCTGAGGCATCACTACAGGAGTAACGCGTGGTTCTAGGCTTTCAAGCGTGAACAATATTGGTACTAATTCCTCTGCCACAAATCGGATTCTTGAGGCCCTGGGTGAAACAAAAGATTTATTAATTGAAGTTGGCCAATTGTTTGAAAAATCAGGTTTTGAAATTTCACTGGTAGGAGGTCCTGTTAGAGATGCAATTTTAGGAAAAAGTGTAAAAGATTTAGATTTAACCACAAATGCTAAACCTGAAGAAATTCAAAAAACATTAAAAAATTGGGCAGAAGATATTTGGGATGTTGGAATTAAATTCGGCACAGTTGGCGCTAGAAAAAAAGATTTTATTTTTGAAATAACAACTTACAGAACAGAGCAGTATGAAGATACTTCTAGAAAACCAAGTGTGGAATTTGGTAAATCTTTAGAGGAAGATTTAGCGAGAAGAGATTTCACAATAAATGCCATGGCATTAAAATTACCTAATTTTGAGTTAGTTGATATTTATAACGGTTTAAGTGATTTAAATAGTAAAACTTTAAAAACACCATTAGATCCAGAAATATCTTTTTCTGAAGATCCTTTAAGAATGCTAAGAGCGGCAAGATTTATGGCAAAACTAGCATTAAGACCAGATGAAAAATTAGTTGAAGTTATGAAAAAACTTGCAGAGCGAATAAACATAGTTTCAATGGAAAGAATAAATGATGAATTTAATAAATTACTTTTAACTAGTAAACCAAGAGTAGGAATAGAATTATTAGTTGAAACTGATTTAGCAAAATATTTCTTGCCGGAACTTCCAGCTTTAAAACTAGAAATTGATGAACACCATCACCATAAAGACGTTTATCAACACAGTTTAACAGTGTTAGATCAAGTTATTGATTTAGAAAAAAGTCATAAACCTAATTTTGAACCTGATTTAATTTTAAGACTTGCAGCATTACTTCATGACATTGGAAAACCAAAAACCAGAAAATTTGAAGGAGAAGCAAGAGTTTCATTTCATCACCATGAAGTTGTGGGCGCACGTTTAGCGAAGAAAAGATTAGAAAAGTTAAGGTACTCAAACGAAATAATTGAAAATGTTGTTTTACTTATTGAATTACATTTACGTTTTCATGGTTATGGTGAAGGTAAATGGACAGATTCTGCAGTTAGAAGATATGTAAGAGATGCAAATGATCAATTGGTAAGACTTCATAAATTAACCAGAGCAGATTGCACCACAAGAAATGCAATGAAAGCGGAAAAATTAAGAAAAGCCTACGATGATTTAGAAGCAAGAATTGTGGAATTATCAAAAGAAGAAGAATTAAAGAGTATGCGTCCTGAATTAGATGGACAAGAAATAATGAAAGTTTTAAATATAAAACCAGGACCAGTTGTTGGTAAGGCTTATCAATTCTTACTTGATTTAAGACTTGATCAAGGAATTTTAGGTCCTGAGAAGGCAAAAGAAGAGTTAATTAAATGGTGGGCAGAAAATAAGTAGTTGAATTAGAATATTGGGCATGACTGCAGTCTTTGATTCTGAAATTTTAGATCCTTCAATTCCCCGCGAAGTTATTAATTATTCTTTGCAAAGAAGAGCTTCAGTGGAAGATTTAAAAAGTGGACGAGTTTTAATAACAGATCTTTGTGATGCCGACACCTATCTTAAAAAAGCTGCAAGATTTCATGGAGTAACAACAAATAGAACTTGTCCCGTTTGTGAAATTGTTGAATTAGTTGAAATTTCATATGTGTTTGGTAAAGAACTAGGGCCATTTTCTGGGCGGATAAAAAATCCTCGTGAATTATTAAAAATGAGTAAAGAACATGGTCAAATAAAGGTTTTTGTGGTGGAAGTATGTCAAGGTTGTAGTTGGAATCATGTTTATAGTTCCTACGTTTTAGGTGATGGTAAAGCCAGAAGACCTTTACGAAAACCTGCAGATTGGTTGGATTAATCAGTGGTAAAACGCAGCAGAGATATTGCTCGCACACCACCTAGAAGTCCTAAAAAAAGTTCCAAAATTAAATGGAAATTATTTAGTGGCATTATTACTTTAGGTTTAATTGGCACAGTTGTTCTAGGTTCTGCTTTAGCTTTTGCAGTTTCAGTTACTCAAATTCCACTACCTAAAGAAGTTGCTCGTGCTCAAACCACGATCGTGATGTGGGCAGATGGTGAAAAAGAAATAGGCAGATTTGGTGAATTTAATAGAACAGATATTGATTTAACTGAAGTTCCACAACATGTCCAACAGGCAGTTTTAGCAGCAGAAGATAGAAATTTTTACAACCATAGAGGTTTTTCAATTCAGGGTTTTACTAGAGCTTTATTGTCAAATATTTTTTCTGGAACTCGAGTTGGCGGTTCAACCATTACTCAGCAATATGCAAAACTTGCATTTTTAACTCAAGAAAAATCAATTATTAGAAAAGCAAAAGAATTAGTTCTTGCTATAAAACTTGAATCAGTTGAATCAAAAGAAGAAATTTTAGAAAACTATTTAAACACTGCCTATTTTGGTCGTGGTGCTTATGGAATTCAAGCAGCCGCTAGAACTTATTTTGGTTTAGATGCAGCACAACTTTCAATTCCTCAAGGAGCGGCCCTTGCAGCACTTTTACAAGCACCTTCTGCAACAGAAAAAATAGAAAATAGAGATCGTTGGATAAATAGATTTAATTATGTTTTAAATGGCATGGTTGATATTGGAGCAATTAACGCAGCACAAAAAGAGACAATAACTTTTCCTGAATCAATAACTTATTCTTCTTCAAATAAATTTGGTGGAACAAATGGTTATTTACTTTATTCAGTAAGACAAGAAATGTTAGAAAAAGGTTATACAGAAGATGATTTAAATCTAAGAGGTTTAAAAGTTATTTCAACTTTTGAAGAAAATGCACAAACTGCAATTGTTGATGCAGTTACAAATGAAGCACCAACTACCAAAACTGAAGGACTACGAATTGGAATTGCATCGGTTCGACCAGGAACTGGTGAAGTTGTGGCAATTTATGGTGGTCCAGATTATGTAACAGAACCATTAAATAATGCAACACAAGCAATTGCTCAGGCTGGTTCAACATTTAAAACATTTGCTCTAGCTGCAGCATTTGAACAAGGTATTGCTTTGGATACAGTTTGGAATGGAAATTCACCAAGAACATTTGGTGATTACACTTTGAATAATTACAGTAAAAAATCTTTTGGTGATATAACACTTTTACAAGCAACAGAAAATAGTGTGAACACAGTTTATGTTGATGTTGCTTTTCAAATTGGTAAAGAAAAAGTTTTTGATGCAACACTTAGAGCTGGAATTCCAGCAGATACTGCAGGAATGGTTAACGATATAACTTTAGTTTTAGGAACTGCATCACCACATGTTTTAGATGTGGCAAATGCCTATGCCACATTTGCCGCTCGAGGAATTTATGCCAAACCAACCATGATTAAAGAAATTTATGGAGCAAATGATGGACTTTTGTATCAAATAAGCCCTGAAACAAAGAGAGTTTTTACGACTCAAGTTGCAGATGAAGTTACTTATGCACTTTCTCAAGTAGTACAAAATGGAACAGGAACTAGGGCAAAAGCAATCGGAAGACCAGCTGCTGGAAAAACTGGAACAACTGATGGAAATAAATCAGCTTGGTTTGCTGGCTACACACCACAACTTGCAACGGCAGTGATGATGGTTAAACAAAATGAAAAAGGTGATCCAATTTCTTTAGCAGGCACTGGTGGATTAAAGAGTGTGACCGGTGGATCTTTCCCAGCACTCATGTGGACTTATTTTATGAAAGAAGCCTCAAAAGATTTACCGAAATTAGATTTTCCTCCGCCACCTGGCGTATTACCAATTAATACTGCTCCACCAATTATTAATCCAGAAGATGAAACAATTCCAGAAATTGTTGTTGCACCAACTCCCACACCAATTCCGACAATCACAATTACTGTTACACCGACACCTACACCAACTCCAACAATCACAATTACTGTGACACCGACACCAACAGAAACTAGTTCTGCAACACCTAGTCCAACTAGTTCATAATTACTGAATCAAAATTTGTTGTAGTCATTCTTAAATGAGCGGTAATTTCACTTCCAACTTTTGGTGGGGTTATATTTTTTGAAAGTTTTAACATAGAAACATTCATGTGAGGAGTTTCTGCAAACCATCTTTGTTTTCCAGAAATAACAAATGGAGAAAGACTTTGATCAAATGCTTCTAAAACTCCTGCAAGTATGGAAGTAATTCTGGACTTTAAATTTGTATTTGATCTAGGTGCTTGTAGACCAACACCATGACTGGTCCCACCAGAAACAATGACTATGTAATTGTCGTTAATTTTTCTTTGCCTGTAACCAATATTTTCATCATTTACATCATGGATTGCAAGCACTGTTGATTTTATTTGAAAATTACTTAAATCATTTAGCCAAAATTTTGTTCCTAATCTTAATTTGAAAACAAAATTTGGAAATTCCTTTTTAATTTTTAAGAACTCCTCTTTATTTAAATGACTTAGATATACAACTTTTTTAGCTTGAGGTAAAACTTCCTCATAAATTTTTAACCAATTTTTTACTTCAGTTATTTTTCCATTAGTTGAATTTTCTATCGGCAAATGAAGTGAAAGTCCTAAAATTTGATAATTTGATAAAGTTTTTAAATCATTAGCAGTTAATCCAAATCTCTTCATACTTGTTAAAACTTCAACAATTACAGGTGTATTTTCAAGATTAGTGGCATCTTTTATATCAGATAAGGTCAAAACCAATCGCTTATCATTGATTTTTTTTAGTTCATCAAATGCATTTTTATCTAAATCTTTTATAGGATCCATCACAATTATTTGATTAAAATCACTATTTACTATGTCTTGTGCTTCAAATATTGTGCCTATTGCAATTTCAGTTAAACCTAATTCTTCTGATTTTTTTGCTAAATTACTTTTTCCTATGCCATAACCATTTCCTTTAATGACAGGAATTAAAGAATTTTCATAAGCATTTAATACATTTTTTAAGGAGTTTGTCCAATAATTGTTATTCACATACAAAGTTAAAGACATAAATTTAACCCCTTTGCTTCAAGGCTAGGGTAAATAATTTATAAATAAAAGGTTTCAATATAAAATCCCATTCACCAACATATTGAACTACTTTTCCACCAGTTCCAATTTTGAATCTAAGTAACCCAAAAAGAGGAGATTTTTCATTTAAAGTAGCTGCAATTCCACGCATGTCATAAATTTCTGCCCCAGCATCTCTGGCATCTCGCATCATCCGCCATTGAATTGCATTACTTGGTCTAAGTTCTCGCCCACTAGTTGATGAGGCTCCATAGGTGTACCAAACGTGTGTGCCAACTTTGACCCAAAGACAAGCCGCATGAGTTTCATTGTTTTGTTTAGCTAAATAAAGACGCAACTGAGCTAACGCTTGTGAATTATTATTTATTTCTTTCCACATTTTTTGGAAGTAATTTAGTGGTCTTGGGCTAAATTTATCTCGTTTAGCAGTTTCTAGATAAAGCTCATGAAAATCTTTTAAATCCTCAAATTTTCCTTCAAAAACTTCAACTTCACTTTTTTCTGCCTTCTTTATATTCCTACGCCACTCTTGCGAAAAGTTAGTTAATAATTCTTCATCAGATTTACCTTTGACTTCAATTGCAAAAACATATCTTGGTTGAACATCGCCAAACCCTTCATCATCTGTTTCAACTTGTTGACCTTCTAAATTTTTTAATTTCTGGGCAATTTCTAATCCAAAAGGATTTGTTCGATCTGGATCTACATCTTTGAACTTTTTATAAACGTTGTCGTTAATAGCATTTTTAATTGTTTTGGCATACCAAGTTTTCACATTAACTTGAGGTCCTAATTTGACAGCAAATGCATGATTTTTTTTAGCAAAATCTTTTAAAGGACTTAACCAATCCACAACATTTTTTGCAACTTCACTTGTTAAAACCGGGCCTTCTGGAAGATAAAAAAGTGACCATCTAGTTTTTGGAATATTTCTAATTAAAATTAAACCTGCAATTACAAGTTTTTTATCATCAAACCAGCCAACAATTTTTGAGTTCCAACCACTTTTAACATTTGCCCAAGAAGGAAGTTGTAAGAAGGAAAAAGATGGTTGTTGTTTTAAAAATTCATAATATTCATTTTCTGTTATTTCGCTAATTAGTAATGACAAGTTAGGAAACCATTTTCTTTAAATATTGAATATCATTTTTTATTCCATCATCACTGGTTTCAATAATGACATTACTTTTTGCTTCAGTTACTACTTTGCCAATTAAATCTTTTGGCAATAAGGAATCATCAAAATTAGCATGTCTATCTCTACTGGAATCAAATTCATCACGTGAACCATTGGCATGAATTAAATCAATTCGTTTGGTAATTTTTTTTATATCTTTAACAATTGTTTCTAGCTTTATTCCAGCAGCCCATGCATGACAAGTATCTAAACAAAAACCAATATCAGTGTGATTTACAAATTCCCAAAGATTAGAAATATTTTCTAAAGTTCTAGCCATAGCATGACTTCCACCAGCGGTATTTTCAATTAACACAGGAACATGCATTTCAGTTTGTTCGGCAGCTTTTCGCCAATTATCAAAACCTTTTTTAGGATCATCATCTTTGGTGACATGTCCTGCATGAACTATGACACCTTGGGCATTTAATTCTTTAGCTAAATCAACTGTTTGTTGTAATAATTTTCTACTTGGAATTCTGATTCGATTATTTGTACTTGCCACATTTATTACATAAGCCGCATGTATATAAACAGTTAACTTTTTTTCTTTTATTAAGCTTGATAATTCTTTTGTTCCACCTGCAAAATCCACCTCAGGTTTTTTCCAACCTTGAGGATCTCCTGCTTGAATCTGAAAACATTTGATACCTAGATCTTGGGCATGAGAAATAGGATCTGGATCTAGTCCAAACGCTGCACCGATTAATTGGCTCATTTGCTTCTAAGGCTAATGACCTCAAAACCACACACCAAATGCCTCACGGGTAATCTTTAAACCTGTCACAAAATCTTTTACAAAAGAAGATTTTGTAACTTTTTAGCCTCCTGTCGAAGCAAAGGGCTTTGACCGAATGAGACCAGAGGGGGAAGGCAAAAGTTATGCGCAATTATGAAGTCATGGTCATACTTGACCCTGATCTAGAAGAAAAAACAGTTTCTCCAAGTTTGGAAACTTTTCTTAATGTTGTTCGCCAAGATGGCGGCAAAGTAGACAAAGTCGATATTTGGGGACGTCGCCGTTTGGCATATGAAATCAATAAGAAACACGAAGGCATATATGCAGTGTTATCAATAACTTCTTCTGCATTTGCTGTTTCTGAACTTGATCGTCAATTAAATTTAAATGAATCAGTGATGCGCACCAAAGTGATGCGTCCTGTTGCAAGATCGGCTAAGTAATGGCACAAGGCGATATCAACGTCACTATTGTGGGAAATCTAGTAAGAGATCCAGAATTACGTTTTACTAAAAACGGTCAAGCTGTGGCATCTTTTACAGTTGTTTCTTCATCTCGTTACATGGATAGAACCACTAACGAATGGAAAGATTCAGAACCTGTTTATATGAATTGCAACGTTTGGCGTGAACACGCAGAAAACGTAACTAATTCATTAACTAAAGGAACCAGAGTTTTAGTAACTGGAAAATTAAAACAACGTTCTTACACAACTAAAGAAGGTCAAGAAAGACAAGTTGTGGAATTAGAAGTTGAAGATGTCGGTCCTGCATTGCGATATGCAACCGCCAAGGTTTCCAAAGTAAGTCGTGAAGGTGGAAATGCAAGTAATACTGCTGCACCTTCTTCACAACATGCAACTAATGAAGATCCATGGGCCACACCAGATTCTGGTTGGGGCACAAACGACGAAGCTCCATTTTAAGAAATAAAGATTAGGAAAAATTAAATGCCAAGAAAACAGGTTAAACAATCAAAAACTGGTAAGAGTTCACCAAAGAACTTAAAACCAATCAAAATGAAAGCTTGTCCTTTCTGCAAAAAAGAAGTGACATATATCGATTACAAAGATTTAAATTTACTTCGTAAATTTATTTCAGATCGCGGCAAAATTAGAGCAAGACGTGTGACAGGAAATTGCACACGCCATCAAAGAGATGTGGCAATTGCGGTGAAGAATGCTCGCGAAATGGCACTTCTTCCTTACACCTCAACTACCAGATAGGAATTAATTTATGAAACTTATTCTTACTCAAGTTGTAGATGGATTAGGAAATCCTGGCGACATTGTTACTGTTAAAGATGGATTTGGCAGAAACTATTTAATCGCTAGAAGATTAGGCGTTGCTTGGACTAAAGGTGGTCAAAAGCAAGTTGACCAAATTAAAAGAGCAAGATCTGCTCGTGCAGTTAGAGACTTAGATCATGCAAAAGAAATTGCCAATGCTTTAAATAATTTAAATGTTGTTGTAAAAGCTCAAGTTGGTGAAACCAACAGATTGTTTGGTTCAGTAACAACTTCAGACATTGTTAAAGCTGTGCAAGATGCAGGCGGTCCAAAATTAGATCGTCGTAGCTTAAATTTGAAACATCCAATCAAAATTGCTGGAAAATATAAGATTCCAGTGAAATTGCATCAAAGTGTTTCAACGGTTATCACAATCAATATTGTTGGCAAATAGTAAATAACTTAAAAGCCCAGCTTCATTGCTGGGCTTTTTTTATTTCTTTAACTAAATCTATTGAAGCTTTTTCTAACATTTCCAAAACTTCGTAAAAAGATTCAAGAGGTTCATAGTAAGGATCTGGAACAATAAAGTCTTTTTTATCTTTTGAGTCTATAGATTTATCAAATTCTCTGAAATATTTAATTTTATTTTTATATTCAACGGGAGCAATGCTAAGTAGATCTCGTTCATTTTGTTGATCCATCACCAAAATTAAATCTTTTTCTACAAACCAGTTTGTTTTGAATTGTTTTGCAGTGTGGTTAATGGCATAACCTTTTTCAGTTAAAACTTTAATACTTTTTGCATTGGCATTTTCACCTTCATGCCAGTTACCAGTTCCGGCAGAATTAACTTCAATATCTAGTCCTACTTCACTTAATTTTTGTTTTAAGACAACTTCACCAATTGGGGAGCGACAAATATTTCCAGCGCAAACAACTGTTATTGATTTAATATTTTTTAAATTCATTTATAGAAGTTTCTCATGTTTTTAATGTGACTATCGTTGTTGGGTTTAAAAAAATATTTTTTACCCACAAGTTCTTTTAAGTGTTTGTGCAGGTCAAAGCCAAAAGTGGGGGAAAAATATTTTTATTCTCCCCACTCTTTCCACAGCAAAGTTACGGTTAACCCACACAAATAAACACTTTTCCCCCTCTTTTCCACAAGTTCATCCACAAGGGTTTTTGTGTACCAAGCACCATTTAACCTAGGTTGTTTGTGGGGGAATTAGTTCATAATTAAAAATGTCAGTGGTTGCTGGCACATTTATTTGTGGTGACTTTTGTCCAAAATTTATTTTTAAAAAGGAGTGTAATGAGCGTCTCGGAATTACCTCTTCCTCCTCAAGATCCAACAAGAACTCCTCCACAAGATGTAGCAGCTGAACAAAGTGTGTTGGGTGCAATGTTGCTTTCAAAAGATGCAATTGCAGATGTTGTAGAACAAATTAGAGAACATGATTTTTACAGACCAAATCATCAAACAATTTTTTCAACAGTAATTGATTTATATTCTCGAGGAGAACCTGCAGATGCAGTAACTGTTGCTGCTGAATTAACTAGAAGTGGTGAATTAGCAAAAATTGGTGGTGCTGCTTATTTACACACTTTGGTTGCTTCTGTTCCAACTGCAGCTAATGCTGGATATTACGCACGAATTGTAAAAGAAAAAGCAATCTTAAGAAGATTAGTTGAAGCTGGCACACGAATTGTGCAAATGAGTTATGACGAAACTGGTGAAGTAGATAATTTAGTTGATCGTGCTCAAGCAGAAATTTATGACGTAACAGATAGAAGAACAGCAGATGATTATCAAAAATTAGATAAGTTAATGAATGATGCGTTAGAAGAAATGAATGCTATTGCACAACATGGTGACAAATTAGTTGGAATCCCGACCGGATTTAATGAATTAGATAAATTATTGAATGGTTTACAACCTGGACAATTAATTATGTTGGCAGCTCGTCCTGGTATGGGTAAATCAACGCTAGGTCTTGATTTTGCAAGAGCTGCTTCAATTAAAAATAACGCGACATCAGCTGTGTTTTCTTTAGAAATGGGCAGAAATGAAATTGTGATGCGTCTACTTTCGGCAGAATCTGGCATCGGGTTAACTGCGATGAGAAGTGGCAAGATGAATGAAAATGATTGGCAAAAACTTGCTCGAAAAATGAGTGGAGTTTCTAATGCTCCACTATTTATTGATGATTCTCCGAATTTAACAATCACTGAAATTAGAGCAAAGTGCAGAAGATTAAAACAAAGACATGATTTGAAATTAATTATTGTTGACTACTTACAGTTGATGACAAGTGGAAGAAGAGTTGAATCAAGACAACAGGAAGTTTCAGAATTTTCTAGATCATTAAAACTTTTAGCTAAAGAATTAGATGTTCCAGTAGTAGCAATCTCTCAGTTAAATCGTGGTCCAGAGCAAAGAACAGATAAAAGACCAATGTTGGCAGATTTACGTGAATCAGGTTCTTTGGAACAAGATTCAGATGTAGTTATTTTGATTCATAGAGACGATCACTACAACCGAGAATCTGAAAGACAAGGCGAAGCAGACTTAATTGTGGCAAAACATAGAAATGGTCCAACAGGAGTTATTGAAGTGAGCTTTCAAGGTCATTATTCTCGTTTTGCTGAGATGCCTAACAATTTCAACGCCATAGCACCTAATGTAAATTAACAAGCATGACAAGTGCTAATCGCGAAAAATTAAAATCTTGCCTGGTAAAAGAGCGAGCACTTTATAAAGAACGTAATCCTAAATCTTTAGAAATCTTTAATGATGCAAATAATTTATTTGGCAAAGTCCCGATGACTTGGATGAATAAATGGGCTGGTGGTTTTCCAATTTATTTAGATTATGCAAAAGGAAACACAATTGTTTCTGTCGATGGACATTCCTATATTGATTTTGCATTAGGTGACACCGCAGCAATGGCTGGTCATTCTCCAGAAGCAGTAAGTGAAGCAATAAATAATCGATATACAAAAAAAGGTGGAGCAACCACCATGCTTCCTACAGAAGATGCACAATGGGTAGCTAATGAATTAAAAAATAGATTTAAAGTGCCACTGTGGTCATTTTCTTTATCTGCAACTGATGCAAATAGATGGGCATTACGTCTTGCTCGAATGGTTACCAAAAGACCAAAAGTTTTAGCAGTTTCCTATGGCTATCACGGCACAGTTGATGAAACTTTTGTTGTGCGGGGAGAAAATGGAGAAACACTTTTAAGGCCTGGAAATGTGGGTTCACCTTTTAGTGTTGCAGAAACAACAAGAGTTGCAGAATTTAATGATCTAGAAAGTGTTGAAAAAGCTTTAGCAAATGGAGATGTGGCAGTAGTAATAACAGAACCTGCCTTAACAAATATTGGAATAGTTCCTCCAGAAACAGGATTTTTAGAGGGATTAAGAGAACTTTCGACAAAGTATGGCTCACTTTTATTAATTGATGAAACTCATACATTTTCTGCAGGTTATGGTGGCATGACTTTAGCCAATAATTTAAATCCAGACATTGTCACAATTGGTAAATCAATTGGCGGTGGAATTCCATCAGGTGCTTATGGAATTACTAAAGAATTAGCAGACAAAGCTTTAAATCAACCAGGAGTTGATTTAGTTGATGTTGGTGGAGTTGGTGGCACATTATCTGGAAACGCATTATCAGTAGCTGCAATGAGAGCAACTCTAGAAAAAGTTTTAACTAAAGAAAATTTTGATCACATGATTAAATTAGCCACAAAATTTACTAATGAAGTTCAAAGTGTTTTAGATGAAACAAATATTGATTGGTCAATCAGTCAACTTGGAGCAAGAGCAGAATATAGATTTATTAAACCTGCTCCAAAAAATGGCACAGAATCAGCTTTGGCAAGTGATGATGAATTAGATGAATTCATGCATCTTTACACAATTAATAGAA
>CAZZKM010000025.1:0-14888 GCA_964655115.1 uncultured Bifidobacterium sp.
ATGATTTGAAACACCAACAATTCCAGCTGGATTTTTTGTCTCCGTTATCTTTTCTAATGCTTTAGCAGTCACTAAATTAATTTTTAATTTAGAAATTTCGATAATTTTTTCTATTTTATTTGATTTGAGTAAGTAATTTTTTGTACAGTAAATATCAATTAAATTACCAGATTTTGCACACGCTTCGACTGAATTTTCGCCCTCAATTAAAAATGACTTTGACTGACGTCTATATTTTTTATCCAGTAATTTTGAAGTTTTTACTATCTTGGTTGATTTTGGATTTAACTCTGAATCGCTAATCAACCAAGATGAATAATTATTAGGAAGCTTTACCAATTGCAGATTTTGCTACATCAACAAGTGATTTGAAAGCTTGTGGATCATTTGTGGCCATTTCGCTTAGTATTCTTCTGTCGATTTCAATACCAGCAGAATTTAATCCTTGAATGAAACGGTTATAAGTCAGTCCATTATCTCTAACGGCTGCATTAATTCTAGTAATCCAAAGTCTTCTAAATTGACCTTTTTTCTCGCGACGATCATTAAAAGAATAAACTTTTGAATGAAGAATTTGTTCTTTAGCTTTTCGGTATAGACGTGATCTTTGACCACGATAACCTTTAGCTTCTTCCATAACAACGCGACGTTTTTTGTGTGCGTTGACTGCTCTCTTTACTCTTGCCATTTTGTTTCCTTTCTAAAAATTATTTAGCGTAAACCCAACATTCTTTGTGCTTTTTTTGAATCACCCGGTGCAAGTTGTGGTTCAGAAGCTAATCTTCTTGTCCTTTTACTGGATTTAGATTCCAACAAATGTCGTCTTCCAGCTCTTTCATGAGTTATTTTTCCGGTGCCAGTTTTTTTAAATCTTTTTTTAGCACCACTATGAGTTTTCATTTTTGGCATTACTATTCCTCTTTTTCTTTAGGCTTAGGTACAGATTTAGTCTCGGCGGCTTTTTTAACACTAGAAGCTTTTGCTTTAACTGCCTCTGATTTTCTTCTATTAGGCGCAAGAACCATAACCATATTGCGACCATCTTGTTTTGGGGCAAATTCAATCACACTTACTTCAGCAAGGTCATCTGCTAAACGTGCAAGGAGTTTGTACCCCATTTCAGGTCTGGATTGTTCTCTTCCACGAAACATAATGGTAACTTTTACTTTGTCTCCACCTAGTAAAAATCTTTCAATATGATTTTTCTTTGTGTCGTAATCGTGACTCTCAATTCTTGGACGAATCTTCATCTCTTTAACTACTGCATTGACTTGACTTCGTCTGTTTTCTCGAGCCTTCAGTGCTTCTTGATACTTGTACTTTCCGTAATCCATAATCTTTGCCACAGGTGGCCTAGCTTCTGGAGCTACTTCTACAAGATCTAAATCGTTTTCTTGAGCTAAACGAATTGCTTCTTCAATTCGAATAACACCGATTTGCTCTCCATTTGGTCCAACCAAACGCACTTCCGGAACGCGAATTCGATCATTTATTCGTGGTTCTACGCTGATACCTACTCCTTTTATTTTTCCGCGTCGTTAAACGCCACAAACTAAGGAAGTGTGAATTTACTTCTACTCACTCTTAACCCAAAAAATCTTTCAAACGACTTATTAGGTGGGATTTCTCCGCTTGTGTATCACCCTTTGATGATAGGTACTAAAAGTATATCAGGCTATTTATTGCCAACGAATAAATCTATTCCCTGTGGGGCAAATAATTGAATTTGTTCATTTTCTTGAAGTTTTTTACTTATTTCAATGACCAGGTCAGCTATATCAAATTTTGACTGGAAAACGACTCTTGCACTGCAAGAATTAGAGTCATAAAAATCAACTGACGCAATTTCAGGATATTTTGACACTATATTTTGAATTTCTTTCTTAAAATCCTCATTTAAATATGCAGGGATGAAGTTCTGGGTGTGAATAGAATTGCAAAAAACTTTATCAACTTTAAACCTGTGTTCCTCATTGATGTCTATGATGAATCCGTCGATTCCTAGTGAATAAATATTTTCACAAATATCTTGTAATGCCAAAGGTAATGGTCTTGCCTCGGTACTCCAGGATGAGAAACTATGAGTGTTAGAAAATACTAGTAGGTATGTTTTATCGTTTTTTAAAGTTATCATTGCTTGCTGCATTTCATTTTGTTCTTTAGATTTAAATAGAGGGACAAGCAATTTGGAATCAATAAGAATATCTTTTTTATTACCTAATAAATCTTTAGGTTTAGTAATTAAAGTTTCAATTAAATTCTTATTCTTAAGACTAAAATCATCTGAGAAATTTAAAGTCTGCAAGCCATTATTTCCGTGACAATAATTGCTTTTGCTCCTATTTTATAAAGTTCATCCATCACTTTGTGAACTTCAGCTTTTTTCACCATTGATCTAACCGCAACCCAATTTGATTCTTGTAGTGGTGAAATTGTGGGAGATTCAAACCCTGGAGTAATCACTGTTGCTTTATCTAGATTATTTTTTTCAATGTCATAATCCATCATGACATATTCACGTGCCACTAGAACGCTATTAATTCTTCGGATGAAAGTGTCAACCTCCAATGATTGTGATACTTTTTTACTCTTTATTAAAACTGCTTGAGATTTAGAGATAATATCTCCAACAAAAATTAGGCCTGCTTGTTTCATTGTTGTACCAGTGTCAACAACATCAGCTATAGCCTCAGCCACACCGAGTCTGATGGCATTTTCTACTGCTCCATCGAGATTGACAATGTCTGCATTAATTGAATTATCTTTTAACCAAATATTTAAAAGATTTGGATAACTTGTTGCAATTTTTTTATTTTGTAAGTCTTTAAAAGATTTTATTCCTGAATTGCCGTTAGCGGCTATTCTAAAAGTAGACTTACCAAAACCTAATTCAATCAATATTTCAGCAGAAGATTTTGAATCAATCAGTAAATCATTTCCCGTGATTCCAAAATCTAAAGTTCCTTCTCCAACATAAGTTGCAACATCTCTTGGACGCAGAAAGAAAAATTCAATGTCATTTTCTGGATCACTTACAACAAGATCTCGTGGATGATGGCTTCTAAGAAATCCGGCTTCTCTTAGCATTTTTTGGGTTGGTTCAGCCAATTGACCTTTATTTGGGATTGCTATTTTCAACATACTTATAATTTCCTGTAAACATCTTCAAGTTTTACGCCAGATGCCAACATTAAAACTTGAGTTTGATAAATCAATTGGGATATTTCTTCAGCTGCTCTTTCTTTGGATTCATGCTCACATGCCATCCATGCTTCGGATGCTTCCTCAACAACTTTTTTTCCAACTTGGTGCACTCCGTCATTTACTGATTTCACTGTTGAAGAATTAGAGTCTTGGGAATTAACTTTATCGTTTAATTCCTGCCATAGTTGTTCAAAAGTTTTCATAAAATCCTCTGGTTATTTTCTATATTATCTTAGGAAAATTTGCTGAGTTATTTTGCCAATTGTTTGTGAGAAATCAAACTAAGCAGTACTGCCTCAGCAGTTTCCTTGCCCTTGTTTTCTTTTGAGTCTTTAAATCCGGCTCTCTGGTAAGCCTGTTTGTAATTATTACAAGTAAGAACCCCAAATCCAATTGGTTTTCCAAATTCGACAGCTAAATTTGTCATTCCTGAAGTAACTGCCTGACATACATAATCAAAATGTGGGGTTTCGCCATTTAGAACAACCCCCAAAACTATGACAGCATCATATTTTTTAACTAGTGCAACCTTTGCAGCAGCAATTAATTCAAAAGATCCGGCCACTCTTGTATTTGTAACCTTTAATTTGTGTTTTTTAAGCTCTTTTAAACACTCGGTTTCCATATTATTTGTTAAATCGGTGTTCCATAAAGCGGTTATGACAGCAATCTTTGTGTTAGTAGGTATTTCTGAAACTTTGATTTTTGGGATTCTTGCATTTGAACTCATTTAATTTCTCTCCCTAAATGGTAAATCATGTCCCATTTTTTCTTTTTTAGTATTTAGATATTTGACATTTTTAGAATTAGATTCCACAACTAGTGCAACTTTTTCAACTATTTTTAAACCATACCCTTCCAGCCCGGCTCTTTTTGAAGGGTTGTTTGAAAGAAGCTTCATACTTTTAATTCCTAAATCCGACAAGATTTGCGCACCTGTTCCATAATCTCTTGCATCAGCAGGTAGTCCTAATTCAATGTTTGCTTCCACTGTATCCAAACCTTTGTCTTGTAAATCGTATGCTGCAATTTTATTTAAAAGTCCAATGCTTCTACCCTCGTGTCCTCTGATGTATAGAAGCACTCCCCTTTTTTCTTCTTCTATTTTTTTCAAAGCAGAATGAAGTTGATCTCCACAATCGCACCTTAATGAACCAAGGACATCTCCAGTCAAACATTCTGAGTGAACACGTACTAAGACGTTTTCTCCATCTCCAATCTCACCCTTTACTAATGCAATATGCGAAAATCCATCAACTAAAGATTTATATGCGTAAGCTTTAAATTCGCCATATAAGGTTGGTAATTGACTTGATGAATGTAGTTCAACTTGTTTTTCATTTTTTCTTCGATATTCAATAATTTCTGATAGCGAAATACTTTCAATTTTGTATTTCAAGCAGAAATCTTTAAAAGTAACAGCATTTGATTCCTGTATTTCTAATTGACAAATCACTGTTGCAGGATATTTTCCTGCTAATTTCATTAAATCTATTGCCGCTTCAGTATGTCCAGTTCTTCTTAGTACTCCACCAACAGTTGAACAAGATAATTGAACTTCTCCTGGTGATATAAAAGATTCTTTTGAAGAGTTTCTATCATTTAATTGTGAAATTGTTAATATTAAGTTATTTAATTTATTTGAATCACGATTAGCATTTTTAGCGCTTACCGAAGGCAAATTTTGATTGAAACGATAAATGTAACCTTCAGAAGTATTAGGTTTGAAACCAATTCTCTCTAAATCCATAAAGTCTAAGCAATATAAAACATTTAGTTTACTTATCTTTTTTAAATCTTCTAGAAGTTCGACTGTCAAGTTTGACGAATTAGCCATTAAACTTACACTAGATAAGTCTTGATAATCATCGATAATTAATACTAAATTATTTTCTTTTACTTTATTTATTATCTGGTCGATTTTTTCCTTCAATTTACACCACTTGATTTATTCAAAACATATTTACCAATAAGGTCAAATTCAATATTTACCTGCTCATTAATATTTAATTCACTTAAAGTTGTTTCCGAGATTGTTTGAGGTATTAAAGTTACTTCAAAGGACTTAGATTTGATTTGACTGAGAGTTAGCGATACTCCATTAATGGCAATAGATCCTTTTGATATCAAGAACTTTTTGTCATCATCCTCAATTTCAATCTCAAGAATTGTCCAATTATTACTCTTTTCTATATTGAAAACCTTGCAAGTTTTATCTATATGACCTGTCACTAAATGACCACCCAATAAAGAAGACAAAGTTGCTGCTCTTTCTAAATTAACTTTGGATTGAATATCCAAACTGTTTAAATTCGATTTTTCTAGTGTTTCCTTTACTGCAGTAAAATCTAACAGTCCGTTTTTATTATTTTCGATAGTTAAGCAAACCCCATTCACATTAATACTTTCACCTATTGCAAAATCTGTACCAAATTTTGCGCAATTTATAGATATTTTTTTAGAATCACCTAGATTTTCAATGCCTTCAATAGTTCCTATTGCTTGGACTATGCCAGTGAACATTTTTATCCTACTAATTTATTAATAAATGCATTCGTAAATCTTTTCCAACTAGACCTACATTAGCGATTCGCCAATTTTGGTCTCTTAGCCCAGGGATATTTTCTTTCAAGAAATCATGGCCTTGCCCTAAAATTAATGGAGCCATATAAATAATTAATTCATCGACTAATTTATTTTCAAGAAACTTACTTAATAACCTAGGCCCGGTCTCCAACAAGGAAGTCCTGACTTCATTTTTCCACAGCTCTTCCAAAACTAAACGTGGATTAAGTCTTGGCAAAAAAAATGTTTCGGCTTCATCTTTGTATATGTTGTGTGTAATTGGAATTTTAGTATCACCTACAACGTAGCGAATAGGTTGCATTTCTTTCCTCAATTTTTTCGGAAATCTAACAGTTAATCTTGAATTATCATTTAAGATAGATTGAGATCCTGAAATTATGGCATCGTTACCATTTCTGATTTCATGCACTTCTATCTCAGAATCTTTTCCAGTAATTCGAAAATTCAGACGTTTGCCATCATTAATTTTTCCATCAATGGATATTGCAATTTTTGCGGTTACATAGGGTCGTTTTAATTCAAAAGACTTGAACCATCTGTAATTAATTTTTGAATACTTATTGTTTGAATTAAGTTGTGCAACTTCAACACCATTTTGTTTTAAATATGCAATATTATTAGTCGTTATTGGATTGGGATCTTTCTTTGAAAATACAACTCTTTTTATTCCAGATGCCACAATTTCTGCACAGCAAGATGGTGTTTTTCCAATATGATTGCACGGCTCTAATGTCACAAAAAGAGTCGAACCCCTTGATTTATTTCCAGCACTCTTTATTGCAACCTGCTCTGCATGACTTGTTCCATAACCTTCATGAAAACCTTTAGAAACTAACAAACCGGATGAATCGACAATCACACATCCAACTCTAGGATTTCTTTTTACACTTCTTGGAATAAGTGACAATTCACTTGCAACAGAAAGCCAATAATTATCTGATTGAAAAACCATTTTAATTTGCTGCAGTAATTGCTAAATGACGCAATTCTTTCATTGCTTTGTCTGGATCAGTTGTCGAAAAAGCTGCGGAACCAACAACTAAAAAGTCAGCACCAGCCTTTGTTGCTTTCTCAATCGTTTCTAGACCAACTCCTCCATCCACTTGAATCCACACGTTTAATTGTTTCGTAGAAATTTCACTACGTGCTTGTTGCACTTTGAGCAACATGTCATCCATGAACTTTTGTCCACCAAAACCTGGCTCTACCGTCATGACTAGTAAGACATCAATTTCAGTTAACAATTCTCTAACTTGTTCATAATTAGTTTTAGGCTTTATAGCTACCCCGACTTTTTTATTTAGGTTATGTATATCTTTTATTATTTTTCTTGGATCTTTAGCGGCTTCTAAATGAAAAGTAATGGAATCTGCACCTGCATCTGCAAAATCAATTGCCCATTTATCAGGATTTTCAATCATTAAATGTGCGTCTAAGGGTTTGATTCGTCTTTTTGACAGATTCTCTAAAAGTGATTTTCCAAAACTTAGGTTAGGTACAAAGTGGTTATCCATAACATCAAAATGAATCCAATCAATAGAGTTATTTACATTCAATATTTCTTTTTCAAGATTTATGGGGTCTGCATTCAAAATACTGGCTGCAATTTTTATTTCCATAGGTATAGATTACTTGTTTGACTTTAGATGAAGCTGTGTAAGACTCGAGAACTTAATCAAATTTTAGACTTTCTTTTAATTGGACACCATTTAACCAATCTAGAGCTCGCATTCTTTTTTTACCTTGGGGAATTACCTCTCCTAAAACTAACGGTTCTGATTCAGTCCCTACTAATACAGTCTTTGACTGAATTTTAATTTCTCCTGGAGGTAAAGATTCATTGCCCAAACCTTGAAAACTTAAAATCTTAATTTTATCGCCTCGAAACACAGACCAAGCAGCCAAGAAATCATTTCCTGTTTTGATCTTTAAAATAATTTTATTGCAACTTGAATTCCAATCAATTTTTAAATCTTTTTCATTAAGTTTTGGCGCATAGGTAACATCTCCTTTTTGCTCTATTTTTTTAATTTTGTTATTCTCTATATCATCTAAAAATTTATCTAGATTTAATACAGCAAGTTCGTTTAAAGCATGGATTAATTTTCTATAATCCAAGTCGTTTGATTCTATTTTCTTTTGGAGCAAAATAGGTCCTGTATCTAATCCCTGGTCCAGTTGAAACCAGGTAATACCCGCTTCTTTTAAGTCATTTAATATCGTCCATTGCACTGGTGCAGCACCTCTTAATTCTGGAAGCAATGAGTAGTGCAAGTTGATCCATCCATGTTTTGGTATTGCCAATAATTCTGCTGGTACGAGTTGTCCAAAAGCCACAACTACTGCCAAATCAAATTCTAAATTCTTTAATTCATTCTCAAATAAATCAGAGATATTATTTGATTCAAAAATATTTATTTTCTTCTCAATACAATATTGTGCTATGTCTGTTTTGGTTAACTTCTTTTCTCTACCTTTTGGTTTGGCATTTTGTGTTACAACGGCTACTAATTGATGCCTTGAGTTACTAATCTTTTCTAAGATTGGAATTGCTGATTTAGGTGAACTAAAAAAAATAATCTTCATTTATATATTCAATCCAAAAGTTTCATGGGGACTAACTTTTACTATCGGTTTCTCACCACCGAACCAATCTGATTCTCGAATAGCTTTCATAGCCAATTTGCGTGTGTCATTGTCTAATCTGTCTACGAAAATTATTCCGTCTAAATGATCTGTTTCATGTTGAATGCATCTTGCAAGAAGTTCTGAACCTTCAATAACCACGTCCTCTCCGTACATATTTTTTCCCGATGCAATGACTCCAAAAGATCTTTCAGTGTTGAATGCAAGACCAGGTACTGACAAACAACCTTCGTCGCCAATTTGATTTTGCTCGGATAATTTCAATATTGGATTTATTAAATGTCCTGGCTTATCCTCTTCAACGCAGTATGTGAAAACTCTTAAAGAAACTCCAATTTGAGGTGCTGCTAAACCAACTCCTGGAGCTTCTAGCATTGTTTCTGTTAGATCCTTTACTAAGTTTCTTATTTCTTTATCAAAATTTGTAACTTCGTCAGCTTTTTTAGTAAGAATTGGGTCACCGAATACTTTTATCGATTTGATTGACATATTTACTATTCTATTACTTTAAAACTATTCGATATCGTAAGGATTATATTTAACTCGCACAGGATTTCTTTTTTTAAGACTAAATCGATTAATTATAGCCCTGAGCATTGATGGAAATAGAATTTTATCGTTTGTAAGAACAACGAGTCTGGATTCATTATTTTTCTCATCAATGTTTGGACCAAGAATTATCAAATTTTGAATTTTGCTAATTTCTTCCATTAATTCATTTATTTCATTCAAATTGCCCGTTATTACATAAGAGTTATTAATAGGAAACAAATTAGTTTCCTGTCTGATTCTATATTCAAGTTCAAGATGCCAATTACTAGTCTTCTTAATAAGTGATTGAATTATCCGATTCTGTGTATCTAGATTGATGAACACTTTTCCGTTTTGTGAGTGTTTCTTAACTAAGCTGATCGCATTTATCCATTTTCGAAAGGTGTCTTCATTGCTTGATAACCCTGATTTTGCCAAATACAAATAAGCATCAATAACAATTAGCGCAGAATATTGATCTTCAGATATTGGCTCTGCTCCTGGAGTTGCCACAACAATACATTTTTCGTTTCTAATTTTTCTTAAAATATTTTTTCCACCCGAGGTAACAATTTTTACACCTGGGAATGATTTACCAATTTCTTCTACTATTTTTTTCTGTCCAGAGACGCTTGTTGTGTGTCTAGTTGATTTGCAATATTGGCATTGCCAAAAAGTTACAGCTTTAGAACACCATTTACACTGCAGAGATTCATTTTTTTCACTTTTATGTAATGGTCCTGAACAGAAATTACATCGTAAACTTTCCCGACAGTCTAAACATTGTAAATTACTGGAATAGCCAAGTCTTGGAACTTGAACAAGGACATTTGATATCTTCAATCCATCTTGAATCATTTTCCAAGCAGTAGTTGGAATCATTTTAATTTTTTCCAATGGATCATCCGAAATATTTAAAATTAATTCGGGCCAAAAATCTTCTTTTTCTGGAATAGAAATCTCTTGGATTAAATTATTTTTTATATCCATAAATGACTTAAGACTTTTTCCAAAACCGGTGAGCAATAAATATGAATCATTTAATTGACTTCGAGTAAGGCAAACTTCTCGAACGTTCCAGTATGGCGCTTGCTGTGAATAATAATTTTCTTCGAATTCGTCCCAAAGAATAATTAATCCTAAATTATGAACTGGTGCAAATACCGCATTCCTGGTTCCAACTACGACATCTACCGAAGTCGTTAATATATTTAGAAATGCTTCGTATCTTTGACTTGGTTCTTGTTCTGCACTTAAAACCTGTGAATTAATATTTTCTAGATTCAAAAATTCGATAAAATTTGTAACGTCACTATAATTCGGAAAAATTACAATTGTTTGTCTTTTTTGTTGTTTAACTTTTGTAATTGATTCCAATAGGTATTGGTAATAGTCATAGTTAGGTGGAAACTCGATGAAGATTACTTTTTTTTCAAAGTTATCAAAAGAAAAATCATAATTCTTGATTGGTTTAAAACTTGATGATTTGTATTTTTTTTCAATTTTAGCTTGTCGAGGTGGAACGCTAAATCTTAAACAATCGTTTAATGTTCCAATAAATTGATCAGATGTTATTCGACAAATTTCTACTATGTCGGACTTTAGTACAGGTAATTCTGAGATAACTTTATCTATTTTTGAAAGTTTTTTGCTTTCTAATTGAGATTTTCTTCTTTCTACTACCCAGCCCTCTAAATTCCTTCCAGCGAATTTGACTTTAACTTTTACTCCAGGTTGACATGATTCATCAAATTCCATTGGTATTTCGTAGTCGAAAGGGTAATCAAGGTGTGGAAGAGATAAATCTAATACAACTTTTGCTATGGGTAAGTGTTGCTTCAAAGCTAACACCTACAATCAATTATTTTGATATCGCAGATTTTAAAGCTTCTGCTCTATCTGTTTTTTCCCAAGTAAAGTCTTGATCTTCTCTACCAAAATGACCATAGGCTGCAGTCTTTCTATAAATAGGTCTTTTCAATTTTAAATCTCGGATGATTGCTGCAGGACGTAAATCAAAAACTTTTAATATGGCTTCTTGAATCTTTTCGTCACTGACAATTCCAGTTCCAAAAGTCTCAACGAAAACACCAACTGGCTGTGCTTTGCCAATTGCATATGCAACTTGTACTTCACATCTTTGTGCTAAACCTGCTGCAATGACATTTTTTGCAACCCAACGCATGGCATAAGCAGCTGACCTATCAACTTTTGAAGGATCTTTACCTGAAAATGCTCCACCACCGTGACGGCTCATTCCACCATAAGTATCAACAATAATTTTTCGTCCTGTTAGTCCAGCATCTCCCATCGGACCACCGATTTCAAAACGACCAGTTGGATTAACTAGCAGTCGATAATTATTTGTATCCAGTGAAACGTCGAGAGACTCTAAAACTTTTTTAACGACATGTTTTTCAATATCTGGTTTTAATTGCTTGTCCAGATCTACCTCTGCTGCATGTTGTGAAGAGATAACTATTGTGTCAAGTCTTACTGGCTTATTTTGTTCGTCATATTCAATCGTTACTTGGGTTTTGCCATCTGGTCTTAAATATGACAAAGTTCCATTTTTCCTAACTTCGGTAAGTTTTTCAGCTAATCGATGCGCCAAATAAATTGGTAGCGGCATTAATGATTTCGTATCATTGCAGGCATATCCAAACATGAGACCTTGGTCTCCAGCGCCTTGTTTATCTAAAGGATCTTGCGAACCAGTTCTTTCTTCAAGAGCATCGTTTACTCCTTGTGCAATGTCAGGTGATTGTTTTCCAATCGATACAGAAACACCACAAGAATTACCATCAAAACCTTTAACTGATGAGTCATAGCCAATTTGAGTTACTACTTGTCTAATAATTTCGGGTACATCTGTATATCCACTGGTAGTCACTTCACCAGCGACATGTACTTGCCCTGTAGTAATTAATGTTTCTACAGCAACTCGGCTGTGAGGATCCTGACGTAACATATCGTCCAAAATGGAGTCACTAATTTGATCAGCAATTTTGTCTGGATGACCTTCAGTCACAGATTCAGATGTAAACAAACGTCCAGCCATTTAAAGAACCTCTCTAATTAGGTGTTTCTTTGGTCACGCAAGGTCGGGCTCGACCGGACTTTTCTTTATAGTACCAACTTTAACTAAAAGGCCTGACAAATAATCTAAAGCCTCATTAGCAAGGGCAAATTTATTCTTTAAAGTCAATTTATGACTCAAATTACTCGTCACCATTAAGAACTCATTATTTAAAGAGTCCATAGCTTGATCTTTTTTTACCTTATTTGCAAAAATTACATCACAGCCCTTCTCGTTAAGTTTTAGCCTTGCTGCTTGTTCAAATTGAACATCATCATCAATAGTTTCTGCTGCGAAACCTACAATCAATTGATTTTTTGACTTATTTTGTGAGATTTCTTTTAAAATATCAGGATTTTTAATTAACTCAATAGTTATTTCATCACTACTTTTTTTAATTTTTTCTTGGGATTTATTTTTCACTCGATAATCAGAAACAGCTGCATTCATAATAATTAAATCAAAATCTTTTACTCTTAAAAGTAGTTCTTCTCTTAATTGTGATGCTTCTTCTACTGGGACATAATCGCAACCAGCAGGAATCTCAGTTTTCAAATTTGCTCCCACAACGCAAACATCAGCACCTCGCGCCAGAGCAGCTTTTGCAAAAGATATTCCTTGCAGCCCACTGGACTTATTTCCAATGAATCTAACTGGATCTATCGGTTCGCGAGTGCCACCAGCCGAAATCAAAACTTTAATATTTTTTAAATCCTGAATAGGATTAAGTGCGTTTCTTTCTATTACATTTTTTACAAATTCAACTAATTTATTTGGATCAGGAAGTCTTCCTACACCTGAATCTTCACTGGTTAAAGCTCCTGTATCAGGCTTTATAACTAAATAATCTCTATGTTTTAATTTTTCTATATTTTCTTGGGTTGCTATATTTTCCCACATTTCAGTGTGCATTGCTGGCGCTAAGACTTTAGGACATTTTGCCGTCAAAAGAGTTGCTAAAAGTGCATTGTCAGCAAAACCATTTACTAAGTGTGCAAGAAAATCTGCTGTTGCAGGTGCAACTAAAATAATGTCAGCGTTTTTAGCTATTTTTACATGCTCGACTTCGTGTGGTTTATTCCAAATATCACTTACTACTTCTCTGCCACTTAAAGCAGCAAGAGTTGCTTCACCAATGAAATTTAATGCACTTTTTGTTGCGATAACCTGAACTTCAAAATTGTTTTCACGAAGTCTTCTAATTATTTCTGCAGATTTATACGCAGCAATTCCACCGGTAACACCTAAAACCACTAATGGCTTAGTCATAAGTAAACTTCTTAATTATTTTCTGAATTATTCTCTTCTGTATTTTCTACAGTTTCAGTTGTTTCTTCTACAACTTCAGTGGCTTCATCTTGATAAACCCCGGCAAAGGAATTGTCATAACTTGCGTTATATCTTTGTTGAGCTTGAATTGCTGCTAATCGTCGTTGTTCCATTTCAGCAGCTTCTTGAGCTAAAACTTCTGGATCAACGTGTTCGGTTTTTAATAACTTAGAATTAATTTCTCTTAAAGCAATTGAAAGTGGTTTTTCTTGAAGTTGGGTTTCAACAAGTGGTCCAACGTATTCAAGTAAACCTTCACCAAGTTGTGAATAATAGGCGTTAATTTGTCTTGCACGCTTTGCTGCATAAATTACTAATTGATATTTTGAACCAGCGGTGTCTAATAAATCATCAATCGGAGGATTGGTAATTCCTTCTGGTTTTACTGGTGCAGCCACGTTTTCTAGTCCTAACTCTTTTGAATAATTATTGAGTGCTTAATCAAGCCCTAATAAGGCTATCAGTTCGTCAACTGTGGATTGAACATCCTCATTAATCACCACGGCATCGAACTCATTTTCTGCCTTCAACTCATCCAAAGCAACCTGAAGCCTCAAATCTAATTCTTGACTTGATTCTGTACCTCGAGTGATCAATCTTCGTTTTAGTTCGTCTATTGAAGGGGGTTTGAGCATTACTAAAAAAGATTCAGGCATTGCTTTTTTAATCTGTCTTGCACCTTGCAAATCTATTTCTAAAACAACCATTTGATTGTTCTTGATTCTTTCTTCAACTGGTTTTCTAGGTGTGCCATACCAAGCACCTGCAAATTTTGCATATTCAAGTAATTTATTTTCATTTATTTCTTTAGCAAATTCTTCTTCACTCAAAAACTGGTAATGATCATCATGTTTTTCGTCAGGTCTTGGTTTCCTGGTAGTAGCAGATACTGATAAAAAAACTTCAGGTTTCTTTTTCACAAGCTCTCTAACGACTGTTCCTTTTCCAACTCCAGATGGCCCAGCTAAAACAATTAAAGAAGCTTTCATTAATTAAATTCCTCTAACAAGGCATTGATTTGATGAGGACCTAATCCTTTTAATCTTCTACTTTGAGCAATACCTATTTTATCCATTAAATTTTCTGCTCTAATTTTTCCAACACCAGGCATTGATTCAAGAAGTGCAATAACTTTCATTTTTGCGATAGCTTCATTAGAACTAATTTGATCAAATGCTGAATTTAAACTTAACTGACCTTTTTTTAATTTTTCTCTTAATTCAGCCCTTATTTTTCGATTGGCTGCTGCTTTTAATAAAGCTGCTTGTCTTTCTTCTTTTGTAAGAGAGGGTAAGGCCATATCGTAATCTTTCCATTACATTTGATTCAAGCAAAGAGCAGGTCTTAATTAACTATTGTTAATTTCCAATTTCAACTCTTCACATGCGTTTTTTATTGAAGTACTTGCCGTAATTGGTCTTCCAATGACTAGTAAATTTGCACCATCCTTTAATGCTTGATTTGGAGTTGCGATCCTTTGTTGATCATCTGAACTTGAACCTTTAGGTCTTAT
>CAZZKM010000026.1:0-12114 GCA_964655115.1 uncultured Bifidobacterium sp.
AAATCAATTTTGCTAATTCATGGTAATCAAGAATTTTTACAATTTTCAAACCCGTATAGTTTCAACAAAAAAGATGAACTACCTTTTGTATTTATGATTGGTAATTGGGACACGTTCTCACCACACTGGTATCAAAGGGGATTAAAAATAGGTTTAAACGTTAATAACTTTAATCAAGAAGTTCTTTCAAATAAGAGAGTATTATGGTCTGGTCCTGAAATTCCTAATACAACATTAAATTTTATAAACCTATTAAATGAAAGTGGACTGAAAGTTTTGAGTATTCAAGATTTCGGTAGACTTCCTAATGGAAATAAAGTCATTAAAATAGAAGGAATTTCATCTTGAGTGTTCCAGAATTAAGTGTAGTTGTTCCTATTTATAATGAAGAAGATGGAATTCTGCAATTTGCAGAAGAGTTAAGAAGGAATTTAGATAAATTAAATTTAAACTATGAAGTTTTATTTATAAATGACGGTAGTTCAGATAAAACGCAAGACAAAATAGATTCAATTAATTGGAACCAACTTTCAAGTTTTGAATTTCAATACAATGCAGGCCATATGAGAGCACTTGAAGCAGGTTTTGAATTAGCAAAAGGTGAAATGATTATTACCCTAGATTCTGATTTACAGCATCCACCTAGATATATTCAAGAATTTATTCAAATTAAAAATGATCAAAACGTTGATGTTGTATATGGCGTAAGAGATTTAAGAAATGAAGACAAATTTATAAAACGCTTGAGTGCCAAATTTTATTATTTTTTAATGAAGAAATTAAGTGGAATTAATATTCGAGAGAATGCAGCAGATTTTCGTTTGATAACAAAGAATGTAAATGAAGTTTTAAAAAAAATTCCAGACGAAAATAAGATATATAGACTCTTAATTCCAAGTTTAAAATTTAAAGAAGCTCAATTAATTTACAAGGCTGATAAACGAGAGTTAGGAAAAACTAAATATTCGTTTAAAAAAATGAGTTTATTAGCCTTATCAAGCGTCTTGAGTTTTTCAACTCGACCACTACGTTGGGCAATTTGGTTAGGGCTTTTTTCAGTAATAATTTCCTTAATTTGGATAACTTATGTAATAATTGCTCAAATTTCTGGTTGGGTAGTTCAGGGCTGGACTTCATTAATCGCAGCAGTTATCTTGTTTTCTGGAGTTCAACTTTTGTTATTAGGAATATTTGGCCAATACATCGGACAAATTTATATTTCTCAACAAAAACATCCCAAATATATATTTAAACAAAAATGAAACTTCCACTCGGGACAAAAATATTAGTTGCAATTTTTATAATTAGCGGATTTTTTCATCTTTTTAATCCTGGAGTTTTTGAACCATTAATTCCCCCATTTTTAGGACCTAAACTATTTTGGATTTATTTAAGTGGAGTTGCAGAATTACTTTGTGCTTATGGATTGTTGAAAAGAAAATCTTGGGCTCCAAAATTTACAAGTGCGGTTTTAGTAATTATTTGGGTAGGAAATTGGTGGTATGCAATTGATGTAACTTGGTTTAAAGATTCTTCAATTTTTCTAATAATTGGTTCGTGGCTTAGACTTCCCTTACAAATTCCATTAATTAAATGGGCTTTAAAATCTCCAGTTAATTAGAACCTAAATCTTTTAAAGCGTCTCCTTGCATACGATGCATGGTCCATTCGACCATTGGAATTGAACCTTTAGATAAATAGAAATCCCAAGCAGGTTTATTCCAATCAAGTACCCACCATTCAAATCTGGCATAACCTTTTTCAACACAAATTTGAGCTAAATGTTTTAACAAGGCTTTACCCATGCCTTGTCCTCTTTTATCTTCTTTCACATATAAATCCTCTAGATAAATTCCATATTTTCCAGTCCAAGTCGAAAAGTGCAACATATAGAGAGCAAAACCACATATTTCATCTTTATTTTCTGGATCATCAATTACTACTGCATAACATGCAGGCTGGTTGTTAAAAGTATTAGAACCAGTGAAAAGAGCTTCTTCTAAATCTTGAACCGTAGTTTTAACAGCTTCTGGATCTTTTTCATAAACTGCTAACTCTTTTATTAACTCTAAGATTTGAGCACAATCTTCAAATCGTGCTGGTCTTATTTCAAAAGGTTTTAGCATCAATTACGAATCGATATTTAACATCACTTGCGACCACGCGATCATAAGCTTTATTTATGTAATCAGCACTTATGACTTCAACATCGCTAACTATGTTGTGTTTGCCAGCAAAATCTAACATTTCTTGGGTTTCAGGCATTCCCCCAATCATGGATCCTGCAATTCTTCTTCTTTGACTTAACATTTGAAATGCATCAATTGGGTATGGTTGACCACTTAAACCAACCATGACAATTGAACCATTTAATTTCAACAAATTTAAATATTGATTCAAATCAAGTGGAGCAGAAACTGAATTTATTAATAAATCAAAATGCATTTTATATTTATCAAATACACTTTCATCTTTTGTCAAAATAAAATTATGAGCACCCATTGCTTTTGCATCTTGTTCTTTATTTGCTGAATGAGATAAAACTGAAACTTCCGCACCCATTGCTACAGCAAATTTCACACCCATATGGCCAAGTCCACCTAAACCAATAATGCCAACTTTTTTACCTGGTCCTGCTTGCCAATGTTTTAGAGGAGAATACAAAGTTATTCCTGCACAAAGTAATGGTGCAATTCCTGCCATGTCTAAGTTATCGGGCAATTTTAAAACATAATTTTCATTTACCACGATTGCTGTGGAATAACCACCTTGAGCAATTGTTTTTCCATCTCTTTCATAACCGTTATAAGTTCCAGTCATTCCTTCTAAACAGTATTGGTTTTCACCTTTTAAACAGTTTTCACATTTTCTACAACTATCAATAAATACACCGACACCAGCTTTTTCTCCTGGTTTAAATTTAGTAACACTAGAGCCCACCTCTTTAACTCTTCCAGCAATTTCATGTCCTGGAACCATTGGGAAAAGTGCTTCGCCCCATTCTTCTCTTACTTGGTGAATATCTGAATGACAAATTCCTGCATAATCAATTTCAACTAAAACATCATTTGGTCCAAGTGATCTTCTTTGAAATGTCCAAGGCGCTAAATCTGCTTTTGCTTTTTGTGCGGCATATCCTTTGACTTCAATCACTTTTAATACTCCTTATTAATTAATTTGTAGGTTTAAGGTTAAAACAAGCATGTTTGGTGTGCAAACTCAAGGTTATTTCTTAAGCCTGATTTAGGCTGATTGCTATGACAACCGGTGGATATTCAACTACACAATTGGAATTAGAAGAAAAAAATTATTGCCTTCCTTCTTTTACTAATGAGGATGCAATTAATTTAGGTCAGGAATTACTCAAAATAGCTCTTGTAAAAAAAGCACCTGTAATTGTGCAAGTCAGAAAACTTGATCAAATTTTATTTCATGCAGCCCTTACTGGTTCAAGTCCAGAAAATGATTGGTGGATTAATAGAAAAGTTAGAGTCGTTGAAAAATTTAATCATTCAAGTTTGTATGTTCGAGTTAGTTTTGAAGAAAAGAATCAAACCTTTGAAGAGCATTCAGGTCTTGATAATGAACTTTTTGCAGCACACGGTGGTGGTTTTCCATTATTTGTAAATTCGAAATTGGTGGGAATTGCATGTGTCAGTGGGCTTCCTCAAGTAGAAGATCATCAAATGTTGGTTGAAGGGTTAAAAAACTTCCTCAAAAAGTGATTGTGTTCACTAAATAAGTGTCGTAATCCCAGTCACACCAGTAACTCGTGTTACTTTGGAAAGAGAAAAACACACTTACTATTTATATGGCTTACCAGGAGTTAAGAAGAATTGAAATCATTTAGAAAAATTCTGACTTTATTTTTTTCACTCAGTTTAACTATCTCATTAGTTAATTCCAGTAATGCCGAAGAATTATCAAATCCTGCATTAATCACAATTAATAGTCAACCTGGTTTAGTGATAAATCCGTTACCAACTGAAATTGCTTTGGGAACTAAATTTTCCATAAGTGGAGCAATAGATCCGGTAAAGAAAAATATCACTATTTTAAGACAAACAAAAAAAGGTGGTAAGTGGACCACAATTGGTTCTACAAAAACAAAAGCAGATGGCACATGGAAAATGACTACCACTGCACCTGTAAAAAAAGCTAAAACCACTTATCGGATAGTTATAGATAACAAAGCAAAAGTTAAAAGTGATAATTTTGAAATAAGTTTTAAGAAACCAAAATTAGATTTTATAACTCAAAATCCTGCAGTAAGTCCTGCTAATCCAATTGGTTTTATTGGCAAAGTAAATCCTCCAACTCATAAAGTTGGTGTGCAATTACAAGTTTATGACAAAAAGAAAAAGAAATGGGTAAAAAAAGCTTCTGCAAAAACTGCTGAAGATGGATCTTTTAATTTCACAATTAACGCATCAAGAACAACTACAAAATATAAATACCGAGTGGTAACAACTTCTGGAATAACTGTTGCTGCTGAAAGTGAAGAACAAGAAGTTTCTGTTGTACCAAGAATTGAAGGTTTGGGACCAAATGGTCGAATCCTTGGCACAGATATTTCAAGATTTCAAGGTGAAGTTGATTTTGCAAAAATGTATGCAGCAGGAGCAAGGTATGTGTTTATCAAGTCATCAGATGGCGCACCTAATGCAAATGCTCGAGCTATTGCTTATTCAGATCCAAGAATTCCTGCTGCAAAAGCTGCAGGTTTAATGGTTGGTCAATATCATTTTGCGCAATTGCCAAACACTGATGATATGAATTTAATTTTGCAAGCAGCAAATGATCAAGCAGACTTAGTAATTTCAAGATGGAATGCTCATGGCGGTTATTCACCAGGAACCTTACCTTTAGTTTTAGATTTTGAACAAGCAGGAGTTCCTAGAAATGTAACTGATCCAGAAGCAATTGCATTTGTTAAAACCTTCATGGACAAAGTAACTAATGCAACTGGCAGAGTTCCATTGCTTTATTCAAATCCAACATTTTTAAAGAATCATTTATATGGAGATCCATCTTTGGCAAATTATCCTTTATGGATATCTAATTATTTTGATGTTTCAAATCCTGGTATTTCTCCAAAAGTAGGTTGTATTAATACAGTTTGGACAAAAGAAGGATGTGTTTTACCTTGGGTATTTTGGCAATATTCTCAAACAGGTCCAGGCAGAGATTTTGGAGTAAGTAGTAAACACATTGATTTAAATGTATTTTCAGGAACTGCAGAAGAATTATTGGCTCTAGCTGGTTATCCTGCAGCAACTTAAAACTAGGCGCAAATGAAAAAAAGATCTCATTGGCGCAAGGTTTTAATCTCAAGTTTCATTTTTACTTTAATTACTAATTTAATTTATGTTTCACCAAGTAATGCTGTTCCAAATGAATGGATAATTGTTGGATCAGGCTGGGGACATGGTGTTGGTTACAGTCAATATGGCGCCTTAGGACAAGCACTTGATGGGAGAAGTTGGCAAGATATTTTAAATCACTATTACCCAGGTTCAGTATTAGCAGATGCACCCGTTGATAAACAGATAACTGTTGGTTTAAGTCAAGACAAATTAGCAGTATTTGTTCGTTTAGATAAATCAACTGATGATGCTCAATTAGAAATGTCTATAGATGGAAATCCAGTGGGCATAATTTCTCCTGGAGTAATTATTCGAATTGAAAGCAATGGATCTTCAGTTGTGACAAGTGGCGGAGATGATGGTCGAAGTGAAAGTAGAGGTTCTGGCAAAAAAATTTCATTTAGAATTTCAAGTGGTAATGGAGTAATTAATACAAATAGTGGAAATCCAGATTCAAACCCAAGTTCTTTATTAAATTCACCAGGACATCGTTACAAATATGGAACTTTAAATGTGGTTTATGGCGGCGATAACGATGGAAGAGCTGATCTTTATACCTCTTTAACAATGCGTTTAGTTGATCAATATTTATTAGGCATAGGTGAGATGAGTTCATCCTGGCCTAAAGCTGCGTTAGTTTCTCAAGTTGTTGCTTCTAGATCTTATGGATTAGGAAAAATTAATGAGGGTTTAAAAGGAAATTGTGGTTGTCATGTATCAAATAATTCAACTGATCAAGTTTATGTAGGAGCTTCAAAAGAAAGTAGTAATTGGAATGATGCCGTAAGTTCTGCTAATACAAATTCTGGTCAACCTGCCATATTAACTTTTAATGGAAAAGTAATAACTGCTTATTTTGCATCTTCAACTGGTGGAAGAACCATGTCTACAAAAGATGCTTGGGGTGGAAATGTTTTATGGAGTCAATCTGTAGATGATCAATGGTCACTTAATGCAAGAAATCCAAATGCGCGTTGGGGAGTAAAAATGAGTCAAAGTGCCATGGCATCTGCCCTGGGATTAGCAAATGTAGCGACTATTGATGTAGTAGAAAGATTTATAAGTGGTGCTGCAAAAACAATTGTCGCTAAAGATTCAAATGGATCAAGTGTGACTTTAAGTGGAAGAACTTTTCAAGCACGAATGAAATTAAAGTCAACTTATATTGTTGGTGCAGTTGATATTGCTTTAGCAGATACTTTAGGTGGAATTCCAACGCAAAGTGGTTTTGATGAATTTGCCTATCGTGCTCAACAAGCAGCAGCAGATATTGCTCTTTTAACCCCACAATATAAGGCAGCAAGTGAAAAAGCAGATCAAGCAAAAGCCCAAACTGATGAAGCAAGAAAAAAATATTTAAATATTAAAAAAGAAATTGAAAAAGCAAAAGATGAATTAGCCGCAATTATTTCTGATATTGAGTTAAGAGAAAAAGAAGCTTTAAATGCTCAATCTCAAGTGGCTGATTCAATCAGACTTTTATATATGCAAGGTTCATTGGAAACAATTTCGGTTTTATTAAACTCAGCATCTCCTTCAGAATTTACAGAAAATTTAGTAAATTTAAGTCTTTATGCCGAATCTCAAGATCGAGTTTTGAAGAAATCTATTGAATTAATTCAATTATTAGAACAACAAAAAAATGAGGCAAATAAGCGAAAAGCTGAGTTAGAAGAGCTATTAAAAGAGGCAAATTCAGCCTTAAACAATGCTAAATCTGTGCTGAAAGAGGCTCAAGTAGCAGAGGAAAAATTAAAGAAACTTATTGAAGAAAAGCAAAAAATAATAGATGCTTATAACAAGAGTAAAAAGTAAAAGGGAGCATTTACTACTTGTTAGTTGCCAAACCAGTAAAACTATTAGCTAATCAATTCGATCACTTTTATAAAGGTGGTAATCGAATTGGCAGTTTACGAAATGGACCTGGTGGTCCTATGCGTCCTGAAGAATGGCTTGGTTCAACAACAACTCGTTTTGGAAGTGATAACCAAGGATTAACAGTTTTAGAAGATGGCACAACTTTAAAAGAAAGTGTTTTAACAAATCCTGAATCTTGGTTAGGAAAATCACACGTAGCAAGGTATGGATCAAGTATTGAATTGTTAGTTAAATTATTAGATCCAGAACAAAGATTGCCAGTTCACTTTCATCCTAAAAGAAATTTTTCTAAACAACATTTAGGTGTGCCGCACGGAAAAACTGAAGCATGGATTGTGTTAGATGCACCAAAAGATGCATGGGTGGGATTAGGTTTTTCAAAAAATATGTCACTATCAAAAGTAAAGTCCATGGTAGAAAATGAAGATACCAATGGATTAATAAGTTCTCTTAATAAAAGAATAGTAAAAAAAGGTGAAGGAATTTTAGTTCCTGCAGGAATGCCTCATGCAATTGCAGAAAATATATTCATTTTGGAATTACAGGAACCAACAGATTTTTCTATTCTTTTAGAATGGGAAGGTTTTGCCGTTGATGGTAAAAAAGATGGACATTTAAATTTAGGTTTTGATTTAGCTTTACAAGCACTTGATCTAAATGCGTTAGAAAAAGCAGATTTAGAAAAATTAGTCGTATCGGAAAACTCTGATTCAACCCTGATGCAAAGCATGCTACCGGTTCAAGCAGATCCTTATTTTAGATCTCATTTAATAAAGCCAAATAATGCAACCATTGAATTTCCTTCAGGTTTTTCAATTCTTTTAGCAACCGATGGGAAAGGAATAATAAGTACCGAAAAACAGGGAAATTTTGAAATAAACAAAGGAGATGCATTTATTATTCCTTTTGAATCCGGAGGTTGGTCAATTACAGGAATGATTCAAGTTTTGTTATCTAGACCACCTGCACCAGATGCGCCAATGGCGTCTTTATAAATAAATTCATTAATAAGATAAGTTAAGAAAAAATGACTTCAACTCACGTACCTTTAAAATTAAATAATTTATCTATTTCTTCAGGTATTGCCATCTTTGCAATAATGGGCGGTTTTACTTCCTCTTATGGGGTAATGGTGCCATTTTTTAGAGAAAAATTTGGTTTAAGTCTTGGTCAAAGTGGAATTATTTTCTTTATCCACGGATTAACTGCATTAGTTGGAGTAGTAATTGGAACTTTTACAGTCTCTAAATTTAAAGCATCATTAGTAGGTGGTCTTGGTGTTCCTGTTATGGGATTTGGTGCTTTATTAATTGGTTATGCCAGTAATTGGAACATAACTTTAATGGGAGTTGGAATTGTTGGAGTTGGATTTGGAGCATGTGATGCAACTATTAGTCAATTTTTGTCTCGAGGCGGAAGTGCAAAAGCTGTAAGGCTTGTAAATATTTTAAACGCAGGTTTTGCCTTAGGTGCGGTTATTGGTCCAATTTTAATTGCTTGGTCTGTTCCTGATGATTTTAGTTTATTACTTTTAATTTGGGCTTTAGTGTTTTTTGTTATTGGTTATTTATTTATAAGTAATACCAAAGGTTATTTAAAGCGAGATCATTCAAAAGCAAAGCCTGATGGTCATAAATTTGTTTTTTCTATGTTACTTTCAGGAATTTGTTTTTATGTAGGCGTTGAAGTTGGTGCAACAGGTTGGATTCCAACTTATATGATTGATAAAAATTATTCTGCACAAATAGGTGCAACTGCTTTAGCAATATTTTTCTTGAGTTTAGCTGCTGGAAGAATTGTAATTTTACCTTTAGCAAAAAAGTTTTCACCAACAGAAATAGTTATTACATCTTGTGTGTTGATAATAATTAGTATTTCTTTTATAGGGTTTACAAATTTCTCCTTAATTGGCTTTGCCATTATGGGTTTTGTTTGTGGTCCAGTTTTTCCAACCGCTATGGTTTGGGCGGTAAGAATTAATCCGGGGGATCCAAGAACTGCTGGATTTATGATGTTTGCAGCAATTTTAGGAGCAACAATTTCTCCTTCTTTGATGGGTTTAATTATGGATTCAACTGGAACAAATATTTTTCCATGGTTATTGATGGTCCCTGCACTTTTAACTTTCTTAGTTTATGCAATTGCTGCAAAACAAAAAATTGCTGAACATATAGAACATCACTAAAGATCTAGTGATTTTATAGAATCATTAAATTCTTTAATTTTTGTTTTAATCTGATCTTTATTAAGTTTTAAGTGCTCCAAAATCGTAAAACGATCTGGTCTTGTGGAAGGTGCTTTATCTATAATTTCAACAAATTCTTCATCATTAAAACCTAAATCAATATGAGTTAAGGGTAAATCGTGTTGAGCAAGAGCAAAAGCCAATTCATCAAAATGTTCTTGGCCATCTCTTAAAAATGTGGCAAATAATGCACCGACTCCAACTTGTTCACCATGTGGTTTAGTTCTATCTGGATATAAAAGATCAATTGCATGAGAAATTTCATGGCAGGCTCCACTGCAAGGCCTACTAGTTCCTGCTATTCCCATGGCAATTCCAGATAAAACTAAAGCTTCAGAAAGAGCAACTAAAAAGTCATCACTGCCAATTGAATCTGCTCTACCTAAAAGTGCTTCAGCACTAATTCGTGCCATGGAAGAAGCCAAACCATCCATTTTTTCATTGTTAACTTTTACAGCTAATTCCCAATCTTTAACAGCAGATAAATTACTTAAGACATCACCAATTCCTGCTTTTATGAATCTGTTTGGCGCAAGTTTTATGGCATCTAAATCAACTACAACTGCAAGTGGTGCATTTACTCCAAAAGAACCACGACCACCTTTATCTTCCAAAATACTTACCGGAGAAGCAATTCCATCGTGAGCTAAATTTGTGGCAACTGAAATCATCGGGATCTCTAATTTTGTTGCTGCATATTTACAAACATCAATTACTCTTCCACCTCCAACGCCAACAATTGCATCGAAATTACTTGGTTTTAATTCATTTGCTAAGGAAATTGCATCTGTTAAAGAATTACCAGGAGAAATAAAAACTTTGGCATTTGGTGCTATTTTTTTAAGTTTTTCAGAAAACTTTTTACTTCCACCTTCACTCATAACTATTGCAATATGACCTTTGGCAGAAACTCTTTGATCTGCAAGAACTTGTGTTAAATCTTCTAGTGCACCTTTTCGAATATCTATGTATAAAGGTGTTTCCACCATTCTTTTTAATAATGACATGCAATTGACCTTGCTTTTGTTAAATCATCATGATTATCAACTTCTACCCAAGATACTTCGCCAATTGGCTGTAAACCGATAACTCCACCGCGATCAACGTATTCTTGATATCCATCTTCATAATAAAGATTTGGATCTAATCTCCAAGTTGCTTCTAAGCTTGCTTCCAGATCATCTGCTGCATCTGGTTCAACCAGAGTTAAGCCAATATATTCACCATACGCAGAGTTAGGATCCATCAATTTAGTTATTTTAGAAAGATTACCGGCACAATCAACAGTTAGTTTCATTTCTTCTTCAGCTAACTTTTTTACAGTATCTACAGCTAATAAAATTGTTGGCCCTCTATTTGCTAGCAAAGTTTCTTCAACAGTGTAGGGATGAACTGTGTCACCATTTGCAAGTAAAAAACCTTGTGGGAATAAATCTCTTGCACACCATAATGAATACGCATTATTCCATTCTTCTGCTTTTTCATTATGTATTAATTCAATTGTTACGTTATGTCTTTCTTCTAAATCTTTTTTTCTATTTTCAACTTCAATTGCGCGATATCCCACAATTACAGCTACATCTTTTAATCCAACTTTAGAAAAATTACTTAAAGTTAAATCTAGAATTGTAGTTTCGTTATCAATTGGAATTAATGCTTTAGGCAAAGTATCGGTGTAGGGGCGAAGACGTCTTCCCGCACCTGCGGCCAACACCATCCCGATCATCTAAAAATCTCACTTTCCCATTTGTTTAAGCAAAAATACCCTCGTAAATAGTCTTTCACGCATACTTATTCAAGAAGTGTATTGAGTAGGCTCGTAATCACTATGGCATTTAATTCAAGAAGATTTGATTCCAATCCGTGGTATTTACGCATTAGAAGAATGGCCGGTGCTGCTTATCACGCTTGGATAGCAAATGATCCTGAAGCGATAACAGAATTTAAAGATGTTAAAAATAATTCATTAAATTTTGAAGTTTTAGCATATTTTGGTGATGATTTATCTCGTTCTTATCAATTACAACAATGGCTGCCAGTCTTTGAAGAATTAAACAAAGTTCACAAAGTACAAATTATTTGCAGGCAATATCCAACAACAAAACACATAAGAAAACTTACTAATCTACCAGTTAATTCTGTTTACGACTTTTTTACATTAACAGATTTAATTGAATCAAATAATTATAAAGTAATTTTATATGTCAATAATTCTTTTACAAATTTTCAAGCAATGGCAGCAAAAAGAGCTTTTCATGTTCATCTAAATCATGGTGAATCTGACAAAATGAGTATGACCTCAAGACAAATGTATGCCTACGACGTTGTAGCGGTAGCAGGACAAGCTGCTAAAGATCGTTTGGCAAAATCTTTGATAGTAAAAGATGAAAATAAAGAAATAGTTATTGGTAGACCACAATTAGATTTATTAAGTAAACCATTTGAAGTTTCAGCAGGTAGAAAAGTTTTAGTTTATGCTCCAACTTGGCATGGAGACCAAGAAGCAAATAATTACACTTCGATTGATTTATACGGAGAAAAAATCATTGAGGCAATGCTTAAAGTGCCAAATGCAACAGTTCTTTATAAACCGCATCCAAAAATTGTTGCGGCAAAAGCCTTGAT
>CAZZKM010000026.1:12214-14285 GCA_964655115.1 uncultured Bifidobacterium sp.
GCTGTAACCATAATCAATAAGGAAAATATTTCAAATATTGAAAATTTAATTAACAATCATCTATCTGGTGATTTTGATAGAAGTAGATACCAAGAATTAAGAAATTATTATTTTGGTGATACAAAACCTGGTGAAAGCGTTAAACGATTTATGGACATGGTTGATTTGTTGATCAAAAAACGCGATGAACGTGTGGCCCAAATGCCCACGTCAACGAATTAAATAAACCCGGCCGCTTTAGCTCAGTTGGCAGAGCGTTGCTCTCGTAAAGCAAAGGTCTCGGGTTCAATTCCCGAAAGCGGCTCTCACAAAACGAACAAATTCTCTAATAAAGGATTATTTTGCGATAGTTTTTGTAGCTATTAATGCTAACTCGAACTCTGTCTTAATTAAAGTGATAAGAGTCAATGATTACCGTTTAACTAAAGCTAAAGTTAACGAATTAATTCAGCTAATTCAACTAGAAACTTTCAGTAATTAACAATATAAATAAATTTTAGGAAGAACTGGATATTTTTAAATCTAAAGTATTAGTTTTCTTTATGCTGGAGCAGTAGGAGTTAAACACAAATTACCCGACATTTGTTCGGAAGTATATTTACTCCTGTCTGTGGTAGCAACTTTGTTCCACTCCGTAGTAACTTTTGATATTGAGAGAAGAATATTCGGCTTTGATGTGGGGTTTATGAAATCAAGTGGGCAGTACGCTTCCATCAACCCATTTTTTTCTTTAACTAACATTAATTCGTAACGACCAAAATCTTCTTTACATTGCCAAGCAGGAACCGTTGCAATTATTTGTCCCACTTTTACTTGATCGTTTTTATTAAGATTAGTTATGACGTGATCAAGAGAAAATATTTGCTGGGATTTAGAATCCATTATGTATAACTCTGTGTCACAATCTTCAGGTTGAGGTCTATTATCAATTACTACCCCATCCACAGGTGAAATAACCGATTGTCCAATCTTCAGCATGTCAAAGGTAAGAGTGGATTCGACCTTACCTTGGTAATTTTCTCCAAATATATGAATCGGAGGATAATCACGAGCTGGCCAACTATTAGTATCGCTTGGCCATTTCCATGGGTTTGATTCTAAATCAATTGATAAATTTTCAAATACAATATTGGATTGAACTGTTTCTTTCGTTTCACGCACGTCACCTTGAGTGTTCTCCGACTTAGGGCTTCCGTCATCACCGCACGCAGAGACTAGAAAGAGTGTTACTGTCAAGAGGATTTGGTTGGCGATAAGACGTTTACGCATTATGTAAGTACCCATCCGGTGTTATTCTTTAAACCGACGTTCCACACGGAAACTATAACTTACAATTTATAAATTCTCAAGAATTTGTGTCAATTGCAATAGAAGGTTAATCGCTGATCTCTTCACACTGTAGAGAAGAAATTAACTGTATATAAATCTAGGTAACCAATTAGTCGGGTTCAATTCCCGAAAGCGGCTCTCATAAAACTAACTACTAAGGCAGATCAAATTTGATGTTTTTATAAATTAATTTCTTGACAGCTCTTTTATCACCCAATCAACATCTTTGTTACTTGGAAATACTGGATAGTGAACTTTGCTAATTATTCCCTCTTCCAAAAGTAGAGTAATTCTTTTTAGTAATACTTTGTTTTCTATATTAAATACCGGCAAATTTAAACTCTCCTGAAATTTAAGTTCTGAATCACTTAATATTTCATATGAAAGTTCTAATCTGTTATGTAATTCTTTCTGGTATTCACAATTTTGAGTGCTGACTCCAAAGACATTATTTACATATGTTTTAAGAGCCGAAAACTTATCTCTGTATGAACAGATTTGCGGAGTACATCCTCTTGCTCCAGGTATTTCATCCCAACCATCTGGCAAAGCCACTCCCGGAACACCTGTCATGGGATAACAAAAAATGACAGTTTTTCCCTTTAGTTCGGAAAGATTAACAATTGATCCACTAGTTGACTTGAGAGTAACTTTTGGAATTTTCATTCCCACTAAATGGTTTGCTGCCCCATCATCTATTGGTTCTGGGAGATTATCTGGTAAGTCTAAGAACGAATTCTGA
>CAZZKM010000027.1:0-7179 GCA_964655115.1 uncultured Bifidobacterium sp.
AACGATTGATGCGAATTCATTTTTGATTTTATCTCTGAATAATTTTTCTTGATCTAAATTCGCACCTACAATTAGCCACCAATCAGGTCCTAGAGTTAGAACTGTAAATTTTGAATTTTTAAAGGTTTGTCCAACAATTAAAGGAAGCTTTACTTTAAGTGTATTTTCAATTATTTTATGGGATTTACTCTTGGGTTTTACTCTTACATCAAGTGTTGTGGCGAATGGTTTTTCTTTAATTAAAATATTTTTACTACTTCCAAAAGTTAAACCATTAAGAGGACTATTTTTAAATTTATTTAAATTAGCCATCTCGACGCCTATTTTCTTTATCATAGAAGACTGAATCAGCAATTTCTGCAGGAATTATTTCGTTACCAAGAGGTACTTCAACAATTTGGCCAATTTTGTTTCTTCCATTTGAAATCATAGCCAAGGCAAAAGTTCTTTCTAAAACATCAGAAGTGTAAGAACTAGTGACATACCCAATATGAGAATTTTTTGAATTATTTTTAAATGAGTCCTTATTTACTATGTAGGCACCTTCTGGTAACAATTTATTTTTGTCAATTGGCATTAGCCCCACCAAATGGTGACGATCTGATTTTGCAGTGTCTGATCTTCTGAATGATCTTTTGCCGATAAATTCTTTTTTCTTAGAAACTATCCAGTCCATGCCTAAATCTTGTGGGGTTTGAGTTCCATCTGTTTCTTGTCCAACTATGACAAAACCTTTTTCTGCTCTCAAAACATGCATAGTTTCAGTACCGTAAGGAGTCAGATTAAATTCTTTTCCTTGTTTAAATATTTCTCTCCAAAGTTCTTTGGCATACCATGATTCAATATTTATTTCATAAGCTAATTCACCGGAAAATGAAATTCTGGCAATTCTTGCAGGAAATCCTGCGACAGGTGCGTGCCTGTTTTCCATAAATGCAAAATTTTCATTAGATACATCCAAATTAGGGGATAGCTTTTTAATTAATTGCCTTGATTTAGGTCCAACTAATGCAATAGTTGCCCAATGTTCTGTGACTGAAGTGCAAAATACATTTAAATCTGGCCATTCGGTTTGAAGCCATTCTTCTAACCAATCTAAAACTTTTGCTGCACCACTTGTAGTAGTAGTCATTAAAAATCTATTTTCACTCAATCTTGTGGTCACACCATCATCGAAAACCATTCCATCTACACCACACATAAGACCATATCTACTTGCACCTATTTTTAAATTTGAAAACATATTTGTATAAATTCGATCTAAAAATATTGCAGCATCTGGTCCCTGAATATCAATTTTTCCTAAAGTTGATGCATCCATAATGGCAACATCGTTTCTAGCAGCTTTGCATTCTCTTAATACCGCTTCGTGCATATTTTCTTTTTCTAATGGGAAATACCAAGGTCTTTTCCATTGGCCAACATCTTCCATAGGTGCATTATTTTTTAAATGTTCATCATGAATTGGAGTAGTTCTAATCGGATCGGTTAAAATTCCTAATTCTCTTCCTGCAAAAGCTGAGAATGGAAAAGTTACATATGGTGGTCTAAATGTAAGTGTGCCCACTTCATGTGGTTTTTTACCAATTAATTCACTTAGTAAACCCATCGTGGTAGTTCCACTTGTTTTACCTTGGTCATGAGCTGTTCCAATTGTTGTGTATCTTTTGATGTGTTCAATGGAAGTTAATCCAGCTCCAACCGCTCTTTTCAAGTCTCTTAAAGTTGCATCCCGGTGCAAGTCAACAAAAGATGTTTCATCTTGATTTAAATGCAATTCACCAAAATATAAGGCAGTTTGATTTTCAACTTTTTCAAATTCTCCGTTTGCCCAACCAGTTGAGGATAGGCCTTTAGGAAGTTTTGGCATTTTGAAAGCCTGAATTTTTTCGTCCCAAATTGGTTTAAGGTTTAAGAAAGTTGCTAAGTGAACCGTTGGTGTCCAGCCACCAGAAATGGCTAATAAATCTGCGTCTAATTCTTTCGTCTCAGCATCAGATTTAATTAAAACTGTATTTAGACAGCCTTGAAAATCAGCTTTGGTATCAATAACTTTAGACCCAAGAATTAATTCTATGTTGGCTTTTTTTATCTTTTGCTCTAAAGATTTGCTAACTTTTTGTCTAACATCAACTATGGCTTTTACTTTTGTGCCTGATTTATTGATTCTTAATGCATCTTCATATCCAAAATCATCAACCGTGAACACAATTGCATTATTAAAAGTTCCAACTCTATATTTATTTAAGTAAGTTGCAGCAGCATGAGACAACATGATTCCTGGTCTATCGTTATTAGGAAATACTAAAACTCTCTGCATGGCACCTGTGGCAAGAACTATTTCTTTTGCTCTTATATGCCAAGTCCTAATTCTTGCAGTATTTTTATCAATTTTTGAATTTAAATGATCTGTTCTTCTCTCCACAGCCACAACGTAATTTTGATCATAAAGACCAATTGCTGTTGTTCTTTGCAAGTGAGTCACATTTTTTTGTTTTAAACAATTAATTAACTTTCCTTGAATCTCTTGATTCAATTCACCAATAAAACCTCCAGCTTTTGGTTGATCATCAATGATCATCACTTTTTTGTTTTTAGAATATTTATGTAAAGCTTTTAAGCCAGAAAGTCCAGCCCCAATTATTAATACATCAACGTGTTTGTATTTTTTGTCATATCTTGCTTCATCTTTTCTTTCAGGTAAATCACCTACACCAGCAAGACTTCTAACTTCTAATCCATCTACTAATTCAATCTTGGTGGCAGGAACCATTGGTTCACCACTTCCAGAATCAACTTGCACCAATGCATGTGGTTCCTCATAGCCAAGTCCAAAAACTCCGCGCGGCCTAAATAAATAGGAGCTTTCAGTAACAACTTTTATGTTATTTCTCAAAAGCGCTGCAGATAAAGGTTCACCTTTATTTCCGTGGTAAGTCTTGTTATCGAAAATAAATTGAGCACTACTCATTTGGGCCTACTTGGTTGTTTTGTAAATGGTTTGTAAGAAGGACCAAATTCGTGAGTTAATGTATTTCTCCAAATGTTAAACCACTTTCTACAACCTGCTGAATGAAACCATCTTTCAGCAAACCAACCTTTGGGATTGTCTCTAAAGAAAATGTATTCCGCCCATTGTTGATCTGTTAAATTTTCAGGATTTTCTGGATATCCAATATGAGCTTGACTTCCATAGTGAAATTCAGTTTCATCGCGGGATCCACACCATGGGCAATTAATTAGCAACATAAATTTTTCCTAATGCGCAACACCGGCTGCTCCATGTTCATCAATTAAGTGACCAGTTACAAAACGATCAAGTGAGTATGGTTTTGCTAATTCATGAGCAGTATTTTTTGCCATAGTCTCTGCCATTACCCAACCGGAACCTGGAGTTGCTTTAAATCCACCTGTTCCCCAGCCGCAATTGATAAATAAATTTTCAACTGGAGTTAAACCAATAATTGGCGAAGCATCTGGTGCGATATCAACAATTCCACCCCAAGTTCTTAAAAGATGAGCTCTTGAAAATATTGGGAATAATTCAAGGGCCGCAGCTAATTGATGTTCAATAACATGAAAACCACCACGTTGTGCATAAGAATTGTATGCATCAGTTCCTGCACCCATTACTAATTCACCCTTATGGGCTTGACTTACATAAACATGAACAGCACCACTCATGATTACCGTGTCTAAAACTTGTTCTAATAATTCTGAAACTAGTGCTTGTAATGGTCTACTTTGAAGTGGAACTCTAAATCCAGCCAAGTTTGCTAAGACTGAGGTATGACCAGCTGCAACCATTCCAACTTTTTCACAACTAATAAAACCTTGGTTTGTTTCTACTCCAACTACTTTATTGTTAACTTTTTTGAATCCAGTTACTTCGCAACCTTGAATAATGTCAACACCTAAGTCACTTGCAGCTTTGGCATATCCCCATGCAACCCAATCATGTTTAGCAATTCCACCTCTTGCTTGATAGGTAGCACCTAAAACTGGATATCTAACATTTGGAGAAATATTTACTATTGGTGCAATTTTTTTTACTTCTTCAGGAGTTAACCATTGAGAGTCAATGTTATTCATTGAATTTGAGTAAAAATTTCTTTTTTTACTTCTTAAATCACTTACACTGTGGGCAAGTGTCATTACTCCTCGTTGGTCAAAAAACATTTCATAACCAACTTCTTCTTCAAGATTTTCCCAAAGTTTTAATGAATGTTCATAAATTCCAGCACTTTCATCCCAAAGATAGTTTGAGCGAATTATGGTTGTATTTCTTCCCATATTTCCACCAGCAAGCCAACCTTTTTCTAAAACTGCAATATTTGTCATCCCAAAGTTTTTTGCTAAATAAAAAGCAGTAGCAAGGCCATGTCCACCTGCACCAATAATGATTGCGTCATACGATTTTTTAGGAGTTGGATTTTTCCACAAAAAATCTGGATGTTCTGGTAATAAAGCTGTGTGACGTCTTTTTATTGGCATATTTAAGACTTCAACCTTGTCATTTGTGGGTCAAATTGTGGATCATTGCTGACAACTGCTTTTACTTTTTTATCAAAATATTGAATTTCTACTTTTGTTCCAATTGCAGTTGCTTCAATTGGAAGCCAGGCATATGCAAGGGGAGCGCCAACTGTGTGACCATAGTAAGCAGAAGTTGTGTAGCCCACAACTTTATTATTAACTAAAACTGGTTCTTTACCCATGACAACATCAAAATCATTTTTAATAACTAAGCAGCAAAGTTTTTTCTTAATATTTTCAGAATTAATTTTTTCATAAGCCTCACTTCCAATAAATCCACCAGTTTTTCTAACAGCAAATGAAAGGCCTGCTTCGTAAGGATTGTGTTCACTCGTCATTTCTGCGCCATAAGATCGATAACCTTTTTCTAATCTCATGGAATTAAATGCACCACGTCCTGCAGGAATTAAACCAAATTTTTTCCCAGCGGTAAATAATGTGTCCCATAGTTTTAGCGCCATATCAGCTTCTGCATAAATTTCAAATCCAAGTTCACCCACGTAAGAAAGTCTCCAAAGAGTTACAGGCACTTGTCCAAGATAAGTTTTTTTAGATTTGAAATATCCTAATGACTCATTAGATAAATCATCATCACAAATACTTTGCGCTAACAATCTTGCTTTAGGACCAAATAACCCTAAACCAATTGTTCCGCCAGTTATATCTTTTACAAAAACATCATCTGGTGCTGCGTTTTTTAATCTAACTAAATCCACATTGCCATTTGCACCTAAAATAAAATGATTTTCTTCAATCCTTGTTACTGTGACATCACTTAAAATTCCTGCATTCTCAGTAAGTATTAAGCAATATGTAATTGAACCAACTGATTTATCTAATTTTCCTGTTGTCATTTTTTCTAAAAATTTCAAAGCACCTTTGCCTGAAACTTCAATTCTTTTTAGGGAGGTTATGTCAAATAATCCAACATTTTTTCTTACGTATTGTGCCTCTGCACCAATTATTGGTGACCAGTGTTTAGATGCCCATGAATTTCTTTTTGGTGATTTAAATTTAGAAACTAATTTTTTATTTGACTCATACCATTGAGGTCTTTCATAGCCCGAAGCCTCTAAAAAGTATCCACCTAAAGCTTTTTGTCTTGGATAAAAACCTGTAGTTCTAATCGGTCTTGGTTCTTTCATTGGATCTAGAGGATGAAGTAAGTCATAAACTTCAACGTAATTTTGTTTGCCTCGCATCTCAATATGCTCAGGACTTAATTGATGTTTTTCAAAACGATTAACATCTGATTCATGAACTGACAAAGATGGATGTCCATCTACAAGCCATTCAGCAATTGCTTTTGCAACCCCAGCTGAATGAGTTACCCAAACTGCTTCTGCAGTCCAAAATCCTTTTAAGTTAGCCCATTCACCCATTAATGGAAAACCATCAACGGTAAATGAAAATAGTCCATTCATGGCGCTATCTATTTTTGATTTCTTTAATTCTGGAATTATTTTTCCAGAATGTTTAATAGCGCCTTCCCATTCTTTTTTAGTGAAATCTAAAACTGAAGGCATAACTTTTGCTTTATCAAAAGGCAAAATATCTTTTGCTTTTACTGGTAATGGTTTATGCCCATACCAACCAACACCTAAACCTTTATTTCTTTGACGGTAATAGAGATCTTTATCTTGATGTCTTACAAGAGGCAAAACACATTCCTCTTCTTGATTTTTTAAACTTGGTAATTCTTTAGTCCATGCAAGTTGATGAGCCAGTGGTTGAAGAGCAGTAGGCATGCCAATCATGTCTCCAACTTTTGGACCCCAAATTCCTGCACAAGCAATTACTACATCTGCGTCAAAATTTCCTTTATTTGTTTTTACTCCAGTTACTTTTCCATCTGATTTTAAAATATCTAACACTTCGTGACGTTCTAAAAATTTTGCACCACGTGCAATTGCTAATCTTCCCATAGCTTCATCAGCTCTCAAAGCTTTTGCTAATCCATCTGTTGGAACGTGTAATGCACCGATAATTGATTTTTCTTCTAAAAGTGGATGAAGTTTTTTTGCTTCTTTTGCAGAAATTACTTTTGCAGGAATTCCCCAAGCAGTTGCAATAGAAGCTCTTCTATGAAGTTCGGCTAATCTTTCTTTATTTGTGGCAACTTCTAATGATCCAACTTGTAAGAAACAAGGTTGTCCATCTAAATCTAATGAACATAATTTTTCAACTGTGTATTTTGCATAAAGCGCTAAAGATTTACTTGCATTTGTTTGAAAAACTAAACCTGGTGCGTGAGAGGTTGATCCACCAGCTGCCCAAAGTGGACCTTGTTCTAAAACTGTGACATCTGTCCAACCTCGTTGAGTTAATTCATCAGCAAGTGCACAGCCAACAATTCCTGCACCAATGATGACAACTTTTTTAGACATTACTTAATTATCTCCTCAAATTACTAGTTGCGCTATATGCAACAAGGTCTTTCATCGCGCAACAACACTCCTATGCTCATGCAAAAGGGGCAGGCACGTCAAGTGCCTGCCCCTTTCTTTTACTACTTATTTATCCCAACCAAGCAGAAACTTTGTCAGGGTTTGCATCAATCCACTTTTGAGCGGCTGCTGCTGCATCTGTTCCGCCTTCAATATCTGCGGCTACAGAGTTTTGGTCTTCATTTGTCCATTGGAA
>CAZZKM010000027.1:7279-13852 GCA_964655115.1 uncultured Bifidobacterium sp.
GCTTGATCAACACCAGATCCAGAACAGGCTGCTAAAAGCAGACCTAATGCAACAAATAGCGAAGCAGCCGCTGAACGACTTCTTAACTTTTGTGTCATGCCTTCTCCCTTGTAGAGATTTTCTTCCATGTTAATGCATTCAAGAACACATTCTTAATGTTTTCTTGAAATCGTTGGGATATTGTTATCAATTTCCATATTTTTTAGCACCAGCGTGAGCAATTCGGTCAATCATGACACCTAGTAAAACTATGCAAAAACCGGCAATTAAACCTTTTCCTTGCAATTCTGGTTTAGAATTTCCCACAATTACCAAATATCCAAGTGCACCGGAACCAACGTAACCTCCGATTACTACTACAGCTAAAACAAAAATTAATCCTTGGTTAGCTGCTAATAAAATAGATCTTTTAGCAGCAGGTAATTGAACTTTCGTTATAATTTGCCATGCAGTAGACCCAGCAGAAGTTGCCGCTTCAACCATAGACGAAGAAACATTTCTAATACCTTCTCCCACAATTTTTACAACTATTGGAATTGCGTAAATAATTCCCGTTGCTATTGCAGTAAATCTTGTAGGACCAAATAAACCAAGCATCGGAACTAAGTACACAAATGCAGGTAATGTTTGACCTGCATCAAGAAACGGTCGTAAAATTTTATCTGCTTTTTGACTTCTGCCAATCCAAATTCCTAAAACAATTCCAATCATCATTGTTAAAATTGTGGCAACTACGGTTTGTGTCAAAGTAACCATTGTGTCGTTCCAAAGTCCACAGAAAATTATTCCAATCATTAGTCCGATTGAAATTAAAGTAACTCTTAATCCTCCAATTAAAAATGCAATAAGAGAAAGCATAGTTAAAGTTATAAACCATGGTGAGCCAGCCAATAATAGTTGCAAAGAATTCAAGATATAATTTGAAATAAAGTCTTTAAAACCAACTGTAATAAATTGAAAATGATTAACTATCCAGTCTGTGACTGAATTTGTCACATTTGAAACTGGATCAGAAAAGTTTAAATTTTCGGGCCAAATAGCTGCCCATAAAATATTTCTAGACATCCAAATTGAAATTATCATAAAAATAAACATGAAAAGAGTTGAAAATCTTCTTCTTAATAGTTCTTTCTTGGTGGGGGGGATGAAGGTTACTTTAGATTTTGCTGCGGCACTTGTACTTCTATCAAGTAAAATAGCAACAAACACAACCGCTAATCCTGCAACAAATCCATCACCAACATTTCTAATTGTCAAAGCTGTGACTATGGGTTTACCAAGTCCTGGTGCTGCAATTAAAGCTGCGATAACCACAAATGACAACGCAGCCATAACTGTTTGATTAATACCTAGAACAATCATTTGTTTACCCATTGGTAATTGAACTTTAGTTAAAGTTTGTTTAGTAGTTGAACCCATAGAAATAGATGCTTCGACTGGGGAGTTATTTAAATTTCTTATAGCATGAGAAGTGATTCTAATTGAAATTGGAACACTGTAAACCATTGTGGCAATTGTTGCTGAGGCTTCACCGATTAAAAAAAATAAAGCTAATGGAGCAAGATAAACAAGAGTTGGAAGAATTTGTGCCAAATCTAAAAATGGTGTAAGAATTTTTAACACTCGATCAGATAGTCCAGCCCATATTCCCAAGGGAATTCCAATTAACAGTGACAAAATTACTGCAGCTAAAGTCATGGCGATTGTGTCCATTGTGTAGGTCCACATTCCTAAAGAAGCGCAACCTAATAAAAGTAAAACTGCCAAAACAGTGGTTTTATAATTACTAGTTAAATAAACAAGAAAAGCTATAACTCCAACAACGCCAAACCAACCTAAAACGGGGATTATTGATCCAGGAACAGGCGTTGCAATTGCAACTCTTATTAAGTCCACAAAACCATTTATTGTCAGACGTATTGGGTTAAAAAAATATATAAATATTGAACTTTTCGTTCTATTTCCTCTGATAGATGCTGCTGCATCTCCTGCTAATTGAGTAGCAATTGAATTTTGATAAGTAGCAATTTCTAATGTTGCGACCCCTTTGAATAAAAGAGCAAGTGTAGTCCAGATAAAAAATATAACTACAATCCAATATCTTGTTTTAATTTTTTTAAATTTTGACATAAAAGGACTTAAAACTAAAGTGGTCAAGATTTTTCTCCAGAAATTAACCGCAAAACATCTTCGCTTGAAACAATTCCTATTTTTTTACCATTTTCAATTACTTGAACAGGTTTCATGCTTTGGACAATAATTTTAGAAGCATCTCTAATTATTGTTGAAGATGAAAGTTCAGGTCCATCCGTTGCCTCATTAGGTTTTGCATTTCTTGCTAAATATTTCAAAGTTAAAACGTGAGATTTTGAAATATCTCTTATGAAATCTGCAACATAATTATCAGCAGGATTTGCGACTAAATCTTCTGGAGTTCCCATTTGAACCACTGCACCATCTCGCATAATTGCAATGCGATCTCCCAGTTTCATAGCCTCTGATAAATCATGAGTAATGAAAACCATAGTTTTACCAACTTCTTTATGAAGTCTGATCACTTCAGTTTGCATGTCTCTTCTTATTAAAGGATCGAGTGCTGAAAATGGTTCATCTAAAAACATAACTTGTGGATCTACAGCTAACGCTCGTGCAAGACCAACCCTTTGTTGCATGCCACCGGATAATTGCTCTGGATATGCTTGCGAATAACCAGTTAGTCCCACTAATTCAATAACTTCCTCTGCTCGTTTATGTCTTTCAATTTTTTTTACCCCATTAATTTCTAAAGCGTACGCAATATTGTCAATTACTTTTCGGTGGGGAAGTAATCCAAAATGTTGAAAAACCATGGAAAATTTAGTTCTTCTTAATTCTCTTAATCTTGCTGGATTTGCTTTCAAAATATCTTCGCCATCTAGAAAAACTGATCCAGAAGTAGGTTCTATCAATCTGGTTAAACACCTGACCAAAGTTGATTTTCCAGATCCAGATAAACCCATGACAACAAAGACTTCACCAGGTGCAACGTCAAAACTTACATCTTTAACTGCCGCAGTATTACCAGTTTTGGCTCTTAATTCTGCCTTTGGAAGTTCTGCATCAGCCGAGCCAACAATTTTCTCCGGGTTATCTCCAAACACTTTCCAAAGATTTCTAACTGAAATTGCAGCATTACTGTTGTGCATATTCATTAATTCTTACCTCCATCAAACCAGCCAGTCACACTTGGTTTTTGATTTTGCCAAATATGTTTTGCTTCTTGGTACTCCGCCAATCCAGTTGGTCCAAGTTCTCGACCGACTCCTGATTGTTTAAATCCGCCCCATTCTGCTTGTGGCACATATGGGTGGTAATCATTTATCCAAATAGTTCCGTGACGAAGAGATTCTGCGACTCTATTGGCTTTTTCTAAATCATTTGTCCATACAGCTCCTGCTAAACCATAAATAGTGTCATTGCCTAACTTGATCGCTTCATCTTCTGTTTTAAAAGTTTCAACAGTTAGAACTGGCCCAAAAGATTCATCTTGAACACATTTCATTTTGGTATTGCAATTATCTAAAACAGTGGGTCTATAAAAAAATCCATCTTGAAGATGAGACTCAGTAGGCCTTTTTCCGCCAGCTTTTAAAACAGCACCTTCTTTAAGTGCTTCCTCCACATATTTTTCTACTTTGGCTCTATGACTTTCACTTATTAATGCTCCAGTTTCTGCTAGCGCATCATCAGGAGATCCAATTCGAATTAAATCGGCACGTCTTGAAACTTCATTTACAAAGTCATCATGAATTTTTTCTTCGACTAGTAATCTTGCACCGGCAGAACATACTTGACCAGAATGTAAAAAAACAGCTGTTAAAGCATTATCAATCGCAGCATCCATATCGGCATCTGCAAAAACTATATTTGGATTTTTTCCACCCAATTCAAGTGCAACTTTTTTAACGGTTTTACTTGCTTGTTCCATAATTTTTTTACCAGTTAATAATCCACCTGTGAAGGAAACTAAATCAATATCAGGATGCGAACTAAGAGGTGCACCTGCAATATTTCCAGCACCTAAAATTAAGTTATGCACTCCTTGCGGTACACCAGCTTCTGACAAAGTATCCATTAATAGAGAAGTAGTAGATGGTGTTAATTCGCTTGGTTTAATTACAAAACTACAACCTGCTGCTAAGGCAGGAGCTACTTTCCATGAAGCCTGAAGTAGAGGATAGTTCCAAGGAGTAATTAAGCCAACAACTCCAACTGGTTCAAAACGTATGCGACTTTTTATATTTTCACGATCTAGATAAACTTCTCTATCCGTTTGATTAAAGATTAATTCTGCATAGTATCGAAAAACTCTTATAACATCATCCATGTCATATTCAGCTTCAATGTATCTTTTTGCAGTATCTTTTGATTCTGCTTTTGCATAAGATGATTTATCTCTTTCCAGAAAATCTGCAACTTTGTTTAAAACTTTACTTTTTTCTTTATTATCTTTTTTTGACCAAACTCCAGAATCAAAAGATGATCTAGCTGATTTAATTGCTTTCTCAACATCTTCAATAGAAGCTTCTTGGGCTATTTCTACAACTTTTGCATTTGCAGGATGAATTATTTCTCGAGTTTTACCTGATGAAGATTTAACTCTTTTACCGTCAATAAATAAATCAATCATGCTGCTCCAACATTGTATGAAATTTTTTCTGCAGCATTAATTACTGCTTTTGAAATATCTTGAATTCTATTTTTAGTTATTCTAAAAGCAGGACCAGACACTACAAGTGCAGCTATTACTTCTTGATGTGAATTTCGCACAGGAGCAGCAATTGCGACAAGACCTGATTCCATTTCTTCCATGGCTACAGCAAAACCATTTTTTCTTACTTTTGTTAATTCAATTTCTAAATCTTTATTGTTTGTAATGGTGTTTTCGGTAAATTTAACTAAATTTTTTGCAAAAACTTTTTTTCTATCTTTTTCACCCAACCATGCAGTTAAAACCTTTCCAGTTGCTGTGCAATGCGCGGGAACTCTTTGCCCCACCCACGCTCTCATACTTAAAGCACTTGGTCCTGCTACTTGATCTACATATAAAACTTCATCACCTGTAAGTACTGCCAAATTGACTGTTTCACCAATTTTTGTTGCTAATTCTTGAGCTATCGGCTTTGCTAAAGTGATGGCTTCGTTTTTAGCACTTGCCGCACCGGCTAATTTAAGAATTCCAAGACCTAATCGATATCGACCTCGTTCACCAATTTGTTGAACTAAACCTCTTTTGTCTAAAGCTTGAATTAAGCGAGAAGCAGTTGATTTATGAACATCGATTGCCTGAGCAAGTTCAGTGACACCTGCTTCACCTTTTGCTGCAAGAACTTCCAATAGTTCTAAGGCACGATCAACCGATTGGACAGGAGAGTCCTGTCTTAGAGTCGCAGTTCGAGACGAGTTGCTCACAGCGCAACACTAAAGCCAATGGTAGTAATTTGGCTAGAGGTAATTTGTAAAAAATGACTTTTCACTACTTACATATGGGATGAAAGCCATATTCTGTAGATAGTTAGGCTATGGAATAAGGACGATTACGAGGCCAAAAGCTTTACCTCGTCTGAAAGGGACTAACACAAACGTGTCTTCAACATTTGAATCAAATCCTCTGGGAAATGCTCATATTCCTTCTCAATATGTTGATCAAGATCCAAATGAAACCAATGAATGGAAAGACTCTTTAGAGTCCGCTGCAAAACTTCACGGTAATCGCCGAGCAAAATTCTTGATGCTTGAATTGTTGAGAAAATCAGCCGAGCTTGGTTTAGAAGTTCCTACCATTGCAAGTACTGATTACATAAACACGATTTCTCCCGATCAAGAACCTTGGTTTCCGGGAGATGAACATATTGAAAGAAGAATAAGAGCTTTTATTAGATGGAACGCAGCCATCATGGTTCACAGAGCTCAAAAATATGGTGTAGGCGGACACATTTCAACTTATGCATCGAGCGCTTCACTTTATGAAGTTGGTTTTAATCATTTCTTCAAAGGACATGATGCACCAGGTGGTGCTGATCAAATATTTTTTCAAGGACATGCATCTCCTGGAATGTATGCAAGAGCATATTTAGAAGGAAGACTTTCCGAAACACAATTAGATGGATTTAGACAAGAACTCTCACATTCTGGTGGAGGCCTTCCTTCTTATCCACATCCACGTTTAATGCCAAACTTTTGGCAATTTCCAACTGTGTCAATGGGACTTGGTCCATTGAATGCTGTTTATCAAGCAAGATTCAACAGATATCTACATGCTCGCGGAATAAAAGATACTTCGCAACAAAGAGTTTGGGCATTTCTTGGTGATGGTGAAATGGATGAACCAGAATCAATTAGCGGCATTTTATTAGCAGCAAGAGAAAAATTAGATAACTTAACTTTTGTTGTTAATGCAAATTTACAAAGACTAGACGGACCAGTTCGTGGTAATGGAAAAATTATTCAAGAATTAGAAAGTTTGTTTAGAGGTGCAGGTTGGAATGTGATCAAAGTTATTTGGGGAAGAACTTGGGATCCACTTCTTGCAAA
>CAZZKM010000028.1:0-13174 GCA_964655115.1 uncultured Bifidobacterium sp.
CGCATTAGTTGCAATTGGTGGCGAAGATACGTTAGGTGTAGCAACCCAATTACATAAACATAATTTTAAAGTAATCGGAGTACCAAAAACTATCGATAACGATTTATCAAATACAGATTACACATTTGGATTTCAAACCTCAGTAGCAATTGCAACTGAAGCAGTAGATCGTTTGCACACAACAGCAAGAAGTCATCACAGAGTTTTAGTTGTCGAAGTAATGGGAAGACATGCTGGCTGGATTGCTTTGGAAACTGGAATGGCAGCAGATGCTGCAGTAACACTTATTCCAGAAGAAAAATATGACATTAATGAAGTAGCAAATTGGGTAAAACAAAGATATGCCAGAGATCAATATGCAATCGTGGTTGTGGCAGAAGGTGCATTAAGCACAGAAGGTGATCTTGTTACCAAAGATTCAACTTTAGATGCATTTGGCCACGTCAAACTTTCAGGTGTTGGTGAAGCTTTAGCAAAAAGACTTGAAGAATTAACAAAAATTGAATCTAGAAGTGTTGTCTTAGGACATTTACAACGCGGAGGTTCTCCTGTTGCTTTTGATAGAAATTTAGGTAACAGATTAGGACTATCTGCAGCAGATGCATTAAATGATGGTGCATTTGGTCAAATGGTCGCACTTCATGGCACAGAAATAGTTCGTGTTGCATTGGAAAGTGCAACTGGAGTTTTAAAAACAGTTCCTTCGAAGCGTTATCTCGAAGCTAAAGCGTTTTTTGGGGCATGAACATGTCACCGCAAGATTCCCCAGCGGTTACATCAGCGAAGCAACAGCCGGAATGGCCAGATGCTGGTGAACTCGAAAGAGTAATAAAAGAATTAAAAGTACTTCCTCCTTTGGTTTTCCCGAGTGAATGTGATTTATTAACTCAACGATTAGCAGATGTTTCTCGTGGCGAAGCATTTTTCTTAACAGGTGGAGATTGTGCGGAAACTTTTGCTGCAAACACTGCAAATTCTGTTAGAGCTAGATTAAAAACAGTTCTTCAGATGGCTGTGGTTTTAACTTATGGTGCAACACTTCCAGTAGTTAAAGTGGGAAGAATTGCAGGGCAATATTTCAAACCAAGATCTGCAAATGAAGAAACAATAAATGGAGTAACGCTTCCTTCTTATAGAGGAGATGCAATTAATGATGTTGCATTTACCCCAGAAGCAAGAAGACCAGATCCACAAAGATTAATTCGTGCTTACAAAGCTTCAAATGCAACTTTGAACTTAATTAGATCTTTTTCTCAAGATGGTTCTGCAGATTTAAGAATGGTTCATGCTTGGAATAGAGATTTTGTTGCTCAATCTGATTCTGGAAGAAAATATGATCAATTAGCAAAAGACATTGATAGAGCTCTTGCATTCATGCATGCTTGTGGCGCAGATCCAGTTGAATTTAGATCAGTTGAATTTTTTACAGCACACGAAGCACTCTTACTTGATTATGAAAAAGCGATGTCTCGAACTGATTATGTAACGGGAAGAACTTATGACACGAGTGCTCATTTCCTATGGATGGGTGAAAGAACTAGAGAACCAAATGGTGCTCATACTCAATTCATGGCTTCAATTAGTAATCCAATTGGTTGCAAAGTTGGACCAAAAGCAAATCCAGAAGATGTAGTTAATTTGATTAAAAAATTAGACCCTGATAAAACTCCAGGAAGATTAACTTTAATTTCTCGAATGGGGGCTGGAAATGTTTTAGATAAACTTCCTCCAATAATTAAAGCCGTCGAAGAAGCAGGCCATCCTGTTATTTGGGTTTGTGATCCAATGCATGGAAATACCAAGGAAGCAGCAACAGGACATAAGACCAGAGAATTTGCTGATGTCTTAAGTGAAGTTAAAGACTTTTTTGTAGTTCATAAACAACTTGGTACTCATCCAGGTGGTTTACATATTGAATTAACTGGAGATGACGTAACTGAATGTTTGGGGGGAATTTCTGGAATTATGGAAAAAGACCTTCCAATGAGATATGAAACAGCTTGTGATCCACGTTTGAACAGAGTTCAAGCCTTGGAATTAGCCTTTCAGGTAGCAGAAATGTTGGCAAAATAAATATTTTATGTAGGCTTTTAAGTCTATGAATAAGAAAACCCAAATAATTCTTGGCTCAGTTTTAGTTTTATCAATTATTAGTGCCATAACTAGTTCTGTGTTATCGAATTATCGGGAAAATAGAATTCAAGCAATTTTAAATCCAGCTCCAACTAAAAGTGCTGATGATGGAGTGGTCACTTTAGACAAAATGGTTGTCACAATTCTTAATGGCACTAATCGAGAAGGTTTAGGCACAAGACTTGCCTCAAGATTAGAGACTTTTGGAGTTTTTGTAACAAAAATTGATAATTATAAAAAAAGAAATATAGATACTAGTGAACTTTTATATAGACCAGATGCACTTGAAGCTGCTACTAAATTAGCCCAAGTCGCAGGTATACAAAAATTAACTCCATATCCTGCTTTTGAAGCAGATGAATTTGCCACAATAATTACAGGTTATGACCTTCCAGAACCATTTCCTGAGCAAATTGAAGATACAAGTGTGACTCCATGAATAAATATTTAATCCATGAAATTAATACTCCATGGTCAAAGATTGCAACAGTTTTAGATGTCACAAAAAATCCGATTGTAATTGGAGCAGGATTTAAACCCATGAATAAATTATTAAAACAATTGAAATTAAATTCTGAAGCAAAATTAATAAAAGATACAAAATTAGAAGGAATAACTAATATCGTTAAAGATTGGATCGATGGCGATTTAGATGCGTTTAAAAAAATGAAATTAAAACAACCTGGAGCTGAATTCATGCAAAGTTGCTGGAATCAGTTAAGAAAAATTGAAGGTGGAAAAGTTTTAAGTTATGCCCAACTTGCTCAAAAAGCTGGAAATGCAAAAGCAGTAAGGGCAGCAGGTAGTGCCTGTGCTAAAAATTTAATTGCTCCATTTGTGCCTTGTCATCGAATCATTAAAACTAATGGTGATATTGGTAACTATGGGTTTGGAGTGTCGCTCAAAAAGGCTTTGCTTGAGCATGAAGGTGTCGTCTTAAAGAGGGATTAGATACCGCAAATATTGAATTTGTGTTGTAATCTCGAGTAATGACGACGTTTAAGCGCCGCCAATTAAAAATTGCCTTAGTTTCAATTTTATCTTTGGTTTTAATTACAAGTTTAAATGTTCCAAGTAATGCTTTTGCCAATACTTTTATCTCCACAGAAATTCCAGATTACCCTGGAAAAGATAAATTAAAAGCTGGTGTAAAAAATTCGAGTGTAAAAAAAGTACAAGAGGCACTCATTGAACTTGGTTATGAAATATCTTCAGCAAATGGAAAATATGGTCCTTCTACAACAAAAGCAATTAGAGCTTTTTATAAAGATTTAGGAGATAGTGATGATGGAACTTCACTAGGTAAAATTGGTTGGAAAAAATTATTTGAAGCACTAGATGAACAAAGAGAAGAAGAAAAAGCAGCCGAACAAATCCAAGCAAATCCAGTTCCAGTCGATCCAGCACTTGCTGCAGTTATCGCAGAACAAGCATCTCGAACAATTGATAGATCAAAGAAAACTAAAGTTATAAAGTTATCAAAGGCTAAGAAAAAAATAGTTGCAAAATATAAAGGCGATATAACTCTTACAAAAGATGCCAGACTTTATAAAGAAGCAAGACAATTAATTCCTTTTGAAGTTTGGCGAACAAGTGCTTTTACCCGATTTATTTCGATGAAAGAATCACATAGAAATTGCAAAGCAGTAGGTAGAAGTGGCAAATATAGGGGACGCTGGCAGATGAGTCCTCAATTTTGGAAAACTTACGGTGGAAAGCAATATGCATCTAGACCAGATAAAGCAAGTTGTCTTGAACAAGACATGGTTGCCTATAACGGTTGGATTGTGCGAGGTTGGGCACCATGGCTTTATTAGAAAAAATTTATGCTTAAATTTTCCTATATCGCAGTTTTAATCTTTATATTTTTTGGCACACTTTGGTTAGAAATTATTTTGAAAGCAAGAGTTTATCAAAAACTAAAGAGATTAATTTTAACAATAATTCCAGTAGTTATCTTAATGGTGATTTGGGATTATTACGCCATAATTAACAATCATTGGTTTTTTGATCTTGAAAAAACAACAGGAGTTATCTTAATTGGATTTTTACCTTTAGAAGAATTATTGTTTTTCATAATTGTTCCAATCGCATCTCTTTTATCATTTGAAGCAGTGAGATCGATTAAGAAAGAAAAAGTAGGAGATGAGTAAATGACCTACATTCAAATTGGCATTATTTATTGCACTCTTGCAGTGATTCTGGATTTATTTATTTTAAGAACAAAAGTCATTACAAAAAAATTATTTTGGTTAAGTTATGTAATCGTGTTGTTTTTTCAATTTGTAACTAATGGTGTATTAACTAGATTTTTAATAGTTAGATATAACGATTTTGCATTAATTGGGGGAGATTATTCAAATAGAGTTCCACCCATGATTGGAGATGGCAGATTATTTTTTGCTCCAGTTGAAGATGTGTTCTTTGGTTTCTCCATGATTATGTTTACAATCTCAATTTGGCTATTTCTTGGTAGAAAAAATATTCAAAGAAAACCTTTTTCTGGACCACCTCCTAAATGGTGGCCTAAAGGAAATTGGTACGGCACTAAGTAATTAGTGAATTTTAAAATTTATTCCTTGAACATGTCCTGAACCAAATTCATTTCTAGCTTTTCTTGCTTTTTGCCAAGCAGGTAATGCAACTTTTAATCTTTGAAATGTTGAAACCTTTGCACGTTTTTTAAATACTTCATAATCTATTGCTTCAACAGCATCCACAATTCCGCAATATAAAATTCGAGCAGCTTCAATACAAGGCCTTGAAGATGGATGTAAAAATTCTATTCCTGATCTAGATTTTTCTTCTAAGTCTTTAACTCTTTTGATTTGAAACTTCAACGCACTTTTAACATTTTCATCTGCAATACGTTTTTTTAAATAATCTCTATCTACACCAAATTGAGCCAGTTCTTCCATTGGTAAATAAATTCTTCCTCTCGTCAAATCTTCGGAAACATCTCTAACAAAATTTGCTAATTGAAATGCAATTCCTAAGTCTTGGGCTCTCTCGTAGGCAATTTGTGCAGTTGGTTCAAGAATCGGCACCATTTGTAAGCCAATTACTGCGGCTGATCCATATACGTATTCATGTAAATCTTTAAAGGTTTGATATTGAGTTACGGTCAAATCCATGCGCATTGAATGTAAAAACGCTTCAAAATGTTCAAAAGGAATTTCCCAACGATTTACAGTGTCAACAACTGCTTTACAAATAGGGTCCTCGGATTTACCTTTTCGCAAATCTTGTAAGAAATTATTTCCCCAATTGCCTAACCAATCAGATTTTTCTTTATCCGTTAAAGTGCTTGATAAATCATCAACTATTTCATCTGCATATCTAGCAAAGCCATATAAAGCGTGTACGTAAGGTCTTTTTCCGGGTGGAAGTAAAAGTGTAGCTAGATAATAAGTTTTTCCATGTTTAGAATTTAGTTTTCTACATCTTTCATAAGATTCCTGCATTGATAAATCAGTGATACCTGCTTCTAAAAGTTCTTTTTTAGACATGTTTAGTATTTTCTATAAGCTCTTGACTTATAAGTTTTATCTTTTCCTAAAATTCTTTCTGCAGCTAATCTGCCACTTATCAAAACCATCGGTACACCAACACCTGGTTGAGTTCCAGATCCTGCAAAGACGACGTTTTCACCCCACATATTTCCTGGTCTAAACGGACCAGTTTGTAAGAAAGTATGAGCAGAAGCAAAAGGAGCTCCAAATTTCATTCCTTGCTGCTCCCACTCCAATGGACCTGTAATGTGTTCTACTTCAATGTTGGAGCCGAAATTGTCATAACCTCTTTCTTCCAAAACTCTTACCATTTCATCTCTATATTTAGAAGTTTCTGTTTTCCAATTAATTGATGAATCTGTGTTTGGAGTTGGAAACAAAACATAATAAATTTCTTTGCCTTTTGGCGCCAAAGATGAATCAGAATAAGTTGTATTTGTTACTAATAGGCTTGGATCTTTCATGAATTGTTTACGAGCGATTAAATCATCAAATACTCCTTTCCAGTCTTTACCGAAATGAATATTGTGGTGGGCAATTTTTTCATATTTCTTTTTACTTCCGACAAGTAAAACAACAGCAGAAGGAGAGTACTTTAATCTACGTACTGACCATGGAACATTTCCGAGCAAATTTTCATATGCAACAGGTAAATCAGGATTTAATACCACAACATCTGCAGAAATTCTTTCACCAGACTTAGTGACAACAGCGGTTGCTCTGTTATTTGAAGTCTCAACTTTTATAACTTCAGTGTTGTATCTAAATTCAACTCCGTGTTTTTCAGCAGCTTTTGCTAACGCTCGGGGAACCGCATGCATTCCTCCTTTTGGAAAGAAAACACCTGCCACCGAATCCATATAAGCAATTACTCCATAAATGGCTAATGCTTGATAAGGAGATAAACCTGCATACATTGCTTGAAATGAATACACTCGTTCTGTTCTAAAATCTTTTAAATATTGTTGCGCTTTAGGTGCAAGTTTTCTAAAACCACCAAGAGCAACTAACTTAGCTAAATTTGGAGTCAATAAATCTAAAGGTGAATCTATATTTCGGTCAATAAAGTCTTTCATTTCGTATTGGTAAAGTTTTGAAACAAAATTTACATATTTTAAATAACCACTTGCTTCATCTGGACCAATTACTTCTCTAATTTCTTGAGCCATTCTCTCTGGATTTGCATGTACATCAAGTTTTGATCCATCATGATAATAAGCACGATATAAAGGTGAAACAGGTTGTAAATCTAACCAATCATGCATGTTTTCGCCAACACAATCAAATGCATCGGCAATTAAATCTGGCATTGTAAGTACGGAAGGACCAGTGTCAAAGTTAAATCCTTCTTTAACTAATAATCCATTTCTTCCACCAGGAACTGATTCTCTTTCAATTACAGTTACTTTTCTGCCTTTACCTGCTAAGCGCAACGCGGTTGATAATCCAGCTAAACCTGCACCAACGATCACTACATGATCAGTTGCGCCAGTGACAGTTCTCATGCGACCTGGAATAAGGCGGGTAGGTGAGTAAGTCATAGTCATACTCTTCTAGAAGTTGCAGCAAGTGCCAACTCGGAAAGAGCCTCTTTCGCAGGATTTGTGATATTTGCCATGGAAATGGCTTGGTTTGATTGATTTAAACGATCATTTATCATTTTTTCTACTACTTCTAAAGCCTTTGTTTCGGTCACAATTTCTCTCAGAATGGATACTTCTTCAGAGTTAATATTTTTTCCAAATAATTGATCTAACTTTTGTTTTTGAGTTGAATTTGCATTCGAGTAAGTCATTTCTATTAGAACCGTTCTTTTACCTTCGCGTAAATCATCACCTGCAGGTTTACCAGTTTCTTCTGGATCTCCAAAAACACCTAAAACATCATCTCTTAATTGAAATGCCTCGCCTAAAGGTAATCCATAATCAGAAAAAATTTGCATTAATTTTTTATCATCTGTAGCTAAAGCACAACCTAAATGAAGTGGTCTTTCAATTGTGTATTTAGCAGACTTGTAACGAATAACATTAAATGCATTTTCTAAAGATCCACCGCCACGAGCTTGTTCAAAAATATCTAGGTATTGTCCAGCCATCAATTCAGTGCGCATTAAGTCGTAAATTTTCTTTCCTCTTAATAAATTTTTTGGCTCAATTCCTGAATTCATAAGTAATTCATCTGCCCAGGAAAGTACTAAATCACCTAATAAGATTGCTCCACCAATGCCAAATTGTTTTGTTTCTCCTAACCATGAATTACTCGAATGCATTTGTTCAAATTTCTTATGAATTGAAGGTTTACCGCGTCTAGTATCAGATGCATCCATTACGTCATCATGTATTAATGCACAAGCTTGAAGAAATTCTAAAGAACTTGCAGCTTTAATAATTTCTTCACTATCTAATCCTCCTGAACCAATAAAACTCCAGTAACAAAAAGCTGCTCTTAACCTTTTTCCACCTGACAAAAATTCATTGGTGAAATTCGCCAATTCGTCTAATGAACTAGAAACTTGATTAAGAATCGGTCTTTGTTCATTTATAAATTCATCAAGGCAATTTTGAATTCGAGGTCTAATCTCTAAAGATTTCATATGAATAAAGAGATTACCTAATTTTTTTCGATTTGATAACAGTTGCGATATTGGCAACTAATCCAACAGATCCTAAAAACTGTCTAAGGGAGGACTTTCCACTTAAAATCGCTAGCACAGGAATTACATAAGTTCCAAAAAATGATCCAGCTTTCAATGCAAAATCTTCATCGAGTTCAGGCACTTCAGTGGAGGCAAAAGTTGAGGCCAGTGCTGAACCATTTGCAGTCCCAATTTGAAAGTTAGAGTTTTGAAGTTCACTTATCCAAGCACTTGCTTCAAATTCTTTATTTGCAACTCTTGTGTGTCCAGCAAGAGCGCTATATGCACTTCGATTAATAACTAGAAAATTTGCAAATAAATTAGCATCAAATTGTTCATTCAATGGAGTGGGAAAATTTAGTAAATTCTTAACAAGAACTATAGGTTCTGTTTTATTTAATATAGCTGGTTGCACTAATAATGCATCTAAATTATTTTCGATTAAACAATTAATCGCTAACGAAACGGCATCTTCTGATAAGTTTAAATCAGGTTCAATAAAAACTAGATAATCTCCAGTTGCTCTAAATGCAATGCGCTGACAAGCCCAGGCTTTTTTTGACCAATCACTAGGTTTATCAATTTCATGCCCTCTATCCTCCAGGTACAAGACTTCAAATTTGCCTAAATGGGTTTGCTTTTGAGCCTCATAAATAGTTTCACTTACTTCATCAATATGACCTGGAATCAAAATTGAAACAGAATTCTGAATATCTTTTGGAATTGTATTTATTTCAAAATCTGGAGTATTAGATTTATTGAAAGCTTTATAAGCCGTATAAATTGAAGCTGCTGCTGCACCTAAAGTTAAAAGAAGTCCTAGCCCACTTGATTCTTTATCGTCTTGACTCATTTATCTTTCCCTGATTGTTTTGTATGCAAAAACAACAATCGAATAAGCCATAATTAAAAATGGAATAAGAAATACAGATATATTCTCTGATAAGAATTGAGCACAAAACACGGCAAATAAAAATAGCCAAATATAAGTTAAATATGGAAATTTAGTTGAGTATCTTTCATTTATAGCATTTTGCGAACTTAAGAACATTATTAATAAAAGAATTAAAAAAGAAATAAATTGAAACTGTAATGGATTAATACCTAAAATTGAGTAACTTTCAGGTTTTGGAAGCCATTGATAATAACCAGCATTAACAAATAATGATTCAATTACTAAGAGTAAACCCAAAGAGATAAAAGCTGCCGTTAAAGGAGACATAATTACAGCTCTAGTAATTCTTCTTGAAAGAACAATTCCAAGATAGGCAATAGAACTCCAAATTAAGGGACTAGTAAATGGAACATGAAATAATTGAATTCCTAAGCGATAGGAATATTGAACATCTCCAAAAATAAATCCAGTTGCTGAATTTATTGCTAAGAATGAAAAACTTAAGCCTAAAGAAACAACCAGAAATGTTGATGCCCAAGCCACACCCCACCAGATAAATGCATGAGAAGTAGTTGCAATAAATAAAAATAGAATTAAAAATACGCTTAAGGAATCTTTTCGATCTGTCGGAAATATTGGCCAAAGAGCAGAAAAAATTAATCCTAAGCCAAAAAATATCCATGGAATAGTTCTAAATCCAACAGTTGGACCACCTGTATCTCGGTGAGGTCCTCTATAAACTCGAATACTCATTTATCTCATCATTCCTTCACTAATTCTGTTTAATATCTGCAGGTATGGCTCCACTTAGCCTTACTAATTCTTCAAATGATGTGGGAAAAACATAATGAGGATGGCCTGCTGCTGCCCAGATTTCATCGAAATTTTTGAACGTCTCATCAATTAAAATTTTCATTTTTGTAATGTGACCAAGTGGGGGAATTCCTCCTATGGCATAACCTGTTACTTCCCTGGTTTTGTCTGCATCGGCTTTACTTACTGTTTTTACTTTAAATTCTTGGGCAACTTTGTTGGTATCAACTTTGTTTTGACCAGAAGTTAAAACCAAGACTGTTTCGCCATCGGCTTCAAACACTAAAGATTTAACAATTTGACCAACTTGCACGCCTAAAGTGGCGGCAGCTTCATCAGCGGTACGAGCAGTTTCATTGGTTTTAATAACTCCACCTTTTACCCCCAACTCCTGGCAGGCTTTCTTGAATTTGCCGACGGAAGGGTGTTCGTTTTCGCTCATTTCTCAAGGGTACGCAAGGCCCCTTAGTTGACCTTTGTCAGTGGAAGGTGGTTGACTAATCACTATTCGAACAAGTGTTCGAATAGTGATTAAACCAGGGTATTTTCCCCTAAATACCGCTAAAGGCTAGATCACTAAAAATTAAGTTAAATGGCGATTGACCCCTAAATCGCCATTTTGCTTAAAAAGTTAAAAACCACATCGTTTGGCTTCTTTGTTAAAACTTGCGGGGAAGCTTTTTTAATAGGGAAGCCAAACGTCCTTAGTTGGTTTTAAGTCGTCTTCCTCCGACTTTTTAAAAAAGTTGAGGAGTTTTTAAGTTGCATTTGAAAAGAAATTTCACCCATTTAAATGTTTCTTCAGCATATTCACTTCGCTATGCCAGCGGCATGCCTGAAAAAATTGTGGAACAAGCAAAATTACTTAATTTTTCTAAAGTGGCAATAACAGATCAAGATACTTTATCTGGAGCAATAAATTTTGTTCAGCACTGTTTAGCAAACTCTATAACTCCAATTATTGGAGTTGATTTTAATTTAGGTAAATCAAGAGTTTTAGTTCTTGCTCGCGGAAAAAATGGTTTTAGGGATCTATGTCATTTAGTAAGTAAAGCTCATGAAAAAGAAAGAGGAAAGCCAAAGCTAGATATTTCATATCTATGGGAAAAAATGAAACAAGGAAATCTTGTAGCAATTTTAGGAGTTAACTCAGATATTGGGCAAAATATTATTAGGAATAGAAACGATTTAGCACTACATCTTTTAAATAGTTGGCTAGAACATGTTGATAGGCAAGACTTAATAATTGAAGTAGTTTCACATTCAAATTTACATAAAGTTGTAGATCCAAAATATTCGATTACTTCAGCAGCCAAGATGGTCACTTTTGCTAGAGATAATCAATTAAGAGCAATCTTAACAAATGCTACAAGATATATAAAAGCAGAAGATGCAATTGTTACAGAACTGCTTGAATCAATTGAAACTAAAAAACAATTAAATTTTGATCAAGTAAGACATTTTCGAGGATCTGCATACTTAAAATCAACTCAAGATATGTATCAAATAGCTTTTAATATTGGAAAATATTTAAGCAGTATTGAAGTAGGTCAATTACTTTTAAAATTTAGCGAAGAAGTAGCAAATGAATGTAGCCTAGATCCAGCAAGAGATTTAGGAATTGGATCTATTAATGTTCCAGAAACTGATTTAGTTTTAAATGAAGCTAACAGTGATTCAGTAAAAGCTTTATATAACAAATGTCAATCAGCATTAGTTAATCTAAATCTTGAAAATCAAAATAAATATCAAGATAGATTAAAAGAAGAGCTAGATGTTATAAACGGTTTAAATTTTTCTGGATACTTTTTAACAGTTGCTGAAGTAGTTAATTTAATTAAAGAAAAAAGAATTAGGGTAGCGGCAAGAGGATCTGGAGCAGGAAGTTTAGTCAACTACTTATTAGGAATTTCTAATTTAGATCCTATTAAATACGGATTAGTAATGGAAAGATTTTTATCACCTTTAAGAAGTGCTTTACCTGATATTGATATAGATGTTGAATCCGCCAGGAGATTAGAAATTTATGAAGCTATCTATAAAAGATTTGGTAATGAAAGAGTTGCTTGTATTTCAATGCGTGAGACTTATCGGGTAAGACATGCCATAAGAGATGTAGGAGCAGCTCTTGGTATGCCTATTTCAGAAATAGATGCTTTTGCTAAAGCATTTCCTAGAGTAAGTGCAAGAAAAGCAAAAAAAGTATTGCAACAATTACCAGAACTAAATAAAAGTTCTTTTGCCAAATTATTCTCACAAGGAAATCTAGATCTATATCTTGATCTAGTTGAAAAACTTGACGGACTACCAAGACATTTAGCAATGCATCCTTGCGGAGTTATTTTGTCTGATAAATCTCTACTCGATAGAACCCCTGTTGAATATAGCGCTTCAGGTTTTGCGATGAGCCAATTTGATAAAGATGATGTTGAATTAATGGGATTTTTAAAACTAGATGTTTTAGGAATTCGAATGCAGTCTGCTATGGCTTATTCAATTTCTGAAATTAAAAGAGTTGATAATTTAGATATTAATCTTGATGAAATATCTTTAGAAGATCAAAAAACGTTTCATTTGATTCAATCAACTAAGACTTTAGGCTGCTTTCAAATAGAATCTCCTGGGCAAAGAGAATTAATTGGCAAATTTGGCCCTCAAAGTTTTAATGATCTAATAATTGATATTTCACTTTTTCGACCAGGTCCTATCAAATCTGACATGATTACTCCCTTTTTAGAGGTTAGACAAAAAAGAAAACCTTATCCTTTTTTGCATGAAAAAATTGATCCAATTTTGGAAGAAACCAGTGGAGTGGTGGTTTTTCATGAACAAGTTATAAAAATCATTAGCACCATGACGGGATGCTCCTTAGCTTTAGCAGATGAAAAAAGACGAAGCATGGGTTTTGAAGAAGGACAAAATGAAGTTGAAGAATGGTTTATTGAGAAATCTAGAAAACTTAAATACTCTAATGACTTAATTAATTACATATGGCAAATTTTGAAAGCTTTTGCTTCATTTGGTTTTTGTAAAGCACACTCTGCGGCTTTTGCTTTTCCTACCTACCAATCAGCTTGGCTTAAAACACATCATCCAGCAGCTTTTTTAGCAGGAGTTTTAACCCATGATCCTGGAATGTATCCAAAAAGACTTATTGCAAATGATGCTAAAAATTTTGGAATTGAA
>CAZZKM010000029.1:0-10675 GCA_964655115.1 uncultured Bifidobacterium sp.
AAAAAAGATTTTTTTGATTGGTTGCAAGACCAAAATAGTCCTAAAGTTGTACATGGTGCAAAAGATTTTTATCACATAAGTAGATTTTTAGAGGTTGAATTAAAAGGCCTAATTGATGACATCGAAATTAGTTCTTATTTAGTAAATCCTGGATTACGAAGTTACGATTTAGAAGATATTTCAATAAGAGTTTTAGGATTTTCTCCAGGGCAAAGTAGTGATTCAAGTGGGCAACTTAGCTTTGATTCAGATTCAAATTTGGAAGCTCTTGGTTTGAGAGCAGAAGCAATTTATTTAATTTCAAAAAAAATATCTACCAAATTAGAACAACAAAATCTTTATAAATTGTTTTTTGATCTAGAGCTACCTTTGGCAAAATTACTTTCAGAAATGGAAGATGCAGGAATTGCAGTTGACTTAAAAAAATTAAATTCACTGCAAGTTGAATTCGAAAATATTGCGAATAAATATGAAAAAGATGCCTATAAATTAGTTGGACATGATTTTAATTTAGCTTCACCAAAACAATTACAGACAGTGCTTTTCGAAGAGAGAAAATTACCTAAGACAAAGAAAACCAAAACTGGATTTACAACTGATGCAAATGCTTTAGAAGAACTTTTTGCTAGTACCAAAGACCCCTTATTATCGTTGATTTTGAAATGGAGAGACATCACAAAATTAAAGCAAGTAGCTGCTTCTTTAATACCTTTGGTAGATAAAGAATCTAGAATCCACACAACTTTTAATCAAACAATTACATCAACTGGAAGATTATCAAGTACTGAACCAAATTTACAAAATATACCGATAAGAACTGATCAAGGAAAAAGAATTAGAGATTGTTTTATAAACGCTAAAAATTATGAATGTTTATTAACTGCTGACTACAGTCAGATAGAGATGCGAATTATGGCGCATTTATCAAAAGATCCAGGACTTATTAAAGCATTTAAAACTGGTGAAGATTTACATACTTCTTCTGCAGCTCTAGTGTTTGGAGTAAAGCCAAATGAAGTAAATGAAGAATTAAGAAGACAAATAAAAGCAATTTCATATGGATTGGCATATGGAATGGGAGCATATGGATTAAGTCAATCTTTAGATATAGAAGTTAGTCAAGCAAGTAAATTAATGGACGAATACTTCAAAAGATTTGGTGGAGTTCGAGATTACTTAGCAACTGTTGTGGAAGATGCCAGAAAAAATGGATATACCGAAACGATTATGGGTAGAAGAAGATATTTTCCAGACTTAACTAGTACAGATCGTCAAAGAAGAGACATGGCAGAACGCATGGCATTAAATGCACCTATTCAAGGATCTGCAGCTGACATTGTTAAAAGTGCCATGTTAAAAGTTGACAAAGTTTTGAAGGAAAATAGTTTGAAATCTAGACTGTTATTGCAAGTTCATGACGAATTAGTTATCGAAATCTGGCCTGGCGAATTAGACATGGTGAAAACCTTGGTCAAATCAGAGATGGGTAAAGCTGCAGATCTATTAGTTCCATTGGATGTATCAATTGGTGTTGGTTCTTCGTGGGATGAGGCTGCTCACTAACCACTTGACAAGTGGTTTTTAGTCAACAACTAATCTTTATATGTCCTGGAAGGTCCAGGTCATATAAGAGAAGAAGTACATGTCCACAACTACTACCGCAAGTCCGCAAGTTGCAATAAATGATGTTGGAAATCAAGAAGAGCTACTAAAAGCAATAGATCAAACAATCAAATATTTTAATGATGGCGATTTAGTGTCAGGAACTGTTGTAAAAATCGACAGAGATGAAGTTCTATTAGATATTGGTTACAAAACAGAAGGCGTTATTCCTTCAAGAGAATTGTCAATTAAACACGACATCGATCCAGGTGAAATTGTTAAACCAGGAGATCGAATCGAAGCTTTAGTTTTACAAAAAGAAGATAAAGAAGGTCGTTTAATTCTTTCGAAAAAACGTGCTCAATATGAACGAGCATGGGGAGACATTGAAAAAATTAAAAACGAAGATGGTTTTGTTAAAGGTCATGTCATCGAAGTAGTTAAGGGTGGCTTAATCGTTGACATTGGATTACGTGGTTTCTTACCAGCATCTTTAGTTGAGATGAGAAGGGTAAGAGATTTATCTCCATATATTGGAAAAGATATTGAAGCAAAAATTATTGAGCTTGATAAAAACCGTAACAACGTAGTTTTGTCTAGAAGAGCTTGGCTTGAACAAACTCAATCAGCAGTTCGTTCAACTTTCTTGAATCAATTACAAAAAGGTCAAATTCGTACCGGACAAATTTCAAGCATTGTTAATTTCGGTGCATTTGTTGACTTGGGCGGAGTAGATGGCCTAGTACACGTTTCAGAACTTTCTTGGAAACATATTGAACATCCATCCGAAGTTGTTCAAGTTGGGCAAGAAGTTACAGTTGAAGTATTAGAAGTTGATATGGAAAGAGAAAGAGTTTCTTTATCTCTTAAATCAACACAAGAAGATCCTTGGCAACAATTTTCAAGATCACACAAAATTAATCAAGTGGTCCCTGGAAAAGTTACCAAACTTGTTCCATTCGGTGCATTCATAAGAGTTGCTGATGGAATTGAAGGTTTAGTGCACATTTCAGAACTTTCAGATAGTCAAGTTGAAATTCCAGAGCAAGTTGTTCAAGTAAATCAAGATGTAAATGTCAAAATCATTGATATTGATCTTGAAAGAAGAAGAATTTCTTTATCAGTTAAACAAGCAAGTGAATCAGGTGAAGCAAGAGCTGCATTTGATCCATACCAATATGGAATGGCACCTGCATTTGATGAAACTGGAAAATACATTGGACCAGATGGGTTTAATCCAGAGACTGGTGAATGGAAATCTGGATTTGAAGATCAAAAGAAGGAATGGGAAAAGCAATATTCTGAAGCTTTAGCAAAATGGCAAGCAGAACAAGATCAAAAAAAAGCTAATCCTGAACTTGCAAAATTAAGTGACAAGTTAGATTCCAACAACTAAGTATCGAGATTAAGCCAACATGAAAGTTGGATTAACAGGCGGCATCGGTGCTGGAAAAAGCACCGTTGCTGACATGTTTTCAAAATTGGGTGCAGTTGTAATTCGCTCAGATGAACTAGCTCGTCAAGTAATTGAACCAAACACCCCAGGTTTTCAAAAAGTTTTATCAAGATTTGGAAATCAAATCTTGCAAGAAAATGGAAGTATTGATCGGCAAAAACTGGCACAAATAGTTTTTAATGATAAAAATGCCTTAAAAGATCTTGAAGACATTATTCACCCACTAGTAAGAAGTAAAACTAATGAATTAATCGATTCACAAACCCAAGAGACAATCGTTGTAAATGAAGTACCTTTATTACTTGAGAAAAATATGAATAGTTTGTTTGACTTTTTAGTAATTGTAGTTTCTAATGAAAAAAATCGATTAAATCGTTTACACAAAAGAGGAATTAGTGAAGATGAGGCGAAAAAAAGGATTCTTCTACAAGTAAGCGATGAACAAAGAAAATCTGCGGCAGATTTTTTGATTTCAAACGATGGCACTATTGGCCAGTTACAAGCAGATGTGGCCAAAGTTTGGCAAGCACTTTTAGAGAGAAAATTTAAATCATAAATGAGACCAAAAAGTGATTTAATAAGAACAGTTGCACCATTTAAGGTAATTTCTGAATTTTCTCCGGCAGGGGATCAGCCAAAAGCAATTGATGAATTAGAACAAAGACTTAAAAAGGGTGAAAAAGATATCGTTTTACTTGGTGCTACCGGAACTGGTAAATCAGCAACCACAGCTTGGCTGATTGAAAGAGTGCAACGCCCAACATTGATTATTGAACCTAATAAAACTTTAGCTGCCCAATTAACAAATGAATTAAGAGAAATGCTTCCAAATAACGCCGTGGAATATTTCGTGTCTTATTACGACTATTACCAACCTGAAGCATATGTGCCCCAAACAGATACTTTCATTGAAAAAGATTCCAGTATAAACGAGGAAGTTGAAAGACTTCGCCACTCAGCAACTTCAGCTCTTTTAACAAGACGAGATGTGGTGGTTGTGGCAACAGTTTCTTGTATTTATGGTTTGGGAACCCCAGAAGAATATGTTAAACAAGCTATCAGGATTAGAAAAAATGAAGATTTTTCAAGAGATACTTTATTAAGAAAATTAGTAAGTATCCAATATTCAAGAAATGATTTTTCATTTGAAAGAGGAACTTTTAGAGTCAGGGGAGATACTTTAGAAATTTATCCTGCTTATGAAGAGCATCCTGTGCGAATTGAGATGTTTGGCGATGAAATAGAAAGAATCATGACACTTCACCCTGTGACTGGTGAAATTCTTACTGATGATGAAGAAATATTTATTTTTCCTGCAACACATTACGTTGCAAGTCCTGAGCAAACTGCAAAAGCACTTTCTCAAATCGAAGTTGAATTAATGCATCGAGTGCAGGAATTAGAAAGCCAAAATAAATTATTAGAAGCTCAAAGAATCAAAATGCGTACTGCATTTGATTTGGAAATGATTAGAGAACTAGGTTTTTGTTCTGGAATTGAAAATTATTCAAGATATTTTGATGATCGTCCAGCAGGCAGTGCGCCTAATTGTTTATTAGATTATTTTCCTGAAGATTTTTTGCTTGTAATTGATGAATCTCATGTCACCGTCCCACAAATTGGTGGAATGTACGAAGGTGATGCTTCAAGAAAAAGAACTTTGGTGGAATATGGATTTAGACTTCCAAGTGCTTTAGATAATCGACCATTAAAATTTAATGAATTTCAAGAAAGAATTGGACAAACTGTTTATTTATCTGCAACTCCTGGTCCATTTGAACTTGGAAAAGTAGAATCTGTAGTCGAGCAAGTAATTAGACCAACTGGGCTTGTTGATCCTGAAATTAAAGTTAAACCTACAAAAGGTCAAATTGATGATCTATTGCATGAAGTAAAAATAAGGGCAGAAAAGAATGAAAGAGTTCTTGTAACAACTTTAACTAAGAAAATGGCAGAAGATTTAACAGATTACTTCTTAGAAAAAGATATGAGAGTTCGATATCTTCACTCAGAAATTGACACTTTAAAAAGAGTTGAGCTATTAAGAGGTTTGAGAAGTGGGGAATTCGATTGCTTAGTTGGAATCAACTTATTGCGTGAGGGACTTGATTTACCTGAAGTATCTCTTGTGGCAATACTTGATGCAGATAAAGAAGGTTTTCTACGTTCAGAAAAATCATTAATTCAAACAATAGGTAGAGCTGCAAGAAATATAGATGGACAAGTAATTATGTATGCCGATTCAATTACTAAATCAATGAGAAAAGCCATTGATGAAACTAATCGTAGACGTGAGAAACAAGTTGCCTATAACAAGGAACACGGCATAGATCCAAAACCACTTCGCAAGAAAATATCTGACATAAATGATTCAATAATTAAAGAAGATTCTGATACCGAATTAATAATCGAAGAGGCTCTAAACATAAAGAAATTAAGGAAAGAAAAAGGTTCAAGTAAAGCACCTGCTCAAGATCTAGCAGAGTTAATCACTGAATTAACAGCACAAATGAAATTAGCAGCTTCAGAATTAAATTTTGAGTTAGCGGCCAGATATAGAGACGAAATACATGAACTTAAAAAAGAACTACGCCAGATGGTTGCTGCAGGTCACGCCTAAGTCCGATAAGTTGTAAACATATGAAAGAGCCGTTGTGGGTATGGATAATTACGATCTTGGCCTTTTTATCTGTTTATACTGCTGAATTTTTATATGCCAAAAAACATCCACACGTTGTTAAATTTAAAGAGGCATCACTTTGGGTTATTGTTTATGTTTTTGCTGCAATTTTATTTGGATTAGGTCTTTGGGCAATAAAAGGTCCTGACGCAGGATTTGAATTCTTTGCAGGATGGATTACTGAATACAGTTTAAGTGTTGACAATTTATTTGTGTTTGTAATTATCTTGTCAGCATTTGCAGTGCCAGCAATTTATCAACAAGAAGTTTTACAAATTGGAATTATTGGGGCATTGGTTTTGCGATTTTTATTCATCATCGTAGGCGCTGCAGCAATAGCAAGATTTTCTTGGATTTTCTTTATATTTGGAGCATTTCTCATTTATACAGCTTACAAATTAACTTCTAATGAGGGAACTGAAACAGATCCAACAAAGAATAAGATTCTAATTTTGGCTGAAAAATATTTACCTGTTACGCCTAAATATCACGAGGGAGCATTTAGGGTCAAAATAAATGGAAAGAAATATTTTACTCCTTTATTTATTGTTATGATCGCAATTTTTACAACTGACATATTATTTGCTCTTGACTCAATACCAGCTATTTTTGGACTTACTCAAGATCCATACATTGTTTTTACTGCCAATGCTTTTGCATTGATGGGGCTTCGCCAACTTTATTTTATGCTTGATGGATTACTGGATAGATTAATTTATTTGTCATATGGATTAGCAGCAATTCTTGGATTCATAGGTGTAAAATTAATTCTTCATGCTGCACATGAAAATGGATTTAAGTCTGCCCCTGAAATATCAACACCGGTTTCATTGGCAGTAATTATTTCCATTCTTACTATTACTGTGCTTGCTTCACTTCGCCAAACAAAACTGCATCCTGAACTTGCCCATAGACCTGGAAGTGATAATTCTGGGTCAGCAATCGCTGATATTAAGAGAGATCATCCTGGAGTTGAGTAGGCAAGATTTTGATTTCAGTATTAGTGTTTACTAGGTGACTTCGACAAACTCTAAATCTGAAACAAAGCGCCATGGCACTTTAGTTGCAGATAAATTAATTGTTAGAGGTGCTCGGGAGCATAACCTTAAAGATATTTCTCTAGAGTTGCCTCGCGATGCACTAATTGTTTTTACAGGATTATCTGGCTCAGGTAAATCATCACTTGCTTTTGACACAATTTTTGCTGAAGGTCAGCGGCGTTATGTTGAAAGTCTTTCCGCATATGCAAGACAATTTTTGGGCCAAATGGACAAACCTGATGTTGATTTCATTGAAGGACTTTCTCCTGCGGTTTCAATTGATCAAAAATCTACAAACAGAAATCCTCGTTCCACAGTTGGAACTATAACTGAAGTGCATGATTATTTAAGACTTTTATTTGCCAGAGCAGGCACACCGCATTGTCCAAAATGTGGTCAAGTTATTCACCGCCAAAGTCCACAACAGATAGTTGATCAAGTTCTTGAATTAAGTACAGGCACAAAATTTCAAGTACTTGCACCAGTCATATCTGGTCGAAAAGGTGAGTATCAAGATCTATTTAAAGAATTACAAACTCAAGGTTTTTCAAGAGCAAGAGTAGATGGCACAACCTATCCTCTTGCTGAAGTTCCAAATTTAAAGAAACAAGAAAAACATAATATTGAAGTTGTAGTTGATCGTTTAAGTGTTAAAGCTGAATCAAGACAAAGAATAACTGACTCAGTAGAAACCGCATTAAAACTTGCCAATGGAACAGTCATTTTAGATTTTGTTGACGAAGATGCTAAATCAAAAAATAAAGAAAGAGTTTATTCAGAACATCTGGCTTGTACGAAATGTGGTATTTCATTTGATCAACTTGAGCCAAGGAGTTTTTCTTTCAATTCACCTTTCGGTGCTTGTCCTGAATGCAGTGGTTTAGGAAGTCATTTAGAAGTTGATGAAGAACTCGTAATTCCAAATAAAGATTTATCAATTTCTGAAGGAGCTATAGCTCCTTGGGCTAATTCATCCTCAGATGGATATTGGGCAAGATTATTAGAAGCTGTTGCCAAAGATTTGAAATTTAGTTTAGATACACCGTTTAGAAAATTATCTGAAAAAGTAAAAGAATCACTTTTATACGGTTACGAAAGCAATATAAATGTTAAGTATAAAAATTCTTATGGTAGACAACGCTCATATTGGACTGAATTTGAAGGTGTTATAGAAAATATTCAGTGGCGACATGAAAAATCAGATTCAGATGCTGCCCGAGAACACCTTGAAGGTTATATGCGACAAAAACCTTGTAAGAGTTGTAAAGGAGCTCGCCTAAAACCCGTTTCACTTGCTGTGAAAATTGGCAATCGAAATATTGCCGAACTAAGCGGAATGTCTATTGGTGAAATAACAAAATTTATTTCTGAATTGAAACTTGGCGCAAGGGAAATGGCCATAGCGCAAAGAGTATTAAAAGAAGTTTTAGAAAGATTGCAATTTCTATTAGATGTTGGTCTTGATTATTTAAGCCTTGATAGAGCTGCAGGAACTTTATCCGGAGGGGAAGCGCAAAGAATTCGTCTAGCAACACAAATAGGATCTGGTTTAGTAGGAGTTTTGTATGTTCTAGATGAACCAAGTATTGGTTTGCATCAAAGAGATAATAAAAAATTAATTGACACCTTAGTTCGACTACGAAATCTTGGAAACACACTAATTGTGGTGGAACACGATGAGGAAACTATTCGAGCAGCAGATTGGGTTGTAGATATTGGACCAGGTGCTGGTGAACACGGAGGTTTTGTAGTTTCATCAGGAACGGTTGAAGAGTTAGAAAAAAATAAAAAATCTATAACAGGTGATTACATATCAGGGCGTAAAGAAGTAGTAATACCTAAAAATAGAAGAAAAATAGATCCGGCTAGAAAAATTAAAGTCGTTGAAGCTGAGGAAAACAACCTTAAAAAGATAACTGTGGAATTTCCTCTTGGAGTTTTTGTTGCAGTTACTGGAGTAAGTGGTTCAGGAAAATCTACTTTGGTTAACGACATTTTGTATTCATCTCTAGCAAGAGATCTTCACCAAGCAAGAATTGTGCCCGGAAAACATAAAAAAGTTGAGGGTATAAAACTTTTAGACAAAGTTGTTCATGTTGATCAAAGTCCAATAGGACGAACTCCACGTAGTAATCCAGCAACATATACAGGTGTCTTTGATAACGTCAGAAAACTATTTGCTGAAACCACAGAAGCAAAAATCAGAGGTTATCAACCAGGAAGATTTAGCTTTAACGTCAAAGGCGGAAGATGTGAATCCTGTTCGGGTGATGGCACCATTCAAATTGAAATGAACTTCTTACCTGACGTATATGTACCTTGCGAAGTTTGTCAAGGCGCAAGATACAACCGTGACACATTAGAAGTTCATTACAAAGGTAAAACAATTAGTGATGTTTTGAACATGCCCATTGAACAAGCATTGCAATTTTTTGAATCTGTTCCTGCCATTGCAAGAAACTTAAAAACGTTAGTGGATGTAGGACTTGGTTATGTAAGACTTGGACAATCTGCACCAACTCTTTCTGGTGGAGAAGCTCAAAGAGTAAAACTTGCTACCGAACTTCAAAGAAGAAGCACCGGAAGAACAATTTATGTTCTTGATGAACCAACAACTGGACTTCATTTTGAAGATGTGAGAAAACTTCTTTTAGTTCTAGAGCGTCTAGTAGATAGTGGAAACACAGTAATCGTGATTGAACATAATTTGGATGTGATTAAAAATTCTGATTGGGTAATTGATATGGGTCCTGAAGGTGGTTTTAGGGGAGGCACAGTAGTTGCTCAAGGAACACCAGAGCAAATTGCAAAAATAACAAATAGTTATACCGGAAAATATTTAGCTCCGATGTTGAAAAAAACTGCTAAAAAAGTTGGATAGTAATGGTTGATCCCTCGCTTTATCGACCAAAGAATGTGCCTGAACTTCCAGGGGTATATCGATTTAGAACACAAGATGATTCCGTAATTTATGTAGGAAAAGCAAAAAATTTAAAGAATAGATTAAATAGCTACTTCACTGACATAACTAATTTGCATCCAAGAACTGCGATGATGGTTAAAACTGCAGCAAAAGTTGATTGGGTAACCGTTCACAATGAAGTCGAAGCCTTACAGCTGGAATTTACTTGGATAAAAGCTTTTAATCCAAGATTTAATGTTCGATTTAGAGACAACAAAACTTATCCCTATTTAACTTTAACTTTGAAAGAAGATTACCCACAAATAGCAGTAACACGGGGTGCAAAGAAAAAAGGAAATAAATATTACGGGCCATTTACTCATGTTTGGGCTATTCGACAAACAATGGAACAAATTATAAAAGTTTTTCCAATTCGATCTTGTAAAGATAGCGTTTTTAGAAGACATCAATTAATGAAAAGACCTTGTCTTTTAGGAGATATTGAAAGATGTGCTGCACCGTGCGTAGCAAGAGTTGATAAAGAAGAATACTCACAAATTGTTGGAAATGTTCTAAATTTCTTAAACGGCAATACCAAATCAATTTTTAATGACTTAAATCAAGAAATGCAAAAAGCAAGTCAAAATGAGGAATACGAAAAAGCAGCACGATATCGAGATAGATTAGAAGCCCTTAATAAAGTTGTTGAATTAAATGCCATAGTTTTTGATGATGAAACAGATGCGGATTTAATTGCTCTTTCTGCTGATGAATTACATTTATCAGTTCAAATATTTCACGTAAGGCAAGGTCAAATTAAAGGCGAAAGATCATTTGTATCAGATCGAATAGATCATAAAGATTTGCCTGATCATTTTGAAGATTTATTAACTCAAATTTATGGCGAATTAGAAGGTGATGCTATACCAAAAGAAATTTTAACCAATCATGAACTTTCAAATCTTGAAAATGTAACTAGATGGATTTCTGAAAAT
>CAZZKM010000030.1:0-10258 GCA_964655115.1 uncultured Bifidobacterium sp.
ACTCAAAGAATTCCACTTCCAAAAGATCCATTTGTTTTAACATCTTATGAAAGGTTAGTTGGCGGTATGGCTTTAACAATTGCCGGTTTTTTTAGAGGAGAAAAAGTTAATTTAGAAGTTATTTCGCAAATGACTTTAACTTCTAAATGGGCTTGGGTTTATATGGTTTTAATTGGTTCAATAGTTGGTTATGGTGCATATATTTGGCTTTTAAGTAATGCTTCGTTATCACTTGCTTCAACTTATGCATATGTAAATCCAGTAGTGGCAGTACTTTTAGGATTTTTAATTTTAAGCGAACCATTAAAGTGGCCACTTTTTGTTGGAGGATTAATTATTTTAACCGGTGTGGCATTAATTGTTAATGGAGAAAGATTTACATCAAAGGATCTGTTGCAAAAAGATCTTTAAATGTTTCTCTTCTAATTATTTCTTTAACTTCACCTTTATAAACTCCAATAACAGCTGGTCTTAAAACTAAGTTGTATTGAGATGACATAGATCTGTTATATGCACCAGTTGCAGCAACTGCAATCAAATCTCCAGGAGCTAAATCATTTGGTAGATAACAATCTTTGACGACTATGTCACCACTTTCGCAATGTTTACCAACGATTCGAGAAAGCATTGTTGGTTTATGAGAAAGTCTAGATACTAAAGCAGTTGTGTAATTTGCTCCATAAAGTGCAGTTCGAATATTGTCACTCATGCCACCATCTACTGCAACGTAAGTTCTTTTTTCTCCATTTTCTAATTCAATTTCTTTTATAGTTCCAACTTTGTACAAAGTAATCATGGATGGTCCAACAATTGCTCTACCTGGTTCAAATGCTAATTGAGGCATTGTTAAACCATTGTTTGAAAAAATACTTGCAACTATTTCAATTAATTCTTTGGCCATCACTTCAATTTCTAAGGGTTTATCACTATTTATATAGGCGATTCCCATACCTCCACCAAGATTTAGCATTTGAATTTCTACATTGTGATCTTGATTAATTCTTCCTGCTAATTGAGCAAGTCTTTGGGCTGCGATTTCAAAACCTTTGTTATCAAAAATTTGGGAACCAATATGAGAATGTAGTCCTATAAAATTTAAATTTTCTTCTTTAATTACTCTTCTTACCGCCTCATCAGCATCACCTGCTGCTAAGGAAAAGCCAAACTTTTGATCTTCATGTGCTGTAGCTACAAATTCGTGAGTATGAGCTTCAATTCCTGCAGTAACTCTAACTAACACATTTGCAGTTTTATTTTTACTTTTTGCAATTTGAGCAAGTCTTGCTATTTCTAAATATGAATCGACAACAAATAAGCCCACATTTTCATCAAGGGCAAATTCTAATTCACTAAATGATTTGTTATTACCGTGAAAAATAATGTCAGTTGAATTAAATCCTGCTTTCAAGGCAACTCTTAATTCACCTTCAGTTGCTACATCTACTCCTAAACCTTCTTTGAGAAGTAGTTTTAAAAATCCAACTGCTGAAAAAGCTTTTGATGCATAATATATTTTGGTTGGTTTTGTTAGATTTTTATGCACTTGTTGAGAAAAACTTTTCACATATTTTTGGGCTCTTTTTATGGCATCTTCTTCATCTAGGATAAAAAGAGGTGTCTCAAACTTTTGCTCAAGCTCAATTACATCAAGGCCTGCTACTTCTAAAATTCCTTCTTTATTTCTTAAAGCATTGATAGGCCAAATAGGGATAGAGATTTCATTAATATCTAGTGCTTTTGAATCTGACATTTTTTCCTAAAAAATAGTTTGGGTGGGAAATCTCTTATGTTCAAGATTAACCGAACACAAAGATTTCCCACCCATAAAGGTTAGAAACTGCCGTTTTTATTTAAACGAATATTTTCCTTTTGAATCATTTGGCACAAGTAAAACCCAAACTTGACCGATATCAAATGGAACAACTTCGCCATTTAAGGTAAATGTTGTACCGGCTCCGCCAGATGGTCTTGACCATTCTGCGTCGTAGCGTTGACCATCACGCAAAATGAAAGCCTTGCCAGATCCAACAGTTTTAACTAATGGAGTCTTTCCACCAAATTTATCTCCATAGCCTGAAACGGTTTGAGTTACCAATTGCACAACCACAGTTTTAGCAACAACTGCTTGTCCAGTTGCTCTATCTTTTTGTGGAGAGTTATCTAATGCAATTGCCCAACCATCACCATTCCATTTGCCACTAACACTTGATGCTGGCCATGATGCTTTGAAACTTGTTGTTGCTTTTCCACCAGCTGGTGCAGTTTCAGAAAAAACTAAACCAATATCTTTTGCCGCACCTAATTTTGATTTAGCAGCTTTAACTGTTGCTGAAAGGTTCAAAATTAAATTATGTGGAATACGTTTGGAGGAATCTCTTGAATATCTTGCTCCATTTAAACTTGGACCAAATCTAACAAGAGGCTCTTTTGCAATTTTTGGAAGAAGTGCTTTATTTGCACCAGAGTAAGCAAAACCTGGTTTATCAAATTGCTTTAGAATTTCTAAATCAGAAATACGTGCAGATCTAACTGGACCAACTTTTGTTGGAAAGTTGGAATTAAATAGTGCAGCAATTCTGGTTAAGCCACCTTCAACTTGTTCTACGTAAACTAAATCTGCTTTAGAAATATTTACGTGAGGTCTTGCAGGTCTTACGTTGTCAATTTTGACCATGACAACAGGATTTCCTGCTCCACCTGGTAAACCAGAAAGTGGACTTGCTCCTTCATTTGCCATAGATGCAGTTGCACCTAAAGAAACTGTTAGAGCAATTGAGATTGCACTTGCAAATAGGGTTTTAATTTTTGTCATAAATTAGACCCTAAACTACCCAGGCTAATTTGGGAACTAGGACTCTCTATTTTTTACATTCTTTGTGGGGAACTTACCCCTAGTAAATCCAAGCCATTTGCTAAAACCTGCCTGGTTGCATCACACAACATCAAACGAGCAAAATTTTCATCAGTTGGTGATTCATCAACTTGAGGAAGCACTCGACAAGCGGCATAAAAAGAGTGATAAAAAGTTGCAAGCTCTTCAAGATATCTTGCAACTCTGTGAGGCTGGCGAAGTTGAGCGGCTGTAGTGACAATTCTTGGAAATTCACTTAATGCAGTTAATAAATCTGTTTCTTGAGATGTATTTAAAACTTCTGGTTTGAATTTATTGTCGAGCCAATTTAAATTTTTCTCTTTAGCTGTTTTTAATACTGAACTAATACGTGCATGTGCATATTGGACATAAAAAACTGGATTGTCATTTGTGTGTGAAGTTAATAAATCAATTTCTAAAGTAAGGGGTGTATCTACGGGGTATCTAATTAATGAATAACGTGCAGCATCTACACCCACTTCTTCAACTAAATCTTCTAAAGTGATCATGTTACCGGCACGTTTACTTAGTCTTACTTCCTGACCATTTTTATACATTTTTACTAATTGGCCAATTAAAACCTCAATGTTTTTATCAGGATCATCTCCTGCACAAGCTGCTACTGCCCTTAAACGATTTACATATCCATGATGATCTGCTCCGAGAAGATAAATATTTACGTCATATCCCCTATTTCTTTTATCCACGTAATAAGCAGTATCTGAAGCAAAATAGGTGTATTCGCCATCTGCTTTTATTAAAACTCGATCTTTATCGTCAAAAAAATCTGTAGTTCTAAGCCATAAAGCGCCATCTTTTTCAAAAACATGTCCATGTTGTTTTAGTTTTTCTAAACCTTTTTCTACCGCATTTGATTCATGAAGAGATCTTTCTGAATACCACACATCAAAATGAGTCCTAAAATTATCCAAAACATCTTGTTGCTGTTTAAGTTGTTTTCGATAACCTGCTTCTCTAAAAGAAACTATTTGCTCATGTTTACTTTGTTTCAAATATTCAGGATGTTCTTTGATGACTTCATTAGCTATTTCTTTAACATAGCTTCCGTGGTAACCATCTTCCGGAATTGGTAAATCATTGGCAGCTGAAAATAAAGATTCGCCAAATTTATCTAATTGAATACCGCGATCATTAATATAAAATTCTCTAACAACTTTTGCACCACTTGCAGCTAATACTCGAGCTATTGCATCTCCTACTGCAGCCCAACGAGTGTGACCCAAATGAAGTGGTCCTGTGGGATTAGCACTTATAAATTCCACATTTATGGTTTGATTTTTTAAGGATTCAGTTTTACCAAATTCATCTGCTTTTTCAACAATTGTTCGAGCAAGTTCACCAAGGCTTGCAGTATCAAGTGTGAAATTTAAAAAACCAGGTCCTGCGATTTCTATTTTTTTAATACTTTTTTCTTTACTCAATTCCTCAATGAGTAATTGAGCAACTTCTCTGGGATTTTTACCTACTGGTTTACTTAACGCCAAAGCTATATTGCTGGCAAAATCTCCATGATCCTTACTTTTTGGTCTTTCAATCTTTATTTCAGGTATTTCAACTTTTTCAATTTTTTGAGCAGAGAGAAGTGACTTAACTGCACTATTTATTAATTTACTCAGCTCTTCTGGAGTCATGTACTAATCGTAGGCAGGTGCTAGAAGAAAAATAGTTTGCGCCATACTCTTATTTATATGTGGAAAATCGCTTTTAAGAAAAAGTGGTTACTTTTTCATCTTGCAACCATTGTTGGAATACTTTTTTGTCTCAGACTTGGTGTTTGGCAATGGATCAGACGAGAACGAGTTGACCAATTAACCGGTGAAACAGTGATCAATTTACAAAGCACTTTTTATGCTTTTCAGTGGATATTCTTTGCAGTTGCCCTCGCATGGTTTTGGTATAGATTTTTTAAAGATGAATATTTAGTTAGTATTGGACAATTAAAGAAAGGTTCCAAATAAATGGAAAAAGCACTCAAAAGATATAGCTTTGTGGCTTATCTTGCTGGTGTGATTTTAATTTTGTTCACCATTGAAATAATTGTTAAATATACTTTGGGACCAGAAATTCCATGGTTTGCCCAATTACACGGAATTGTTTACATGGTTTATTTAGTTGTAGGTTTTGATATTTCTAGAAAAGCTAATTTAACTTGGGGACAAACTTTACTTGTTTTATTAGCAGGCACAGTTCCAGTGATGAGTTTTATTGCTGAAAAAAGAATTCGACGGCGGGTATTAAACCTAAATTAAAATTTAGGTTGTAAATTTTGCCCCCGTAGCTCAGTGGATAGAGCGTTGCCCTCCGAAGGCATGCGCGCGTGTTCGACTCACGCCGGGGGCGCTTTAAAAAATAATTGGTAATAGTTGATTTAAATGTTCTAAATGATGATCTGCCATCGCTAATTCATGTTTTTGATGTGAAGTCAAAACTGCAGCAACTATGCAACCAGCAGCTTTTCCAGCAATTACTCCAGCAGGAGCATCTTCAACCACAACACAATTATTTGGATTAACTCCTAATCTTTTTGCTCCCAGTAAAAAAGGATCTGGAAATGGTTTACCTTTTTCCACATCATTAAAAGTGACTGAATTTTCTGGAAAAGGAATTCCTGCAGCTTTAACGCGAGAAAGAGCTAAAGGAATAGTGCAAGAGGTAACTATTGTCCAAGCAATCTTTTGCTCATCTAGTTTCTTAAGTAACTCAAGAGCGCCATCAATAGCGGTTACTCCATTTGTGTCACTAGTTTCTAAATATTCAATTCTTTCTACCCACTTGATAATTTCTTTTTCGTCACGATCTGGAAGAAGTTGTCGCAAGGATTGTTCGGCAGGAATTCCATGTAAACCCACCATTTTTTCCAAAGGTATGGAAGCTTCATTAGCCAATTGAATCCAGGCACGTTCAACTGCTGGCTTGGAATTAACCAGAGTTCCATCTAAATCAAATAGCACTGCTTGTGGTTTCACTTTTTTATTCTAGTGATTTATCTCTTAATGCACTTGTTGAATTAATCAAATATGCTTGAAAACATATGTTAAATAATTTAGTTATTCCACAAGCTGCCCTGGATGGTCAATTAAATAATTGGCTTGATGTATTTGGTCCATTTATTTTTTATGTTGTGGTGTGGGGCTTAGTTTTTGTTGGAACTGGTTTTTTTGTAGGTGCTTTTGTGCCATTTGTCACAGGTGATTCTTTACTTTTTGCAGCAGGAATTGTGGCAGCAAGTTCTAAAAACATAAATATTGCAATATTGGTTACAGGTGTTGGAATTGCTGCATTTTTAGGGGATCAAGTTGGATTTATTTTAGGAAGACATTTTGGAAGACCCTATCTTGATAAAAGAGGTGGACCTAGAACCCAAAAAGCAATTAAGAAAACTGAAAATTTTTACAATAAATATGGTTGGTGGGCAGTAGTAGTTGCAAGATACATGCCTTGGGCAAGAGTCATAATTCCTGCAGTGGCAGGAATTGGCCGGATGAATTATTACAAATTTTTATCCAGCAATTTAGTAGGAGCAATTAGTTGGGGTGTGGGTATTACTTTGACTGGCTTTTATGCTGCAACAATTCCTGCGGTTAGAAATGCAGCATATGCAATAGCAGCATTTTTCATTATCGGCTCAATTGTAGCTGGAATTAGAACTTGGTATTTAGATAGAAAAACTTCCTAATTATGAATAGTTGGATTCTTGCTTCTGGAGGCAATGAATTTAGTAGTGCATATGAAGAAGCAGACTTAAAGGCTTTAAGTTTAAGAACTGATTTAAATTCTGAGTTACTAGTTGTGGTAACTGCTCCTTTTCCTACTCAAGATTTAGCTTTTGAAACTGCAAGAAACTATTTTTTAAGAATTGGAATAAAAACAAAAAAAAGTAATATTTTAAGTAGTAACGATTTAGATGATAAAAATTTAGAAGAATTAGAAAATGCTACGAGCATTTATTTTGCAGGTGGAACTCCGAATAGATTAACAAGTGCATTTATAAACACAAAAGCAGAAGATGCATTAAGAAAAGCAATAGAAAAAGGATCTGTAATCATGGGTTCAAGTGCTGGAGCCATGCTATTTGGGAAAAAAGTAGTAATGCCTAGTGGACAAGATTTAGGTCCTGGTTTGAATCTTTTAAATGACCAAATCGTGCTAGCTCACTTTTCTGGTGCTTGGCCTTCATGGACAAAGAACTATCGCGAGCAAGGATTTGGATTTTTAGGACTTGCTGAAGGGGGTTCTGTTTTAACTTCTGTCACAAATAAAACAGAGAGTCTAGAATTTGGAAAAGTTTTTAGCCTGTAACAAATTTTTAACAAATACCTAAGAGTGTCCTAGGTCCAAAGTGTCCAGTGTTCTGGAATCCTTTGCCTTATTACTTGATGCGCAAGTAATACAGGGGAGGAAAAAAACACTAGTGGCAACATTAGCGGGTTATTTCAAAATAAAGCAAAGAAAATCCAGTGTCGGTCAAGAAATTCGTGGAGGTCTTGTGACCTTCTTAACGATGGCCTACATTGTGGTACTTAATCCACTCATTCTTGGATTTACTCAAGATGTGAATGGAAAGTTCTTAGGTGGAGGAGATGCACCTAACCTTCCAGCAATTGCAGCTGCAACTGCTTTAGTCGCTGGAATTTTAACCATATTGATGGGTGCTGTTGCTAATTTCCCACTTGCTCTTGCAACTGGGTTAGGCATCAATGCATTCGTGGCAAGACTTGCAGCAAATTACATGCCATGGGAACAAGTAATGGGATTAGTGGTGCTTGAAGGCATCATCATTACCATTTTGGTTCTTACTGGATTTCGTGTTGCTGTATTTAAAGCAGTACCAACTCAATTAAAACTAGCTATCTCTGTTGGTATTGGTTTATTTATCGCGCTGATCGGCTTAGTTGATGCAGGTTTTGTGCGCAGAACTGCTTCAGGACCAGTACCGGTTGAACTCGGTGCGGGAGGAAGCTTAGTTGGATGGCCAGTAATTGTATTTATTTTTGGTCTTATCCTGATCGCAATCTTGTACTCAACAAAAACAAAGGGTGCAATTTTGATTGGTGTTATCACTGCAACAGTATTAGCAGTGATTTTAGAAACTACCCTCAAAATTGGTCCATCGTTTTTAGGTGATGGAAAAATTAACCCAAGTGGTTGGGGTCTTAACGTTCCAGCAATTCCAAGTTCGATTATTTCAACTCCGGACTTTAGTTTGTTGGGCCGTTTTGATTTATTTGGTGGATTTGCAACTGCAGGATTTTTAACTGCAGCCTTGCTTGTTTTCACTCTTTTAATCACTGACTTCTTCGACACCATGGGCACAATGACTGCTATTGGTGCAGAAGCAGGATTAACAGATAGAAACGGCAACGTTGAAGGTGCAGACCGAATCTTGTTAGTGGATTCAATTGCAGCAATGGCAGGTGGTGCAAGTGGTATTTCTTCAAATACTTCTTACATTGAATCTGCTTCAGGTGTTGGAGAAGGTGCTAAAACTGGTTTAGCAAGCATTGTTACCGGTATCGCATTTTTACTTGCAACTTTCCTATCACCACTTGTTGCTTTGGTACCTTACGAAGCTGCAACTCCAGCATTATTAATTGTTGGATTCTTGATGATGACACAAATCAAAGATATTGACTGGAGCGATATAACTATTGCTCTACCAGCATTTTTGACAATTATCTTGATGCCGTTTACTTACTCAATTGCAGTAGGTATCGGTGCAGGATTTGTGACACATGTGTTGCTAAAACTTGCGACAGGCAAATCAAAACAGATTCACCCATTGTTATGGGCATCTGCAATTGCCTTCGTAATTTATTTCGCATCATACCCACTAAACAATTGGCTTTCCTAAAAGTCGTTATTTACCTAGGGTAAAAATTAAGGGCCAGAATTTCTTCTGGCCCTTAATTTATTTTTAAAACTTTTAATTTTTCCAAGATGTGTATAAAGGTCTTCCTTCTGCATAACCTGCTGCAGATTGAATTCCTACAACTGCTTTTTCTGAAAATTCTTTAATATTTGAAGCTCCTGCGTAAGTGAATGAAGATTTTAATCCGGCAATGATTTCGTCAATTAAATCTTCCACTCCTGGTCTATTTGGATCTAAATACATTCTTGAAGTTGATATTCCTTCTTCAAATAAAGATTTTCTAGCTCTATCAAAAGCATCTTCCCCACTAGTTCTTGCAGCAACTGCTCTGGCAGAAGCCATACCAAAAGACTCTTTATATAACTTTCCATTTGAATCTTTTTGTAAATCACCAGGAGATTCATAAGTGCCAGCAAACCAAGAGCCAATCATTACATGGCTTGCTCCAGCAGCAAGTGCTAAAGCAACATCTCTTGGATGTCTTACTCCACCATCTGCCCAAACTGTTTTTCCATATTTTTTTGCTTCTTCAGAGCATTCCAAAACTGCAGAAAATTGCGGACGTCCAACTCCAGTTTGCATTCTGGTTGTACACATGGCCCCTGGACCAACACCAACTTTAATAATGTCTGCACCTGCATCAATTAATGCTTTGACACCTTCTTTCGTAACAACATTTCCTGCCACAATAGGTACTTTTGGATTTAAAGATTTTATGGCTTGTAAAGCTTCAAGCATTTTCTTTTGATGTCCATGCGCTGTATCAACAACTAAAACATCTGCACCTGCATCAAGAACTTGTTGTGCTTTTCCTGCCACATCGCCATTTATTCCAACTGCTACTGCAATTCTTAATTGTCCTGATTTATCTAAAGCAGGTTTATACAAACTTGCTCTTAAAGCGCCAACTCTTGTTAATATTCCAACTAGTTTTCCTGATTTATTTATAACTGGTGCAGCATTACTTCTATTCTCATTCAAATAATCAAAACACTCTCTAGCGCTTAATGAATCTGGCAAAGTTATTAATTCTTTACTCATTACTTGTTTTACTTGGGTAAATCTATCTACATCTACACAATCATCTTCTGTGACTATTCCAATTGGTTTATCATTTTCAACGATTACTACCGCTCCATGTGATCTTTTATGAATAATTCCTAACGCATCAGCAACAGTTTGCTCTGAAGTTAAAGTTAGAGGTGTATCAAAAAAAGTATTTCTACTTTTTACCCAATTGATAATTTCTTTAATAATGTCAATTGGAACATCTTGTGGAATTACAGCTAAACCTCCGCGTCTGGCAATTGTTTCTGCCATACGTCTACCAGAGATAGCAGTCATATTTGCCACAACTAATGGGATAGTGGTTCCTGTTTCATCTGTTGAATTTAAATCAACTTCTAAACGTGAGGATAAATTTGAAAGACTTGGAACCATAAATACGTCATCATATGTCAGGTCATATGTTGGTTGATTTAGAAAGCGCACAATCA
>CAZZKM010000031.1:0-9844 GCA_964655115.1 uncultured Bifidobacterium sp.
ACTTCATGAAGGCGAAGGTGTTGCCGCAAAATCTCTAGAATCATTGGGAGTTTCTCTTCAATCTGTTAGATCTCAAGTTGAAGAAATAATTGGCCAAGGTCAACAAGCACCATCAGGTCATATTCCATTTACCCCAAGAGCTAAAAAAGTATTAGAACTTTCTTTAAGAGAAGCTTTACAACTTGGACACAATTACATTGGTACAGAACATATTCTTTTAGGTTTAATTAGGGAAGGCGAAGGAGTAGCAGCTCAGGTATTAGTAAAACTGGGAGCTGATTTAAACAGAGTTCGCCAACAAGTAATCCAATTACTTTCTGGTTACCAAGGTAAAGAACCATTAACTTCAGGTGCACCAAATGAAGGAACGCCATCAACTTCTTTAGTGCTTGATCAATTCGGTAGAAATTTAACCCAAGCTGCTAGAGATGCAAAATTAGATCCAGTAATTGGTAGAGAAAAAGAAATTGAAAGAGTGATGCAAGTTCTTTCTCGTAGAACTAAAAATAATCCTGTTTTAATTGGCGAACCTGGAGTTGGAAAAACAGCTGTTGTTGAAGGTCTTGCTCAAATGATTGTTAGAGGAAATGTTCCAGAAACTCTAAAAGACAAACAGCTTTACACACTTGATTTAGGATCATTGGTTGCAGGATCTCGATATCGCGGAGATTTTGAAGAAAGATTAAAGAAAGTTTTAAAAGAAATTCGTACTCGCGGCGACATTATTTTGTTTATTGACGAAATGCACACGCTAGTAGGAGCAGGTGCTGCTGAAGGTGCAATCGATGCTGCATCAATTTTGAAACCAATGCTTGCTCGCGGTGAACTTCAAACAATTGGTGCCACCACACTAGATGAATACAGAAAATATGTGGAAAAAGATGCTGCATTGGAAAGAAGATTCCAACCTATTCAAGTTCAAGAACCAAGTGTGGCTCATGCCATTGAAATCCTTAAAGGTTTAAGAGATCGCTACGAATCTCATCACAAAGTAACAATCACAGATTCTGCTTTAGTTTCAGCAGCAACTTTGGCTGATAGGTACATAAATGATCGCCAACTCCCAGATAAAGCTATTGATTTAATTGATGAAGCAGGTGCTCGTTTAAGAATCAACCGAATGACAGCTCCACCTGACTTGAGAGAATTTGATAACAAAATCGCTGATGTGAGAAAAGAAAAAGAATCAGCAATTGATGCTCAAGATTTTGAAAAAGCAGCTGCTTTAAGAGACAAAGAAAAGACTTTAATTACAGAGAAAAACGAACGTGAACGCGAATGGAAAGCCGGAGATTTAGACGTAGTTGCAGAAGTTAACGATGATCTAATTGCTGAAGTTTTGGCAATGTCTACTGGTGTGCCAGTTGCAAAACTAACTGAAGCAGAATCACAAAGATTACTTCGCATGGAAGAAGAACTACACAAACGTGTCATTGGTCAAGAAGATGCCATCAAAGCATTATCTAAATCAATTAGAAGAACCAGAGCTGGATTAAAAGATCCAAAAAGACCTGGCGGATCCTTTATTTTTGCGGGCCCTTCAGGTGTTGGAAAAACTGAACTTTCTAAAACTTTGGCCCAATTCTTGTTTGGTGATGAAAATTCATTAATCATGCTTGATATGTCTGAGTATTCAGAGCGCCATACAGTTTCAAGATTGTTTGGTTCTCCTCCAGGATATGTCGGCTATGAAGAAGGTGGACAACTAACTGAAAAAGTTAGAAGAAAACCATTCTCAGTAGTTTTGTTTGATGAAGTTGAAAAAGCGCACCCAGATATTTTCAACTCATTATTACAAATTTTGGAAGACGGAAAATTAACTGACTCACAAGGTCGCATGGTTGATTTTAAGAACACCGTAATCATCATGACCACAAATCTTGGAAGTAGAGATATTTCAAAAGGAGTTGGCCTTGGTTTTTCTGCAGGAGATGATGTTTCAGGTAACTATGACCGCATGAAGGCCAAAGTTAACGAAGAATTGAAGCAACATTTCCGTCCAGAATTTTTGAATCGTTTAGATGATGTGATTGTGTTCCATCAACTAACAAAACCAGAAATCTTACAAATTGTTGATTTAATGGTTGCATCCCTTGAAAACAGATTAAAAGATAAAGATATGGGCATAGTTTTAACTGATCAAGCAAAAGAATTCTTAGTTGATATGGGCTATGACCAATCTTTGGGTGCAAGACCAATGAGAAGAACAATTCAAAGAGAAATTGAAGATGTTTTGAGTGAAAAAATCCTGTTTGGAGAATTAAAAGCAGGAACTTTAGTTGTAGTTGGTGTTGAAGGAAAAGCTGCTGATCCTGACAAAAAAACCAGTGACACCAGAAAATTTACTTTCACAAGTGAAGTTAAACAAGCTTTACCAGATTCCCCACCAGTAAATTCTGCTGCAGAATAATTTAAGAGTTACTTATTTCGTTAGCACGTTTAATTGCTGCTTGCAACGCCTGTTTCCAAATTTCTTTAAAATTATTCTGATCTAAATTTTCCAAAGCAGCTAAAGTAGTTCCCTTTGGTGAAGTTACTTTACTTCTTAGTTCACTTATATTTTCATTTGAATTTTCAAAAAGTTCAGCAGTGCCAATAAAAGTATTATTTACTAAAACTTCAGCAACTTCTTTGCTTAGCCCAAGCTCAATTGCTGCTTGAGTAATAGCTTCTGTGACATAAAAATAATAAGCAGGTCCAGATCCAGAGGCTGCGGCAACTACATCAATTAAGTTTTCTTCAACTACAACTACTTTTCCTACACTCGAAAAAAGTTTTTGCGCAATTTCTAAGTCAACATCAGTTGCATTTTTACCTTTTGCTAGACCTGTGACCCCTTTACCAACTAATGCTGGAGTATTTGGCATGGCTCTAATTACTTTTACTTTGTTCTCAAAAAACCTCTCTAAGTTTTCAGTTTTAACTCCAACGGCGAGAGAAATTAGTAATGATTCATTTTTTAAACTGTTTTTTATTTCTGGTAAAACTTCATTTATATTTTGAGGTTTGACACCTATAAAAACCACATCACACTCTTTGATGTCTTCAATTTTATTACTTGAGTAAACCTTAAAATTTGACGCTATTTTTTTACTCGACTCTAAAGATTTAGTAATGGCCACAAGGTCATTTTGTGAAAACCCAGAGTTAATAAGGCCTTTCAATATGGCTTGACCCATATTGCCGGCACCAACGAAACCAATTTTCATAAAATATCTGCTCTTTTTATGTGACTTAGATGATAAGACTACTTTGCATAAGAAAACACAAATCAAAGTAGGCTCTGACCTATGACCGAATTTACTGGAGAGTTCCCTCGAAGTTGGATTGAATTTATCGATCCAGAACACGATGAAACCATTATTAAAGCTGATTTAACTTGGCTTACTTCAAATTGGGAGTGCATTTTTGGTAGAGGTTGTAAAGGAGTTGATAAAACTCATCCAAATGATGGTTGTTGCAATCAAGGAGCACATTTTTCTGAACCTGGTGATAAAAAAAGAGTAAGTAAATGGGTTGAAAAATTAACACCTGATCTTTGGGAAAAAATAGATTATTCAAAAAATAAAAAAAGTTGGACAGAATTTGAAGATGGTGCAGAAAAAACAAAATTAATTAAAGGTACATGTATTTTTATGAACTCTCCTGAATTTTCTGGAGGTCAAGGCTGTGCGTTACACAAATTAGCAATGGTAAAAAATGTTAAAACCACAGAAACCAAACCAGATGTTTGTTGGCAACTACCTATTAGAAGAAGTTATGAAACTAGAGAATATGAAAATGGAACTGATTATCAAGTAATTGTGATTGAAGAATACAGAAGAAAAAATTGGGGAGAGGGTGGAGAAACAATGGATTGGTATTGTTCATCTGATACTGAAGCTCACCAAGCATTTGACCCTGTTTATATAAGCGAAAAAAATACTTTAATTGAATTAATTGGTAAAAAAAATTATGAAATTTTGAAAAAACATTGTGATGAACGAGTTAGTTTAATTAAAACTTTGAAAAAACTTCCAGGAAGAAAAGCAAAACAAATTTTGTTATCAATTAATCCTCATCCAGCTGATCTCTTAGTGGAATAATTACTTTTTTCACAATTTCCCCACCCCTTCTTTTTGACCCAATAGCATGTCCTGGTCTCGCTAATTACCCCCCTCCTCTCTTGTGTTAACAGGTACCGAAGATATACCGTTACATCACACGCAACTTAAGACTTAGGGAAGGTTTTAAGACGTGTAAGAAAGAGGCATCAAAAATGGCTTCAAGCCCTGAAAGACCTTTAGGCGAAGTTCGTTTCTTGACTGTGGCAGAAGTTGCCTCATCAATGCGAGTATCCAAGATGACTGTTTACCGCTTAGTGCATTCTGGAACCATGCCAGCTGTTCGAGTTGGTAGATCTTTCCGTGTTCCGGAAGCAGCAGTGTCTGAATACTTGCGCGAATCATTCGTAGAGGCTGGCTGATTTTCCCCTCAGCCAGCTTTCCCCACTTTAAGGTTGTGGATTTAAATAAAACCTCGAATCAAAGTCTTAGTAAAACCTGGTTGTCACCTTTGTGACGAGGCTATAAAAGTTATTTCTGAAGTAACTAGTGAATTAAATGAAACTTTTGAAGTTGTAAATATTCAAGATAATCAAGTATTAATGCGCAAATACGCTGAGGAAATTCCAGTCACTTTTGTTGATGAAAAGCAACACGATTTTTGGCGAGTAGATAAAGAAAGATTAAAAAAAGCACTTCTTGATGTCTGATTTGTGAGAGGATTTGTGCTTTTTTGCACAAATGTGTAACTTGGTACATATGCCATCAAAACTCCCATCCTCAAAGTTAAGGATTGGCAGATCACCAAAAATCTCGGAAGCAACAGTTTCTAGATTGCCTGCCTATTTCCGTGCACTTTCTCAATTAGCTGATGTTAATCAAATCCGAGTTTCATCTGAAGAATTAGCAGCACTAACTGGAGTTTCCAGTGCCATGCTTCGAAAAGATCTTTCTCATCTTGGTTCATATGGAACAAGAGGAGTTGGATATGACGTTGAATTTTTGCGTTATCAAATATCTCGCGAAATGGGTTTAAATAACGATTGGTCTGTAGTAATTGTGGGTGTGGGAAATTTAGGAAGAGCTTTAGCTCACTATGGAGGATTTGGTTCTCGAGGATTTAAAGTTGTTGCATTAGTTGATGCCGATCAAACTTTAATTGGCACAAAAGTTAAATGTGGCGCTGAAGGAAAAACAGTTGAACTTTTAGTGCATGCCTTAAGTGATTTAGAAACAGTTATTAAAGAAACAAAAGCTCGATTAGGAGTTGTTGCAACTCCTGCAGAAAGTGCCCAAGAAGTATGTAATCGTTTAGTTAAAGCAGGCATTAGAAGTATTTTAAATTTTGCTCCAGTTCATTTAACTGTAAATGATGGAGTAGATGTTAGAAAAGTTGATTTAGCTTCTGAATTACAAATACTTGCATTCCATGAACAAAGAAAAGCTGTATAGGAAAGGTAAAAATTGACTAAGAAAAAAGTTATTGTGCTGCCCGTAAAATATGTTGCTGCAGGTCCTGGAGATCCTCAACTTATAACTTTGCGCGGAATTAATGCTATTAAAGAAGCAGAATTAATTATTGCTGATGTAAACACCATGGAAATTGCTACAACTCATGCGAATGAAAATGCAGATGTTGTTGCAGCAGTTGATGAAGATGGTGTGCCAATGGCTCCAGCAGTTAGAGCACGTATTGCAATTGATGCGGCAAAAGAAGGCGCAGTAGTTGTAAGACTTTGCGCAGGAGATCCTGTAGTTGAAGATGGACTATCTGTTGAAGTTTCAACATTAGCTAAATCAAAAATTGAATTTGAATATATTCCAGGAGTTTCACCAATTACTGCAGTACCAACTCATGCAGGTATTTCACTTTTTGCAAACAAAGGAAAAGAAGTTCACATCATAAATGGATCAGAACCAATTGATTGGTCATTACATTTAGATCCAAATATTCCAATTGTGATTATTAATGCTGCAGATAAAGCACCAGCAATTGCAAGTGCACTAATTGCTCGCGGTCGTGATGCTGCAACTCCAATTTCAGTTACACGTGATGGAAGTACTACAGATCAAAGAACAATTGTTTCCACTTTAGAAAATATTGCTGTTGTTGCAAAAGCAGCAAGACAATCTGGTCCTGGAGTTATTGTGGTGGGCGATGCTATTAATCATCGTGACAAATATCAATGGTTTGAAAATAAACCTTTGTTTGGTTGGAAAGTTTTAGTTCCAAGAACTAAAGAAGATTCTGAAGATTTTCAAAAAATGTTGGCAGTTTATGGCGCAGTTTCAAATGAAGTTCCAACAATTTCTGTTGAACCACCAAGAACTCCACAACAAATGGAAAGAGCAGTTCACGGTTTAGTATCTGGAAGATTTCAATGGGTGGTCTTTACAAGTACAAATGCCGTTAGAGCTGTAAAAGATAAGTTTATTGATTATGGTTTAGATGCAAGAGCTTTTGCAGGTTTAAAAGTAGCGGCTATTGGCCAACAAGTAATTGATGCCTTAGTTGAATTTGGTGTTAAACCTGATTTATTTCCAACTAAAGAACATAATTCAGAAGGTTTATTAGAAGTATGGCCAAAGTATGACCAAGTATTAGATCCAATAAATCGTGTATTTTTACCAAGAGCCGATATTGCAACTGAAACTTTAGTTGAAGGAATGCAAGCTAAAGGTTGGGAAGTAGAAGACATTGTTGCCTTTAGAACTGTTAGAGCAGCTCCACCTCCTGCACACACAAGAGAACAAATTAAAACTGGTGGTTTTGATGCAGTGCTATTTACTTCAGCAAGCACAGTTAGAAATTTGGTAGGAATTGCAGGAAAACCACACGCTTCAACAGTGGTTGCAGTAATTGGACCTCAAACTGCACAAGCCGCACAAGAACATGGTTTAAGAGTTGACGTGCAAGCAGAATCTCCAAATGTTTCTGTACTAATTGATGCATTGGCAGAACATGGTGAAAAATTACGTCTAGCTGCGATTGAAAATGGCGATAATGTGTGGCGTCCAAGTAAACGTCGCGGTTCAATGCGTCGCAGACACTAAGAAATATTTATGGCACAAAAAACCCAAGTCCACGTCTTAAGACATGGGGAAGTTTTTAATCCAGAAAAAATTCTTTATGGAAGATTACCTGGATATAAACTTTCCGAACTTGGCTTAAAAATGGCTGAACGTGCTGCAGATTTTTTTGCTAATAAAAACATTTCACTTGTAGTTTCTTCCCCTTTGGAAAGAGCTCAACAAACAGCTTTACCAACTGCTAAAAAACACAACTTAGAAATTGAAACCGATGATCTATTAATTGAGGCAGAAAATGTTTTTGAAGGAAAAAAAGTTTCAGTTGGAGACGGAGCATTAAGTCAACCTCGAAACTGGTGGTACTTAAGAAATCCGATAACACCATCATGGGGGGAACCTTATAAAAAAGTTGCTGAAAGAATGCGTACTGCAATTTTTTCAGCTCGCGATGTCGCAAAAGGAAAAGAAGCTTTATTAGTTTCGCATCAATTGCCAATTTGGATTGCTAGATTATCGGCTGAAGGTAGATCTTTTGTTCATGATCCAAGAAAAAGACAATGTAGCCTTGCAAGTGTTACGACATTTGTTTTTGATGGCGATTCATTAGTTGCAGTTGAATACCAAGAACCAGCAGCAGATCTATTAAAAGATGCAAGCAAAATATCTGGGGCGTAGTTTTAAGTTATTAATTATTTCATTATTAATAACATCTTGCGCAACACCGGTTTCAAATATTTCAAGTGATGCAGAATCTGGATTTGTTTCAGGAGATGGAACATCTGTTTTTTTAAATAAATCAGATAGAAAACCTGCTCCAGATCTTTTGAATATAGAATTTTTATCATCTGAAATAGATTTAAAAAGTTTAAAAAATAAAGTCGTCTTGATCAACGTTTGGGGATCTTGGTGCAGTCCATGTAGAAAAGAAGCTCCAGAATTAGAAGAGTTATATTTAAAAAATAAAGCAAATAATGTGGAATTTATAGGAATTAATATAAGAGATTCAAAAATATCTGCAAAAAGATTTATTGACAATTTTTCAATTACATATCCAAATATTTATGATCGTGACGGAAAACTGTTGTTAGGTTACAAAGATTCACTACCTGCAAATGCAATACCTTCAACGATTTTGATTGATAAGAATGGACTGGTTGCAGCAAGACAACTTGGTCCTATAGATAAATCTTTGATTCAGGGTTTTATTACAGAATTGGTTGAAGAATGAATTTAGTTACCGACGGTTCATTATTTTTAGCAATTTTTGTTGCTTTTTTTGCAGGAATTATTTCTTTCCTCTCACCATGTGTTCTGCCTTTAGTTCCAGGCTATTTATCAATAATTACAGGATCAAGTTTTGAAAAAAATAATAAAATAACCAAATCTAAAGCAGTCTTTGCAACCTTATTATTTATTTTAGGATTTAGTTTAGTTTTTGTTTCTATTGGAATGTTTTTTGGAAGTTTAGGGGGTTGGCTTCTTTCGAACATTCAAGTTTTGGAAAGGATTTTTGGAATAATAATAATTTTACTGGGTTTAAGTTATCTTGGGTTTATAAATATATTCAATAAAGAATTTAAAGTTAAGTTTAAATCAAAGCAAGGTTTAGCTGGTGCATTTATTTTAGGTTTTGTATTTTCGTTGGGCTGGACTCCATGTATTGGGCCTACTTTAGCTGCAGTCCAATCCTTAGCATTTAGTGAAGCAACTTTTTTTAGAGGTGCAATTTTGTCTACTTTTTATTCACTTGGATTAGGAATACCTTTTCTATTTCTAACAATACTTTTTGAAAAATCTATGAAAACAGTGAAATGGTTAAGAAAAAAACAAAAATTATTTATTTCTATAGGTGGAATTTTGCTAATAATTCTAGGTCTACTTTTGGTTACTGGATTATGGAATTTAGTAAGTATTGAGTTAAGGGTATTTATGGCAGGATTTACTCCAATTTTATGACCAATAAACAAATATCTACTAAGCAAAGAACTGAAACAGTTTTGCCACCTTTAAATTTTTTGGGTTTCACAAGATGGATGTGGCGTCAGTTAACAAGTATGAACACAGCATTACTTTTACTGCTATTCGTGGCTTTAGCAGCAATTCCTGGTTCGATTTTGCCACAAAAAACTGCATCACTAATCAGAGTAAACAATTGGAAAAATGATAATCCTAATCTTGCTGATTTATTTGAAAGTTTGAGTTTTTTTGATGTTTATGGTTCGGTTTGGTTTTCAGCAATATACATACTTTTAATGATCTCGATAATAGGTTGTGTAATTCCTAGATTGAAAATTTATTTTGAAAACTGGCAAGAAGTTCCTACTAAGACACCTGGTGTTATTACAAAGTTTTCAAATTATCAAAAAGTAAAGATTAAAAAAACTTCTATAAGTAAAATCGAAAAAATCGCTAAAGATAAAGGTTGGAGAACTTTACTTAATAATAATTCATTAACTATCGAAAAAGGATATAGCCGAGAAGCTGGAAATTTACTTTTTCATTTTAGTTTGATTATTATTACAGTGGCTCTTGCATTCGGTGCCCTTTTTAGTTATCGCGGCACAGTTGTTATAAAAGAAAACACAGGTTTTTCAAACACTATAACTCAATATGACGATTTTAGAGCGGGACGTTTCTTTTCTGAAACTCAATTACCAAATTTCTTTTTTACTTTAAATGACTTTGAAGTTGATTTTGAAAGAAGTGAAATTCAAAGAGGTGCTCCAAGAAAATTTGAAGCAAATATAACTTTGAATAATGAGAAAACTTTT
>CAZZKM010000032.1:0-5469 GCA_964655115.1 uncultured Bifidobacterium sp.
TTTTAAAATTTTGATGGAAGAATTACCAAATCTACTAAGTCAACCACCAGGAATTTTAAGAATTGATCCTTTGAGAATGTTTATTCAAAAAGATTTAGTTGACGCCAGTTTTTAAAGATCATCAGTTAAAGTAATTTCCCAACCGCCTACATATTCTGCAAACATGTTGTAAATTACTGAAAAAATTCCTGCAAGTAATGTCCAAGTAACCACTTGAAAAACAGTAAATACACTTCCGATAAAAATAATTCTTGGCAGTGATAAAAGACTAACAATATTAAATCCTGCTCCACCAATTCCAAAAATATCAGTTAGCAAACCAGTTGCTGCATCAATTGTGCCGCTAAATTTTGCAACTGACCAAAGCATAATTAATGCCACAATTGAAGCTAAACCAAAAGCTAATGACAAAATAAAAGTTGTTTTAATTACTGACATTGGATTTATATAAGAAATTCTTAATCTTGATCTTTTGCTACCAGTTTTTGTTGTGGGCATACTTTGAGTTACTTGAAATCTTGATTTAGAACTTTTTGGACTACTCATTTTCTACATCCACAGCTTTTGTGACAGCCACAACTTTTACTCCCTTTGGAACTTTCATCATTGAAACTCCCATAGTGTCTCTTCCTGTTGCTCTGATTTCTTTTACTTGAGTTCTTAAAACTACTCCATTTGAGGCTATCGCAAATAGTTCATCGGTTTCTTGTGCGATGAATGCTCCTACTAAAGATCCTCTGGAATCTTCGCTAATTCTCATCGCTCGAACTCCTTGTGTGCCACGACCCTTTGAAACCCATTCAGATTCTTGGGTGCGTTTGGCAAATCCTGCATCTGTTGCTGTAACTAAAAATGATTTTGGTTCAACTACAGACATGCTTAGTAATTCATCAGTTTTATTTTTAAATCTAATTCCAATTACACCAGTGGTTGCTCTTCCTGCAGATTTTAAAGAATCTTCTGCAACAGAGCATCTAACTGAAAAACCTTTTTTAGAAACTAAAATAACATCATTTTTCTTAGAAACTAATTGAGCAGAAATTACTCGATCATTTGGTTTTAAATTAATGCCAATAATTCCACCACTTCTTGTTGAGTCATATTCAGATAATGGTGATTTTTTAATCATTCCTTTAGCAGTTGCTAATAATAAATAAGGTGCTTGTTCATAATTTTTAATTGATAGGACTGCTGCAATTTTTTCTTCAGGTTGAAAACTTAAAAGATTTGCTACGTGTTGTCCTTTAGCATCTCTTCCTTTATCTGGAAGCTCGTGCACTTTTGTTCTATAAACTCTTCCTCTATCAGAAAACACAAGTAACCAATCATGAGTGGAAGCGACGAAGAAGTGTTCAATAACATCGTCTTCTCTTAAAGCAGCACCTTTTATTCCTTTGCCACCTCTTTTTTGAGCCCGATAAAGATCGGATCTAGTTCTTTTTACATACCCTCCACGACTAATTGTTACTACGACATCTTCTGCTTTGATGAAATCTTCTGCGGATTTGTCGCCTTCATCTGCCACAAACTTTGTTCTTCTATCATCACCATATTTTGTAGCTATTTCATTTAATTCTTCAGCAATTATTTTTCTTTGTCTTTCTGGTTTACTCAAAATATCTTTGTAATCTTTAATTGATTTCATTAATTCTTCATATTCATCAGTAATTTTTTGACGTTCTAAGGCAGCAAGTTTTCTTAACTGCATATCTAAAATTGCAGTTGCTTGAATTTCATCGATTTTTAATAGTTTTTGTAATCCAGATTTAGCATCTTCAACTGTTTTAGATTTTCTGATTAAGGCAATAACTTCATCTAATTTATCCAGTGCTTTTAAAAGTGCCGATAAAATATGGGCTCTTTTTTCTGCTTCGCTTAATCTAAATTTGGTTCTTCTTTGAATTACTTCAATTTGATGTTCTATCCAATGAGAAATAAATAAATCAATACTTAAAGTTCTTGGCACACCATCAACTAGGGCCAACATATTTGCCCCAAAAGTGTCTTCTAATTGGGTGTGTTTATATAAGTTATTTAAAACAACTTTTGCAACGGCGTCTTTCTTTAAAACAATTACAATTCTCATTCCAGTTCTAGAAGATGAATCATCTCTTAAATCTGAAATTCCAGTTATTTTTCCAGTGTCAACAAGTTCAGCTATTTTTAGTTTTAAGTTATCTGGATTTACTTGATAAGGAAGTTCAGTAATTACTAAATTTTGTCTACCTTTGCCATCTTCGCTAACTTCCACAACTGCACGCAATGTGATTGAACCGCGACCTGTTTTATATGCATCATCAATTCCGTTTCGACCAACAATTAATCCACCTGTTGGAAAATCTGGACCTTTGACATGTTCTTTAACGGCTTTAAATAATTCTTCTTTTGTTGCTTTTGGATTTTCTAACGCCCACAAAATTGCATTTGTTACTTCTCTTAAATTATGCGGTGGAATGTTTGTTGCCATTCCCACAGCAATTCCACTTGAACCATTAACTAAAAGATTTGGAATTCTTGCCGGTAAAACTGTTGGTTCTTGAGTTCTTCCGTCATAGTTAGGAATGAAATCAATAGTGTCTTCATCAATATCTCTGACCATTTCCATAGCTAATTGAGACATTCTTGATTCGGTGTAACGCATTGCTGCGGCACCATCATTTCCTGGTGAACCAAAATTTCCTTGTCCGGTAACTAATGGATAACGCATCACCCACTCTTGAGCTAAACGAACTAATGTGTCATAAATTGCTGTATCACCATGTGGATGATAATTACCCATAACATCACCGACGATGCGAGAACATTTTGTGAAACTTCGATCAGGTCTATAACCACCGTCGTACATTGCATAAATAACACGGCGATGAACTGGTTTTAATCCATCTCTAATATCTGGTAAAGCTCTGCCAACAATTACACTCATCGCGTAATCTAAATAACTTCGAGACATCTCCGAACGTAAATCAACTGGTTCAACGCGTCCTGAATTTTCAGGTAATTTGGTTTGTTTTGTTGCCATTTAAATATCCAAGAACCTAACATCGCGAGCATTGTGTTGAATAAAACTTCTTCTTGATTCAACGTCTTCACCCATTAGCACGTTAAATAATTCATCAGCTGCTGCTGCATCATCAAGAGTTACTCTCAATAAAACTCTTGATTCTGGATTCATTGTGGTTTCCCACAATTCATCAGCATTCATTTCACCTAAACCTTTATATCTTTGTAATGCTTCTTCTTTAGGAAGTTTTTTGCCAGCTTTTAAACCTGCTTCAATAAGTCCGTCTTTTTCTCTTTCGGTATATGCATAACTTGGACTTTCTTTAATCCATTTGATTTTGTATAGCGGAGGTTGTCCTAAATAAACATGTCCTAAATCAATTAAAGGTCTCATAAATCTAAAAAGAAGAGTTAGAAGCAATGTTCTGATGTGTTGGCCATCAACATCAGCATCTGCCATGAGGATTAATTTGTGATATCTAAGTTTGTTGGCATCAAATTCTTCTTGTACGCCTGTGCCAAGTGCTGAAACTAATGCTTGGACTTCGGTGTTAGCTAAAACTTTGTCTAATCTTGCTTTTTCAACATTTAGGATTTTTCCTCTAATAGGTAGAATTGCTTGGGTGCGAGAATCTCTACCGTTTTTGGCAGAACCGCCTGCAGAATCACCTTCCACAATGTAGAGCTCACATTGGGATGGATCAGTGGATTGGCAATCACTTAATTTTCCAGGCAAACCTGAGGAACCTAACAGGCCTTTTCTAGATCTTGCTAAATCTCTTGCTTTTCTAGCAGCAAGTCTTGCTGTTGCTGCAGAAACTGCTTTTCGGGCAACATCTTTTCCTTCACTTGGATGTTCTTCAAACCATTTAGCTAATAAATCATTTGTCATAGTTTGCACAAATGTTTTAGCTTCAGTATTTCCTAATTTAGTTTTCGTTTGACCTTCAAATTGTGGTTCTCTAAGTTTTACTGAAACTATTGCCGTTAGACCTTCTCTAATATCTTCACCTGTTAGTTTTGGATCTTTTTCTTTTAATACTCCCCATTGTTTTGCATATTTATTTACTGTGGCAGTTAATGCTGCACGAAATCCTTCTTCATGCATTCCACCTTCATGAGTATTAATTGTGTTTGCAAATGTGTAAACAGCTTCTTGATAACCAAAATTCCATTGCAATGCAACTTCAGCACTTAAGCCTTTTTTCTTATCTTCGTTTTCAATATGAATTACATCTTTATGAACTAAAGTTTCACCTTTTGCTTTGTTTAAAAAATTTACAAAGTCAACAATTCCGCCGTCATATTTGTAGTTAACAATTCTTTTTTCACCTTTTTCATCAAGGCGATCTTTTCTTTCATCTATTAAAGTTAAAGATAAACCTTTATTTAAAAATGCCATTTCTCTAAATCGAGTTGACAGAGTGTCGAATGAATATTCTGTAGTTTCAAAAATTTCTTTATCTGCTTTAAAAGTTACTTTGGTACCTGAACCATCAATTGCTTTTCCTTTTTTCAAAGCTGTAGTTGGTACACCTTTTTTATAACTTTGAGTCCACAAGAATCCATCACGTTTTACTTCAACATGTAGCTCTGAAGACAATGCATTAACAACTGATGCACCCACTCCGTGAAGTCCGCCTGAGACTTGATAACCGCCACCACCGAACTTTCCACCAGCATGTAACACGGTAAAAACTACTTCTAGTGCTGGTTTTTTTTCAGTTTTATGTAAATCAACTGGGATGCCACGACCATTATCAATGACACAAATCTTGGAATCATCCAAAATACTTACAACAATTTCAGTTGCAAAACCAGCTAGTGCTTCATCAACTGAATTATCAACAATTTCATAAACTAAATGATGTAAACCGCGTTCACCAGTGGAACCGATATACATTCCAGGACGTTTTCTAACTGCATCTAAACCTTCAAGAACTTGAATCGCACTGGCGTCATATGACATAAGTTTTGATTCAACTCCTAAAAATGAAATTTGTAAAAATTGTTGACGAGTTATGACAATTCTAGTGTGTTGTTACAGGTGTGAAATCGGCTGATAGGCCTTTTTAGTAGTCATTTTTACGCATAGAAGGCACTCTCCATAAGCCTTTTTGCGTAGGTTTTGCTGGTCCATAAACTTTTAGGGTCTTGACAACACCATCTCCAACCTCTAGCGCAATTCTTTTCTTTAAATCACTACTTAAAAGTCTTATTTGAGTTGCCCAAGTTGATGAATCAGCTCTTAAAATTAGTTCATTTATATCTGCATTAAAAATTTCTATTGAAACATGTGATGCAATTTCATCTCCAACAATTTCATTCCATCTAGAAATTAGATTTGCAACAGATGTTGGTTGTTGCCAACCAAAATCTTTAACAATTTTTTTCAAAACTTTATCTATTTTTTGCGGATCTCTATGATCTGGATGTGCTCCACTTCTAAATTCTTCACTTCTACCAAAT
>CAZZKM010000032.1:5569-9690 GCA_964655115.1 uncultured Bifidobacterium sp.
GAAGTGTCTAGTTCAGCAAACACATCATCAAGCACCAAAACTGGATCTCCTGCTCTTGAATTTGCCTTTAAAAGATCAAAAGAAGCAAGTTTTAAAGCTAGTGCTACCGACCAAGATTCACCATGGCTTGCATAACCTTTGGCAGGAAGTTCACCAATTGTTATTTCTACATCATCTCTATGTGGTCCAACTAATGTTAAGCCTCGATCTAATTCATCAAGTTGTCTTTCTTTAATTTTTTCACCCATTTGTACTTTCAAATCTTCCAAAGTCATCTCAAATGAAGAAACATTTGGTAAATATTTAATATTTAATGCTTTACTAGAGGGTGCTAACTCAGCATAAGCCTTTGAAACATAAGGTAATAAATCATTTATTAGTTGATTTCTATAAAAAGTAATTTGGCTTCCTAGATTAATTAATTGTTGATTCCAAATATCTAATGTTGATAACACTGAATCTTGATTATTTTTCCTTGCTACATAAGAACTTTTTAGAAGTGCATTTCTTTGTTTTAAAACTCTTTCATAATCTGTTTTTAAACTAATATAAACAGGGCTTTTTTGCACCAGTAAGTAATCTAAAAAATATCTTCGTTCACTTGGATCCCCTTTTACTAACACTAAATCTTCAGGAGAAAAAGTAATTGTTTGTAAAATGCCTAAAACTTCTTTAGTTTTCTTACATTCTGATCCGTTTAATTTTGCTTTGTTAGATTTTCCAGGCCAAATTTCAATTTCAATCCAGTTAGTCCGATCTTGATATTTAACACCGGTTCTAATAATTGCTCTAGGTTGATTTAATTTAATTAGCGGTAAATCTTGAGACACTCGATGTGATGAAAAAGTGGCGCAATAAGAAATAGCTTCAACTAAATTTGTTTTTCCTTGTCCATTACTTCCAATAAAAGTGGTTATTCCAGGTTCTAAGTTGACTTCAACAAACGAATAGTTTCGAAAATCTACCGCTGTTAGTGAAATAACGTGCACAAGTTTTTAGCCAGCTAAACGAACCGGCATGATCAAATAACGATAGGAGTCATCGTTTACTCCTTCATTATTTACTCCACTTAAGACCGCTGGTTTTGAAGCCGCAGTAAAACTCATTCGAGTTATAGGAGCATTAACACTTGCTAGTCCGTCTTTTAAGTAAGCGGCATTAAATGCAATTTCTAAACCTTCACCATTTAAAGTTAAGCCCACAATTTCTTCTGCTGTCGCATCTTCGCCAGCTCCTGCTCTTAAAACTAATTCATTGTTTCTAAAATCTAAACGAATTGGCGTATTTCTTTCTGCAACTAATTCAACTCTTTTTATTGCATCTAAAAGTTCTTGAGTTGAAACATCTGCTGTAGAAGTTGATTCACTTGGTAACAAAGATCTGTATTTTGGAAAATCTGCATCTAATAATCTTGTTGTAGTGCGTCTTCCTTCACCTTCAAAACCCATTAATTTATCTTTATCTGATGCAAGAGAAATTAATATTTCGTTTGAATTTAAAAATCCTTTAGCGCCTTCTGCCAAAGTTCGTGCCGGAACCAAAACCGCTGTAGAAACTTTTGGATCATTTGGATTCCAAGAAAATTCTTTAACAGCTAAACGATATCTATCAGTTGCTGCCAATGTGATTGTATTTCCTTCAATTTCAACTCTAATTCCTGTAAGCATTGGTAATGATTCATCTCTTCCTGCAGCAACTGCAACTTGTGCTACAGATTCTGCAAATACTTTTGCTTTTGCAGATCCACTTGTTTTAGGCAATGGTGGAAGAGTTGGATAATCATCAGGTGGCAGTGTTGGTAATGCAAAATTTGCTTTACCGCATTTAATTTCTAATCTTGAACCATTCAATGTTCCAATAACTGGTTGATTCGGTAATGATCTTGAAATATCTGCAAATAATTTTCCTGAAACTAAAACTTTTCCACTTGCAGAAATTCCTGCATCAAAACTAACTCGAGAAGAAACCTCATAATCAAAAGCAGAAAGCGTTAAAGAATTTTTGTCAGCTTCGATTAAAATTCCGGCCAACATTGGTTGGGCAGGTCTGGCAGGTAAAGTTCTAGCGGCCCAAGCAACAGCCTCTGCTAAAACATCTCTTTCAACTTGAAACTTCATATGTTCTTTCTTTAAATCTTTAGTATTACCGGGTTGTAATTCTTCGAACTCTTTAATTTAGACCAATGCTTTCATGCTCTTAGACGCAGGGAAAGGGGTAAAAGAGCGTAATTTTTAAAACTCCTATTAGTAGTTGATTTATATATATTTATATAACTAGTAGTAGTAATAGGGCTTGTTGATATGTGGGAAAACAAGCGTTTACCCAGTTCAAATTGGGTGGCGTAAGGGTTTGTGAATTGTGTCGAAGCTTTGTAATTTCGTTCATAACTTGGGGAAAGACTAAATTCGCCTTAACTTTTGTGGGTAGTTCCGGCTCTATCCACAGAAACTTATGTCTAATCCCTCAAGGAAACCACAGGTTATCCACAGGGATATTTAACCTTAAATTAGAACTTGAGACTTATCCACAGAATATAAACAATTGTGAATAATGTGAAAATAGGGGTCTTTTGGGGCGAAAAGTTATTAAACCCTGGTTTGAACTTTGATCCTGGTCGTTAAATCAGCAACTTGGTTATAAAGACCACGGCGTTCTGCCATTAATTGGCGAACTTTTCTTTCCGCATGCATCACTGTGGTGTGATCTCGTCCTCCGAAAGATTGTCCAATCATCGGTAGAGACAAATCAGTTAATTCTCTACATAAATACATGGCAATTTGTCTTGCAGTTACTAAATTTCTAGATCTTGATGATCCGATTAAATCATCAATTGATATTCCAAAATAACTTGATGCTTCATTCATAATTAATGCTGCAGTAATTTCTGGACCACTTTGTTCCGGTAGTAAATCTTTTAAGACAGCTTCAGCTAAATTCATTTCAACTGGAGTTCTATTTAAGTTTGCATAAGCACTAATACGAATTAGTGCACCTTCTAATTCACGAATATTAGTTGTTACTTTGCTGGCAATGTATTCCAAAACTTCACCTGGAACTTGAAGTTTTTCTTGACCAACTTTTTTTCTCAAAATCGCAATACGTGTTTCTAATTCAGGAGGTTTAATATCAGTAATTAATCCCCATTCGAAACGTGAACGCATACGATCTTCAAAGTCTTGTAATTGTTTTGGTGGTAAATCTGAAGTAACCACAATTTGTTTATCAGCATTATGCAAAGTATTAAAAGTGTGAAAAAACTCTTCCTGGGTTTGAACTTTTCCACTTAAGAATTGAATGTCATCAATTAATAAAACATCAACATCCCTATATCTTCTTTGAAAAGCAGAAGCTTTATCGTCACGAATTGAATTAATAAAATCATTAGTAAATTCCTCAGAAGAAACGTAACGAATTTTTGCACCTTGATATAAATCTCTGGTGTAATGACCAATTGCGTGAAGTAAATGTGTTTTTCCTAAACCAGATTCACCGTAAATAAAAAGTGGATTGTAAGCACGAGCTGGCATTTCAGCTGTTGCAACAGCTGCAGCATGCGCCAATTTATTTGAAGAACCTGCAACGAAAGTATCGAAAGTATATTTTGGATTTAATCTGGATGATTCATCATGTTTAGAAACAGGAGATCCTGTACCTGGGCGGTTTTGATTTAAGAATTGTGGAATTGGTGCAACTGATTCAGCATAAGTTGCATCTGCTAATTCATCTGTTGCATCTTCATCTAAGTTTGGTGCAATTGATGGATCAACTGAAATTGCTAAACGAACTTCTCTACCTAAGGCATTACTTAAAGCGCTCACAACTAATGGACGTAAACGGGTTTCCAAAACATCTTTTGTAAATTCATTTGGTGCAGCAACTAATGCTGTGTCTTCAACTAATGCCAAAGGTCTTGTTAAAGAAACGAAAGCCCTTTGTTGAGCAGTTAAAGCATCATCACCCAGGCCACCAATGGCTCTAGTCCAGACCTCATGAAGGTCAACGTTTTCTTCCACAAAAATCCTTAATCTATCCACAGAGTTATCCACAAGATGTGGAGATGAGGCTTTTTTGAGGCTAAATTTCCCTAAAAAATCCCCTGACCTGTGGACAATACAGGGTCA
>CAZZKM010000033.1:0-9684 GCA_964655115.1 uncultured Bifidobacterium sp.
TTGAAAATCCAAATACAACTTCAGTATTTTTTAATTCAATTGGCTCCATAATGGGCTACACCGTGATGTTACCTTTCATGGCAGCATTCACAGTATTTCTTTACACAGATTTAAGAATTAGAAAAGAAAATTTAGCTAATCAATTAAACCAAGCAAAAAATCAGTAACGGTAATGATCTGGCTTGTATGGGCCATTTTCATTAACGCCTAAGTAATCTGCTTGTGGTTTAGTTAACTTAGTTAATTTGGCACCCAATGCATCAAGATGTAATCTTGCTACTTTTTCATCCAATTCTTTTGGCAAGGTATAAACCCCAACTGGATATTCATTAGTTTTGGTAAACAATTCAATTTGAGCTAATACTTGATTTGTAAATGAATTACTCATCACAAATGAAGGATGCCCCGTTGCATTTCCTAGATTTAGAAGTCTTCCCTCACTCAAAACAATTATGGAGCGACCATTATCAAATACCCACTCATCAACTTGTGGCTTAATATTTACTCTTTTTGCAGACTTACTATTGCTAAGTCCTGCCATATCAATTTCATTATCAAAGTGACCGATATTTCCTACAATCGCTTTATCTTTCATTTTGGTCATGTGATCAACAGTTATTACGTTTACACATCCAGTAGCTGTAATGATGATGTCGGCATTAGGTAAAACATTTTCCAAAGTGTTTACTTCATAACCATCCATTGCTGCTTGTAGGGCACAAATTGGATCAATTTCGGTGATTATTACTCGAGCGCCTTGTCCGCGTAAAGATTCAGCTGTTCCTTTACCAACATCGCCATAGCCGCAAACCACTGCAACTTTTCCACCGATAAGAACATCTGTTGCTCTATTGATGCCATCAATCAATGAGTGGCGAGTGCCGTACTTATTATCAAATTTACTTTTGGTAACTGCATCATTGACGTTAATTGCAGGAAACAATAATTGTTTTGATTTAAACATTTCATATAAACGATGCACACCAGTCGTAGTTTCTTCAGTCACACCTTTTATGTTGTTTGCAATATCTGTCCAAAGTCTTGAATTTTCTTTTAAAGTTTTTTGAATCAGTTTTAGCACAACTGAAAATTCTTCACTATCTGCTTTTTCAGGTTGTGGTTCTTCTCCTGATTTTTCAAATTCAACACCTTTATGAACTAGTAAAGTTGCATCTCCACCGTCATCCAAAATCATGTTTGGACCTTCACCATCTGTCCAACGCAAGATCTGTTCAGTGCACCACCAATACTCTTCTAACGATTCACCCTTCCATGCAAATACAGGAACACCTTGTGGATTTTCTTTAGTTCCATTTGGTCCAACTACAACAGCTGCTGCTGCGTGATCTTGTGTAGAAAAAATATTGCAAGATGCCCATCTAACTTCAGCACCCAATTCAACAAGAGTTTCGATTAATACTGCAGTTTGAATTGTCATGTGCAATGAACCAGTAATTCTTGCACCTTTTAGTGGCTTTTTAGCGCCAAATTCTTTTCGCATTGCCATTAAACCTGGCATTTCGTGTTCTGCTAATTCAATTTCTTTTCTACCAAAATCTGCAAGTGATAAATCTTTAACTTTGAAATCTATATTTCCTATTTTGTCTGCATTCATTGAAAAATAAGTCACTTTAAATTTGCTCCCAATATTTATTGATTAAATAACTGTTGTCTAATTCTGCCAGATTAAACGGTTCTTGCAACAAAGGCGTGTCCATTGACCTCAATTTCGAAAGATTTCATCGAAATCAATGCTGCTTGGCCGATTTGCAATTCAATTTCCTTTGAATCTACTTTTAATTTAGTTCTACCTTCCACATTTAAAACACATGAAAAATCTGCAGAGATATCTGCCTTTTTGGCATTATCAATGGCAATTAATTCAAAATTAGCTTCAGGTTTGTAAACATGAATTCCATCATTTGTTGGAAGGCTTAAAACTTGCACTTCGTGTTCTAATACTAAATCAAGGGCTTCTTGAACTTTGATTGGTTTATTCGTCAATCCCATTCGTAAAACATTGTCTGAACTTGTCATAACTTCAATTGCTAGTCCTGAAACATATGAGTGAGGAGTTCCGGGTTTAACGTGTATGGCATCACCCTTTTTTAATTCATGAAATTGCATCAACAAACAAATTAAAACACCAGGGTCAGTTGGATATTTGTTGATAATTTTCTCTAAAACATTTTGTTCACTTAGAGATATATTCAAACTAGCTAAATTAGTTTTTAGAATTTTATTTGCTTTATCTATTTCATCTTTTGTCAAATTAAAAATAATTTCAGCCGATTTCTTAAAGCTACTATGTTCTGCTAATGGTTTTAGTGAATCAAGTTTTGAATCATTAATTAAAATCTTGAATATTTCTTGAACTTTTTTACTATTTCTAATTCCTGCATATGCTAAGAAGTGTTCTAATGCAAAGAGCATTTCATCTTTACCGTGAGAATCTGATAAAGCATATTGCTCAAATTTTTCTTGAGCCGTTTCCTTGTCTGGATGTACCTGGATAGATAAAGGTTCTGCTGCACAAAGAATTTTTACTAAAAGTGGAAAACTTGATTTTGAACTAATTTCTTTATTATTTTCAACCAAAAGTGAAGGACTAGATTCATGATCGCCAAACCAAAGTTCTGCTTGTGGTTTATCGGTATTGGTATTCCATTTACTTAAGCCGTTAACTTTTCCCCAAAGATAATCTTTTAAAGAACCTTTAACAACTAATACGTTGTTACTCATTTGAAAAAGTTTTATCCACCAATGCCGCGAGGTCCAGGTGTTGCTTCATCAAGAAGCATTACAGGTATTCCGTCTTTAATAGGAAATGTTGTTTCACATTTTGTGCAAACAATTTTTGTGTCATCGTTTGAAACTTCCACATCAGCATGTTTGTCACATGGGCAAGCAAGAATTTCTAATAATTCAGGTTTAATAACTGAACTCATTTAGCATCCTTTCGAATAATGCTAAGAACTTCATCTCTAACTTTTTCCATTGTTGCACGTTCTTTAGCTTCTGCGTTAAGACGCAGTAAAGGCTCAGTATTGCTTGGTCGAATATTGACCCACCATTGGTCAGTACTAAAGGTTAAGCCGTCCAAATCATCAATTTGGACATCTTTTTTATTTACAAAAAATTCTTTAACTTTATTTGAAGTTTCTAATGTGTTGTTTACTTTGGTATTGATTTCACCACTAGCGACATATCTATCAAATTCTTTCAACAGAGAAGAAAAACTTGTCCCAACTTTTGTTTCTCCTAAAGCTGCTAAAACATGCAATGCTGCCAACATTCCACTATCTGCAAACCAGAAATCTCTAAAGTAGAAATGCCCAGAATGCTCTCCTCCAAAAATTGCATTAGTTTCTTTCATTACCTCTTTAATAAATGAGTGACCCACTCTGGTTTTTTTGGCCACTCCACCATTTTCTTTCACAACTTCTGCAACACTTCTTGAAGTGATTAAATTATGAATAATTGTTGAACCTTTTTCCCTCGCTAATTCTCTTTTTGCAATCAAAGCTGTAATAACACTTGGTGTAATACTTTGTCCAAGTTCATCAATAAAAAATGCTCGATCTGCATCTCCATCAAATGCAATTCCAATATCTGCTTTTTCAAGTAGAACTCTTTTCTGCAAGTCCACGAGGTTCTTGGGCTCAATTGGATTTGCTTCATGATTTGGAAAAGTTCCATCTAATTCAAAATACATCGGAATTATTTCAAAGTTTGAATTTTCAAAAACTTTAGGAACGATAAAACCACCCATACCATTTCCTGCATCAATTACAACTTTTAATTTTCTAGAATTTTTTATATTCACTAAAGAATGAATAAATTTCACGTATTCTTGATTTAAATCTTTATTTTGGCTTTTTCCTTCAGTGCCATCATATTTTTTAATACCCGTTACAAGCATTTGTGAAATTTCTTTAAGACCTGAATCTTGACCAACTGGTCTTGCTCCTGGTCTTGCTAATTTAATGCCGTTATATTCAGCAGGATTATGACTGGCGGTAAACATTGCTCCTGCCACGTTTAAAAAACCTGAAGCAAAATAAAGTCCATCAGTTGAGGCAAGCCCCATCAAAATTACATCTACTCCTTGTTTCATGACGCCGCGAGCAAAAGCATCAACTAATGTTTGTCCACTTGGTCGCATGTCATGAGCAATTACAACTTGATTATTTCCCCCATCTTCTTTTCTTAGTTTTAAAACTTCTACAAATGCTTGTCCGATTAGATATGCCAAATTTTCATCTAATTGATCAGGAACAATTCCTCGAACATCGTAGGCTTTTATAAGAGTTTTTAAAGAATTTTCTGTAACAGGTGCATTCATCAGGATTTAAGACTAGTGCAGATTATTAGGAAAAATAACTTCGCTTTTAGTTTTCGTCACGCACAATTCTTAAATGTGCTCTTTTGGCATAATCTTGCGCAAAGCTTGGTTCTTGCCAAACACTTGGTTGTGGTTTAGCCGCTTCTCTGACTGCATTGGCAAGTGCTAACAAATCATCTGGTGAAGGAATTTGTTCTTCTGGTTCTGTTTCTAATCTGACTATTTCCCAACCACGAGGAGCAGTTAATTTCCGAGCATGAATTTCACATAAGTCATAACAATGTGGTTCTGGAACTGTAGCTAAAGGTCCAAGTACTGCTGTGGAATCGGCATAAACGTAGGTAAGAGTTGCCACAGCAATTTTGCCGCAAGACAATCTCGTGCATTTTCTTAAATATGCCATGAGCAATAAACTAGTAAATTTGTTACTAAAGTGACGCGAAGGCGCGCCTGATACTTATATATACCTTTGTTATTGCTGATTATCTAAGTGATTTAGACAGCTTGGGAACGACGCATACGACGACGTTCTCTTTCGGAAAGTCCACCCCAAATTCCGAAACGCTCATCGTTTTGTAATGCGTATTCCAAACATTCAGCTCTAACTTCGCAAGATCCGCAAACCCTCTTTGCTTCTCTTGTCGATCCGCCCTTCTCAGGGAAAAAGGCCTCTGGGTCTGTTTGTGCACAAAGTGCTTTTTCTTGCCAACTTGGTGCATCTTCGTTTTCAACCAGACGTAAGCCCGTGAAGTCGGACAATTAATAACCCCCATATATTTGGCACCGAGTTGTTGACTCGGTGGTTATAAAGAAACTACCTGAACGAATTACACGCTTGTAATTAGGGGTACGTCAAGTATTTTTGGGTACTTTTTTACATATTTCTTTATTTTCAGGCTAAATGTCCGTTTCTAGGGACAAGAAATGTTTCTAATTTTGCCAATCAGGGTTATCAGGAATGGTCATGTTATCTAACCTAATTTGCGGTAATTTTTGATCTGGCCAAATTCTTGAATCATTTTTACAACTGGAACCGTTACCAATTTCAACATTATCTGCAATTACAGAATCATAAATTTCACAATCATCACCAATTTTTGAACCACTAGCAATAATGCTTGAAGAAATTACACAATTTTCTCCTATAAAAACATTTTCACCAATTACACATTTATCTAATTTAGAATTTTTTCCAATTGAAGAATTACTTCCAACATAAGTACCGTTAAAGATTTCGACATCCTTATTAAGCGTCACGTTTTGTCCCAGTAATTTTTGGGAAGTCTGTGAAACCAGCCCTGTTTTTATCTCACCTTTGACTAAATCACTTGAACCTTTTACAAAAGCTTGTGGTGTACCTAAATCTAGCCAGTAGCTTTCATCAACTACTCCTACAACTTTGTAATTATTTTTAAGTAAATTTGGAAAAACTTCTCTCTCAACTGAAACTACTTTTTCAGTTGGAATGGTATCAATTATTTTTCTTTTAAATATATACATTCCTGCATTTATTTGATCTGTGACAATCTCTTCATCTTTTTTAGGCTTTTCTAAAAATGCTAAAACATTCCCATCTTTATCTGTTGGAACCAAGCCATAAGCTTTAGGATTTTTCACCTTCGTCAAATAAAGTGCGACATCGGCCTTTTTTTCATGCCAAATCTTTAAAACATTTTCAATATCGACTCCTGTTAAGACATCCCCATTAAAAATTACTACTGGATCTTCTGGCCCACAGGTTAAAAATTGGCTTGCATTTCTTATTCCTCCACCAGTACCCAATTGCACTGGTTCATAGGCGTAATCAAGTTTTACTCCCATAAAAGATCCATCGCCTAAATAAGTTTTAAAAACATCCGCTTTAAATGCTGTACCTAAAACGATGTGATCAATGCCTGCATTTTTGGCTTTTGAGATTTGATGTTGAGTTACAGGAAAACCTGCAACTTTTAACATCGGTTTAGGAGTATGAATTGTTAAAGGTTTTAATCTTGTGCCATAACCGCCTACAAGCAGTATCGCTTCAGTCACAAGGCTTCATCCACCTTTTATTTAAGTAAATAAATAAAACTTAAATTACTTTAAGAACCAGGTGTTGGTGAGGTTTCTGGATCAAAAGTAACTGGATAAGTTTTTGGCACAAACAAAACCCAAGTTTGACCTGGAGCAAACACAAATGGTGTTGCACCAACTGTGTAAGTGGTTGGATCAGTTGCCATAGCTCTTGACCAAGTTGCATCAAATCTTTGACCATCTCTCATCACGATTGCTTCACCTGAACCAACAGATTGAATCAAAGGTGTTTTGTTTCCGTTCTTATCTTGGAAACCAGAATCAGCTAATTGATCAACAAATTGCACAATTATATTTTTGGCAAATAAAGGTTGATTAGTTACTGCATCTGAAGCAGGAGTGCCATCTAGTGCTACAACCCAAGCATTATTTGTGGCATCCCACTCTGCGCCAACTCTTGATGCTGGCCATTTTGCAGAAAATGAATTGGTTTGTGTTCCACCAGTTGCTGCAATATCTGAAAATGTCCAACCCATATCTTTAGCACCACTCATGCCAGTCAAGGTATTTGTTAAAGCATTTAAATCAACAGTTAAATTGTGTGGAGCATTTTTATCTGTTTGTCTTGTATAAAGCTTTCCATTCAAGCCATGGCTTGCATTTACTAAATTTGCTTGATCAATAAGTGGTAAGAATTTTTGTTGCGCACCACTAAATGCAAATGCAGGAGTACCAAATTGTTCCATGATTTCTAAATCTGAAATACGTGCAGATCTAACAGGACCAACTTTGGTTGGCATGCTTGAGTTATAGACTGCTGCAATTCTGGTCAAACCAGCTTCTACTTCTTCCACAAAAATCATGTCAGCTGCAGAAATTCCCCATTGAGGTCTTGCAGGATTTACGTTGTCAATTTTTACTACGACGATTGGTCCACCTTCACCACCTGGTAGTCCAGATATTGGGCTAAAACCAGTTTTAACTGTTTCACTTGGTTCTGGTGTTGCTTCTGTTGCTGTTTCAGTTGAACCAGCACAGGCAGAAAGTACAAAGGTGAGGGAACTTAGGAAAGCAAAGGCTTTTAATTTGTTAGTCATGCTTCAACCATAAGCGCAAACCTCTTAGTCCGAAAGACCCAACTCGCCTATTTATGGGTAATGTTTCAGAAAACATAAGGTTAATTAAGGCTTATTTTCTAAAGTGGGGATATGACTACCGAACCAAATCAGGTCTTCAAGAGCAAATTGCGCAGATTGACTGCCATTGCCTCTGGGGTCATTTTGGTTATTGCTACCGTTGCCGGAGTTTTGGGATTTGCGGCTAGAAATTTAGCAGACAATATAAAAGCGTTAGAAGTTATTGCTTCTCCAAAACCTGTTTCAGAAACTGGTCCTTTAAATATTTTGTTGATGGGTACAGATACTAGAACTGGCCAGGGTGGAGGTTTTGGTGATGAAACTGAATTAGGTGGTGAAGGAAGAAGTGACACCACAATGCTTATCCATTTATCTGGAGATAGAAAAAGTGCAATTGTTGTAAGTATTCCTAGAGATTCTGTAGTTAATATTCCTGCTTGTACAAAGTCAGATGGCACAACAACTTCTGAAACAAGTGGTTTATTTAATTCAGCATTTTCAACTGCAGGTCCAGGTTGCACCATAAAAACTGTTGAAACTTTAACTGGCATAACTATTAATCATGCAGTAATTGTTGATTTCGTTGGCTTTTCAAGCATTGTTGATGCACTTGGTGGCATAAAAGTTTGTTTAACAGAACCAATTAATGAACCAGTTGAAAATGGAGCTGGAATTAATTTACCTGCAGGCGTGCAAGTTTTAGATGGTAAAAGCGCTCTGGGATTAATGCGTGCTCGTTACACCTTGGCAGATGGAAGTGACTTAAAAAGAATTGAACGACAACAAGAAATTATTTCAATCACAATTGACCAAATTACCGAAAAGAATTTAGTAACTGATGCCCCGCAACTTTATCGAGTTTTAAATGCTGCGACTTCAACTTTACAAATGGATCCAGGTTTAGCAGATTTAGATTCACTATTGACTTTGACAACAAGTTTGTCGTCTTTAGGATCAAAAAATGTTTCATTTTTAACAGTTCCCTACGTTGGAACACCTGATGGAAATCATGTGCAATGGACCGATGCTGCAAATGAAATTTGGAGTGCAATCATTAATGACACTGGTTGGCCACCAAATCCAAATGCCGCAACTGAGGAAAGTCCAGCACCTGCACAAACTGCAGAAAGTGTTGAAACCATTGTGGTTAAACCAGGTGATGTTTCAGTAGTAATTTTAAATGGAACCAGAAGAGCTGGCTTTGCTGCAGCAACTGGTGAATTCTTAAAGACCCAAGGAGTAAATGTTGCTGAAGTTGGAAATGCTCCAAATAAAGATACAGCTGAATCTTTAATCGTTCATACTCCTGGAAATAATTTGAAAGCACAATTAATCGCTAAATTATTAGGAATTACTAATATTTCAGAAGATTCAGAATTGCAAGGTTCAGATGTTGCAGTAATTCTTGGAAACAATGCACCACAAACCTGGAGTGCTCCATCAGGAGAAGTAAGTGTCTCCACTCCAACTGAAGAACCTGTTGCAACACCAGAGCCAACTCCGAGTGCTGTATCTGCACCAACCAGTGGTTTGTTTTGTCCCCTTCCCTAAATTATTGGGGGACGTAAATAAAAAGTCATTTTAAGAATAGTTTTCCAAGATAATTTCTTGGTGGCAAAAATGTCTAGAACTTTTCCATCTTCCCAACCATTTTTGAATTCTGCAATTGCTTCTTTGTTGCCTTTAAGTCTAAACAAAGAAATCATTTTCCAATTAAATAAATAAATCTTTGCGATAGAATCTGGCAAGTTTCTTCTGGCCAATAAAACTCGGTTTCTTGCTTGATATTGATAATAAATTTTATGTCTTTTTTGTGGTTCAACAGCAGGATGACTTACGACTATGTGAGCGCTGTACCAACATTTAAAACCTAAGTCCCAAATTCGCCAGACCAAATCTATGCCTTCGTGTCCGTAAAAATATTCATATGGCCAAAGTCCTACTTTTTGTAAAACATCTCTTCGAACAGTTGTTGCACCTTCCCATAAAGAAAAAATATGTGAAGATCTATCAGGATTTTTAGTGTTAATTCTTGGAATCCATCTTCGAGGAGTTTTTAATCCATTTGGATCTTTTGGTTGAGGTTGAATCAAAGCAACATTTGGTCTACTAATAAATTCTTGATAAATTTTTTCTAAAGTATGTGGATGGAATGCCGAAAGACCCGGGCAGGAACGTGCCGGCGACGGG
>CAZZKM010000034.1:0-9186 GCA_964655115.1 uncultured Bifidobacterium sp.
TAGAACACAGTTTTTGTGAATTTTAAATGATTAAGCCCCAGAACAATCCTGGGGCTTAATAAATTTAAGAAATGATTATGCTTTTTTAGTTTCCCAAAAAATAGAATCTATCTCTTTAATTTTTGAAAGCAATGAGTCTGCTACAGACACGTCATTTGTGCCTTTAGTTCCAGCGGCTCCTGCAAGTTTGGTTGCTTCGTTAAATAAAACATGTAATTGTGGATATTTTTCAAAATGTGCAGGTTTAAAATAATCTGTCCATAAAACCCACAAATGTTCTTTAACCATATTTGATCTTTGTTCTTTAATTGCAACTGCACGATTCTTAAAATCTGCATCTTTAGAATCGTTGTATTTAACCATGCAAGCTTTTACAGATTCTGCTTCAATTCTTGCTTGGGCAGGATCATAAACACCACAAGGTAAATCGCAGTGTGCATAAACGGTGGTCTTTGGTGACCAGATACTCATAAGTAACTCCTTCAGTTTCACTAACCTTGAGATTACCTTGAAATTAAAGACTTAGCACAATGAGATTGTGGGTAAATACGGGTTCATGGTGGCCAAAGTTGAGGGTTCTTCAATGATGCCCCAATTGAAGGCGGGAGATTTGATTATTTTACTCAAAACCCAAAAATTAAAAGTTGGCCAAATCGCAATTGCAAAAAGACCAGATCGTCAAAACTTACTCGTTATCAAAAGAGTTAAAGCTGTTACCAAAAATGGTTATTGGTTAGAAGGAGATAATTCTTCAGAAAGTGATGATTCTAGAATTTTTGGTGAAGTGGATAAGGGTTTAGTTCTAGGTAAATTAATGTTTAGATACTGGCCATTATTTACAAATTAGTTCCACGTCTTTTGCAAAATTTTCTATATCTTCTTTTGTGGTATCCCATGAGCACATTAATCTAACTTCTCCGGTGTTATCGTTCCACACATAAAAATTATGTTTTTCCTGTAATTTTTTTGTATGCTCCGGATTTAAAATAGCAAAAACTGCGTTGCTTTGAGTTTTTTGGGTTATTTTAACGGCTGAATTATTTTCTAATTTACTTCTGAGTAGTTGAGCCATTTGATTTGCATGACTTGCATTTATTTTCCACAAATCATTTGTTAAAAGGGCAATAAATTGAGCAGAAACATAGCGATGTTTACTTGCTAATTGCATGGATGATTTTCTAATCCAAGGATACTTTTTACTTAACTCAGGATTAAAAAGTACAACTGCTTCTGCGCCCATAAGACCATTTTTGGTTCCTCCAAATGAAAAAATATCCACACCAGATTTAGTTGTAATTTCTGCAATTGATTTATTTAAGCTAACTGCAGCGTTACTTATCCTTGCACCGTCCATATGTAAATAAGAATTATTTTTATGCGCTAAATCTGCTAATTCCTTAATTTCTTCCGGAGAATAAACTGTACCCATTTCAGTAGATTGAGTTATGGAGACAACATTTGGTTGAGATGTATGTTGATCTCCCATTCGCACCCACAGATTCCTAATTAAATCAGGAGTGAGTTTTCCATCTGGTGTTTCTATGTCCAAAAGTTTTACACCTAATAATTTTTCAGGAGCACCACCTTCATCAACGTTAATGTGTGAAGTTTTTGCACAAATTATGGAATTCCAAGAATTTGTAACAGTTTGTAAACCTGTAACATTTGCACCAGTTCCATTAAAAACAAAATTAATTTCGGCATTTTTAGTCTCTAAGAAATTTTTTATTAAATCTATTGCTTTATCAGTAACTTGGTCAGCACCATAGGCTTTCATATGCTCGATGTTTACTTTTGCAATTTCCTCTAAAACCTTCGGATGAACAGGTGCGTAATTATCGCTAGCAAAAGATTTCATGAACTTAATTCTCTCATGAGCTTAGTTCAGGCGTAGAAGAACTTAGATTTCTAGAACAGATTTGATGAGTTCTGCTTGTTCTTCATCATGTTTAGTATGTGAACCAACTGCTGGAGCAGTTGAAGAAGGTCTTGAAATTCGAGTTATTACTTTTCCAATTTGTGGAGCAAGTTCAGTGATAATGAATGGGAATGCGCCTTGATTTGCCGGTTCATCCTGTGCCCAAATTATTTTTACGTCTTGAGAATATTGATTCAAAATGTGTAGCACTTCTCTTACAGGAAGTGGATATAGTCTTTCAAATCGAATAATTGAAATATCTTCTCTATTGGAATTTTCTCTTGCACCAGCTATTTCGTGAGCAATTTTTCCAGAACACATAACTATTTTTTTAACTTTACTTCTATCTGATTTAACATCTTCAATCACAGGATTAAATTTTCCATTTGTGAATTCAACCGTTGCACTTGTGGCAGGTTTTGCTCGCAACATTGATTTTGGAGTAAAAATAATTAAGGGTTTATTGTGCGGATTTAGAACTTGCCATCTCAGCAAATGAAAATAAGAACTAGAAGTTGAAGGTTGAGCAATGGTCATATTGTCTTGAGCTGCCAAACTTAAAAATCTTTCTAATCTTCCTGAAGAGTGATCAGGGCCTTGACCTTCCATGCCATGAGGTAAAAGTAAAACTAAACCAGATTCTTGTTGCCACTTTTGTTCTCCAGATGCAATAAATTCATCAATGATAGTTTGTGCACCATTTGCAAAATCACCAAATTGGCCTTCCCACATAACAAGTGATTTAGGTTGAGCAATTGAGTACCCATATTCAAAACCCATACCAGCAAATTCTGTTAAAGCTGAATCAAAAATAAATAATCTTGCATCTTTTTTTGCCATTTTCTTTAAAGGTTTATAACCTTTGCCAGTTTTGTAATCAACAATTACGCCATGTCTTTGACCAAATGTTCCTCGACGAGAGTCTTGACCAACAAGTCTTACCCAATGACCTTCGGACAATAGCGAACCAATTGCCAAAGTTTCACCCATCGCCCAATCAATGTTGTTATCTTTAATCATTTGAGCACGACGTTCTAATTGAGGCCAGAGTCTTGGATGAGGAGTGAATCCTTCTCTTAAATTAATTTGTGTGTTTGCAATTTCTTGAATTAATTCAAGTGAAATGGCGGTGTTAACCTCAGCCGGAAATACTGGTTTATTGTCAATTGGAATTTGTTCAGTTTTCTTTAAATCTCCCTTTGTTTCAGCAAAAACTTTTTCCAATTGGTTTTGATAATCAACTAATGCACTTTCTGCTTCTTCAACAGAAATATCGCCTCTACCAATTAGTGATTCAGTATAAAGTTTTCTCACACTTCTTTTTTCATCAATAATTTGATACATCAAAGGTTGAGTTAGTGATGGATCATCTGCCTCGTTGTGACCTCTGCGTCGATAAGTAATCATGTCGATCACTACATCTTTTTTAAATTCTCTTCTATATTGATAGGCAAGTCGTGCAACTAATGAAACAGCTTCTGGATCATCGCCATTTACGTGAAAAATTGGTGCTTGAATAGTTTTTGCCATATCACTTGCATATGTTGAACTTCTACCATCTTGAGGTGAAGTGGTAAATCCAACTTGATTATTAACAATTAAATGAATTGTTCCACCAGTTTTATAGGCACGTAATTGAGATAGGTTCAAAGTTTCTAAGACAACGCCTTGGCCAGCAAATGAAGCATCACCATGTAACAAAATTGGCAAGATTGGGTAATCATGACCTTTGCCTAATTTGTCTTGTTTTGCTCTAACAATTCCTTCTAATACTGGATTTACAGCTTCTAAATGTGAGGGATTTGCGGCTAAATAAACCGGAACACTGGTTCCTTCTTCTGTTGTAAATTTTCCATAAGTGCCTAGGTGATACTTAACATCTCCTGAACCTTGAACAAAACCAGGGGAAGAAACATCTTCAAATTCTCTAAAAATTCTTTCATAAGATTTACCTGCGATATTTGCCAAAACATTAAGTCTTCCACGATGTGGCATTGCAATATCTACTTCAACAAGACTGTCGTTTGCTGCTTCAACCAAAATTGAATCAAGGGCAACTATTGCAGATTCACTGCCTTCAAGAGAAAATCTTTTTTGACCAATGTATTTAGTGTGTAAAAACTTTTCAAAAGCCTCTGCAGCATTAAGTCTTCTTAAAATCCTTAACTGTTCTAAATGATCCATTTTTTCGTGTGGTTTTTCAACACGTTCTTGAATCCATTTTCTTTCTTCAGGCAACTGAATATGCATATATTCAATTCCAATACTTCTGGTGTAAGAATCTTGCAAACGAATGAGAATATCTCTTAGTTTCATAAATGGGGATCCGCCAAATCCACCAGTGGCAAATTCTCGTTCCAAATCCCAGACACTTAAACCGTGGTTAACCATTCTTAAATCTGGATGAGTTCTTTGGGCATATTCCAAAGGATTTGTATCTGCGATTAAATGTCCTCGAACACGATAATAATGAATTAATTCTTGAACACGAGCAACTTTATTTATATCTTCATCATGAGTTGTATCAATATCAACTGCCCAAACATATGGCTTGTATGGAACTTCTAGTGAAGTAAAGATTTCTTCATAGAAATTATATTTACCTAAAAGTAAATCACTTATTGTTCTTAAAAATTCTCCACTTTGTGCGCCTTGAATAATTCTGTGATCATATGTCGAAGTTAAAGTAATAACTTTGCTAATTGCTTGTCTTGCTAAAGTTTCAGGTGCTGCACCTTGCCACTCAGTTGGATAGTCAAGTGCTCCTACACCAATAATTGCACCTTGATTTTCCATTAACCGAGGTACAGAATGTTGTGTTCCAATAGTTCCAGGATTTGTCACACTTATTGTTGTGCCCTGAAAATCTTCTACAACTAGTTTTCCATTTCTAGCTCTTCGAACTAAATCATCATAAGTTGCCCAAAATTGAGCAAAATCTAAAGTATCTGCATTCTTTATATTTGGTACAAGTAATTGTCTAGATCCATCTTCTTTTGCTAAATCAATAGCTAAACCCAAATTAACATGAGGATATTTAATAATTGCTGGTTTATTATCAACTGTTGTATATGCAGTATTCATTTCTTTTATTTGAGCAACTGCTTTAGTTACCGCGTAGGCAATGATGTGGGTGAAAGAAACTTTTCCACCGCGTCGTCTTGATAAATGATTATTTATAAAAGTTCTATTTTCTTGCAACAAAATTGCGGGAATACTTCTTACAGAGGTTGCTGTTGGAACTTTCATACTTGCTTCCATGTTTGCAACTACTCGAGCTGCAGCACCTCTTAAATTTTCAGTTACAGGATCATTGGACACAGGCTCAATGGGTTTGGAATTTATTATTGGAACAGGGTTTTCTTCTTTATTTTTTACAATTGGCTCAACTACTGGTTTTTGATTAGATGCATTTTTATTTGCTTTTAATTTTTCAGAAGGGGAGTAATCACCAAAAAATTCCCACCAAGATGGATCAACTGAGTTTTTGTTATTTAAATATTGTTGATAAATCTCATCAACGAGCCATTCATTTGGGCCAAAGCCTGTGCCTGAAGGGTTTGGTTTTGATTCACCCGACATGTTGGCTACCACGACCTCTTTCATTTTTAGCCGTATCTCTAGCGTAGTCGCTTATTCGAAGATGCACGATTTTGCATCTCGTAGCAGGCTATGAATATGAGCGGCGAACATAATCCTGGTGCACAAGTAGTTGATGATTCACCATTAGTAGCAAACTCTCTTGCTGGCCAAACAGCAATTGTTACAGGTGGGTCAAGAGGAATTGGTTATGCAATTAGCAAAGGGCTTGTAAATTTAGGTTCACAAGTTTTAATTATTGGGCAAAACCAATCAAGTGTTAGTAATGCGGTGGATTCACTCAGTCAATTTAATGGATTAGTCAAAGGTTATGTAGCTGATGTTTCAAAAATTAATGAAGTAGAAAAGATTGCTACAGAAATTCTTGAGTTAAGCTCACCAACAATTTTGATTAATTCTGCAGGTGTAATGAGTGAAAAAACTGCTAAAACCTTAAAAACTTCAGATCAAGAATGGGATCGAGTTTTAAATATAAATCTCAAAGGAACCTTTAATACTATTAAAACTTTTGCTCCAATAATGGTTGAAAAAAGACAAGGACGAATTATAAATTTGACTGCTTGTTTGGGAAGAATGAGTGGACCGGGAACCAGTGGAGGACTTGCTCCATACCGCATTTCAAAAGCTGGCGTTAACGCTTTGACAAAAAACTTTGCTGCCGAAACTGGAAATGGTAAAAGAGGAATATTTGTTGATGCAGTATGTCCTGGTCATTGTCAAACAGACATGGGAGGAAGTGATGCTCCTCGAACTGCAGAACAAGGGGCAGAAACAGTTCTTTGGTTATCGTCACGACATGTAAATGAACAAACTCTTACAGGTTTACTTTGGGAAGATCGAGCAATAGTTCCCTGGTAATACTTGAGGATTATTTGCCCCAAACTAGGTTTTTAATTTAATTATTTGTAATTAAGGTTTCCATTACTTATGGAACCTATCTTAAAACAAGAAATTGTTTCTAATAAATTTATAAATAATTTATTGAATGATTCAAGTGTGGAAGAAATTTGGATAAATAGTCCAGGAAAAATTTTTATAGCCAGAAATGGTATTTCTGAACTAACAAATAATGTATTAAGTGAAAATGAAATAGTTGTTTTGCTGGAGCAATTACTTCGTAATTCAGGCAGAAGATTAGATGTTACCCACCCATTTGTTGATGCTTTCTTACCAGACGGAAGTAGACTTCATGCGGTCATTCCTAATATTACTCAAAAATGGCCAGCTATAAATATTAGAAAATTTAAAGATTCTAATTTAAAACTAAATGATTTATTTGAGAACAAAATGTTTTCTGTTCAAATATATAATTTTTTGAGAGAAATTAATAGATCTGCAAAGAATGTAATCATAAGTGGCACAACTGGTGCTGGCAAAACAACTTTTTTGAGTGCTTTATTAAATACATTACCTAGAAAAACTAGAATTGTAACTTGCGAAGAAGTTTTCGAATTAAAACTTAATTCTATTGATCAAGTTGCTTTACAGACTCGAGACGAAAACTTAGATTCAGTTGGAGAAATAGATTTAAGAAGATTAGTTAAAGAAGCCTTAAGAATGCGTCCTGACCGATTGGTTCTTGGAGAAGTAAGGCAGGCAGAAGCGTTGGACTTGTTAATTGCATTGAATAGTGGAATTTGTGGCATGGCCACAATTCACGCAAATTCTGCAAAAGATGCAATTAACAAACTTTTTCTATTGCCACTTTTGGGTGGGCCCAATATACAAGAGGAATTCATTAAAAGAACAGTTTCAAATGTAATTAACTACATCATTCATTTATCCAGAAATCAAACTGGTTTTAGGCATATATCTGAGATTATAGAAATTCAACCGACAAATAATCAAAACTATTTTGAAATTAATGAGATCTATTCGCAAGATAACAAACTTGAACAAGCAATATGATTGAAAAAATTCTTTTAATTTTAAGTCTAAATCTTTTTTCCATCATTCTATATTTTATTTATGAGGATAAAAAATTGTTTGATATCAATAATTTAAAACAAAAATATAAAAAATATCCATTTGAAAATAAATTAGCAATTATTATATTTCTTTTAGGTTTAATATTTGGACTTTTAACTAAAGTATACATTTTAATTCCAGGAATTTTAATTTTGAGTGTAATTTTACCCAGTTTACTTTTAAAAAAGAGAAACGAAAAGGTAAAAGAAATAAAAATGCAACAGTGGCTATATTTTTTGGACAATATGGCAAGTGCTACGAAAGCTGGTTTTCCAATTAAAGAATCACTAGTGCAAGCATTAAATAGCACAGAATTACCTCTAAAAAATGATTTATATTCAGCAATAATTGAAATAAATAGATCTAATCAAGTTTCAAAAGTAATTCCTATTTTAAAGCAAAATGTTACTGATGATATTGGCAAAAATGTTATAAAAATTATTGAATTAGTCCACAGTATCGGGGCAAGTGATTTAACAAGAATTCTTTCAATATTGTCTAGTTCAAGTCGTGAATTTCACGATTTGATAATTGAATTAAAAACTAAACAAACTTGGGTGTTAAATGGGGGCAAAATTGCAATTGCAGCTCCTTGGGTTGTACTTCTAGCCCTTTGGACTCAAGAAAATGTCCGAGACTCTTACCAATCTTTGAATGGGCAAATTGTTTTATTTTTGGTTGCACTTTTAGGTCTAACGGGTTTTCTTGTAATGCAAAAAATAGGAAATTTAGAACTAAGGAGATTTTAAAAATTAATCAAATAATTGTTATTTTTTCGACGATCATTTTTTGTGTAGCAATATATTTACTATCCAAATTAGATTCTTTGAGTTTGGAAAATCGCATTTTACCGTTCATAGATTCAAATAAAGTTAAAAAATCTTTTTCTAATGTAGTTTTTTCTAGGTTTAATTTCTATAACAAACTTGAAAATGATGATTCTTCAACACTAATTGATACTGCTGAATTTGCTGATTTGTTTGCTGTTGCCCTTACTTCAGGGCTCAATCCAAGAAGTAGTCTGGAAAAAATAACAAACTTTGTTTCAAACAATTTTGCAATAGCTTTAGAAAAAGCTTTAAAAGAGAACTCATTTGGAAAACCTCTTTTTGAAGCATTAGATGAAATGACCAATTTAAAAAGTTGTAAATCTTTAAAACCTTTAATGAAACAAATTTTCTTGGCTTTGGATAGGGGAACACCACTTGCTGAAGTTACAAGAACATTTGCATCAGATCAAAGAATTAAACTGCGAAACGTTATTACAAAAAAAGCTGCAAAAAAAGAAATTGCCATGTTAATGCCAATTGTTTTTGTTGTCTTACCTTCGGTGTTGGCAGTTGCAATGTATCCTGCGCTAACAGTTTTACAACAACTTGGATGAGGAGAAAAATGCTACAAAAATATGTATTAATTAAAAATCAATCAGGTGATGTGCCTGGATGGGTATTAATCACCGTTATGACTGCTGGACTCGTAGCCGCACTTTGGGTTGTTGCCGATACAGCTTTAGCTGCGATGTTTAACAAGGCCATTGAATCTGTTTCAAAACCTTAAGCGCGAACAGACTGGATCAGCAGTAACTGGATTTGCCTTTATTCTTCCACTTGTATTAGTTCTTACATTGATAACTGTTCAGTTTATTTTTATAGCAATAAATTATGTATCAATTTCTTTAAGTGTAGATAAATTAACTCGAT
>CAZZKM010000035.1:0-8479 GCA_964655115.1 uncultured Bifidobacterium sp.
TACCCGTCGTCGCCTTGGTGAGCCATTACCTCACCAACAAGCTGATAGGCCGCGAATCCATCCTTAATCGAAAAACTTTCCAAAACCATGTGATGCCACAGGTTTACGTATCCGGTATTAGCCCAGGTTTCCCTGGGTTATTCCGAAATTAAGGGCAGGTTATTCACGTGTTACTCACCCGTTCGCCACTAATCCATGGAGCAAGCTCCATTTCATCGTTCGACTTGCATGTGTTAAGCACGCCGCCAGCGTTCGTCCTGAGCCAGGATCAAACTCTCCGTTGAAACTTTGAATTTGATCTCTAGCGGACAAAACAAGCTAGTTTGCTTATAAATTGTCTAACTAAAGGAATTTCATACCGTTATGAAGGCACACTAAGTACCCCCATAAACGGGGTTATTGATATTAACTTTCTCGGCACACTGTTGAGTTCTCAAGTTGCAGGCGCGCATCAAATCAACTCTCTCGAGTTTTCAATGAGGCCTTTTGTCATAACTCTTCTTGCTGGACATTTCACCCTAGATTGGGCGCAATGGGTCTTAACTTCCGACCTAAATGCAAGATGAGCGACAAAACCAACCTTGTGGTTTTGTAGCGACAAGAAACTAACTTACCTTAACTAGACTTTTGGGGCAATCTCAGCCCCCTAGAAAATGGCTCCTGCCATGGATTTTTTCCCTTTACGCACTACCAAAATTGAACCGTGAATTAACAAATTTTTGTTTACTTTCCAATTTGCATCCGTGATTCTTTCATTATTTACGTATGCACCACCTTCATCAATAGTTCTTTTCGCAGAACTTTTTGAATCACAGAGTTTTGTTTCTACTAAAAGATCGACAATTGTTGTTTCTTCAGCTTTTTTGGCCATTTTTGAAAGTCCAGCTTCACTTAATGCCGAAATTAAAATATCTTTTGAGATTGATTGCAGTTCACCTTGACCAAATAAAGCATTTGTTGCAGCAATTACTTGTTCGCATTCTTCTTTGCTATGAACCACAGTAGTTAATTCTTTAGCTAAAAACTTTTGAGCAGATCTTTCTGCTGGTTTTTCTTTTAATTCATGCAATAATTCTTCAATTTGATCTTTTGGAGCAAGACTAAAATATTTTAATAAATTTTCCATATCTCTATCATCTGAATTCAACCAAAATTGATAAAAAGAAAATGGAGAAGTCAGTTCAGCAGAAAGCCAAATTGTGCCTTCTTCGGTTTTGCCAAATTTGTTTCCATCAGCTTTGACCATTAATGGAGTGGTTAATGCATGTACTTGTTTTGATAGAACACGTCTAATTAAATCTACGCCTGCAGTTATATTTCCCCATTGATCACTTCCGCCTGTTTGCAACACACAATCATATTTTTTATTCAATTCAAGATAATCATTAGCCTGCAAAATAGCATAAGAAAATTCTGTGTAAGAAATTCCGGATGCATTTAGTCTTGCAGAAACTGCTTCTCTTTCTAGCATTCTATTTATTGAAAAATGTTTACCTAAATCCCGCAATAATGTAATCGCATCAATTTTATTCGTCCAGTCAAAATTATTGACAACTTCACACTTATTATTTCCAAAAAAATCAAAAAACTTTATTAATTGTTTTGCAATTTTATTCGTCCAATCAATTACAATTTCTTCTTCGTTGAGATTTCTTTCTCCAGATTCCTTAGGATCTCCAATTAATCCTGTTGCTCCCCCTACTAGTGCTATTGGTTTATGCCCTGCTAATTGAAGTCTTTTCGCTGTGAGAATTTGCATTAAATTTCCAAGATGAAGACTTGGCGCTGTTGGATCAAAACCAATATAGAAAGCAATACTTTGATTATTAAGTAATTCACTCAAAACTTTCTCATCAGTTGATTGAGCGATTAGTCCACGCCATTTTAAATCTTGCCAAATGTTCATATATTTAATCCTGGAAGCGGGTTGTGGCTAGACCATTTATTTAACACAATTACTTCTTTTCTTACTGCTTCGATTTGTTTGGAAACATTTTTTGGTGCAGTTCCCATCGGATTAATTCTAGAGCTCAAAGCTTTTTCCACATTAAGTGATTCAATCAAATCATTACTAAAATCACTAAATACTTCTTGAAATTCCTCAAGACTTAATTCATGAATGTTTTTGCTCTTATTTTCTGCAAGTTTTACACATTGTCCGGTTATTTCGTGAGCTTTAGAAAATGGCATTCCTTTTTTAACTAAGTAATCGGCGACTTCTGTTGCTAAAGCATGATTTTGAGTCGCTTTTTCTCTAAGTGTGATTGTATTGAAAGTAAGAGTTTTAATAGTTCCAATCACTGCCTTAAGCATTAAAACTAAATTGTCGTGAGAATCAAAAACTGGTTCCTTATCTTCTTGTAAATCCCTGTTATATGCAAAAGGCAAAGCCTTAGTTGTAACTAAAATGTTTGTTAAGTTACCTATCAATCTTCCAGTCTTACCCCTTGTTAATTCGGCAGCATCGGGATTTTTCTTTTGGGGCATGATGGATGATCCTGTAGAAAATTCATCAGAAAGGCTTGCATAACCAAATTCACTCGTAGTCCAAAGAATTATTTCTTCGGCAATTCTTGATAAGTGAATGCCAACACTGGCACAAATAAATAGATATTCTGAAACAAAATCTCTATCTGAAACAGCATCAATACTGTTATTGCTGGGTCTAGAAAATCCAAGTTCATTAGCGATCCACATTGGATCTGAAACTAATGAAGTTCCAGATAAAGCCGCAGAGCCAAGTGGACAATGATCTACTCTGACATCCCAATCGGTAAATCTTTCAACATCACGAATGAGAGAAAACGAATGTTTCATGATTTCATGACCTAAAGAAACAGGTTGGGCATGTTGTAAGTGGGTAAATCCAGGTGCAACATCTGCAACATGTTTTTCAGATAAATTAGTTAATTTAGTAACAAGTTCTAGCAATAAATTTGAAAGTTGCCTGGATGAAATTCTTAAAAATATCTTAAGATCAGTAACTATTTGATCATTTCTACTTCTACCGGCTCTTATTTTGCCAGATAACTCTCCAACCTTAATTTCTAAAAGACGTTCAATAACAGTGTGCACATCTTCATCATCTGAGTTTGGTTTAACTCTAGACAACTCAATATCTTTATAAATTATTTTCAAAGCTTGGCTTAATTCTTCATATTCTTTAATATTTATCCAATTGTTTTTTAAAAGACCTTTAAGATGAACACTTGATTGAATGATGTCGATTAGCGCAAGTCGCCAATCAAAATGGGTTGACTTTGAAATGTTAAACATGTCAGGATGCATAGATTTTTCAAATCTTGCCCCCCATAATTTTTTTTGTGTCATTTATTCTTTCTGTCTCTATCTGCTGCAATTTTGGAAGTCATACCAAATATTTCAATAAAACCCTTAGCCCAAGATTGATCATAAGTATCTTCAGAGTCATAAGTTGCCAAATCATATCTATACAATGATTGATTACTTTTTCTTCCGGTCACCCATGCTCGACCACCATGCATTTTAAGTCTGATATCACCAGAAACATTTTTTTGTGTTTCATCAATAAAAATATCTAATGCTTTACGTAAAGGAGAAAACCACAATCCGTCATAAACAAGTTCACTCCATCTTTGCTCAACTCTCCGTTTAAAGCGGGCAAGTTCTCTTTCTAGACAAACATTTTCTAATTCCTGATGAGCCGTGATTAAAGCGATTGCACCCGGGGCTTCATATACTTCTCTACTTTTAATTCCAACAAGTCTGTCTTCAACCATGTCAATTCGTCCAACACCTTGTTCACCAGCTCGTCTATTCATTATTTCGATGGCTTGAAGCATAGTTACATTTTGACCATCAATTTTTACAGGTATACCCTTTTCAAAAGTTATTAACACTTCATCAGCATCTTTAACTTCTGCAGGATTTTTTGTATATGAATAGATATCTTCAATAGGAGCATTCCAAATATCTTCCAAAAATCCTGTTTCAATAGCTCTACCCCAAACATTTTGATCAATACTGAATGGATTTTTTTTATTAACGTCAATAGGAAGATTTCGATCTGTTGCAAAAGCAATTGCTTTATCTCTTGTCATACCAGAATCTCGTACAGGTGCAAATACTTTTAAATCTGGATCTAATGCAGCAATGCTTACTTCAAACCTAACTTGATCGTTACCTTTTCCAGTACAACCGTGACCAACCATATTTGCGTTATGTTTTTGTGCTGCTTCAACTAAATACTTTGAAATAATTGGACGAGATAAACTCGAAACTAAAGGGTATTTATCCATATATAAAGCGTTAGCCTTTAAAGCTGGAGCACAGTAATCGTTTGCAAATTCATCTTTTAAATCAAGAACTTCAGCATCAATTGCTCCGCATGCGATGGCTCTTTTCTTTATAATTTCCATATCTTCGCCACCTTGGCCAACATCTGCAGCAACTGCCACGACTTCAGAGCCAGTTTTTTCTTTAATCCATTCAATAGCTACCGATGTGTCTAATCCACCTGAATATGCCAAGACAACTTTGTTACTCATGTTTTTTCCTCACTTTTCTATTTAGCCTACCTTTAATGTTTTGCATAGTCCCATATTTGACTAGCCACTTTTTTACCATCATCAATTCCTTTGGTCACAACTAAAACTGTATTATCGCCGGCAATTGTTGCAATAACTTTGTCTATTGCGGATTGATCAATTAATGAGGCCACGTATTGCGCTGCTCCTGCTGGAGTGTGAATTATGGCTAAGTTTGCTGAACTATCAACGCTGATCACAAATTCTGATAAAGATTTCTCTAATTTATTTCTAACATTTTTTGAACTGTTCAATTTATCGACACTTTTTTTCTTAATAGTGTAGATATTCTTTCCAGTTGAATTTGAACTTTTAATAGCATTAATTTCATCTAAATCTCTTGACAAAGTCGTTTGCGTAACTTCAAAACCCTTTGATTTAAGTATCTCTAATAATTCATTTTGAGAGCTAATCTCTTTATTTACGATTAACTCTTCAATTACATGCAGTCTCGCAGTTTTTGAATCAGGATATTTCATTTTTACCTCCTTCAGTTTTGAGTACAAAATCTATGGAATCTTCAATAATTTCTATAGCTCTCTTAACTTGTTCAGAATCAACTATTAATGGAGGTGCAATTCTTAAAGTGTTATCTTTTACCGCATTGATTAATAGGCCAAGTTTTTGACATTGTTTTTCTACATTCTTAGCAATTGCAAACTTTAATTTGACACCAATTAAAAGACCATCACCTGATATATCTTCTACATAAGAATTATGGATCATCAAATTTTTGAATAATTGTCCCATCATGGCAGCATTTGCAAGTAAATTTTCTTTTTCAATTGTTTGAATCACAGCAAGGGCCGCTGCTGCTACGACTGGATTTCCTCCAAAAGTTGAACCGTGGGAACCAGGTTGAAATAAGTCTTCATACTCCTTTGAAACAACTATTGCACCCATAGGCAATCCACCACCAAGTGCTTTTGCAACGCAAATAACATCTGGTTGAACATTAAATTTTTGATGATGAAACCAAGCACCAGTTCTTCCTAGACCAGTTTGTATTTCATCTACAACCAAAAGACTTCTTCTATATCTGGTGACTTCCCTTGCTTTTTGAACGAAATCTTCATCCAAATTAATAACGCCACCTTCTCCTTGAATAGTTTCAATAAACAATGCGCCAGTTTTTCTTTTTATGTGTCGATTAAGACTTCTTACCCTGTTTGGCTGAATAAATTTCACGTTGTTTAAAAGTGGTCGAAATGGTTTCTGCTTTGATTCTTGTCCGGTAATACTCAAAGCTCCGATAGTTCGTCCGTGAAATGAATTTTCAAGGGCAACAATATGGTTCTTTCCAGTAAGTCGCGAGAGTTTTATAGCTGCTTCAATGGATTCAGCGCCAGAGTTACAGAAGAAAACTTTTCCTTCAACTCCTGAAATCTCAATTAATTTAAAAGATAATTCTTCTGCCACATTATTCGAATAAAGATTACTGACATGATCCAAGACTCCAATTTGTTTTCTGACAACTTCAACCACAAGCGGATGAGAATGACCCAAGGCATTAACTGCTATCCCAGACAAAAAATCTAGATAAATATTTCCCTCGGAGTCCTTTAAATACACTCCTTCACCTTGGACAATTTGAATATCAGGTTTTGAATAATTATTCAAAAAGTATTTATTTATTGATTGGTTTGTCATTATTAACCTTTAATCACCATCGTGCCTGTACCAGTATCGGTGAACACTTCTACTAATAGTGCGTGAGATTTGCGTCCGTCAATTATGTGAGCTCTGCTAACTCCGTTTTCAACAGCGTCAAGGCAAGCTTCCATCTTTGGTCTCATACCTTTATCAAGACTTGGAATTAACTTTTTTAAATCATTTATAGTAATCGTCTCTATTAAAGTTGATTCATCTGGATACTTGGATAAAAGTCCAATTACATCGGTTAGTAAAACAAATTTTTGTGCTTTAAGAAATTTTGCTATCGCTGCTGCGCCTTGATCTGCGTTTATATTAAATATCAATCCTGAAGAGTCAGAACCTAAACAAGATAGTACTGGAATATAACCTAAATTAATGGAATCCAAAATTTTCTCAACATCAATTGTCGTTATTTCTCCAACTTGACCTAAATTAATTTCTACACCATCTTGAATCAAAGATTTCTTATTTACCTCAATTACTTTATTTTCATCTCCTGAAATACCAACTGCGCAATTTTTTAAATCATTAATTGCTTTTACTAGATCAGATTGAACTTGAATCAATACTTTCTTTATTACTTTTATGGATTCTGAATCGGTTACTCTGTATCCGTTGATAAATTCCGATTTAATTCCGGCTTCATTAAGGGCTTCTGTTATTTGAGGACCTGCTCCATGTACGACTACAGGTTTTAATCCGGCTAATTTTAGAAATAAAACATCTTCAGCAAATTGATTTAGCGATTCTTTTTTTATCATGGCATTGCCGCCAAATTTAATGACAACTATTGAATTTTGAAATTTCAGCAACCAAGGTAATGCCTCCGCTAAAACTCCAGCTTTGAACAAAGCTTTTTCTTGAGTATTTATCACGAGGAATATGCCGAATTCTCGTGAACGTACTTAATAGATAAATCGTTGGTCAGGATGGTGGCGCTTTGATCGCCTAGCTTTAGATCTACCTCTACTTTAATTTCTCTATTTGATAAATTGACTTTCGTTTCATTTTCACAAGACATTCCTGATTCGCACACCAATACACCATTTATAAAAACATCGATTTTTTCAGCAATAACCGAAGATCTTGAATTTCCAATTGCTGCAAGAATTCTTCCCCAGTTTGGATCTTCTCCAAAAAAAGCACATTTCAAAAGGTTATTTCTTGCTATTGATCTTCCGATTTCTAAAGCATCATCTTCATTTCTTGCATTCTTAATTTCTATCTCAATATTTTTAGTAGAGCCCTCTGCATCATTGATCAATAAATTAACTAGTTCACTTAGCACTTTAAGTAAAGAGGATTCGAATTCTTCAAGCATAGGACTATAACCAGAAGCGCCTGAAGACATGATAATTACAGAATCATTTGTTGACGTGCATCCATCTGAATCAAGTCTGTTTAAAGATAATTTAACTGCTTTATCAAGAATATTTTTTAAATTAAATTTGGAAACATCAGCATCTGTGGTGATTACGCATAGCATTGTTGCTAGATCTGGGGCCAACATTCCTGCACCTTTAATCATGGCACCTATTTTAAAATTCTTATAATCAAGTGAAACTATCTTCTTGTGTGAATCTGTCGTTAAAATTGCTTCTGCTGCTTCAATCCCACCTTCTACTGATAAATCATTTACTAATCTCTTAATCCCAGCCAATACTTTTGGCATATCAAGTTGCTTACCAATTAAGCCAGTGGAACAGACTGCAATTTCTGATGCTCCGATACCTAAACATTCAGCAGCGACTTCTGCACTTTTATGAGTATTTTGAAAACCTTGACTCCCGGTGCAAGCATTTGCTCCACCACTATTTAATAAAACAGCTTTTAATTTAGAAGACTTTAAAATTTCCATGGACCATAAAACTGGTGCAGCTTTTACTTGATTTGAGGTAAATACTGCAGCAGCATCAAATTTAGGTCCTTGATTTACGACAAGAGCAATATCTTTATCTATATTTTTTAATCCACAATTTAATCCTGAAGCAACAAATCCTTTAGGGTATGTAACACTCATAGTATTAGTCCTAATGTTTCATCAAAATTGTTCATGATATTTAAATTCTGAATCGCTTGGCCTGCAGCACCTTTTACAAGATTATCAATTGATCCGACAATAGATATTTGCTTAGTATTTTGATCAAAGAATATATTGAAATGTGCATTATTTGTATCAATCACTTCATTTGTTGAAACGTTTCTATCAAATATCAATTTTATAAAATAATTATCTTTATAGTAATTTTCGAATATAT
>CAZZKM010000036.1:0-8458 GCA_964655115.1 uncultured Bifidobacterium sp.
GAGGAGTAATTTATAACTTATGAGTGGACCAAATACTTCTTTAATAGATCTAAATTCAAAAAGAATAATAATTACCGGTGCAAGTTCTGGGCTAGGTAAGGAATGCGCTTTAGAACTTTCAAAACTAGGTGCAGAAATAGTTCTAGCAGTTAGAAATACTTCAAAAGGTGAAAAAGTTTTAACTGAAATTAGAAATCAAGTCCCTAGAGCAAAAATTGAAGTTTCAGAATTAGATTTGACAGACTTTGAATCAATTAGGAATTTCTCTGCAAGAGAAAATAGTAAACAAATTGATATTTTATTAAATAACGCAGGAATTATGGCTGTTCCTTTTGCTTTAACTAAAGATGGATTCGAGTCTCAAATGGGAACAAATCATTTAGGACATTTTTTACTTACAAGTCTTTTATTTGAAAATATTAATCAATCAAATATTGCAAGAATCATAAATGTATCTTCTACTGCACATCGTTTAGGAAGACTAAAAACAGGTTCCAAATCTGAAATTTTGATGACTTCTGATAATTACTCTCCATGGGTTGCGTATGGAAATTCAAAATTAGCAAATCTATTATTTACAAATGAACTGTCCAGAAGGTTGAAATTAAATAATTCAAAAATAATTACTGCCTCAACTCATCCTGGATACGCCGCCACAAATTTACAATTAGTTGGACCAAGCCTTAAAAAAGGTTTGAGAAAAACTATTGAATTAAATGGATCAAAATTAGCTAATATTCTTTTTGGACAAAGTGCTGCAAAAGGTGCTCTTCCTTCCATTGCAGCATGCACTTGGAACAATATTGAAAATAATGACTTCATAGGACCAGATGGCCCAATGCAAGCAAGAGGAAATCCTAAAAAAGTAAGTATGAGTTCATTAGCTAAAAATAACGAATTAGCTAAAAATCTGTGGATTACTAGTGAAGAATTAACTGGAGTAAAATTCTTAAATGGCTGATAACTCATTTGATATTGTAAGTAAAATTGATCGTCAAGAAGCAGATAATGCGCTTAATCAAGCTAGTAAAGAATTATCTCAACGTTTTGATTTTAAAAATACCCAAACTGAAATTAACTGGTCAGGGGAATTAGCAGTTGAGCTTACTTCTAGTACTGAAGAAAGATGCAAAGCTGCTTTAGAGGTTTTTAAAGAAAAATTAATCAAACGAGGAATTTCTTTGAAATCTTTCAAACCAAATGATCCTCAAGCATCTGGCAAAACTTACAAAATAGTTGGTAATTTTAATTCTGGTATTAGTCAAGAAAATGCCAAAAAACTAACTAAATTAATTAAAGACGAAGGACCAAAGTCTGTAAAAACTCAAATTATGGGTGATTTATTAAGAGTGACAAGTAAATCTAGAGATGATTTGCAAAGTGTTATGCGTTTAGTTGAAAAATCCAACCTTGATTTTGCAACTCAATTCACAAATTATCGCTAATTAGTTAACTGATTTAAATTTTCTTAATCGTAAACTATTAGTTACTACAAAGACACTAGAAAATGCCATAGCAGCTGAGGCGATTATAGGTCCTAATAAACCAAGCATTGCTAATGGAATTGCAGCAATGTTATAGGCAAACGCCCAAAATAAATTTGATTTAATAGTCTTCATTGTTTTTCTTGATAATGAAATTGCGTCCACAGCCGCAGACATTGATGAACGCATCAACACGATATCTGATGCGCTTGCCGCAACGTCTGTTCCTTGCCCCATTGCCAAACTTAAATGAGCTTTCGCTAAAGCCGCAGCATCGTTAATTCCATCTCCGACCATTGCCACAAAATGCCCTTGGTTTTGCAGCTCATTTATTTTTTCTAATTTAAATTCTGGTGAACTATTTGAAAAATAATCTTTTATTTCTAATTGAGAACAAACTTTCTTTACTGATGCCTCGTGATCTCCTGAAATAACAATTGACTTAATTCCCATATGCATTAATTGCTTAATAGATTCCTTGCTAGTTTTTGAAATTTGATCTGAGAGTGCAATTACTGCAATAGGATTTTGCTCTTTTTGTAGCAAAACAACTACATCTCCTTGATTAAGGTATTTCTGTGCATAATCAGCTAATTCATTTGTTGGCATACCCAACCATTTAATAGATCCAAGTGAATATAAAGTTTCGTCAACTTTTCCAGTTATTCCATAACCAATAATATTTTGTATTTCACTTGCCAAATTAGATTTAACGCCTAAAGATTGAGCATGTTTTCTTAAACTATTTGCAATTGGATGTAGTGAACTTGACTCCAAAGAATAAATTATTTCCCAAAGTTTTTCTTCAGAGATTAAACTTTTAACATCAGAAACACTCATTTTCCCATCAGTTAAAGTACCGGTTTTATCTAGCATGATTCGATCTATTTTCATACTGGATTCAATTGCATGTGGTCCTCTAATTAGTAAACCTAAATTTGCTGCGCGTCCTGTTCCAACCAAAAGTGCGGTTGGCGTTGCCAAACCTAAAGCACAAGGACAAGCAATAACTAGAACTGCAATTGATGCAGTTAAGGCAATAGTTGAATTATTTTGTATAAATTGCCAATAAATTGCCGTGATTATAGAAAGTCCAATTACAATTGGTACAAAAATTTCTGAAACCCTATCAACAAGTCGAGTAACTTCTGCTTTACCTGTTTGAGCTTGATGAACAAGTCGAGAAATTCCCGATAAAACAGTGTCTTTACCTATTGCTGTTGCTCTTACAGTTAGTACTCCATCAAGTAAAACTGTTGCGCCAATTACTAAATCTCCAATTGAAACCTCTACAGGCAATGATTCACCTGTTACCAATGATTTATCAATATGACCAGTTCCAGAAATTACAACTGAATCAACTGGAATTTGTGATCCAGTTGGTACATAAAGTAAATCATTTACTTTAACTTCTTCAATCGGCACTGAAATTTGATTGTTATCTTTAAGTAAAATTGCATTTTTTGGATTCAAGGAAGCCAGATTTTCTAATGCTTGTTTAGATTTGTCTCTTGCTCTAAATTCTAAAAATTTTCCCAAAATTACAAGTGTTGTTACCGCTACTGAAACTTCAAAATATATTCCGATTTCATGTTCACTTGCGCTACCAAAAAGTGTCGTAGACATTCTCATATCTACATTTCCTGCGTGAGTAAATAAAATCGCATACAAAGACCAGAAATATGAAACTGCTACACCCATACTTACAAGGGTGTCCATAGTGACAGTTCTGTGTTTGATATTTAATAACGCAACTCTATGAAATGGCCAGGCGGCCCATAACACAACAGGAGTTGCTATAACTGCACTAATCCATTGCCAATAATTAAATTGAAATTCAGGAATCATGGTAAGAAACATCAAAGGTAAAGCCAAAATTGACGAGAAAATTAATCTATTTCTAAATTCTTTAACTCCATATTTTTCTTTTGCTTTTTGCGTTAATGAAGCGCTGTATCCGGAATCTTCAATAATTTTTATAAAAAGTGTTGGGTCAACTTGGGTTTGTGAATTAATTACTGCGCTACCTGTTGCATAATTTACCGATGCAGAAACTCCATCGATTTTATTTAGTGCTTTTTCAACTCGCCTTTGACAAGATGCACAAGTCATTCCCCCAACATTTAATTCAACCTGTTGGCCCATTTAATCCTCTTATTTAAGTTCGTATCCTGCTTCTTTAATTGCTTCTTCAAGTCTTTCTCTTCCTATTTCTGCCTCAGTATCAATTACAACTTGTCCTGTTACTAAATCAACTTGAACTTTTTTCACGTCACTTATTTTTGATAATTCTTCAGTAACAGCATTTTTACAATGATCACAAGTCATTCCATTAACAAAAATTGTTTGATTCACAAATTAACTCTACTCCTATGCAAAAAATTTTTAAAATGATAAAGAATTAAATTAACAAAATTCTGGTGGTAGCTAGTGGATTTGAACCACTGTAGGCGTGAACCGGCAGATTTACAGTCTGCTCCCTTTGGCCGCTCGGGCAAGCTACCTAAAACTTCTTTTCGCTTTTGTAATCTTACGGCGAAAGAGTTTTTAGTTTTTCTGCCCCATCTGTTCTGCCATCCATTCCAATCTTTTAACACGTTCTTGTGTTGGAGGATGAGTTGAAAATAATTTAGCCATTCCACTTCCTCTAAATGGATGAGCAATCATCATTGAAGATGCTGTTTCCATTTCTGAAGTTGGTCTCATAGGTGCATTTGAAATACCTGCATCTATTTTTTTCAAAGCACTTGCAAGTGCCAATGGATCTTTAGTCAAGATGGCGCCATCTTCGTCTGCTGCATATTCTCTTGATCTACCGATTGCCAATTGCAACATAGTTGCTGCAAGAGGTGCGATAAACATTAAAAATAATCCACCTAAAGGATTAGATCGTTCCGAATCTCTTCCCCCGAATAACCAAAAAAATTGCACCATAGACATTAAAACACTTGCCATAGTCGCTGCAATTGATGCAGTCAAAATATCTCTGTTATATACATGTGACAATTCGTGTCCAATTACTCCGCGTAATTCTCTTTCGTTGAGTAAATTCATGATTCCTTCAGTTGCACAAACTGCAGAATTTTCTGGATTTCTTCCAGTTGCAAAAGCGTTTGGAGATGCAGTAGGTGACAAATAAACTCGCGGCATTGGTTGTTTTGCTTCCGCAGCTAAGTCACTCACAATTTTATAAAGTAATGGAGCAGTTTGTGGATCTACTTGATATGCACGCATTGCTTTTAGAGCTAAACGATCAGAATAAAAATAAGCAAAACCATTCATTCCAATAGCTAAAATTAATCCAAACCAAAGTCCGCTTGAGCCACCAAACCATGAGGCAGCAAGCATTACTACCAAAGCTAAAAATCCAAAAAGAAATATCGTCTTAAAAGTATTTGTAGACCGTCTCATTTTATGTAGCAAAACCCTTTCAAAATATCTCCTATATTTATTTGTATCTGATTTCAATTAAGTTCGCCACTTCACACCCCTCTTGGTGGGCTTACTGGTTTAAATCAAGTGCTTGCCTAGACTTATTAAACCTAGAATTAACAGAAAAAGTGAATAATTGAATATTCAAGACACTAAAAGATATAACTCAGGCTTATTGGCTGGAATTGGTGCTTACATCATTTGGGGATTTGTACCTCTTTATTGGCAATTATTAAAACCAGCGAGTGCTCCAGAAATCTTGTCTCACCGAGTGGTTTGGTCACTTGGATTGTTACTTGTAATTGTCTATTTTAGAAAACTCTCCCGTGAAGTAAAAAATGCTTTGTTCGACAAAAGAAAATTGGGTCTGTTAGCACTTGCTGCAATTTTTGTCACCATCAATTGGGGGATGTTTATTTGGGCTGTAAATAATGGACATGTAATCGAAACATCACTTGGTTACTTTATAAATCCTCTAGTTTCAGTTGCTTTAGGGGTTTTAATTTTGAAAGAAAAATTAAGAGGCTTGCAAAAAATAGCAGTTGCTTTAACATTTATTGCAGTAACATTTCTAACAATCGCACTTGGTAAACCTCCCTATATTGCACTTACTTTGGCTTTTTCCTTTGGATTTTATGGCTTGGTTAAAAAACTTGCCAATGTTGATGCCATCCCTAGTTTGACAATTGAAACTTTATTACTAACACCTTTTTTCTCTGCATTTATGTTTTATCTAAATAGTAAAAATGATTTATCTTTTGCAAACGGTGATGTTATTCATTCTCTTTGGTTAACTACAGCTGGAATAGTAACTGTTATTCCACTACTTCTTTTTGGATTTGCAGTAGTAAGAATTCCTCTTGTTGCAATTGGATTACTTCAAGCTTTAGGGCCAATTCTGCAATTTTTGCTTGGTTACTATGCCTTTAGAGAACCAATGACTAGTGCTAGATGGTTTGGATTCTACTTAGTGTGGCTTGCTGTAATCGTTTTTAGTTATGACGCAATTAAAACTTCTAGAAAAAATAAAGTTTAGGAATTTCTTTTAGTTAACCAATCGGCAAATTGAACTAATGCATCTTTTGCGGCCCCTTGTGGAACTAAATCTAAAGATGACATTGCTTGATCGATCAAACTTTCTAAATGCAATGTTGCCACATCAAATCCACCAAGTTCGGCGACTTTATTTATGGTTTCTTCTATTGCTGTTGGGTTATTTTTTACTTTTACTAATAAATCTTTTAAGGATGAAGTTTTATCAACAGAAAGAGCAGATAAAACTGGAAGTGTATGAATTCCTTCCACAAGATCTTTTCCTATCATCTTTCCTGATTTAGAAGAATCACCTTTTAAATCTAAAATGTCATCAGAAATTTGAAATGCTAATCCGATATTTTTCGCATAATTTGTAAGCGCTGCCGAGACAATGTCATCTGCACCGGCAACGTAAGCACCGAGTGAAGCCGAAGTCTCAATTAATGAACCTGTTTTTTGCTTTAAAACTTCTAAATAATGTTTTATCGGATCTGAGTTTCCTGCACCTCTTGCTTCGCGAATTTGTCCTTCACACAAAACAGAAAGTGTGTCAGCAAGAGTTGTCACAACATGCGGACCTAATTCTGCAGCAATTGCAGATGCTCTGGAAAAAAGAAAATCACCAGCAAGAATTGCATTTGTATTTCCATATTTTGCATTGGCTGATTCAACACCTCTTCGTAGAGCAGCCTCATCCATTACGTCATCGTGATACAAAGTGGCCACATGAATAAATTCGATAGCTGCTGCAACTTTTGCTAATCGATCAATATCAGGTTTTCCAAATTGACCAGAAAGAAAAACTAAAACTGGTCTTATTCTTTTGCCACCTGCTAAAAGTAAATGTTGTGAAATTTCAGTTAAAGGGTTAAAAGGAGAAGCTGATTCTATTTCTAAGAATTCTTCAGTTCTTTTAATACCTTTAGCTAGATATTCTTGAAGATTTTGATCAGTTATTGCTAATTCTGGGACGTTTACTTTACTCATCTTAAAAACACTGACGTAGAACTAATTAAGTTGATTACAAATTGAGGGAATAAACCGATAATTAAAGTCATAACAGCACCCACGGTGATTGCAATTGTTGTGAAAATACTTGGAATGGAAATAAAAGGACCATCTGGAATTGGTTCTGAGAAAAACATCAAGATAATTACCCTCACATAAAAGACTGCTGCAATAACACTTGCTACTACACCTACCAGAACTAAAGCAGTGGCGCCACCTGAAATAGCGGCTGTGAAAACTCCAAACTTTGCAGTAAAGCCACTCGTTAATGGAATTCCTGCAAAAGAAAGCATAAACAAAGACATTAAACCTGCAACTAAGGGAGATTTTTTACCAATACCTTTCCATCTAATTAAGGTTGAACTTTCCCCTGCTTGTTCTCTAATCACAGTCAAAAGTGCAAAGGCTCCAATAGTTGAAAAAACGTAAGCAATTAAATAAAGCAAAACTGCTGCGATTGATGTTCTATTTGTTCCTGAAAAACCAACGAGAATAAATCCGCCATTTGCAATCGATGAATAAGCAAGCATTCTCTTAAAATCAGATTGAGATAAAGCAATGACACTTCCTACAATCATTGTTAATCCAGCAACTATCCAAATCAGTGGTCGCCAATCCCAAACTAATGCACCAAATGCAACGTAGAAGACCCTTAATAATCCGCCAAATGCCGCTACTTTTACAGCTGCTGCCATAAAAGAAGTAACGGGCGTTGGAGAACCTGTGTAAACATCTGGAACCCATTGATGGAATGGAACTGCGCCAACTTTAAATAACATACCTACTGCTACCAATGCAATAGCCGCACTTAATAAACCTGGTGAATTATTTGCAGCACTTATGCCATTTGAAATTTGACCAAATTGAATAGAACCAGTGTAAGCATATGTAAGAGCACTTCCAAATAACAAGATTGCACTAGCAAGTGCACCTAATAGAAAATATTTTAATGCTGCTTCTTGACTTAATAATCTTCTTCGTCTTGCAAGACCTGCCAAAAGATAAAGTGGCAAACTCATAACTTCTAATGCAACAAATAAAACTAATAAATCATTTGCTGTAACAAATAAAAGCATTCCCGCAATTGCAAATGAAGTTAAAGGCCAAATTTCTGTTTGAGTCCAACCAAGTTTGGTTAACATTTTTTCTTCTTGCCCTCCAGGAAGAGTAGAAGCACGCGGAGCAAATGCATCACCTAGTGGATCAAGTTTTGACTCTGCAAAAAGTAAAGCACTTAATAAAGCAGCTATTAAAATTGTTCCTTGCAAAATCCAGCCAGGACCATCTAATGCAACTGTGCCACTTGCAGCAAGTGCGCGACCTTCAGGACCAGATTGCAAAATGACAGCAAATAAAGCAAGTATCAAAGAAGAAAAAGTAATTATTAAATGAGTAAATCTTCTTTTTTCAATCGATACAAAAGCTTCAACAATTACTCCAATACAAGCTGCTGCAAACATAATCAAGATTGGAGACAATAAAGCATACTCAAAATTAGG
>CAZZKM010000037.1:0-7609 GCA_964655115.1 uncultured Bifidobacterium sp.
GTAATTAAAAATAATCCAGAAGCAAGCAATTATAAACCTCATAAAATTTTGTAAAACCTTTAAAAAGTAAGGATTTCATGGCTAAATGGTTAGTAACAGGTGGTGCTGGATACATTGGAGCACACGTTGTTAAAAGTTTGCTCGATAATGATTTAGAGGTAGTTATAGTTGATGATTTGTCTACAGGTTTAAAAAGAAAAATACCCAATAGCGCTAAATTTTATGAACTTAATATTTCAAAGACAGCTGAATTAACAAATATTTTAATTTCTGAAAAAATTGATGGGGTAATTCACTTAGCTGCCAAGAAAGCAGTTGGAGAATCAATGGTGAATCCAAGTCTTTACTATCAAGAAAATATTGGTGGGTTAATTTCACTCTTAGAGGCAATGAGTAATTCAAATGTTAAAAAAATTGTTTATTCATCTAGCGCAGCTGTTTATGGCACACCCAAAGAAGAAAAAGTTTCGGAAAAATCAGAAACAATTCCAGAATCTCCATATGGTGAAACAAAGTTAGTTGGTGAATGGTTATTAAAAGCAGATGAAAAAGCTCGAAAAATTAAATGGATCTCATTGCGTTACTTTAACGTTGTTGGTGCAACCAATGATGAATTAGGCGATACAGGTGTGAATAATTTAGTTCCAATGGTTTTTACTGCGATCAGTAAACAGCAGCGACCTCAAATCTTTGGCAATGATTACCCAACAAAAGATGGTACATGTATTAGGGACTACATACATGTTGTTGATTTAGCTGATGCACACGTGCTTGCAGCCCAAAAGTTATCTAATAATTACAGCGATATTTTAAATATTGGAACTGGTAAAGGTTATTCGGTAAAAGAAGTCATGGATTTAATTGAATTAGTCGTTGGTAAAAAAATTAATTATGAGTATGTGGCAAGAAGATCAGGAGATCCAGCACAAACAATTGCTGATCCAAGTAAAGCCCTTAAAGATTTAAATTGGCAAGCAAAATTAAATCTAAAAGAAATGATTACATCTTCTTGGAGTGCTTGGCAAAAGTACAATCCTTTAAATGAAAAATAAGCAAGGAGTGAGAAACCCACCTTCAAGTATTGAAGGCTTAAATGCCTTAAAAAAATATTTCGAGCTAAATCCAGGAAAAGAATTAGAAAAAGAAGTTAAAAAAATACTAGTTAAATATTTACTAGAGATACTTCACAAAAAAGTTCCAGGAAATAGTGTGGAAGTAAGAATTCCACCCTTTGCAGCAATTCAAATTATTGAAGGAACAACTCATAAAAGAGGAACACCTCCTGCGGTTGTGGAAATTAATCCGGAAATATTTATCAAAATTTCTCTGGGTGAAATCTCTTGGCAAGATGCTTTAACGAAGGGTCAAATTCAAGCTTCAGGCCAAAGAACTGACCTAACTGAGCATTTTCCCCTCATAAGCTCAAAGGAATTAAAGTAGAAATTTACTTTTCTAATAAGGTTTTTTTGTGCCAAAAAATACAGTGATTAAAACTTTTGTTTTATTTATTGTTTCTGTATTTGTCTTATCAAGTTGTGCACGTGATGACGAACCAGTCACAGATGCTTTAGAGCAACCAAAAAGTAATGCTGATTTTTACGCAGGTCCTGTGGGGGAAAGTGAAACTAATTTAAATGTTTTAGTTTGGCCAGGATATGCAGAAGATGGTTCTATTGATCCTGTAATTGATTGGGTAACTCCTTTTGAAAAATTCACAGGTTGTGATGTTTCGGTAAGGACTTTTAACACTTCAGAAGAAGCCATTCAATTAATGCAAGAAGGCGGCTATGACGTAATTTCTGCTTCAAGTGATATTTCGTTTAACTTCATTGAATCTAAAATTGTGCAAGCTATAAATACAGATTTATTAGAAAATTACCCTGATTTATTTGCAGATCTTAAATTTAAACCATGGAATGTGGTGGATGAACAAACTTTTGGAATTGTTAGTGGTCGCGGTGCTCAACTTTTAACCTCTAATGTCACTAAAGCTCAAAATCTAACTAATACTTGGCAAAGTATTTTTGATTTAAATACTGAATATAAATCAAAAATTTCTATTCATGATTCACCTATGACAATTGCCATTGCAGCTCTCTATTTAAAAGCAACTAATCCTGATTTAGAAATAGAAAATATTTACGCATTAGATAAAAATCAGTTCGATGCAGTTATGCAACTAATAGAACAACAAAAAAGTATTGTTGGTTCATATTGGATTGATTATCCAGGAAGTGTTGAATCATTTAAGAATGAAAATTCTTTAATTGGAATTAGTTGGCAATCAACAATAAATACTTTAAATGAAACAAATGCTGTAGTGCGAGGTATCAAACCAATTGAGGGAACTACGGGTTGGACAAATAATTGGATGATTTCAAATTCAACAAAAAGTATTAACTGTGCATATAAATGGATTGATTGGGCAATAAGTCCTCAAACAAATGCCCAAATTGCAGAATGGTTTGGAGAAGCCCCTAGTAACAAAAATTCTTGCACTCTTATGGCAGATAAAAATCATTGTGCAAAATTTAACGCACAAGATTTAGATTTTTGGAAAGATATAAATTATTGGCAATATCCGCAAACAAAATGTTTAGATGGTCGAACCGAAATTGAATGTATTGGTTATCAAGATTGGTTTTTAACTTGGACTAACTTTAGAAATGCGCAGTAAATTACTTATCTTTTTCTAACTCTTGCCAAGCAGCTTCTATTTCATCTTCTTTAGATTTAGTTGATCTTAATTCTTTGGCTAATGCCTCTAAATCGGTTTCTTGGTTTCCATACTTCAAATCGCGAGCAACTTTGGTTTGCTTAGCTTTGGAACGACCTCTACCCATAATTAGTGACTCTCCTTGCAAATTTTTTACTGTTTCAAAACGGGACTTTAGGTTAACCCGTATTTTTTGATCACTTTCTGGAAGTTTTTGGTTCTAACAATCTTTAGCCTACCTTGTCTGGGGCGAACAAGAGAAAATTAATTATTTTGTGGGGAAAACTAGGGTAAAATGTCTAGAACCTCCCTATTTTTCCCAAGTTCACTTGTATACAGACAAAATTAAGAATCTCCAGTATCAGGTGTCCATTGTCGTACCCTGCTGCCAGAGTACTTAAACAGGGGAAAATTTAGGGGGAAACCTTTTTATGGGTGAAGAAAATATCGAACACCTACTACTTTCTCCTGGTCAAGTGGCTGAAATGTTTAGTGTTGATCCAAAAACTGTTACACGCTGGGCTAAAGCTGGCAAACTAACCGCCGTTAAAACCCTCGGGGGACACCGCAGATATCACGCTGATGAGGTTAGAGAGCTACTTCGAAAAGTCACCGAAAAGTAAATTCATCACCCTCTATCTAGTGCTTAATTTGGCCTAGTGTCGTATCCTTATAAGAAGAAACCTACGGTTCGGTAAGTTACCAGACCGAAGGTTAGCAACAGCTAAATCTTCTACAAATTAGGACAATTAATGGCGGCTCTGGGACTTCCCGCAATCATCCAAGGAGGTATGGGTGCTGCTGTTTCTAATTGGAAACTTGCCTACGAGGTAGCTAAATGTGGTCAATTAGGAGTTGTGTCAGGAACTGCACTTGAGTCAGTAGTTGCTCGCAGACTTCAAGATGGCGATGTTGATGGAAAAATGCGCGAAGCATTAAAACATTTTCCTTATCAAGATGTAGCAGAACATATTTTAGAAAAATGGTTTTTACCAAACGGTAGGAATGGTCAACCATATAGACCAATGCGAAGAATTAGTTTAAGTGCGCATAAAGAACATGATCAATTAGTTGTAGCTGCAAACTTTGTTGAAGTCTGGCTTGCCAAACAAGCAGGTAATGGAAAAGTTGGAATTAACTTTTTAGAAAAATTACAAACTGCAACACCTGCAGCTCTTTATGGCGCAATGCTTGCAGGAGTTGATGCAGTATTAATGGGTGCTGGAATTCCTAGAGAAATTCCACAAATAATTAGAGATTTTGCAGAAGGAAAAGCTGGCACATTAAGTGTTGATAGTGATAGACCAAGTGGAATGGCCGCACCTACTTTAACTTTTGATCCTTTGGAATCTTTTGGTAAAAATCCAAAATTAAATCGACCAATGTTTTTAGCAATTATTACTGCAGAAGTTTTAGCATCATATTTAGCAAGAAATGATGTCACAAGACCTGATGGGTTTGTTGTGGAACATTGGAAAGCTGGTGGTCACAATGCACCACCTAGAAGAAAAGTTGAAACTGAATCTGGCTTTGGTCCACTTGATGAAGTTAATTTTGAAAAAATGCAACAAGTTGGTTTGCCATTTTGGTTAGCAGGAGGACGTGCCACACCAGAAGCTGTTAAAGAAGCATTTGATTTAGGAGCAGAAGGTGTTCAAGTTGGAACATTATTTGCTTTATCAAATGAATCAGGTTTATTACCAAAATATCGTGAGCAAATGTTAGATGCTGCTAAAAAAGGAAACCTAAGAGTAAGAACAGATCACAGAGCTTCCCCAACTGGTTTTCCATTTAAAGTTGTAGAACTTCCAGGAACTATTGGAGATGAAAGTGTTTATAAAGCACGCCCTAGATTGTGCGATTTAGGTTATTTAAGATCTTCCAAATTAGATGAAACCGGTAAAGCAACTTACACATGTGCTGCTGAACCTGAAGCTCCATTCTTGAAAAAAGGTGGTCAGGAAGAAGAATTAAAGAATCGTATGTGTTTATGTAATGGATTATTAGCAGCTGTTGGTCTTGGACAAGAAAGACCAGATGGATATAAAGAAGCACCACTTTTAACACTTGGCGCAACCACAACTGATGTTGAAGACATGTTAAAAACTCATCCAAATGGATGGAGTGCCAAAGAAGTGGTAGAAAGATTATTAAGTGCAGTGCCAGTAACTGCGTAAGGAGTTTGTTTTGAAAAATAGAAGAAATGTTTTAAAAATAATGTTTGTTGGAGCAATTTCTTTTGTCGTTGCAGCTTGCACAAGAAGTACAAATGTCGCAACTAGTGAAACTTCACCAACAGAAAGTTCTTCTGCTTCCGACGATAATCAAGCAACTGAAAATACAGATTCACAAACTTCTAATTCAGAAACAGTTATAACCACAATTAATGATTTAGCAGTGGGACAAAGTTTAGAATTTACTTCAAGTGCAGGAATTTCTGCAATTTTATTTAGAAGTAGTGAAGATAAAGTTTATGCACTTTCTAGAATTTGCACTCATGAGGGTTGCAGTGTTGATTTTGACATGAATCAAAATAGATTAATTTGTCCATGTCATGGCGCAAATTATGAAGCAACTGATGGTTCAGTAATTTCTGGACCTACAACAAAAGCTTTAGCAAAAATTAAAGTTGCAATTAAAGACGACAAAATAGTCGAATTAGTTTAAAAACTAATTCGTGGCCAAGACCGGGATCGAACCGGTGACCTACCGCTTTTCAGGCGGTCGCTCGTACCAACTGAGCTACCTGGCCTTAACTTGAAATAAAAAATTTTAAATAAATTTAAAACTTTTCACATCAACTTAAGCGACCCAGACGGGACTTGAACCCGCGACCTCCGCCGTGACAGGGCGGCGCGCTAACCAACTGCGCCACTGGGCCTTGCTTTTTCTACAAGTAAATATCTACTACTTATTTACTTGCAAAAGTACCCCCGACGGGATTCGAACCCGCGTTTCCGCCGTGAAAGGGCGAGGTCCTAGGCCTCTGGACGACGGGGGCAAACTTTTTGAAGTTGTCACTTAAAAATATTTAGGTGAGACATTAAGTTTACGCAAGGCTCATCTCATTAGTCACAAGTGCATCTGGTCTATGAAGCAAAGCATCTGCTATTTTGATATATCTAATCGATATATCAAAAGGATCAAATCCCTCCTCTCATGGCTAAGAAAAACACCTCTTTAGAACTAGTGGTCTTAGGACTTTTATCCCAAGGTCCAATGCATGGATATGAATTGAAAAAAAGAGTGTCTTTAACACTAGGTCCACTTTCAGCTATTTCTTATGGATCTTTATATCCAGAGTTAAGAAGATTGCAATCTTTAGGTTTTATAGACGAAGACTCTAATGAATCAGAAATTGGTTTGACTAGAAGAGCAAGAATTTCCTACAAAATTACAAAAGAAGGAAAAGATAAATTTAGTTCCCTTTTAAAAGAAGCAGGCCCTGAATCTTGGGATGATGAAAACTTTCTAACCTACTTTGCTTTCTTTGCTAAAACTGCATCTGTCGTGAGATTACAAATTTTGCAAGGCAGACGTACTCGTTTGCAAGAAAGAATGGCACTTTTGGAATCACAAATTGAAAAAACAGAAAAACAAATGGATCAATACACCATAAAACTTCAGAATAGAAATTTAAATTCTGTTGAAAACGAATTGAAATGGATAGACGAATTGATTACAAATGAGAGGAAGCAAGCATGAGTAAAGTAAAAGTAGCAATTGTTGGATTAGGTAATTGTGCTAATTCATTAATTCAAGGTGTTGAGTATTACAAGAACGCCGCCGAAAACGAAGACGTGCCAGGTTTAATGCATGTTAAGTTAGGCGACTATCACATTAAAGATATTGAATTTGTTGCCGCATTTGATGTTGACGGCAAAAAAGTTGGTTTAGATTTAGCAGATGCTATGTGGGCAAGTGAAAATAACACAATTAAATTTGCTGATGTAAAACCCTTAAAAGTAAAGGTTTCTAGAGGCCACACACTTGATGGATTAGGTCGCTACTACAGAGACACAATTCAAGAATCAGAAGAAACTCCAGTAGATGTTGTAAAGGTTTTAAAAGAAACAGGTGCTGATGTTTTAGTTTGTTATTTGCCAGTAGGTTCTGAAGAAGCTGCAAAGTTTTATGCCCAATGTGCAATAGATGCAAAAGTTGCTTTTGTTAATGCATTACCAGTATTTATTGCATCAGATCCTGTATGGGAAAAGAAATTTAGAGATGCAAATGTGCCAATAGTTGGAGACGATATTAAATCTCAAGTTGGAGCAACAATTACTCACCGTGTATTAGCAAAATTATTTGGCGATCGTGGAGTAAAACTAGATCGCACCATGCAATTAAATGTTGGTGGAAATATGGATTTTATGAACATGTTGGAAAGAGACCGTTTGGAATCAAAAAAGATTTCCAAAACTCAAGCCGTTACTTCACAAGTTGAGCACGATATGGGTAAATCAAATGTTCACATTGGTCCAAGTGACTATGTTTCTTGGCTAGATGATCGCAAATGGGCCTATGTTCGCCTTGAAGGCAGAGCTTTTGGTGATGTGCCATTGAATTTGGAATACAAACTAGAAGTATGGGATTCTCCAAACTCAGCAGGTGTCATTATTGATGCATTACGTTTGGCAAAAATTGCTCTGGATCGAAAAATTGGTGGAGCATTAATTTCACCTTCAAGTTACTTGATGAAATCTCCTCCGGTGCAATTTAATGACCAGGAAGCAAGAGATAACACCGAATTATTTATTCAAGGCAAACTAGAAAGATAAGTTAACTCTTACTCTCGGTTTCCTCATGAATTGTGATTTGACTAGCATTAGTCAAGCGGGCCTTTAGCTCAGTCGGTAGAGCAACAGACTTTTAATCTGTGGGTCGTCGGTT
>CAZZKM010000038.1:0-7464 GCA_964655115.1 uncultured Bifidobacterium sp.
ATAGAAAATATTTTAGAAAAAGCAATTTTAAAATCGATTGAAAAAGCAAATGTTTAAAAAAACCCTGTCAAATAAGGCTTTTTTGAACATTTTAGAATTACCTAGAAAAACATTTTTAATTTTAATTAAACCAATTATTTTTATTTATCAAAAAATATTTTCACCCCTTTTAGGTCCGCGTTGTAAATATCACCCAAGTTGTTCAAATTATTTTTTAGAAGCAATTAAAGTTCATGGAATCATTAAAGGAATAATTTTAAGTATCTCAAGAATTATTAGATGTAATCCTTTAAGTAAAGGTGGATTTAATCCAGTTCCTGAAAAAGGATTTTGGTTTGCCTCTGTTTATCCCGATGGCTCCCCCCGCCACTAGCGCTTTTTTCAAAGACATGGGACGATTTAAGTCTTGAATGAATTAATACCCGCCTGACAAATTAAGACCAAAAGCTTTGGAGTTTAGTTAAGTGATTGACACACTTTTAGCACCATTGGAATGGGTAATTTCTGCCCTGCTTTATTTCTTCCATCAAGGCTTCTCAACATTTCTTGATCCAACCGCAGGTTTAACCTGGGCCTTATCGATTGTGGGCCTTGTGATCGTGGTCCGTATTTTGATCATTCCGTTGTTTGTACGCCAAGTAAAAAGTCAAAGAAACCTTCAACTTATTCAGCCTCAAATGAAGGAACTTCAAAAGAAATATGCAGGAGACCGCGAAAAACTAGGTCAAGAAATGATGAAGCTTTACCGCGAAACGGGCACCAATCCCCTAGCTTCATGTTTTCCAATACTTCTTCAAGCACCAATCTTTTTTGCCTTGTTTAGAGTGCTTCAATACGGTATTTCTCAAGAAAAAGCTATTGGCTATTTCATGGATTATCCAAACCTTGTTTCTATGGCTCACGATGCTGAATTAGTTGGCGTACCTTTGTGGGGCTATTTTTTAGGTTCTGCACAAACTCCAAATCCACTAAACACTCAAATTTTGACCGTGGCTCTTGTTATTTTGATGACTTTGACAACTTTCTTAACTCAACGCCAATTAATGGTAAAAAACATGCCAGCTGATAACCCAATGGTTCAGCAGCAAAAAATCTTGCTTTATGTATTCCCAGTGATTTTTGCCGTGGGTGGCGTGGGCTTTCCAATAGGTGTTTTGATCTACTGGTCCACCACCAATATTTGGTCGATGGGTCAACAATTCTGGATTATTAGAAATAATCCAACACCAGGAACACCTGCGTATGAAGCTTGGGAAAAAAGAAAAAGAGCAAAGAAACACCAAGAAAATGTGGTCGAAGGGGAAGTTAAACCTGAAGAAACTAACCAACCAAAGAGACAACAACCAAAAAGAATCAGTCGAAAAGACCGAAAAAACAAGTAACCGATGTTTCACGTGGAACATCGAATGGCAATGAAAGACCAAGGAGTTAATTTATGTCAGAAAATGCAAAGGAATTAATCGCCCAACTAGAAAAAGAAGGCGATATCGCAGCGGATTACCTGGAAGGACTTCTAGATATCGCTGATCTAGATGGCGATCTAGTAGTAGATGTGGAAGGCGAAAGAGCCTTAGTCAGTATCACAGGAGCAGATTTATCCAATCTGGTTGGATCAGAAGGACAAGTCCTGAATGCATTACAAGACTTATCAAGACTTGCGGTAACTCGCGAAACTGGCGAAAGATCCCGCTTAATGATCGATATATCTGGCTACAGAGCAGCTCGAAAAGCAGCATTGGCAGAACTTGGTCTCGAAGCTTGCGAAAGAGTTAAAAAAACCGGTGAAGCTGTGGCACTGGAGTCCATGAATCCATTTGAAAGAAAAATCGTTCACGATGCAGTAGCAGAAGCTGGATTAAAGTCAGAATCAGAGGGCGAAGAGCCAAATCGATATGTGGTGGTCTTACCAGCGTGATTGATGGCCTAAATGTTTCACGTGGAACAAAGCCAACCCAATCTCAAATTCAGGCCCTAGAGCCCCATTTTTCCAAGTTAGATCAATTTGCTCAAATTCTGATTGAAGATGGAGTAAAACTTGGCCTGATTGGACCAAGGGAAGTTGATCGAATTTGGGATAGACATATTTTGAACTGCGCTGCAATTTCTGAGCTAATTACAGATGGGCAATCAATAATCGATATTGGATCTGGTGCAGGACTTCCTGGATTAGTTCTAGCCATCTTGAATCCAAATTCAAAAGTCACTTTAATTGAACCTATGCAGCGTAGATGCGATTTTTTAACCAAAACAGTCGAAAAACTTGATTTAAAGAATATAAGTATTCTAAAAGACAGAGCAGAAAATGTGAATACTCACGCTCAGGTGGTAACTTCAAGGGCAGTAGCTCCCTTATTTAAGTTGCTTAACTGGTCATTACCACTAGTTGTAAAGAACGGTAAAGTTCTAGCAATCAAAGGGGAAAAGGCAAAAGAAGAGTTAATAGAAGCTCAAAACTCAATAAAGGAATTAAAAAACATGACTGCCACTATCAAGACTTGTGGCGGGGCATTAGATTTGAACGTCACAGTAGTTGAAGTAATAAAGGAGGTCTAATGGCATCGGTTTTAAAACCGTCTGATCTTGGTTGGCCAAATCCTGAAGATGACACTGTTCAAACTGGAAAACCATCAGATTTAGGTTGGCCAGCTAAATGAGTATTGATACACCTTTAGCTCAAGCTGCCCAAGCAGCAGTTAATTTAAAAATGGGGGATTTAGAAAAACTTCCAAATCCAAAAAATACAACAGTTGTCACTATTGCAAATCAAAAAGGTGGAGTTGGAAAAACTACCACAGCGGTTAATTTGGCAGCAGCATTAGCAAAACATGGTTTACATGTTTTAGTTATTGATACAGATCCACAAGGTAATGCTTCAACAGCATTAAATGTTGATCATCGAGTTGGAACTCCTGATGTTTATTCAGTTTTAGTTGAAGAACAAGATTTTAGTGAAGTTATTCAACAAGTTAAAGATATTAATAATTTATTTTGTGCACCAGCAACAATAGATTTAGCAGGAGCTGAAATTGAATTAGTTTCCCTTGTTGCTCGCGAATACAGATTACAAAGAGCCTTAAATAAATATTTAGAATTTCATAAACAAAAATATGGTAAAGAAATTGATTATGTTTTTATAGATTGCCCACCAAGTTTAGGTTTACTAACTTTGAATGCATTAGTTGCAGCAAGTGAAGTTTTAATTCCAATTCAAACTGAATATTATGCCTTAGAAGGTTTAGGACAATTAATGAATAACGTTAATTTGGTTACTAAACAATTAAATCCAAATTTAAAAGTTTCAACAATTGTTTTAACAATGTTTGATGCAAGAACTAATTTAAGTCAACAAGTTGCAGAAGAAGTTAGAAGTCATTTTGGAGACATTGTTATTGCTACAGAAATCCCAAGAGCAGTAAGAGTAAGTGAAGCACCAAGTTTTCAACAAACAGTAATTACTTACGATCCAGGATCTCCTGGTGCTCAAGCTTATGTAAAAGTTGCTAAAGAATTTGCTATGCGTCATGCAGGAAGTAATTAAATGGCTGCCCAAAAACGTGGATTAGGTAGAGGCTTAGGTGCATTAATCCCAACTGATGCAACTTCAGTTGTAGAAAACAACATTGTTCAATCCTCTGAAAATCTAAGCAGCGTGCCAGGAATTACTTTTGCTGAAATTGAATTAAACAAAATAAAACCAAACACTAAACAACCAAGACAAGTTTTTGAAGAAGAAGCATTAAAGGAATTAACTTTTTCAATTAAAGAAATAGGTTTATTACAACCTATTGTGGTTAGACAAATTGGAAATGATGATTACGAAATTGTGGCAGGAGAAAGAAGATTTAGAGCTGCAAAAAATGCAGGATTTACAAAAATTCCTGCTTTAGTTAGAGAAACAAAAGATGATCACATGTTGCGTGATGCATTACTTGAAAACTTGCATCGCTCCCAACTAAATCCATTAGAAGAAGCAGCAGCGTATCAACAATTATTAGAAGATTTTGGGGGAACTCAAGAGGAATTAGCCAGCAAATTAGGAAGATCTAGACCTCAAGTGACCAATACTTTAAGACTTTTAAAACTTCCTTCAACTGTGCAAAAACGTGTGGCTGCAGGGGTTTTAACCTCAGGTCACGCTAAAGCATTGCTTGGTTTAGCAAACCCACAAGACATCGAAACCCTGGCTAATCGAATAGTGGCTGAAGGATTATCAGTTAGAGCAACAGAAGAAATAGTTTCTGTGGGAAATATTGGATCAACAGATACAACTTCTAGAAAAGTAGCACCATTAAAAGCACCAGGATTAAAGGAATTAAGTGATCGTTTAGGTGACAAATTAGATACCAGAGTAACTATTTCAATGGGTCGATCTAAAGGAAAAGTTGTTATTGAATTTTCCACATTAGAAGATTTAAGACGTATTGTTGAGGTTATTGAAAAAGATTAGTTAGCTGTAGGTTCAAAAAAAGTAATAATAGCTTCAGCGATACTTGCAGCAATTAAATCTCGAATGTGTGCATCAGATAATTTTTTTGCATCCGAAGTATTACTTAAATAACCAACCTCTATTCTGACAGCCGGCATTCTGGTCATTCTTAATAAGTCCCAGGTTTTGGCATGAGTTCTACAGTCGTTTAGTCCAACTTTTTTTACAATTTCTGTTTGAACAAGATTTGCAAATCTTTGGCCCATGCTTGATTTTTGACCCAAAGATTCATTTCCAAAATAATATGAAGCACACCCATTTGCAGCAGGATTTTTTATTGCATCTGTGTGAATGCTAACCACTAAATCAGCATTACTATTATTTGAAAAAATCGCACGTTGTTGTTCATCAATAACTTCATTAGTTTTTGAAACTCTTGTTAATAAAACAGTTGTGCCTAATGCGGCAAGTTTTCCTTCAACTTTTTTAGCAATATCACTTGAAATAAATTGCTCACTTAAATTGTGTCCTGTTAACCCTGGATCATCTCCACCATGACCTGGATCAATTACGACAACTTTGTCACTAACACCTGTTCTTCTTGGTAAATGATGAAGTTCTTCTCTAAAAGTTTCTGGACTTCCACCCACTACAACTCTATTTAATCTTTCAATGGCTTTGAAAACTTCTGGACCACAGATTCCATCACTTGGTAATCCTGTACTTTTTTGAAATTCTTTTAATGCACTTTCTGTATTTTTACCAAAGATTCCATCAACTCTTCCGGAATCAAAACCTAAATCAGTTAATTTTCTTTGCAAACTTGAAACATCATCACCATGAATTAAATGTCCTGGGGTGAACCTTAAAGTTCTATCACCCAAAGACCATCTTGCTTCTTCTAATCTTCTAAAAGTTTCAGGGCCAACAATGCCATCAACAGTTATTCCTCTTGATTGCTGAAATTTCTTAATAGCAGCTTCTATTGATTCATCAATAAAATTAGAACTTTTTTCGATTGCGCCAATGCGAACTAATCGATCACAGATTTCTGCAACAGCAGGACCAGAATCGCCTTTTCGAAAAAGAGGCCTTTTTTCGTTCACAACCCTAAGTAAACAGCCTTATTATAAATAGGCTGCAAGGTCTGCCAAAAGTGCAGGTTTTGGCTTTGCGCCCACGATGGTTTTTACTAATTGACCACCTTTATAAACATTCATAGTTGGAATTGAAGTAATTCCTAAAGCTTGGGCAACTTTTGGATTTTCATCAACGTTAAGTTTGCCAATCACAATTTTGCCTTCGTTTTCTTTAGCAATTTCTTCCAATATTGGAGAAACCATTCGACATGGTCCACACCATTCAGCCCAGAAATCAACTAAAACAGGAGTGGTCGCATTTTTAATTTCTGAATCAAAAGTTGCATCGGTGAAAATTTTTGTGGCCATTTGTTTTTCCTTTTCTTATGCTGAAAAAATTCCTTGACTTGCTAAGAAGCGTTCAGCATCTAACGCTGCTTGACAACCTGTTCCTGCAGCTGTGATTGCTTGTCGATAAACATGATCAACAAGATCGCCACAGGCAAATACTCCTTCAATATTAGTTTTAGTGGATCCTGATTTAGTTAAGACATAACCATTTGGATCTAAATCGATTTGACCACTTAGTAGTTCACTTCTTGGTTCGTGCCCAATTGCTACAAATAATCCTGTAATGGCAAGGCTTTTTTCTTGTCCGGTGATGGTGTCTTTTAATTTTAAGCCAGTAACTTTTTCTTCCCCTAAAATTTCTGCAACTTCTGAATTCCACACAAATTCAATTTTCTTATCATTCATGGCTCTTTGTTGCATAATTCTACTTGCTCTTAATTCACTTCTTCTATGAATTAAATAAACTTTGGAAGCAAATCTAGTTAAGAATGTTGCTTCTTCTACTGCTGAATCTCCACCACCTACAACTGCGATTGCTTGTTCTTTAAAAAAGAAACCATCGCAAGTTGCACAATAAGAAACACCTCTACCACTTAAAGTATTTTCTTTTGGTAAACCTAATTTTTTATATCCAGAACCGGTTGCAAGAATTACCGCTTTTGCTTGATAAGTATTTCCACTTCCATCTTGCACAACTTTTACATCTTTTGTTAAATCAACTTTTACAGCATCATCTGTAATAAATCTTGCTCCAAATTTTTCAGCCTGTGCCCTTATTTCTTCCATAAGAGCAGGTCCCATAATTCCATTTCTAAAACCAGGAAAGTTTTCAACTTCGGTGGTGTTCATTAATGCACCACCTGCAGTAACAGATCCTTCTAAAACAATTGGTGAAAGTTGAGCACGAGCTGCATAAATTGCAGCAGTGTAGCCAGAAGGGCCACTTCCAATAATTATTAATGGTTCAACTTTACTCAACTTTTACTCTATTCTTTAAAACAAGACTTAATTTATTACCTTTTAAATCTTAGTCTTTACTAAAAGAACTACAACTTAAAGACTCGCTTTAGTTTTGTAATCGCAATTGTTTGGCAAGTTTTTCATGAGCCCGGTGGCACCTACTTTTAATTGTCCCTGGGGCGCACTTTAATTTTTTAGCAGCATCCTTGATAGAAAAGCCTTCAAAATCAATAAGAAATACAACTTCTCTTTGATTTAGGGGCAAACTATTCAAAGCATTCAATAAATCAAGAGAAAAATCTTTATGATTAATTTCTGTATCGTTAACTATTAAGTCATTTAAATTTTCTAGATTTTGTAATGATTTTAAACTTCTTAATTTATCAATTGCAGCATTAGAAACTATTTTATAAATCCAGGTGGTAACTGCACTTTCTCCTCTAAATTTATGGGCACTTTTCATAATTGAAATCACGGAATTTTGCACCACATCTTCTGCGTCTTGATCGTTTTTTGTGATTCTAAATGCCACACTTTTCATTTTTGATTTATGTCTTATAAAAATTTCAGATAAAGCATCTTTTTCACCATTTATAAATAATTTAAGCAAATATTTTTTGATTTTAAAACAATAAAATATTACACAAA
>CAZZKM010000039.1:0-6919 GCA_964655115.1 uncultured Bifidobacterium sp.
GTGCATACATTCCGCTTGAATAAAATTTAACTGGTGTATCAATAAAATCTACAATTCCAGAAAAATCTATAATTTCATCAATGACTAACGAAGTATCTTTCCTTGATCTTCCTAAAATTGAGGAATTCAGATATATATTTTCTCTTCCGGTCATATCAGGTTGAAAACCTGCACCTAATTCTAATAAAGCAGCAGTTGAAACTGGTCTAATTACTTGGCCTGACGATGGTGTTAATACTCCGCTAATAATTTTTAATAAAGTACTTTTTCCTGAACCATTCCTACCAATTAGACCAAGTGTTGATCCTTCTTTAACCTCAAAAGAAACCCCTTTTAAAGCCCAAAAAACTGTGTTGAAATTTTTAGCATGACGATCAGTTAAAAACTCTTTGAAAGTTCTTTGATAATACTTTCTATATTCTCGACTAACATTGTCTACTTTCACACAAAAACTCATAAATCAACCACCACTGTTCCAGCAAGGCGAGAAAAAATTCTTTGAGCTATATACAGAAAAATCCAACTTGCTAAAACTGAAAGCCATAATCTTGTCGAAAATGGTGAATCAAAAAATTGATAAACTTTTCCTGCTTCACTATTTATAGGCTCCCATAACGCTTGCTGTGCCGCCATTGTTATAAGACCAAAGGGATTTAGTAAATAAAGTTGTTGAAAAATGTACCCAAAAGGAAGTCCTGCTAAAAATTGATGAGCAAAGGTCCATGGATATAAAATTGGACTCAACCAAAAAAGCAAAAGAAGTCCAACTTCAACAATAAACTGAGTATCTCGAAATCGAACATTCAATACCGAAAAAATTAAACTAAAGCCAAAAGCAACTGGAAAGACAATAAGTATTATCGGAATTAAATATAGTAAATTTCCAGGCGTTGGCCAAGAATTGAAAATAGCAAAACCTAAAATTAAAACAAAAAACTGTACCAAAAAATGTACTGTGGCTACGGCAAAACTTGTTAAGGGAAGTATCTCCCTGGGAAACCAAACTTTTTTCAATAAAGATCCATTTGTTGTCATCGCAACAGATCCCGTGCTAATAGAATCTGATAAAAGATTCCAAAACAAAAGTCCCACAAAGATAAATATTGCAAATTTTTCTACATTTTTAGATGCACCCAAAAACTGTCCAACAACTACTGCATAGATAAACAGCATTACAAGAGGCCTTATCAAAGTCCAACCTAAACCTAAAACACTTCCTTTATATTTTCCGGCCAACTCCCTCGAAAGAAGTGCAAATAACAATTCTCTTGACTTTAGTAAATCTTGTATATCCTTAAAAACACTTGCTGACCTACCCGCAGATGCCAAAGTAATTTTTTGACCTTTAATTGCGTTATTACTCTTCAATAAAACTCCCTTAGTACGTTTATCCTACTCTGTATATTAGAGCCCTTAACATTGTAAATAGTCTTGCCCTAATCTCTCCAATGAAAAAAGCTAAATTTGAAACTTCAACAAAGTTATTAGTTATTAAAAATTTCTTGAAATTAAGTTGAGCCGAATTTTGATTTTTTTTCAATCTATACGACCACTGTTGTTTTGAAACTCTAAAACAACCAACAATTTCTCTGTCTAAAGATACATATTTATTCTTTGTAATCTCTAAATAGCCACTTAGATCTAAAGTGTATTCATGCAACTCTGAAAAACCTTTACTTTCTAATAGGTCTCGAGTATTAAATAATGCTGAAACAGGTTCACCGAAAATGTTTCTTCCTGATTTTACATAAAATCCAAATGCTTCTTTTGCTGAAATGCGTGAATTGTATAAAGGCATGTTTGGAATCAATTTTCTTCCTTTAGGTAAAAGAATTTCTCTCCTACTAAATACAGCACTAGTATTATTAGTCTTTAAAACCTGTAATTGATGCGCAATACTATTTGGAAACAAATAGTCATCCGAACATAAAATTTTTGTAGCGACAGAATTATTATTTACTTTACTTAAATTCCAGTTAAAAGCGACGTTAGAATGTTTTTCGTTTAAGATCAATTTAAACCTTGAATCATTTTTAATAAAATTTTTCACTATTTCCACTGACTTATCTGTAGATTTGTCATCGGAAATTACACAATCCCAATCAGTGTAAGATTGACCTACTACAGACTCTAATGTTTCCTTGATGTAATCCTGAGCGTTAAATAATGGTATAAATATTCGAACAGTAGCCAAAATCTCACCACCTTTTTAGTTTCAGAAGTGTCAAAATAAGCGTAATCCTGATAAGAATACTAGTGTTTTCTTATAGCGAAAAGGAAATATTTTGAGTTTAATTGATCAATTCGAAGTTCAATTTAACGAGTTGTCAAATTTTGAATTAGTTGACGGTTCTTTATTAGAAATACAGCCCGTTGAACTCGCTGGAATGCTCAACCAAGAAATAAACAGATCTATTAATGAAATAGGGATAAATACAAAACTTGTTGGATTCAATATTTATTTGTCTAATCATGATTTTACTAGACTTGAAAAATATAAAAATTTAATAATCGATGGTTTAGTAAATCTTATAGATAAAACAGTTGAACTAAAAAGAATTGAAAATCTAAACAGCGTAGAGGTTCGTATTCTTAAAGACTCAAGTTTGAGTACTGGTGTTGTCAAATGTATTCCAATTGTGGAGGAATTAGAGCAAATAAGTGAAACGATAAAAAGCTATATTTTAGAAATTGGAGGTATGAAAAAACAACTAGAAAAAAGAACATACGTTTTAGGTAGAGGGACTGATGTAGACATTCAGATCAATGACTCTGGAATCTCACGCAAACATTTATCAATTGAAGTATCGGAATCAATTTTTATCAAAGACCTAAATTCTACTAATGGAACTTTTATTAATGGTGAAAAAATAACTGAATTCAATATTGAAGATGAAGTTACCTTCAAAATAGGAACATCAGAGATAAAAATTTATCGCGATTTAATATGACCCAAAATTTTTGGTTTAAATCCTCAGGTAGATCAGATGTTGGTCTAGCACGAGAAAATAATGAAGATTCAGGATTTATTGGAAAAAACTATCTTCTAGTGGCAGATGGTATGGGTGGACATGCTGCAGGAGAACTTGCAAGTTCAACTGCTGTCTCAATAATTTCAAATTTCGATAGAAAAATAAATGATTCTAAAATTGATGATCGAATTATAGATGATATTTCTTCAAAAATAAAAAATTCGATACAAAAAGATAATTCTAGACAAGGTATGGGAACAACAGTATCAATTGTTAAATTTGAAAATAATTTTATTAACATTCTTAATATAGGCGACTCTAGAATTTACTTAATTAGAAATAAAGAAATTAAACAATTAACAAAAGATCAAACTTATATACAAACTTTAATTGATTCTGGTCAAATTACAGAAATTGAATCAAAAACTCATCCGCAAAAATCACTTCTATTACAAGCAATAGATGGTTCAGAAAATTTAATACCTCAAAAAGAAAGAATTGAAATCTTTGAAGGGGATAAGTTATTACTTTGTACTGATGGATTAACTAATGTTGTTTCTGATTTAGAAATATTAAGAATAATTAATAATTATGATTATGTAGGTGCAGTTTCAGCATTAATTGAAAAATCACTTGAACTTGGAGGCCCTGACAACATAACAGTTATTTTGGCTGAAGTTACTAAACAAAAAATAGATAATAAACCAATTGTTTTAGGCGCAGCTGCAGAACCAAGAAATAGAATTTTGTTACCAGATTTGGATTTCCCTACTGATATTCACCCATTTATTACTTCTGAATTTCCTGCTTTAAAAAGTATTCGATTCTCAAAAAAAATCAAATTCTTCGTAGCTTTTGCCTTATTGGTGGTACCGTTTTATTTTGGTTTTAATTATTGGATTACTAGACAATATTTTGTAAGTAATTTAGGTGAAAATATTGCAATTTTTCAAGGTTTAAAAGTTAACCTTGGACCAGTTTCCCTTTCTCAGCCTGTACAAAGTTTTAACTTAGAAACTAAAGTTTTAACCAAAGAAGATTTAGTTCTTGTAGATAAGGGAATTGATGCAAATTCTCTAACTGAGGCAAGATTTATAGTTAGACGCCTTGATCAAAGGGCTTTATGTAATAGAGATTCATCTTTTTCATTTTGCTTCGAAGTGATGAAATCAATTAAACCTCAATAACGGCTAATATGAAAAATATAAATGGAGATTAAACGTTAATGATTGAACAAAAACTTGCTAATCGCTACGAACTGGGTGAATTAATCGGTCGTGGCGGTATGGCTGAAGTTTATGAAGCCCAAGATACAAGGCTAAAAAGAACTGTTGCAATCAAAATATTAAGAAGTGATTTAGCAAGAGATCCTGCATTTATTGCAAGATTTAGAAGAGAAGCTCAAGCTGCCGCTGCACTAAATCATCCAACAATTGTTGCTGTTTATGACACAGGTGAAGAAATTGTAGGAGATAAAACAAATGCCACAAATGTTCCCTACATTGTTATGGAATACGTAAATGGAACAACTTTAAGAGATATTGTTAAAAGTGGTAGAAAATTACAAACAGAACGTGCTCTAAAAATAACAATTGGAATTTTAGATGCACTTTCCTATTCACATAGCCATGGAATTATTCATAGAGATATAAAACCTGCAAACATCATGATTACCAAAAATGGTGATGTGAAAGTTATGGATTTTGGTATTGCAAGAGCTTTAGCTGATACCAAAGCAACAATGACTGGTGGAAGTACAGTTTTAGGTACTGCTCATTATTTATCTCCTGAACAAGCAAGGGGAGAAAATGTTGATGCAAGAAGTGATTTGTATTCTGCAGGAGTTTTACTTTATGAATTATTAACAGGAGAGCCACCGTTTAAAGGAGATTCACCTGTTGCAGTTGCTTACCAACATGTTTCTGAATATGCAGCACCACCTTCTAGTCTGGATAATGCAATTCCAAAAGAAATAGATACAGTTGTTCTACATGCCTTAGCAAAATCACCCGATGATAGATATCAAAGTGCAGAGGAATTCCAATCAGATGTTGAAAGAGTTTTACAAGGATTACCAACGGTTGCAAGTACTGCACCAAAACCTAAAAAAATGAACTCAAATACAAAAATTACTCGCACAAAACCAAGAGGAAATTCTGTTTTAGCTTTACTTGCAATTTCTGGAATTTTTGTTGGCGGGTTAACAGTTTGGTTAGCAACTCAAATTTTTGGTTTCTCAACTTCAGATCGGATTATTGTGCCAAGTTTAGATGGATTAACAGTTGAAAAAGCAACTGTTTTATTACTTGAAGAAGGATTATCTTTAGGTCAAATTTCACCTGAAAATAGTGAAAGACCAGTGGATACAATTATTAGTCAAACTCCACAAGCTGGAACTTCTATAACTTCTGGAACAAGTGTTGATGTTGTGGTAAGCGCTGGAAAATCTAAAGTTGTTGTTCCAAGATTGATTGGTTTACAAAGTGTCGAAGATGCAAGAAGAGTTTTGTCTGACAAAGGATTAAAGATTGGTCCTGTCACAGAAGTTGAAAGTGATAGCGACAAAGGTGTAGTCGTGGGATCTGATCCTGCTGTAGGAACTGCAGTAAGTGCTGGAACTGAAGTTGCCATAACAATTTCTAGCGGATTGAAAATAGTTCCCCAAGTTGTTGGTTTAAGTGAAGCACAAGCTAGAACAGATCTTGCAAACCTTGGATTCCAAGTTCAAATATTGCAACAAGTTGTTACAGAACAAATTGGAAGTGTGTTAGCTCAAGCGCCAAAGCCTGGCACAAAATCAAGTGAAGGAGCAGTAGTAACAATCACAGTTGGTGTTCCGCCAGGAACTGTAATTGTTGTGCCGCCAACTCCAACACCTACGCCAGTTGTAACAGTTACAGCAACTGCAACACCAAGTCCTAGCCCAACTAATTCTTAATCTTTAATTAACACACTTGCTGCGGCATTTTGCCAAGAATTTTTCCATGATGGCATTGGTTTTAAACCAGCTTTAACCCATTTTTCATTTGATAAAACTGAATAACTTGGTCTTTTTGCTGGACGAATGTATTTGTCACTCGTTGTTGAAGTTATTTTGTTTTCATCAATTTTTAATGATTTAGCAATTTCTTTTGCAAATTCAAACCAGGAACAAAATTCTGAATTAGTCACATGATAAATACCAGGATCGGGTTTCTTTTCTATAATTTCAATAATTGCATTAGCTAAATCAAAAGTCCAAGTTGGAGATCCAATTTGATCATTAACTACTTGTAAACTTTCACCATTTCTTAATTTGTCAGCAATTATTTTTGGGAAATTTCTACCGTGAGCTCCATAAACCCAAGCCGTTCTTAAAATATATGCTTTTGGATTTCTTAATAAAGTTTCTGTTTCTCCTAATAATTTTGATTTTCCATAAACCGATTGAGGATTAGTTTGATCTGTTTCTTTATAAGGAATTTTAGAAGAACCATCAAAAACGTAATCTGTTGAAATATGAACAAAAGGAATATAATTTTCTAAAGCATATTTTGCAATTTGTCCAACAGCTAAACCGTTAACTTTATTTGCTAAATCAATTTCTTCTTCGGCTTTATCAACTTGAGTGTAAGCTGCACAATTAACTAAATATTTAGCTGGATAATTACTTAATTTTTCTATGATACTTTCAGGATTTGCTAAATCAATTTCATTTTTGGTTAAGCCTAATACTTCATTGTTTGAACTTTTTAATAAATAATAAAGTTCTTTTCCTAATTGACCATTTGCGCCAAGAATTACCCAGGTCATTTTATCGCTGGAGCATTGTTCTTATGTTTTTTCCACCAAGATTCGTTATTTTTATACCAATTAATGGTTTCAATTAATCCTTGATCAAAAATAACTTGTGGTCGATAACCTAATTCATTTGAGATTTTTGTTATATCAACTGAGTAACGTAAATC
>CAZZKM010000040.1:0-6893 GCA_964655115.1 uncultured Bifidobacterium sp.
CGACCTGCGGTTTAGGAAACCGTTGCTCTATCCAACTGAGCTACGGGAGCAAAGCTAAGTAATTCAAAGCTTTTGCAATATCGTACCCACGAGCGGAACGCCTCGAGGGAACAAACTAGGAACAGCTCTACGCGTGTGCCCCTGGTCAGTCTTCGACTGCGATCACGGTGTCGTACAGACCGTAGTGGCGGAGTTTGGGGTGTGAATCGATTCCTGTGTACGAGAGAGAGGAATCTTCGTAACGGCGGAATGCGAATACCGCTTGGTTCATGTGGGTGGCGTTGAAGACGCCGAGTGAGACCAGTGTCTCGAAGTCCTTGACGGTAAGCCCGGTCACCTTCTTGAAGAGATCGGGCTCGAGCTTCGTTATGACGTCTCGGAGTGTGTTCTCGCGGAAGTCGGTCAGATACATGAACGCCGGGATGCGAGTAGCGAACTTGATCAGTTTCTCCTGAATCTGCTTTCGCTTCGACTTGTACTCTTTCTCTTCGGCGGTGAGCTCTTTTCTTTGCTTGTCGGTGAGCTTCTCGCCCTTTTCGCGTTTGGTGTCGCGAACAGCTTCACTCTTGTTGACGACGGTCTCAAAGATGCTGCTTCCGAGAGCCCTGAACCCTTCGATGTTCATGATCGCGTCCATGGCCGCTTTGTTGCCCATGATCTTGCGCAATGTTTCATTGTCCACATTCACGAGAATCGCCGACTCCCACTTGCGGGCGAGCAGCGTGGCAGATGTTCCGGCCAATGCGATATCGAGGATTCCTCCAGCATCGACCTGGGTCATGTTGGATCCGTCGTAAGCGAGCACTGGCAGGAACTTGACGAGTTCCTCGACCGCAGTCTCAGGGTTGGCCGTTTCGGGCGACAACCCTGAGCCGTACTCGGCGATCTGCCGCAATGCTCGAGTTGGTGCAAAGTCAAAGATGAAGCAGACCGGCTTGATGATCGCTTCCTCATGGGGATTGTCACCATTGGGGTTCTTGATCGACCATGGTGACTGCACACGGAACGCTGACTGGAAGTACGTTTCAGGCGATTTCAGATTTCGAAGCATGAGGATTGCCGACCATTGCGGCACGGTCACACCTGTGGTGAGTTTGCCGCAAGAGAGGGTGATGGTTTTCGATTCGAATCCCCCACCGATCGCCTTGCGGACCGGCGGCAATGCGTCGAGACCTACTCCGGCTCCAGTGCCAGCAACTGAAAGGACGGTGTAGTCGTGCCAGAACACGTTGTGGCGCTCGCGAAGCAAATTGGCCATGGCGTGACAGGCAGCTACGTTCGGCAAGAACCAGAATGAGTGCTGCAGATACGGGAGCAGTCGCGTATCGGAATACGGGAACGGTGGTCGACGACCAACTTTCAGGGCGTCAACTTGTGTGGGCAGGTAGTCGCCGCGAATGATGTTCAACCACTTCTGTACATCGTCCTTGTGCTTGAACGTTGCATTCTTGCCGGTTCCCGTTGCCTCAAAAAATGCGTTCAAGTCAAATTCGTCGAACTCCCCCTGCTTTGCGATCGCGATGAGTTCTTCAGGCATCTGGTAAGTGAGCAGACGCATTTCGGGAAGCGCCGCATAGGGATTCCACTTATCTGGGTTCTTCGAAGCAAAGGCCTGTTTGGCTCGTTGCTCGTCGGTGTACGTCCAGTTGAAGATCTGCTCTTCAATAAATTCACCCGTGGCCAGTGCCTTGAATGGCGTTCCCGAGAGATAGAGATATGCGCGCGTCGTGATCGGAAGGAAGTCGTCTTCCGACTCGTTCAACTCTTCTAGTGCCTCATCGAAGTCTTCGAGAGCAGAACCGTATTCACCCTGAATCTCCTTCTTCGCTTCGGCTTCGTCTTCGCCCTCAAACAATTCTTTCGCACTTTCACGCCAAGCACCGAAGTGATACTCGTCAAAGATGACGAGGTCCCAGTTCATCTCGTGAACCCACTCGTTCTTTGCCTTTATTGTTCCCGTCTTCTTGTCGCGGCCAAGTAGGTCTTGGAACGACCCGAAGTACACCAACGGCTGGTCCTTCTTGACTTTCTTGGGATCCGCTCCGTTTGCTTTGGAGAAGTACTGCCAGCCAGCAAAGTCGACATGTGACACGAGATCGGTTTCCCACGCGTCTTCCACGGCGGGCTTGAACGTGACAACCAGAACTCGCTTAGCTCCGAGATCCTTTGCCAGGTGGTAGGAGGCGAAAGTCTTGCCGAAACGCATCTTGGCATTCCACAGGAACCGCGGAACAGCTTTCTTATCATCAGCCCAGATTGATCGGAAGTAATCGGCAGTCTTCTTTACTGCAGCTTTCTGCTCTGCGCGCAGCGGGAAGTTCTCGCTACGCACATCAACATGGGCTGCACCAGTCCGAAGCTCATTGATTGCCGCCAAGACGTCTTTTGCGCTGCAGCGCATCCACTCACCCTCGACGCACTCAAATCCCTTCTTCTCGAGGCGTTTTCGCACCATGGAGTCACGAAACACTGTTCCGTTATCGCGCTCGGCCGGCTCGTCGACTTCAAGTTGATACTTGACCGGCGCAACTCCCTGTGATTCGCGAATTCGAGAATTCACATCACGTGTTGTTTGGCCAATCTTGAGGCATCCTCTGAACTTGGCAACCTCAGTAGTTGACCAGGCGTAGATGCGGAGTCGCGCCAGCGACTTTGGAGGAAGTAAGTCCTCAGTTGTTTTCATCTTCTGCCAGGTCCATTGCACGGATCATCATTTCGATGTACTCGGTCTCGAGCTTTGTCAAGCCGTACTTCTTGTAAAGCGTGCTATCGCTCCATGCCTTATCCCATGTCTGCATCGGAACCCATGTGTATGTCGAGCGCGTCGCGTCTTGAGTGATTTTTCGCAGCGAGACGAGAAATCGGAAGAATTTAGTCTGAAGATACGACTGAACACTCTCAGCTTCGGTGCGAGTCTTCAGATAGAAGAACAAGAACGTTTGTGTACATACCGAAGGCTTTGATGCGATAAAGGGTTTGCCCAATACAACATCGGGAATCCGCTGGCCGCCGTCTGATCCAGCTTTCGGAACCATGACTTTCCACGTGTCAACCAGTTTTTCGCTCTTTACTATTTGACTGCGACGCACATAGCCCTTCAGTCGCTTTCCTTGTCGGCCGTAGTGAATTGGAACATCACCTTTATGTTCCTTCAGATGGAAGTCTTCAAAGTTCGATGTCCACCCGAACTCCTTATCTACCGAGAGAATGCTGATGATTGACTCTTCTTTCTTTGCAAGAACTTTTCGAAGGATTTCCACAGCGCGATTGTCGCGAACCAAGACATCGAACTCGGAGAGGTTCCGCATGGTTGGACCGGAGACCACTCCACCACGGATGCTTTGGACACTTGCGTCGCCTTCATGGTCGCGGTCCCAGAGGAAATAGCAAACCCCTCCCTTTATCTCAACCGACGGAAAGACTTCCTTTGCGACCGGATAGTCAACAATCGCGCGAAGTCGGCGATCTTTGAGCATCGTTTCCCGAAACTCATTGAGCCCAAGACCACTCGCCATCCAACGAGCCGGGATCACCATGGTCAAGAAACGGGGATCTAGGTTTTTCGCCTGCTCTACAAACTTCTGATAAATCGGTACGTCACGAGTACCTCCATCTGATCCCAATTGATACGGCGGGTTGCCGATGATTACATCAAACTGCACGTCTCCTCCAAACAATTCACGGGTTAATTCCTGCGGGTTATTCGAGTGAATAAACCGATATGCATACGTTTCTAGATCGTCACCTCGCGAGTAAGCGGCCTGATGCGCGCCACAAAACTGACACACTCCCTTCGTCCAGTCATGTTCTGTTCGCTCAAACCAGACGTTGCCCGCTTCACTCTGGAACTTGCGTGCAATCGAATGAATGCCATTTGCGTACTTTGAGCAATAGACACTGCGTCGCGCGAGGAGACTCGTTAGTTCAGTGATTGCGATTCCATAAACCTGTTTCGTCAGGATGTGATTGACACGTTCAGTGAGATCAGGAATTTGCTTTTCGAGCCCGACAGTTAGTCGCTTCGTAATCTCGCGCAAGAACACACCCGACTTAGTGCAGGGGTCGAGGAATGTGACTTCCTTGTCTGCCCAAATACTTGCGCCGTTGTTCGAAGCGGCCCATGACGCGGCAATTACGTCGAGCATCTGATTCACGAGTTCAGGCGGAGTGAAGACCTCGTCGTTCGAAAGATTGGCGATGCACATCAACACATCTGGGTTGTGCGGCTGCAGCTGGAACGGCGCTTGTGTCATTGCGCGATCATCTCCAAGGTCAGCGGTTCATATGTCTTGGTTGGAATAAACACTTCGTGCTCCTCGAGCATCTCGAACAGTGACCCTTCGATTGAAGATCGCTGCGTGAGTGAATCGTAGCGAAAGTCCCTGCGCTGGTACTTGCCGGTTCCGAGGTATCCCCACTCCGGGAAGGTGATTGGTCCCCCGGCCGGGGTTTGGAGCGTAAGTGCGTCACCTTGAATGATGTTTGCGACCAGAACATTGGCTGCGGCACGGGACCATTCAGATTCTGTATCCACTGCGAGGAAATCATTGAAAATCTGCTGGAGGTTCTGGCGACATTCGGCAACATTGTCTTCGAGCAGTTCGATGCCGTAGACGCACATCAGAGCAAAGAGCGCGTAGTGCTTGCGCTCGAATTCGCTGCGGCCGTAACGGGATTTCACGGTAGCGAGTTTGCGCTGTAGCACAGGCTTTAGGAAGTTCCCCGAGCCGCATGCTGGTTCCAAGAAGCGGGAGTCAATTCGTTCCGATTCGTCCTTGACCAAGTTGAGCATGTCATCGACCATCCACTGCGGTGTGAACACTTCGCCGTGGTCGGCGACTCGCTGACGCGACTTGACGAGCTGATCTTTGGTTGTTCCGTTACCAGCGTCTTTGTCGGAGCTTGTGGACATTACTGTTCACCTTAGTTTTTGGGTGTTCTGTCGGACTCATTTGAAACGTGCGTTTCGTTTTGTTGTGAGTCAGTTTCTCGAAAGCCTTTTCATGGTGCTGTCGCCAATGAAACTCCCATGTCGAACGTCTGACGCGTAGACGACGGGGTCTCGTCCCCTGCCAGGAACTGGACGATCGCTCCTGCGGCTCGTCTTTTTCCTTCTTCCGTCGACTTTGCGTAGTACTTGAGAGTCGTTTCGATATCGACGTGGCCCATGCGTTCTTGAACCGTTTTGGGGTCGTTGCCGGCAGCAACCAACATCGTGGCGTGGGTGCGACGCAAGTCATGCAGGGTGAAAGGCTTCATTCCCTGCTGTTTGATAACTGGCTGTAGCACTCGCTGAACGAGGTTCCTGTACTGAAGACGTTTGCCGTGCGTCGACTGGAACAGCCACGTTCCTTGGTTGTGTCGGTTCTCGCCGAGTGTTCTTAAGTGTTCTCGCAGGACAGCGATGTCGTGGTCACCGAGGTAAATCTCTCGTTTGCCGCTGTTCGTCTTGCTTGTTGCGACCGTCAATGAACGCTTCTGCAAATCCAGGTCACCCACTGTCAGATCAAGGAGCTCGCCGATCCGGAGTCCCGTGGCCAAGAGCACGTAGAAGATGCGTCGATGGTGATCGTCGAGGTTTGCGAGCAGCGTCCGGCATTCCTCTGGTTCGAGAGCTCGACCGGTTTTCTGTGGCTTGTTGGAGAGCTTGACCCCTTTTGTTGGGTTGGTTGCGATCAGTTCTTCCTGGATTGCGAGCCCGAAGATCGGTTTTGCGATGGCGAAGATGTTTCTGATGGTGAGCGGTGCGAGTTGCTTGTTCTCCAGGCTGATTTTCAAATCTTGGAGGTGACTGTTTTTGATTGCTCTGATCGGCATGTGGCCGATTTCTGGCAGCAAGTGCTTGCGGAGGATTTCGTTGCGTCTTTTGACGGTGCGTGGCTTGTGGTCCTTGCTTTGGAGCTGGCACCAGCGCTGTGCAACTTCACCGAACGTTTTCTTTCTTTCTTTCCTGCTGAGACCCCACAGGTCGGTTCCGTCGAGGACGACTTCTGCTTGGAATCGTTCGGCGTCGTGACGGCGGCGGAAGGTGCGGCCGCCTTGTGATCCGTCTGCTCGGCGGTAGCGCACTTGGTAGCGCACTCCTCTTTTTCCTGTCAGAACGTGGATGCTCATGACGCGGCTCCGGACGCCTTTTTCTTGTGATCGGACATGTGAGCTTCGATCAAGCCGATGATGTCCGTTTTGCGGTAACGCGGCCGACGCGTCAGTCGTGACACGGGAACGTTGTGACGCTTCACCAATGTCGCAAGCGTCGTTCGGCTAACACCGAGGATTCTCATCGCCTCCGTTCGGTCAACGTATTCGATAACTGGTATCGGCTCGGTGTTGATGATGTCTGTAACTGTTGTGTTCATTGATGCTCCTTGATGGATTCAGATCTAAGAACGTTTCTTAGATCGATTCTCCTTCGAATTTGATGGGAGCATTCCGTGCTTACGGAGCAGAGCGATTCGTTGAGCTGCACCGGATTCGGTGAGACCGAAGCGTTCTGCAATGGTGCGAATTGTCGGCTGGCCGGTGCGGTAAGCGTCCAGGTAGACCTCGACTGTGAGTTCCGCTTCCTCGGCTGAAAGATCGCGTGGTCGGCGGCCCTCATCCTTGCGCATGTCACGGAATTTCTCGGTTTTGTGGATGAGGTCCATGCGTTGTTTGGGTGGCTTTGTTTGGCGGGAGCCGTAGACCATTTGCCTGAATGGGAACTCGCGGAGAACGTTGTGTGTAAGTTCGCATCTGCCGTCACCACGGATGGCGAATGAGACTGGTACCGCCCGCTCGTTGACTACTTCGTATCTAACTTCGATTCGCCATTTTCCGCCGGCCGAATCGGCCCACGTCGTGTTGAATGGAGCGGTGTTGATCTCTGACGCCATGACTTCTCCTTGCTTGAGACA
>CAZZKM010000041.1:0-6797 GCA_964655115.1 uncultured Bifidobacterium sp.
AAACAAAATATCACAATTAATTCCTAGTTGATTAATACCTAAATTTAAGTCCTGGATACACCTTGAACCAGCATCAATGTTTGGAAATATTTTGCCGGCTTCAATAATCCATACTTTTTTATTCATGTTTAAGAGTAAGAAAATTATTTAGTATTATTAATTCAAACCAAATAAATTAATTAACCTTTTTTAACTCCGTCAGCAAATCCTTTTAGCACAACAGCTAAAGATGTAGCTCCTGCGTCTTGATGACCTTTAGCTCTATCTCCTAAACGAGAAGCTCTTCCTTTTTGAGGCACAAGATTTTTGGTAGCAACTGCTGCATCCAATGCAGTTTGCGCAGTTGATAGAAGTGCATCTTCTAATTTTCCACCTTTAGTTGAAAGGGCCTGAATGTGATCAACGGCTGGAAAAAATGAATCAAGCAATGTCTTATCGCCTAATTCTGCTTTTCCTAATTGTTGAATTGCTGTTGCCATTGCTCTATAAACTTTGGCCCAATCAGCAATCTCATTCAAATTATCTTTCCCAGCAACAGCTTCTGCTGCGGCTGCAAATGCTGCTTCATAAAGTGGCCCAATTGTTGCTCCTACTTCATCTGCATAAGCATCTGCTGCTGATTGAAAGGCTTCAGAAGGTGTGCAATTAATTGGTAAAGCTTTAGCAGCACGAGAAACTGCACGCATACCAATTGTCATTGATACGCCATGGTCTCCATCGCCAACTTCTCCATCAAGTGCACATAAATAGTCTTTGTTATCTTCAACTTTCTTAGCAACTAAAACTAAAGATTTAGCAACTAAATTTCCGTTTACATTAGCCATTTATTTTCCTCTTTAAACTTTCTTATACATACAAGTGTCAACAGTTGTGTTCTTAATCAATTGATACATTTCTTCATCCAAACGCATCAATGAAACTGAAGTTCCTTGCATTTCCAGTGCTGTTACTTGATTACCAACATGTTTAAATTTGATATTGATTTTATTCGCATCGCAAATTTGCTTTACTCTGCGATAAACCACATAAAGTTCTTCTGCTGGAGATCCACCAAGACCATTTACTAACAAAGCAACATCTGTTCCTTTGTAATCTAAATCAGCCAAAATCGCTTCCATAATTTCATCAATTATTGAATCAATTGGACGAACCTTTACTCTTTTAATTCCAGGTTCACCATGAATTCCTAAACCAATTTCCATTTCATTTTCTGGTAAATGAAAAGTTGGTTTTCCATTTGCAGGAACTGTGCAAGAAGTTAAACCCACACCAACTGTTCTTGTATTGGCATTTGCTTTTGCAGTTACAGCAACAACTTCATCTAATGAAGCCATTTGTTCTGCTTTTGCTCCTGCCACATGCCAAACTAGAAATAATCCGCCGATGCCACGACGTCTGTGTGCTTGATCTTTTGGTGCAGATAAAACGTCATCATTTAAAACAACTGTTTGAACAGGAATTCCCATTTCACGACATTTATCTTGTGCTTTATCAAAGTTAATGCAATCACCTTGATAATTTCCGTAGGTGTACATAACCCCTGCGCCAGAATTAACAGCCAATGTTGCTTCCACAATTGGTTTTGCTGGAGGGGAAGCAAATACGTTTCCAAAAGCGGCACCATCTGCCATTCCTTTGCCAACGTAACCGGCAAATGCTGGCAAGTGGCCTGAACCGCCACCAACCACAATTCCAACTTTTCCTGGAATTGGTGAGTTAGCGCGAGCAATAGCTCTTTTGCCTACTCTTTTAATTATGTGATCGTTAGCTGCAACGTAGCCTTCGACCATTTCTTCGACCATGTCGAAGGGATCGTTAATAAGTTTTTTCAAAAGGAGTCCTCAACCTCTCTTTATCTTGGGGCAGGAATTCAAAGGTACTTAATTAAGAATCGTATTCTCTCTTGAAATGTTCGTAAAGATGCGCCTAGGGTTGGTGGTGTACGGACTTGTATACAAGGGGGTTAGAAGAAATCAATGGCTAAAAAGACATTAGGTGTAGCAATGATTGGTTATGCCTTTATGGGAAGAGCCCACTCGCAAGCTTGGCGAAATGTTGGCAGAGTTTTTGACATTCCAGCAGAAATAAAAATGGTTGCAGTTTGCGGAAGAAATCAAGCAAATACTCAAGAAGCAGCTGATCGACTTGGTTGGGATGGAATCGAAACTGATTGGAAAAAATTATTAACTCGTTCAGATATCGACATTATTGATATTTGTACACCAGGTGATTCACATGCAGAAATTGCAATTGCTGCTTTAAATGCGGGCAAACATGTAATTTGTGAAAAACCATTAGCAAACACCGTTGCAGAAGCTGAACAAATGGTAACTGCTGCAAATGCAAATAAAAATTCAAAGAATATGGTGGCATTTAATTATCGAAGAGTGCCAGCAGTTTCTTTAGCTAAGAAAATGGTTGAAGAAGGAAAACTTGGAAAGATCTTTCACATACGTGCCAGATACTTACAAGATTGGATAGTTGATCCTAATTTTCCATTAGTTTGGAGATTAGAAAAAGATAAAGCAGGTTCTGGTGCATTAGGTGATATCGGAGCTCATGCTATTGATACAACACAATTTGTAACTGGACAAAAATTAATTGGTGTTTCAGGTGTAACCGAAACATTTATTAAAGAAAGACCATTGCCTGGAGATTACTCAGGTTTACAAGCAAGTGCTTCTGGAAACAAAATGGGCAAAGTAACCGTTGATGATGCTGCAGTATTTATCGGTAAAACCGATGGTGGCGCATTAGCAACTTATGAAGCTACTCGTTTTGCAACTGGTAGAAAAAACGATATGGGATTTGAAATATTTGGATCCAAAGGTTCATTGAAGTTTTCTTTTGAAGATATGAATGAACTTTGGTATTTCGATAATTCAGAAAGTAGTGAAACTGCAGGTTTCCAAAGAATTTTGGTAACTGAAGGAGTTCATCCATACATGACTGCATGGTGGCCACCAGGACACATCATTGGTTATGAACATCCATTTACTCACGAATTAAAAGATTTCGTGGAAGCAATAGTAAATAACACTGAAGCAAAACCAACTTTTGCTGATGGTTTACAAGTTCAAAAAGTATTAGACGCAGTTGTCAAGAGTTCAGAAAACAAATCATCTTGGCAAGAAATTAAATAAAAGGAGGAAAGAAAATATGTCAAGACCAGTTACGTTATTCACCGGTCAATGGGCAGATTTGCCATTTGAAGAAATGTGCAAATTAGCTTCTGGTTGGGGTTACGACGGATTAGAAATTGCTTGTTGGGGTGATCACTTAGATGTAGTACAAGCTGCAGAAAGTGATAAATATGTCAGACAACAAAAAGACATCTTAGAAAAATACAACTTAAAGTATTGGGCAATTTCCAATCACTTAGTTGGACAAGCAGTTTGTGATAACCCAATTGATGAAAGACACAAAGGAATATTGCCATCACGCGTTTGGGGTAATGGTGATCCAGAAGGTGTTAGACAACGTGCTGCTGAAGAAATGAAAACAACAGCAATTGCTGCAAAAGCAATGGGAGTTGACACCGTAATTGGATTTACCGGTTCATCAATTTGGCATTACGTTGCAATGTTTCCACCAGTACCACAGCACATGATTGATGCAGGTTACAAAGATTTCGCAGATCGTTGGAACCCAATCTTGGATGTGTTTGATAAAAATGGTGTGAAGTTTGCACATGAAGTTCATCCATCAGAAATTGCTTACGACTACTGGACCACAGTAGAAACAATGAAAGCAATTAAGAATCGTCCAGCATTTGGTTTGAATTTTGATCCAAGCCATTTCGTTTGGCAAGATCTTGATCCAGTTAACTTCTTACTTGATTTCAAAGATCGCATTTACCATGTTGATTGCAAAGAATCACGCAAACAATTAAATGGTAAAAATGGTCGCCTTGGTTCACATTTACCTTGGGCAGATCCACGTCGTGGATGGGATTTCGTTTCCACCGGACATGGACATGTTCCTTGGGAAGATGTTTTCCGCGGCTTAAATGCAATTGGTTACAAAGGACCAATCTCTGTTGAATGGGAAGACGCTGGAATGGACCGTTTATTCGGTGGTCCAGAAGCTTTGGAATTCATCAGAAAACTTAACTTCACTCCACCAAGTGCTGCATTTGATGCTGCATTTAGTTCAAAGAGTTAAAAGGTTAAAACAAAAAGGGCCAGGATTTTTCCTGGCCCCTTTTTTAATTTAGTTCTAATCTCTTAACGGCAAAGTTGGATTTGAATTCATAAATTTAATTGTTGAATCAAAATCAATTATTCCTGCATCTGAACCTAAACCAGTTGCAACTAAAGATCCACATGCACTTCCAAGTTTTGCAGCTTCTTCAATGCTCATTCCTTTTGAAAGGCCAGTAATAAATCCACCTGTCCAAGCATCGCCACAACCTGTGGTATCAACAACTTTTACTTGAAATGCTGGAACTCTTAAACGCAAACCATCTTTATTCTTAATCAAACTTCCACGATCCCCCATTTTTAACACAACATGTTTTGCACCTGCATTTAAAAATACGTCACAAATTTCATCAAGATCAGTTAATCCAGTAATCATTTGAGATTCTTCTAAATTAGGCATAAAGAAATCTAGATAAGGCATGCAAGGCAAGATTTTTTCTTTCATGTTGTCTTGCTTTATACCTAAAATATCCATAGTAGTTATAGCTTTACCTTCTTTAACAACTTTTAATACTTTGGCAGCATCGCCTGAGTCAAACTTAGGCATTAAATAAAATCCGCCTACGTGAACATAATCTGCACTTTTAACAGTGTCTTGATCAACATCTTCAAAACAAAATTCAGCATTAGTGCCCATTACATGTAGAGCAGGTCTTTCCCCATTTGGTCTTATGGGAAGCATGGTGCCTGAAGTTTGCACACCTTTTTTTCTCACCATTTTGGAAGTATCAATTCCATAGCGTTGCATGATGCCTAACAAAATATTTCCCATTTCATCTTCACCAACAGCACCCATAGCAATAACTGATGCACCAAGTTTTGCCATATCAACAGAGGTTCCAGCAGCAGTTCCTGCAGCAGTGATTCTGATTTCGTCTAAAAGAGCAATATTTTGTCCTGGTGGAATTTCAGAAACATGTCTTCCTAAAACATCTAATATATGAACACCCATTGAAACTATTTTTTTCATAATCTATTCCTATATTTCTGTTGATGGTTTTGGTTCAGGAGAAGCTTCATCATCTGATAGACCTAAAACTGGATCTTCTTGTCTTTTCCTAGCGCGACGACGATCATTTACCCAAGCAATACCTGTTGCAATAGAAATAAGAAGTAACACAGGAACTGCTAAAAGTGTCATATTAACTGGATCTCCAGTTGGAGTTGCAATTGCAGAAAATGCAAACACAATCAAGATAACTAAACGCCATCTTGAAGTAATAGCTTTTGCTTCTAAGACATCAAAAAGATTTAGCATCACAATAAATAATGGGGCAAGAAAACTAATTCCAAAAACTAAAACCATTCTTAAAAAGAAGCTTAAATATCTATCAACTGGTACATAATTTCCTACTCCTAGAGGAGTAAATCCAAACAAAATATTTAAACCAACTGGTAGGAAAATATAAGCAAGAACAGCACCTGAAACAAACAAAGGAGTTGCAATACCTGCAAATAAATAAGCTCTTAGTTTTTCTTTTTTATAAAGTCCTGGAGTGATAAATCTCCATAATTGATAAATCCACAATGGAGCTGTCACTAGCATTGAAGTTACAACTGAAACTTTTATTTGTAAAACAAAAGCATCAGCTACTCCACCTAACACAAGTCGAACATCTCGACCATTTGCTTGAGCTTGTTCCACAATGGCATTAACAGGTTGACTCAGGATTTCAAATATTTGTGGATAAAAAACCCATGCCACAACTGTTCCGATGACAATAGAAACAGATGCTTTGAAAAGTCTGGTTCTTAATTCGCGAAGATGTTCTTGCAACGACATTTCTTTGAAACGTTGCACTTTAGTTTCAGGCAATACTAAATACACCTCCCACTTAAAAATTTAAGCGGAATAAAAATAAGAAGTTATGCTTCTGGTTTTTTTTCTTGATCTTCTGATGATTCTTGTTTGCTGGCTTCATTTTTTGTTTCAGCTTTCAAGATTCTTACTGATCGACCAAGACTGCGTGCCATATCTGGCATACGCTTTGCTCCGAATAACAACAGAATGATGAACAAAATGATCAGCAATTCTGGGCCTTGAATGTTCTTAAACATCTAGTCTCCTAAATAAATCTTGCCTGTTTTGTCAAAAATACTCCTCTCAGGATTACCCTGCACCCTCGAGGCTTGGGTTCAAGAATACCTACCTTGAATATCTGTAAATAAGACTTCCCTTTATAACAATTTGGCTAATTTAGCCAGTAATAGCCAAACGATAAAGATGTGGCAGTAAATAGCCAGAGTAAATATGGCAACAAAATTAATCCTGCCCAGCTTTGAGTTTGAAAAGCAATTATCACCATAGGAATAGTAAGTAATGCCGTTATAAAAAGTGCAATCCAGGCAAGTAACAAATTATGTTGAATATAAAAACTATGTGCCCATAAAAGAGCGGTAGCAACACTTAATGCAAAAAGAATTGAATAAATAATTCTAGAAAAATTACCTGAATTATTTGCAATGAAAATTCCTACGATAATTAAAACTAAAAAGTTATAAGGCCAAGCAATCCCGAAAATAAAATCAGGTGGTTGCCAAGTTGGTCTTTTCAAAGATCTATAAAATCCATCTCCTGTATTTACCCAGAGTCCA
>CAZZKM010000042.1:0-6417 GCA_964655115.1 uncultured Bifidobacterium sp.
GATATTTTTTATGTTTTCTTTTTTAATTTTTTCAACCAGTTGCGTAACACTTAGCCTATGTACTTCAACTGCAATAACTATCTTTTCTGGATTAGTTTTAGCTAAAGCAATTGTGGTATCTCCTGCCCCACATCCGATTTCATAGATTATTTCTTTATCGCCAAATAATTGTGAAAAATTCCATAATTGATCTGGCATTTCAAATTCTGGAAAAAGATTGTTTAAAACTTCAACTTGCTTTTGACTAATTCGACCTCTACGAGCATTAAAAGTTCTGATAACACCTTTTTCAACCCGAAGTCGCGCGTTTGTAAACATTAGAGAATAATTCTATTTATGACTATTCCGCATAAACCAGCCAGTACAGATGCAAATTTGCATGAAGTTATTAAAAATAGATGGAGTACTAGAGCTTTTGATAAAAATCATCAAATTAGTGATGATGAGATTTTGTCGATTTTAGAGGCAGCGCGATGGTCTCCTTCTTCCAAGAATTCTCAACCTTGGAGATTCTTAGTTGGAAAAAGAGGTGACAAAAACTTCAATGCCTTTGTTTCAACTTTGACTGGTTTTAATTTGGAATGGGCTCCAAATGCAAGTGCAATTATTTTAGTTGCCGCATATGGAGAACCTGTCACACATGATGAAATCTTTGATGCAGGATTAGCTGTAAGTTCGATTACATTTCAAATTCATGCTCAAGGTTTACATGCTCATCAAATGGCAGGATTTAGTAAATCAAAACTTAAAACTTTATTTAATTTAGATGAATCTACAGTTCCATTAGTACTAGTCGCCGTAGGAAAAATAACTAAGCCAGATGAACTAAGTGATGAATTAAAGGAAAGAGAACTAACTCCTCGAACTAGAAAAGACTTAAACGAATTGATGATTTCAGGTTTGAATTGAAAAAATTTATTCCCAAGTGGCTTTTCCCATCAAAAACAATTCCTCACACTTCGTGGAGATCAAACAACTATTGGAAAGCAAAACCTTCCACTTTATTTTTCTTAGTTTTAGGTCTTTGGCTATTTGGCACAGGTGAAGCTTTTCTCATAGCAGCAGGTGAAGGAGTTTCGCCTTGGACAGTTTTTGCCCAAGGCGTATCTATTCAAAGTGGATTAAGTATTGGTTGGGCAACTTTTTTCACAGGAGTTTTAGTGTTATCGCTTTGGATTCCTTTAAAACAAAAAGTTGGTTTGGGAACTGTTTTAAACATCATCATAATTTCTCTATCAATAGAGGTAATGCTAAAAGTTTTGCCACATCCAACTACTAATTTCTGGCAAGTTGCTCAAATACTTGTTGGTATTGCAATTGTTGGATTAGGAAGTGGTTTTTATTTAACTTGCCATATGGGTCCTGGTCCAAGAGATGGTCTTATGACCAGAATTCATTTACTAACCAATATTCCTGTTGGACGAGTGCGATTATTTATTGAAATTACTGTATTAACAGTTGGTTGGCTATTAGGTGGCAGCGTTGGGTTAGGAACGATTCTTTTCGGGGTGTTAATTGGATATTCAGTTGCAATTTGGTTAAAAATTGTGGGTAAAGTAAGTAAAAGTAATTAAGCAGAAATGTTAATTAGATAAATTAATCAATACGATGAAGATTTCTAATTTAGTTTTTTTAAAAATTCCTGTAATAAGTGTTTTAATCACTCTTTTTATTACTTCAAATATTTGGAAATCTCCAGCTGCCTTGATACCAGATTCTGGTCCAATTGTTTATTGGTTAAGACCTATTTTGGTTTCTTATACGTATGCTCTTGCAATAGTGGCAATTGCATTGCTGTTTAGTGATGGAATTTTTAGTAAATTTAAAGGAAAAAATTCAAGTATTGCAAGATCGATCTTTTTAAGTCTTTCAGGAATTAGCTTTGCTGCCGCAGTGTTTAGTCTGGCCCAATCACTTTCTCAACCTTTATCACTTGCAGCAAATATTGAGGTTATTGCTACATACGGTTGGGATGTATCAAATGTAAGAGCCTTACTTTTAATCTCCCTAACTGCTTTGTTGTCTTTTCTTTTACTGATTAAACCAAATTTAGATAAATCAGGTTTAGTTGCTCTCTTAAGCGTTATTTCACTTTCTTTGCCAACACTTTTTTCTCATGGCGGTGGTGTTGCCACACATAGTTGGGCAGTTACTGCTGGTTTATTTCACGGAATTTTTACTGGTTTATGGGTGTCTGGATTAACTGGTATCGGAATTATTTATTTAGATAAAACAAATTCAGATCAAGCTAAATTAAATGCTTTACATAAATTTAGCTATCTTGCCAATATTTCTGTATTTGGATTAGCTGTTTCTGGAGTAGTTAATGCAGCAACTAGGCTCAATAGTGTTAACGAATTATTAACCACTTCTTATGGCCAAATAATTTTATTCAAAAATATACTTTTTGCTTTTGCTTTACTTGTTGCTTTAGTAATTAGAACTCGAATAAAGACTGATATTTCAAGTGTATTAAAACTTGAAATATCAACACTTTTATTTATATTTGGGGTTTCAGTAGCACTTGCATCAACTGCATTTCCTAAAACTTCTAATGCAGCATTTAATTTGATTGAATCGGTCACTGGACTTTCTGAGCCTGCAAAATTTGATTGGGTTTATGCCTTAACCACAATTAGTCTTGAGCCATTTACTTTATTTATTGGATTAATTGCACTAATTACTTATTTTGTTGGGTATTTAAAACTAGTAAGAAGAGGCGATAAATGGCCTATTTCAAGAGTTATTTTCTGGTCAGCTGGCATATTTCTAGCAATTTATGTAACAAATACGATGTTAGGAAAATATGCCATTTTATTATTTTCTGCTCACATGAGCGTTCATATGATTTTGGCAATGGTTGTTCCAATTCTTCTACCTTTAGCAGCACCGTTAACACTTGCTTTAAGAGTTTTAAAACCTTCAAATGATCCAGAACTTCGAAATCTTCGCGATTGGATAGTCGCAGTAATCAATTCAAGGTATTTAAAGATTGCAAGTCATCCCATAATTGCATTTTTTATTTTTGCTGCAGGAACTTGGGCACTTTATTTTAGTCCTCTATTAACGGTACTCATGCGAAGTCACTTAGGACATCTTTTTATGGATGCGCATTTTGTTTTAGCAGGATATTTATTCTTTTGGCTAATTATCGGTAAAGATCCAGCTCCTAGAAATATCCCTGATGTTTTGAAACTAGGAATTGTCTTTGCAGCAGCTGTATTTCACGGAATATTTGGCTTCATTACTTATTCATCACAGACAAGTTTAGGTGGAGGTTGGTTTAGCGAAATTAAACCAAGTTGGTTAGAAAATCCAATAACTGATCAACAATTAGGTGGCGGTATTGCATGGGGTTTTGGAGAAATTCCTACGATTATTGTGCTCTTAATATTGGTTTATCAGTGGGCTTCACGAGATGAAAAAAATGCTCGAAGAGTAACTGATAAAGAAATAGAAGACTACAACCAATATTTAAAGTCTTTAAACAGATAATTATTCGCCGTAAAAAAGTCTTTCCATAACAGATCTGGCACGTCTAGTTATTTTTCTATATTCTTCAATAAATTCACTGGAAGTATGTTTATTAATTACAAAAGCTATGGCATTTAATTCATTTATATCTGTAGGGATTTGATCACTTGCTTTAGCTTTTGCAAGCATTTGCGCATTTCTAACTTCGGTAGCTAATATCCAGGCATCAGCTAGATAAGTTGCATCTTGAGTGCTTATTAGATTTTCTTTTTCTAATTTTTTCAAAGTAAATAGTGTTGTAGTGTTTTGAAGTGATTTAATTTTATGACCATGTTGCATTTGTAAAAGTTGAACGACCCATTCAACATCACTTAATCCACCTCGTCCAAGTTTGGTATTCATATTCACATCTGCCCCACGAGGTAGTCGTTCTGATTCCATGCGAGCTTTAATTCTTCGCATTTCTCGTAAGTTTTCTTCACTAACCCCATTTTCCGGATATCTAATTGGATCAATAGCTTTGATTAATTGGTTTCCAACTTCCAAATTTCCTGCAATTGGAATTGCTCTTAGTAATGCTTGTGCTTCCCATGGTGCAGACCATTTTTGGTAATAGGTGATGTAAGAATCAAGAGTTCTAACCAGTGGCCCATTTTTTCCTTCGGGTCTTAAATCTGCATCTATATCAAGAGATGGATCAGTAGATGGTTGCATTAATAAAGTTCTAACTCTATTTGCAATTTCTAATGCTGTTTTTTCTGCATCTTGTGGGTCACTATCTTTTTCTGGTTGATGCACAAACATCACATCTGCATCACTTGCATAACCTAATTCAAATCCACCAAACCTACCCATGGCCATGATGCACATGCTGGTTGGAATATTTAAATTTCTTTCCTTTTCAATATCTTTTATGGCACTTTGCAAAGCAGTTTCAATAACAACTGCATAAACATTACTTAATGAAAGCCCAACTTCTTCAGTTGTAATTTTTTTTGACAAATCTGCGGTTGCCGTTCTTAATAGTTCTCTTCTTCTAAAAGCTCTAGCAGCAGCAACAATATTTTCTGCTGTTTCATGACGAGAAATTACTGATTTCATTTCACTTTCATATTGATCTTTAGTTCTAGGAGTTAATTCCTCTAAATTCCCAAGCATCGAAACTGCTTCAGGAGCACTCATTAATAAATCTGTGGCATATCTACTTGAAGATAAAAGTTTTGCCATTAATTCTGCTGCCGCTGATTCATCTCTTAATAGTCTTAAAAACCAAGGAGTAGAGCCAAGGGCATCGCTTAATCTTCTAAAGGACAACAAAGCATTGTCTGGATCTGGTCCATCGGCAAACCATGAAAGTAAAACTGGTAAAAGTGTTTTTTGAATTACTGCTTTTCGAGATACTCCAGTGATTAAACTTTCGATGTGTCTTAGTGCTGATTCTGGATCTTTGTAACCTAAAGCATTTAAACGTGAAGATGCTTCGTTTAAAGTCAGTCGTGCATTTCCCGCCTCAAGTCTTGCAACTGCATTAAGAAGTGGTCTATAAAAAAGTTTCTCATGGATTCTTCTAACCTCTAATTTGTATTTTCTCCAATGTTTTTCTAAATCCTGACTTGAATCTTGCATCAATCCAAGAGATCTTCCTAGAACTCTAAGTTCTTTATCTTCTTTGGGCAAAATATGAGTTCTAGATAATTTTTGTAATTGAATTCTGTGCTCTAAAGTTCTTAAAAATGTATATGCGTTAGAAAAAGTTGCAGAATCTTCTCTTCCGATATAGCCCCACATTGCTAATTGATCTAATGCTTGCAAAGTGTTTGGGCTTCTTACCATCACATCAGATCTACCGTGCACAAGTTGTAAAAGTTGCACTGCGAATTCAACATCTCTTAAACCACCAGGAGCTAGTTTTAACTCTCGCTCTCCTATTTTGTTATCAACATTTTCTTCAACTCTTTTTCTCATTTTTTGAACATCTTCAACAAAGTTTTCTTTACTTGCTGCAGACCAAACAAATTTAGATACTTCATCTAAATATTTGTCTGCTAATTCTTTATTTCCTGCACTAAATCTTGCTTTAAGTAATGCTTGGAATTCCCAAGTGTGAGCCCATTTTTGATAATACGAAACATGTTGTTCCAAAGTTCTAACTAAAGCTCCAGCTTTTCCCTCAGGTCTTAAAGCAGCATCAAGTTCCCAAATAGCACCACCATCTGTTGTAGTGGAAATAAATTGCATTAATTTTGAACAAACTTTGGTTGCAAGCAGTATTGCTTCTGTTTCATCTATGCCAGATTTAGGTTCAGCAACAAAAATTACATCAACATCTGAAACATAATTTAATTCTTGGCCACCTGCTTTACCCATGGCAATAATTGATAAATCAAACTTATTGCTATTTAATTCATCTTCATTAAGTATTTGTTTTAAAGATGATTCTAAAATTGCATCTGCTGCATCTGATAATTCCTGCGCCACTTCTTTTAAGGGCCAATTGCTACATAAATCTCTAGCGGCCAAACTTAAGAGAAACTTTCTATATTCTTTAACTAAATTATTTCTGCCATTTTTTAAAGCTTGAGTGAAATTATTTGTTAGTTCCTCTTTGGAATAAGCTAAATTTATAGCTTGTTCTTTTAATAAAACGTCAACATCTTCTGGATGATTTATTAAAAATTCACCCAAACCATATGAGCTACCTAATATTTTTAATAGTCTTAATCTAAGTTTGTCATCATTAATATGTTTTTTAAATTCTTGATTATTCTTCTCTAAAATTCTTACTAAAAGTAGTAATGCCTCATCAGGATTTGCAACCTGACTAAATTCCTCTAATAAAGTCTCTTTAGGGGTTGAAATATTTAGAAGATTTAGTAATTCTTTAGTTTTATCAATATCTAGAAACCCAGAGCGAATTAAATTGCCGGTTTCACTTACCGGACG
>CAZZKM010000043.1:0-6123 GCA_964655115.1 uncultured Bifidobacterium sp.
ATCACCCCGATTAGCGATTAAGTTGTTTTTAAAAGGCATTTCACCTATTTCTTAATTGTTTTTCACCTTGCTCAGAACAAGACAAGGCCTATTCGATAACCTAAGTCGTCTGACTGTTTTTATCCACGGGCCTATAGCTCAGGTGGTTAGAGCGCATCCCTGATAAGGATGAGGTCGGAGGTTCAAGTCCTCCTAGGCCCACGAAATCAGTTTTAAGTTAGTGAGATGATTGGGTTATGGCAAAAACATTAGGAGCACTCCTTTTACTAGGAACTGCTGCTGCACTTGGCGCCGTAGTTTATCGTGCTGTTTTAGAACAAAGAGCTGAACAAGATCTTTGGACAGATGCTGCATTTGATGCATCACTAGATCTTGGTCCTGTTTCTAAGTTGGCATAAGTAATAAATTTCGGGGGCATAGCTCAGTTGGTAGAGCACTGCCTTTGCAAGGCAGGGGTCAGGGGTTCGAGTCCCCTTGCCTCCACCCGAAAAAAAGTTAAGAAAAAGGAAAAATAAATATGTCAAAAACTTTTGCAACATTAAAAACAAATCACGGTGATATCAAAATTGAATTATTTCCAAACCATGCACCAAAAACAGTGAAAAACTTTATTGGTTTAAGTGATGGTTCAAAAGAATGGACAGATTTAAAAACAGGTAAAAAAACAAACACACCTTTATACAACGGAACTATTTTTCATCGTGTGATTGCAGGATTCATGATTCAAGGTGGAGATCCACTTGGTAGTGGTCGTGGTGGACCAGGTTATCAATTTGAAGATGAATTCCATCCAGAATTAGTTTTTGATAAACCATATTTGCTCGCGATGGCAAATGCTGGACCAGGCACAAATGGCTCACAATTTTTTATAACTGTTGCACCAACTACTTGGCTAAATAGAAAACACACAATTTTTGGTGAAGTCGCAGATCAAGAAAGCAGAGATGTTGTTGACAAGATTGCAAGTGTCCAAACTGGAAATATGGATAAACCAGTTAAAGACGTTGTGATTAACAACATCGAAATTTCTCAATAAAATTTTTAGGTAGGTGTTAGATTTTTGAGTCAAACACCAAATGAGCCAGTTTGTTACATTCATAACAACGAAGTTACTTACGTTCGTTGCTCAAGATGTGAAAAATTTATTTGTGTTAAATGCATGAATCCTGCATCTATTGGATATCAATGTCCAGAATGTGCTGGAAACACTACAAAAATCGTAAATCCAATAAGACAAAATAGATTTGTTCCCTCAAGGCAAAAAGCAAAAGTTACAAAATTTTTGACAATTTCATTAGTGGTTGTTTATGCATTGCAATCATTACTCGGTGATGTTTTAATTGCAAATTTTGCTTTATTTGCACCAAATGTTTCAAACGGTCAATGGTGGCTTTTAATTACTGCAGGATTTTTACATGGATCAATTTTGCATTTGTTTTTTAATGCATATATTTTATGGGTCGTTGGTGGGCAATTAGAAAATATTGTTGGATCTATCAGATTTGCCACTATTTATTTTGTAAGTTTAATTGGTGGATCAATTGCCTCATATTTATTTTCACCATTTGGTTCTTATTCTGTTGGGGCAAGTGGAGCAATTTTTGGATTAATGGGAGCAATGCTTGTCGTGGGCAGAAAAATTCAAATTGATATTTCTCAAATAACAACTTTAGTTTTAATAAATGTTGTTTTAGGTTTTGTTATTTCAGGAATTGATTGGAGAGCTCATCTTGGTGGGCTTGCCGCAGGAGCTTTAATTACGTGGTTTTTGTTTAACGCCACTTCGTTGAAAGATAAAACCCGATAATAATAAAACTAAAACCAATACCAATATTTGCTGCAGCACTTAAAGAAGACATTCCAGGAACACTAGATCCAGCAATATAGAAAGTAATTACATAAAGAAGTCCAATCAAGAAACTTGCAATCATGGATGGGGCAACCCAACGTGGGCTGTCTAAATTAATTGGTTCTTGGCTGATTTGTTTTTCATGGGCATCATGAACTGCTGTTTTCTTACGTTTTTTTGAAATTGGCATTTTTTCTCCATGAACAACTATTGGGTTTCTAGGCTATCGTGCTTAGAGCATAATCTTAAATTATGCGCCGTTTTAGCTCTCAATTCATAGGATTACTTGCTTTTGCTTTAGCAGGCTTTTTACTAACAGCAAGCACCCTCACAGCAAATGGCAGTGATATCAGAGTTGAGAGACCCTCTGAATTAAGAGATCTTGTTAAAAATCAAGCAAAAAAAATAGACGAATTAGAAAATGAAATATTAAGAGTAAATAAAAATATTGAAAAAATAACTAACAGTAAAGAAAAAAGTCAAATAGAAATTGTGCAAAGTAAACTTGCTCAAATTACTCCTTCTACAGGTTTTACTTCAATGATTGGTCCAGGAGTAATAGTTACTTTAAATGATGCTCCCCAAGTTGATTTATCAATTCCAGAAGATGAAAGACCAGATGTGAATGATTTATTAATTCATCAAGAAGATGTACAAGCAGTAGTTAACGCATTATGGGCAGGTGGCGCTGAAGGAATTAGCATCATGGGCAAAAGAATTATTTCTACATCAGCGGTTAAATGTGTGGGAAATACTTTACTTTTACACGGAAAAGTTTATTCACCACCTTTTAAAATTGAAGCAATTGGTGATATTGAAAAATTAAATGAAAGTTTAAAAACAGATCCAAACGTTACAGTTTTACAAGAATATGTAGATTTATATGGCTTAGTTTACGATGTGCAAAGAACTCCTAGATTAGAACTTGCACCGTACGAAGGATCATTGCTATTAGATTCAGTTAAATTAAAGAAATCAATTTCATGACAAAAATTTTAGTTGTCGATAATTATGATTCTTTTGTTTTTAACTTAGTTCAATATTTACAACAATTAGGTGCTGAAGTAATTGTAAAAAGAAATGATGAAGTAACAAAAGATGAAATAAAAAATTATGATGGGGTGTTACTTTCACCAGGTCCTGGAACTCCAAAAGATGCAGGAGAATGTATCGCAATTGTTAACGAAGCAGTAAAAATAAATAAACCATTATTAGGAGTTTGTCTTGGACATCAAGCAATCGCAGAAGCTATGGGTGGAACTGTTTCAAAAGCACCAGAACTATTACATGGAAAAACTAGTCAAGTAATTCATGAAGATAAAGGTGTATTTAGTAATTTAAAAAAACCATTTAGAGCTACTCGTTATCACTCTTTAGCAATTGAAAAGCCAAATTTTCCAAATCAACTAGAAATCACTGCCATAACTGACAGTGGAGTAATAATGGGATTGAGACATAAAACTTCTCCAATAGAAGGAGTGCAATTTCATCCAGAAAGTATTTTGACTGAACAAGGTATTGAATTGTTACAGAATTGGTTGAAAAGTATTGATTTACAATCTTAAATTTTGTGGATTATTTAAGAAATTATTTATATACCACTCATTTGTTCTATAAATATCTTCTTCTAAGTTAAGTTTTTGCGTGAATCCTAAATCTCGTAATTTTGTTATATCAAGCAATTTTCTAGGTGTTCCATCAGGTTTTGCAGAATCCCAAATAATTTCGCAATCATAATTAACTACCCTTCGCACCATCTCTGCAATTTCTGCAATTGAGTGATCTAGTCCAGTTCCTATATTTATAGCTTCATCATCATCATAATTTTCAATAACGAATTTTAATGCTGCAGCAAAATTATTAGCATGCATAAGTTCGCGCTTAGGGGTACCTGTTCCCCATAGCTGTACAGATTTTGATTTATTTATTTTTGCATCATTGAATTTCCTAATCAATGCTGGAAGTAAATGACTGTTTTCTAATGAGAAATTATCATGATAACCAAATAAATTGGTTGGCATAACAGATATCCATTTATGACCAAACTCCTCTCTATAAGCTTGAATAAGTCTCATACCTGAAATTTTCGCAATGGCATAGGCAGAATTTGTCGCTTCTAATTCTCCGGTTAATAAGGATGACTCTTTTATTGGCTGAGGTGCAAATTTTGGATAAACACAGGATGATGATAAAAAAGCCAATTTTTCGACAGAATTTAAATGACAGGCTTTAAATAAATTAATTTGAATTAAGGAATTAACTTCAAGAAATTCAACCGGTTGTTTTGAATTGGCGATTATTCCACCAACTTTTGCGGCAGCGTCTATTACAACGCTTGGTTTAATTGTCCGAATTAACTTATTTGTTTGCTCAAAATCAGTGAGATCACAATTTTTACTCGATACCTCAAAAACTTCAATATTGGATTTTTTTAATTCACTAGAAATTGCCTGACCAGCTAAACCTGTAGCGCCAGCAACCATCCAGATCGTCATTAAATAACCATTCTCTCTAACACGCTATTGTTTACTTTAGAGTGATATTCATCAAAAATAAGAATAGGTTATGAAAATGTCAACTAAAGTTGCGCTTGTTACTGGGATAACAGGTCAAGATGGGTCATATCTTTCTGAATTATTGCTAAATAAAGGTTATGAAGTACATGGAATTATCAGAAGATCATCAACATTTAATACAGGAAGACTTCAATCAATCTATCAAGATCCGCATGAAAGTAAACGAAATCTATTTCTTCACTATGGTGATTTACAGGATGCAAGTGGATTAATAAATTTGATTAGAGATATTTCTCCAAATGAAATCTATAATTTAGCTGCTCAAAGTCATGTTAAAGTTTCTTTTGAAATTCCTGAATACACTTCGGACATTACAGGAACAGGCTCAATTAGAATTTTAGAAGCTATTAGAGCAAGTAAAGTACAAACTAGGTTTTATCAAGCATCGTCCTCAGAATTATTTGGTTCGTCCCCTCCTCCGCAAAGCGAATTAACACCCTTTCATCCGAGAAGTCCATATGGAGTTGCAAAAATTTTTAGCTATTGGGCAACTGTTAATTATCGCGAGGCTTATAACTTGCATGCTAGTAATGGAATTTTATTTAATCACGAATCACCACGTCGTGGGGAAACATTTGTTACTAGAAAAATAACTCGAGCCGTAGCTCGAATATCTGCAGGATTGCAAAAAGAATTATATTTGGGAAATTTAAACGCAATTCGAGATTGGGGCTATGCTAAAGAATTTGTAGAAGCAATGTGGTTAATGCTACAACAAGATAGTCCTGATGATTACGTAATCGCAACAGGCGAAGCAGCAAGTGTCAAAGATTTTGCTGAGGTTGCTTTTGCAAGGGTAAATTTAAATTGGCAAGATTTTGTCAAAGTCGATAAGAACTATTACAGACCATCTGAAGTAGACAATTTAGTAGGGGACTTTTCAAAAGCTAAAAGTAAACTGAACTGGGCACCTCGAACTAATTGGAAAGCCTTAGCAGAACTTATGGTAGATGAAGACGTCAAACTGTTAGACGATCAGTTGCATGGCAGAAATCTATAAAAAAGATGGAAAATAAAAAAATATGTGTTATAGTTCCTTTTTATAACGAAGAAAAATCTTTAACTAAAGTTTTACAAGATTTAACAAAAGAAAATTATTCAGTAGTTGCAATTGATGATGGCAGTATTGATAATTCCTTTGAAATTGCTTCAAAATTTCCGATTACACTTTTAAAACACGAGACAAATTTCGGTCAAGGTGCTGCCCTTCAAACAGGTATATCTTTTTCCAGACTAAATCCTAATTTTGAATTATTTGTCACCTTTGATTCTGATGGACAGCATCAAGTTGAGGAAGTAAAGAAAATGATTGAACCTCTGTTAAATAATACTGCTGATTTTGTTTTTGGGACTAGATTTCAAGATAAATTGAGTAAATTACCAATTATTAAAAGAATAATTTTAAAACTTGCAATTTTTTACACAAAAGCTTCAACGGGTATTGAACTTTCCGATACTCATAATGGATTTAGAGCATTAAATCGAAAAGCTATTTGTGAAATTAATTTAAATTTTTCTAATATGACACATGCCTCTGAGTTTATTGAACAAGCACACAAGTCCAATCTACGTGTGAAAGAAATTCCTGTAAATATTCTTTACACTAAATATTCAAAAAGAAAAGGTCAAAGTATTTGGAACTCTATAAATATTCTAGTAGATTTATTTTTGAGGTAGCATGATTTTAAAAATTATAAT
>CAZZKM010000044.1:0-2203 GCA_964655115.1 uncultured Bifidobacterium sp.
CAGGTTTAGCAAATCCTGATTCATCTATTGTTATCGACAATCGAGAAAATAGAAAACTTGTTAAAAATGATTCAATCCTTGATCAAGATGAGTTCTATATTGGCTTTTGGATCTTGGAAGCAAAAGATCAAAAAGAAGCAGAGGAGTTAGCTTTAGAGGGCTCGTTAAGTTGTAATCGAAAAGTTGAATTAAGACAAATCTTGTAAGTTAGCCTTCGATTAATTTATTTGGAGTGCCATGAACTCCAGTTAAATCGGATACAGTTCCATCTGGTCTAATTTTTTTGCTCCAATTAGGTGGCACAATGCCAAGTTTTCCTTTTTGAAAATCTTCAAATGCTTGCAAGACTTCAGTTTTAGTGTTCATCACAAATGGTCCCATCCAAGCAACAGGTTCATTAATTGGTAAACCTCCAAGAATTAAAACATCCATTTCAGGAGATCTTGATTCTTGATTCTGATTAGCTCTTATTACTAAAACATCACCATCTTTTAATACCGCAAGTTGTCCCATTTCTACAGGATGTCTTTCATCGCCAACGCTGCCAAAACCATTAAGGGTATAAATTAGTGAATTGTAATTTTTTTTCCATGGAAGTCTTAATTCACTTCCAGGTTGCAATGTGGCATGCACAATCGTGATTGGGGTTTGAGTAGATCCAGGACCTGTGTGTCCGGCAACTTCTCCCGCAATAACTCTTACTAAAACTCCAGCATCTTCAGTAGTTACAAGGGCAACATCTTTTGCTCTTAAATCTTGATACTTTGGAGGACTCCATTTCTTTTCTTTAGGTAAATTAACCCAAAGTTGAAATCCATGAAACAAGCCACCAGAAACAACTAAATGTTCTGGAGGGGTTTCAATATGTAATATTCCTGAACCTGCAGTCATCCATTGAGTATCACCATTTGAAATAGTGCCACCACCACCGTGATTGTCATAGTGATCAAAAATTCCATCAATGATGTAGGTAACTGTTTCAAAACCACGATGTGGATGCCACGGAGTTCCTTTTGGTTCTCCTGGTTGATATTCCACTTCACCCATTTGATCAAGGTGAATAAATGGATCAAGATCAGTCATCACTACACCTTGAAATGCTCTTCTGACAGGAAATCCTTCTCCTTCATAACCTTTAGGAGCTGTAGTTACCTTTGTTACTTTTCTAGGTTTAGCTAAGGGATCATTAAAAATTCTAGGCAAAATTGTTAAATCACTAACACTTACTGCTGGCATCTTTGTTCCTCTTGAGCTTTTCTTTGGAAGATTTTCTATTTTACTAAAAGTTGAGATTTTAGCGAATTTGGTGATTTTTTCACTATTTATATAGCGACTTTATAAAGATCTTTTGCAAGATTAGGCTTAGGACAAAGAAGAATAGAAATGCCTCCCACACATCTGATGCCAGTGAGTAAATAAAGAGGACAAAAAACACTACATTTGCAAAAGTCCAAATCCACCACAGGTTATTTCTTTTCAACCTATTTGCCTCTACTTTTCTCATAAATATCTATAAATTGCTTCACACTAAATTTTCTGATTGCTTTGTTGACGACCTCAAAGGGTATTTCTTGCATAGTTTTGAATCGAATACAAGAAGCTCCCGCATTTAACTTCTTATCACTTTTTTGATAACTTTGTTCGAATTCAATTCTTGTTTTCTTATCCACATAAACACAAGATAAATACAGTGAAACGTATTGTTTTTGAGAAGCTAGAGCACAATAAACCAAAGGTTTCTTATTATAGGTGTTTGGATATTTCTCCAAAGGAATAACATAACAAATCATGCCAAATTCCATAACTTCTTTATAACCCGAAGGTAAATTCTTTCTTATTGAGCTTCTGAGCTTTTTAACAATTTCTTTTCTTTCAACTGGTAATTCATCGATATATTGATTTACAGTTTTTGCTCTAGATGAAACCATATTTTTAGTTTATTAAAGGCTTGAAGTTAAACTATTTCAGATAGCAAAGCTTCAATTCGAGACTTAATCTCATCTCTAATTTTCCTTACTGTTTCTAGATCTTTTCCGGCAGGATCTTCTAATTGCCAATCTTCATACCTTCTACCAGGAAATATTGGACAAGCATCCCCACATCCCATAGTGATTACTACATCAGATTCTTTAACACTTTCTGTAGTCAATATTTTTGGTTGGTTATTTGATATATCAATTCCAACTTCTTTCATAACTTCAAC
>CAZZKM010000044.1:2303-6008 GCA_964655115.1 uncultured Bifidobacterium sp.
GTTTTAGTGTCTCCAAAGTAATCGCTGCCCCACACTCGATCGATTAATTGATTTCTAGTCAATACTCGACCTGGATTTTGGGATAAATAAAGTAATAAATCAAATTCTTTTAGTGGAAGTCTTATTTCACTTCCTCTGACTATTACTTTGTGTTGGACTGGATCAATTTTTACTTCGCCAGAATCAGTGGGGGAGGAATCTGGCAAAGGCTCATTTACACGTCTTAATATCGCTTTTACTCGAGCAATTAATTCTCTTCCAGAAAAAGGCTTTGTTATATAGTCATCTGCTCCAAGTTCCAGACCTAAAACTTTATCTAATTCAGTATCTTTTGCGGTAAGCATAATCAAAGGCACATTGCTAATTTTTCTTACCTGTTTACAGATTTCAAGTCCATCCATACCAGGAAGCATTAAATCTAGAAGAATTAAATCTGCTGAATTTGCTTCAAAATACTTAAAACCTTCTGTGCCATCTTCTTCCTGAATTACTTCAAAACCTTCTTTTTCAAGCAAAAAAGCAACAGATTCTCTAATTGATGATTCATCTTCAATTAATAAAATTTTAGTCATTTAAATCTCACTTAAAGTTTGATTAATTGGTAACTGCATTGTAAATATTGCACCTTTACCAAGTTTTGATTCCACCAAAGCTCGACCACCATGGTTATTACAAATATGTTTTACCAAGGACAATCCTATTCCAGAACCACCTTCATTGCGCGATCTTGCAGAATCTACTCTGTAAAATCTTTCAAATATTCTTAGTTGATCTTCAGGACTAATTCCTTCACCGGAATCCTTAACTTCAATATCGACAAAGTATTCACTCTCTGTGGCAGTAATAACAACTAAGTTGTCATCTCCGGTGTGATAGATGGCATTGACGAGCAAGTTTTTTAAAGCTGTAGTTAATTGTTTTTCATCACCCATCACAGTTGCTTTAATACCATTAATAACTTGAATCTCTACTCCATGTTTATGGGCGATACTTTCGACAGCATCTTGTGCTGCAGAAATTAAATTAGATACAGAAACAATTTCTGGTTCTTCTAAAGGATTATCAGATTGAATTCTTGATAAGTCAATAATATCTTTGATTAAGTTAGCTAATCGTTTTGTTTCATTTGGAATTTTTTCTGCAAATTTTTTAATTGATTCTGTATCTTTATCAGCTTCTTTAATTGCTTCACTCAACAGTTCAAGTGCTGAAACTGGAGTTTTTAGTTCATGAGAGATATTAGCAATAAAATCTCTCCTGGTTTGTTCAATTCTTAAAGCAAAGGTTTGGTCTGTGATAAGCAAAAGAATGAAACCTTGTTCAATTTGGATGGCATCAATATCTAATTGCTGAGTAATTTTATTTTCTTTATTAAAATGATTAATTAAAGTGTTTGACTTAATGAAACTTGGCTTTAAAGATTTAACGAATTTATTTAATTCTTTTAAAGTAATTTCTCTTTCTCTGACTAAACCAAGAATTGCAGCATCAGCTGAGAAATACACCACTTCACAATTTTCATTTAGAAGAATAACAATGCCTGGAAGTAGGTTGATGAGATTTCTTAACCCAGAATTCTTCAATTCAGCCATATCCATAGCGTATGAAGTGGTCACTAAGTTACTACTTTCTAGAGTTGGGCCCTTGTTGGGTTTAACTCAAATTTGGTTTTTATTAACGGTTTCTTACCCTTAACCCTAAAAATGGAAAGTGAACAATTGGTGAACTCCACTAAGAGCAAGGGTTAATTTTAGATAATTTGTGAGGAAATCAAGATTTTAAAAAAGAGTTAATCTTCAATACCAGCATTTGTGGATATTTTGTTAACTTTTTGTTTACTAACTTAAGTCATACTTTCCAGATGCTACTGACGACTAAGGCTCGGTTTATTGATCGGGAACTCAGCTGGCTTGATTTCAATAAGAGAGTGCTCGAACTTGCAGAAGATCCAGAAACTCTCTTATTGGAACGAATTAAATTTTTAGCAATTTTTTCATCTAACTTAGATGAGTTCTTTATGGTGAGAGTTGCAAACTTAAGAACTGCTTTAGAAACCAATTCAGAAATTTATAATCCATCACAATTAAAACCTAAAGAATTAATGAAAGAAATTTCTGAAAGAACTAGAGTTTTAACCAAAAGACAATCTGATTTATTCCATACAGTATTACTTCCTGAATTAAGAAATAATGGAATCGAATTTGTGAACTGGGGTGATTTAACTGATTTTGAAAAAGAATATCTAAGTGATATTTTTCAAACTAAAATATTTCCAATTCTTACCCCATTAGCAGTAGATCCAACACATCCATTCCCTTATATATCTGGATTATCTTTAAATTTGGCAGTTAACTTAAAAGGGCATAAAAAGAAAGAAAAGTTCTTTGCTCGAATCAAGATTCCACCAAATCTGCCAAGATTTATATCCACATCTGCTGATCAAAATGTCAGATTCATAACTTTAGAAAAACTTATAATTGAGCATTTATCAGAACTTTTTCCAGGCGTAAAGATAAAAAATTACTACACTTTCAGGTTAACTAGGAATCAGGATTTAGATCTAGATGATGATACTCAAGATTTACTGGAATCGTTAGAAGAAGAACTTCACAAAAGAAGATTTGGTCCAGCAGTTCGATTGGAAGTTGATGAAGAAATAGATCCAGAATTATTAAAAACTCTTGCCTATGAATTAGAAATACCTGAAGAAGAAGTAATCAAGTATAAAGAACCCTTAGATTTAACAGCTCTTTATCAAATAGCAGACTTAAAAATTCCAACATTGAAATATCCAACTTATAAAAGTTTTATCCCAAAACCTTTCAAAGATGCTCAAGAAGGTAAACGTGATATTTTCCAAGTCTTAAAAGAACGAGAATTAGGACTTCATCATCCATATGACACCTTTTCTTCTTCCGTAGTTTCTTTTTTACAAAAAGCTGCCCAAGATCCAAAAGTTTTAGCAATAAAACAAACTCTTTATAGAACTTCAGGGGATTCACCCATTGTGCACGCCTTAATCGAAGCTGCTGAACTAGGAAAACAAGTAGTCGCTGTTGTGGAATTAAGGGCTCGTTTTGATGAGTTAGCAAATGTTCGATGGGCAAGAAAATTAGAAGATGCTGGAGTTCATGTTGTTTATGGACTGATGGGTTTTAAAACACATGCCAAATTATCCCTAGTGGTTAGAGAAGAAGATTCAAACATAATTCGTTACTGCCATGTTGGCACTGGAAACTATAATCCAAAAACTGCAAGAATTTATGAAGATTTAGGAATATTAAGTGCTGATCAAGAATTAGCAGATGATGTTACAAAACTTTTCAATCAATTATCTGGCTTTGCCCCAGATGCTACTTATAAAAGACTTCTTGTAGCACCTCAATCTTTAAGATCTGGATTGCTAGAAAGAATTGATCGAGAGATTTCAAATCAGCGAAGTGGAAAACTAAGTGGAATTAGATTCAAACTCAACTCATTGATTGATGAAGAAATCATTGAAAATCTCTATCTTGCTGCTAATGCTGGAGTAAAAGTAGAAGTTTTAGTTAGAGGAATATGTGGCATCGATTTAAGTCAAGTAGAAGATAAAGAAAATCTAAAAGTGAGATCAATTCTTGGAAGATTCTTAGAACACTCTAGAATCTATCACTTTAAAAATAATGAGGAAGATGAATATTTCATAGGTAGTGCTGATCTTATGAA
>CAZZKM010000045.1:0-3874 GCA_964655115.1 uncultured Bifidobacterium sp.
GGTCTTGCAACTGGAGAACCTAATCTAAAGTCTGACAAATTAACTTTTGTTTTCTTATCTAAATCTGAATTTTTTACTTTTTCTAAAGCTCCATTTTCTAATTCTGTTCTATTCCAATCTGATATAACATCATCAACAAGAACAGCTTGAGTATCTGAAACGACAACTGCTGGTTTTTCTTTACCAAATTCACCAAGTCTTGCAATTTTCATGATTTGCCTCTTTCTTTTCTTTTACTTAGTTTGGTCGATGTTTAAATTTATATCCCAAACGGGGTTGTCTTTTTTCCTTTAATTCCTGGTTTACAAATAAAAGTTTGCCCAGCTTGTTTATTTATTTCAGGTTTTCCATCATGAGCACTTGTGACAATTAATTGATCAAGATCTTTTCCTGCAAAAGAACATGAAGTAGTGTTTTTGACTGGAAATTCTATTTTTTCACTTAGTTTGAATTTTTCATCGAATCGTCTAACTTCTGATCCATCCCAGAAGGCAATCCATAATCCATCTTCACTATCCACACACATTCCATCTGGAATGGTAGAGGAATCAAATTGAATAACAATTCTTTTATCACTTAAATTTTTGCCATCGTAATTAAATGCATAAACACAATGCTTCAATGAATCTATAAAGTAAAAAGTTTGACCATCCACACTCCAGTCAAGTCCATTAGCCAGAGTAATTTCATCCATTACTTTCTTTATCTCTTGACCATCACTTGTGATTTTGTAAAGCGCACTTTGATCAGGAATTAAATCGTAGGTAAGAGTGCCTAAAAATATTTCGCCACTTGGAGAAACTTTGGCATCATTCCATCTGGTTTTGAATCTATCAGTTTCACGTTGAGGAAGCTTTGTAATTTTGCCATCTACATCTCGTAATACTGGGCCTGAATTTATTCCTAAAACTTCTCCTCCATTAATTCTTGGAAGTGCGAAACCAACATGTTCTTCTAATTTATATTCACTAGTTGCCAAGTTTTCTAAGTTTTTTGTTAAAACTTTGCCATTAATAATGTCAACCCAAGTAACAATTTCATTATTTAATCCATGTGAAGATGGGCCTTCACCTAGATGACATCTTCTGTCATCAAAAACTTCCACTTCAATCATTTATTTAGGTGGAACTCTTAATCCACCAACTCCACCATCAACATTTAAAGCTGTTCCTGTAGTTGATGCTGACATTGGTGAAGCAAAATAACAAATCGCATGAGCAATTTCAGTTGCGGTAACAAGTCTTCCCATTGGTTGACGTGCAATTAATGCTGCTTGAGTTGCTTTTGGATCAAGACTGTTTTCTAATAAACGTCCAACCCAAGGAGTATCTGCAGTTGCAGGCACTACACAATTAACTCTTATTTTGTCGTGAATGTGATCTGCAGCCATGGCAAGAGTTAAGGAATGAACACCACCTTTTGATGCAGAATAAACAGCACGTTGAGGAAAACCATCTGTTGCCACAATTGAAGAGACATTAACAATTGCTGCATTACTGGAATTTTTTAAAAAAGGAATTGCAGCAGCACTCATTCGAGCAGTTCCCACAATGTTTACATCTAAAACCTTGTGCCACTCTTCATCTGTTGCTTGAGTGACATCTCCAGTGGCACCAATTCCTGCATTATTTATCAAAATATCTAAACCATTTTTTGCAACATCTGTGACATGTTTTACTACTTCACTTCTATTGGTGATGTCACAAATTACGTATCGAATTCCTGTAATTGGTTCTTTTGGTTGATTTCTATCAAACACACAAACATTTGCACCACGACTTTTTAACATCAAGGCTGTTGCTTCACCAATTCCTGAAGCACCACCTGTAACTATTGCTTTTAAACCTTCAAAGTCATTCATAAACTAAAACTTAGTCTTTCCTTGGATCAATGTGAATCTTTGGCCCAATTCCTGCACCAGTTGGTCTTTTTCCTGCTAAAACATTTGAAGTTTCACTTAAACCCACAGTTGCTGCAACTATTAGTGAAGGATCAATTTTTCCTGAAGCATAAGTATGAATTGTTCCTTCTAAACCAGGAGATGCTGAAAGTATTCCAACAGCTGTGACATCTTTTAAAACTAAATCTCTTGAATCAATAAGACTTGGCACTCCTGAAATTCCTATGTAAACAACTCTGCCACCAGGTTCAACATATTTAACAGCTTTATTTGGCACATCTTTATCAAAGGTGCAATCGATTACTGCATCAAAACCCTCATCAATTTCTTCAAAATCATTACTAGTAGAACTTGCACCCATTTGTTTTGCTAAAGAAAGAGTTTGTGGATTTCTGCCAATTACATGAACATAAGCACCCATAAATGAAGCAAACTGTGCAGTTAATAAACCTATAGTTCCAGAACCCCATACTAAAACTTTTTTTCCTGGACCACTTAAAGCAGCTTCTGCTGCTCTTAAAGAATTTCCTCCTGGTTCAATTAATGCTCCAACCGTGTCATTTATTGAATCAGGTAAAAAATGTATTGCACTAAATGGAACTAAAAGTTTTTCAGCTAACGCTCCTGCCCAACCATTTCTAATGCCAATTTCAAATCTATTTTCACAAACATGTTGTCTGGAATTTTTGCAACGATAACAATTTCCACAACCTAACATCGTGTCTCCTGTGACACGTTTTCCTAAATGTTTTTTATCAACTCCATCGCCCACTTCACTAATTACTCCACACCATTCATGGCCAAGTCTTAAAGGATATTTTTCATGCCCTGAATGTAAATAAGCCATTTCGCCAGTAAAGAATTCAACGTCGGTACCGCAGACTCCAACTCGAGTTACATCAACCACGACTTGACCAGGGCCAGCCTTTGGTTCTAGAACATCTTCTACTCCTGAGGTGAGAGGAGCGCTAACCACGAAAGCTTTCATAAAGCAAACAATATAGATTGAACATTAATAAAGCCAAATACCTTGATAGAAAGGTAAATGCTTCCCATGAGAAGTGATGCCTGGTACAAAGGCAAAGATCGAGATTCATACATTCATCGTGCCTGGATGCGCAGAGGTTTACCTGCAAATGCATTTGATGGCAGACCTCACATTGCAATTGCAAATACAGCTTCTGATTTAGCACCATGTAATTCACATTTAAATGAAGTTAGTGAATTTGTAAAAAATGGAATTTGGGAAGCAGGTGGAGTTCCCTTAAATCTTCCAACTGTTTCTTTAGGTGAAACGCAAGTAAGACCAACTGCAATGTTATGGCGAAATATGTCTGCCATGGCAACTGAAGAATTATTAAGAGCAAATCCAATTGATGGTGTTGTTCTTCTTGGTGGTTGCGACAAAACAATTCCTGCACTTTTAATGGCAGCAGCATCTGTTGATCTACCTGCAATTGTGGTTCCAGGTGGACCAATGCTTACTGGAACTTATAAAGGAAAACCTTTAGGTTGTGGCACTGATGTTTGGAAATTTAGTGAAGAACTTCGTGCTGGAAAAATGAGTGAAGAAGATTTTCTAAAATCTGAATCTTCCATGATTAGAAGTCGTGGACATTGCAACACCATGGGAACTGCTTCAACTATGGGTTGTGTTGCTGAAAGTTTGGGAATGACAATTCCTGGAATTGCTGGAACACCGGCTCCTGATTCAAGACTTTTACAAACTGCCCAAGAAACAGGCAGATTAATTGTAGAGATGGTTAAAGAAGATAGAAAACCAAGTGATGTGATGACCAAAGGTTCATTTTTAAATGCAATTGTGGCACTTGCTGGAATTGGTGGTTCTACAAATGCAGTGGTTCATTTATTAGCAATTGCAGGACGTCTTGGCATTGATTTAACTTTAGATGATTTTGATAAAAAAGGTTCAAAAGTTCCCCTGTTAGCAAATCTTCAACCAGCAGGACAATT
>CAZZKM010000045.1:3974-5805 GCA_964655115.1 uncultured Bifidobacterium sp.
AGTAAAGAATTACTAAAACATAAAGGTAAAGCTTTAGTTTTTGATTCCATTGAGGATTTTCATAAAAGAATTGATGATCCAAATCTAGATGTCGATAAAGATAGTGTTTTAGTTTTAAGAGGCTGTGGGCCTAAGGGTTATCCAGGTATGCCAGAAGTTGCCAATATGCCAATGCCACAAAAACTTCTTAATCAAGGAATTAGAGATATGGTGCGAATTTGTGATGGACGAATGAGTGGCACTGCTTATGGCACAGTTATTTTGCATGTTGCCCCAGAAGCAGCAGCTCTTGGTCCTTTGGCTTACCTCAAAACTGGTGATGTTATTTCTCTAGATGTTGAAAATAGAACTTTAAATGTAGAAATAAGTGATGAAGAATTAAAGAGTAGAAAACCAAGTCAAGCAATGCTTGATTCGCTAGCAAAACCAAATCGTGGCTGGCAAAAACTTTATGTAGATCATGTTTTACAAGCAGATACTGGTTGTGATTTAGATTTCCTTGTGGGATCAAGTGGTTCCCAGGTGTCTCGTGAATCTCACTAAACAAAATCTTGATTCTTTAGTCAAAGACTTAAAACAAAAAAATATTGATTTTGTTTCTAATAATTTATTTGATCGCCTAACCTATGCAAATGATGCTTCCCATTATCTTTTAACTCCATCTTTGGTTACTAAACCAAAAAGAGCTGAAGATATTTCAAATATATTCAAAATTATCAATAATCAAGAATTAGGGATAACTTTTCGATCCGGTGGAACTTCATTAAGTGGTCAATCTGTGACAGATGGATTATTAGTTGACACACGAAGAAATTTTAAAAATATTGAAATTTTAGATAATGGCAACAAAGTAAGAGTTGAACCTGGTTTAACAGTAAATAGAGTAAATGCCAGTTTAAGAAAATATGGCAAAAAATTAGGCCCAGATCCAGCAAGTGAAATTGCTTGCACCATTGGTGGAGTTATTGCTAATAACTCAAGTGGCATGAGTTGTGGCACAAGCTTTAATACCTATAAGACTCTTTCTTCTTTAAAGTTTGTCCTATCAACAGGTACTTTGATTGATTCAAAAGAACAAGACGCAGATATTCAATTAAGAGTAAAAGAACCAGCTATTTATGAAGGATTAATCAAGTTAAGAAAAAGAATCATCGAAAAACCAGATTTAGTTGAAAAAATCAACAAAGCCTATTCGATTAAAAACACCATGGGTTATGGGCTTAACTCTTTTGTTGATTTTGAAAAACCAATAGATATTTTGACTCACCTTTTAGTAGGAAGTGAAGGAACTCTAGGTTTTATTGCTGAAGCAACATTTAACACCATTGATTTACTGAGTGAAAATGCTACAACTTTACTAATCTTTGATGATTTAAAACAAGCAACAAAATCTCTTCCGCTGTTAAAAGAAAGTAATGCCAACGTAATTGAACTATTAGATATTTCCTCTTTAAAAGTAGCCCAAAGAGAACATATGGCAGATTTAGTTCTAAAAGATCTCAATTTTTCAAATAATGCTGCCCTCTTAGTTGAATACCAAGCAAAAACTAAACCTGAATTAGAAGAATTAACAAATTTTGCGTTAAAAACTTTTCAAGAAATAGGCCAACAAAATGCCAGATTTCACAAAGATCCAGAAATTAGAAACCAACTTTGGCATGCCAGAAAAGGTTTATATGCCGCAGTTGCTGGAAATAGAGCCAAAGGTACAACAGCACTTTTGGAAGATATTTCTGTTCCAATGCAAAATTTGCATGAAACCTCAATTAATTTAAGTCAATTACTTACCAAACATAAATATTTAGATTCAGTTATCTTTGGCCATGCCAAA
>CAZZKM010000046.1:0-2433 GCA_964655115.1 uncultured Bifidobacterium sp.
TATCGCCAAAGAAGCTTGAGCAGCAGTAAGAGTGCCGGTGAATGAGTCTGGAGCAATAACGATGCGCATCTCGCAAACTTTAGTAAAGCATGAAAACATAGTGATATGGCACCAACTTGGACTGAACCTGCTGCAACTCCATTACTTCATTTATTGGGTTCTTTATCTGATCCAAATACAGAAAAAGGTGTTGAATGTCCTGGGCAATTACCTAATCCTTCCTCTCCTGATTTAGTGCAACGAGCATTAGTTGCCAAAGAAAAATTAGGTGATCGATTATTTATTTTGGGACATCATTATCAACGGGATGAAGTAATTCAATTTGCTGACACAACTGGTGATTCATTTAAATTAGCTAAAGATGCCGCAGCCAGACCAAATGCTGATTACATTGTTTTTTGTGGTGTGCATTTCATGGCAGAAAGTGCAGATATTTTAACTTCAGATTTACAAAATGTTATTTTGCCAGATTTAGCTGCAGGTTGCTCAATGGCTGACATGGCAGAAATCTCCCAAGTTGAATCTTGTTGGGGTGTTTTAGAAGATTTAGGAATTACTAATTCCACGATTCCTGTTGTGTATATGAATTCAACTGCGGCAATAAAAGGTTTTACTGGAAAAAATGGAGGCACAGTTTGCACATCTTCAAATGCACAACGTGCTTTGGAATGGGCTTTTTCAAAAGGTGAAAGAGTTTTATTTCTGCCAGACCAACATCTGGGTAGAAATACCGCTGTCATGAAATTGGGATTAAAAAAAGAAGATTGCGTTGTCTTTGATCCTAGAAAACCACGAGGTGGATTAACTGATGCGCAATTACTTAATGCACGAATGATTCTGTGGAAAGGGCACTGCTCTGTTCATGCTCGATTTTCTTTAAATTCTGTTAAAGATGTAAGACAAAGAGTAAAAGATGTTCAAGTAATAGTGCATCCAGAATGTGTCAACGAAGTTGCAGAAGCTGCAGATGTAATTGCCTCCACTGAAGGAATTATTAAAACGATTAAGGCATCCCCAAGTGGCTCAAAGTGGGCTGTAGGCACTGAATTAAATCTTGTGAGAAGACTAGCAAAACAATTTCCGGATAAAGAAATAATGTTTCTTGATAAAACAATTTGTTATTGCTCCACGATGAATAGAATTGATTTACCACACCTTGTGGCATCATTAGAAAATTTAGTTGCAGGAAATATTGTGAACCAAATAAAAGTTGACCCACAAACCAAACAATTTGCAAAAATGGCGCTCAACCAAATGCTTGCCTTGCCTGGAAATTAAAAGGTGATAATCTAAAAAAATTATGAAACAAGGACCAACCCCAAAAAGAAAAGAAGCAGAAGCTGCTAGAAAAAAAGCTTTGAAAGTTCCCAAAGATACCAAGGAAGCCAGAAAAGCAGTTAGGGAAAGAACCAGACAACAACGTGCTGAAGTAAGAGTTGCGATGGCTCGCGGTGAAGAATGGGCGATGCCTTTAAGAGATAAAGGTCCAGTTAAAAGACATGTTAGAAATTTAGTTGATTCTCGTTGGCATTTTGGTGAATTATTTTTACCTATTGCAATGGCAGTTCTAGTTTTATCTTTAGTACCAAATCCTCAAGTAGCAAGATTTGTTTATTTCTTATGGCTCTTGATGATGCTAGGCACAATAGTTGATGAAATATTTTTAGGATTTAAAATTAAAAGAGTAATTAATAAAAATTATTCTGATCCTAAAGAACGTAAAGGTGCAATTTTTTACGGATTGATGAGAGCGCTGCAACTTAGAATGCTAAGGATTCCTGCTCCAATTGTAAAAATTGGTGGACAACCTAAAGAATTTAAGTAGTTATTTACTTATCGGATGAAGGCTCATGTTTTCCATTGCCAAACTAGTTCCATCCCAAAGTGAAACTTGATCAACTCCACCTCGAAGTAAAACTCTCCAATTAAGAGTTAACCAATCTTCTGCTTCAGATCTAGTTTTAAATTCTTCAATAACAGCTTCTTTTGGTAATTGCTCAACTGGTTTTCCATCTTTATCTAAGTACACCCAAGTAAATGCCATGTTCTTATTTTTCCTTTATAAAGAAAAAGAGTTAGCCCCCGCGACAACTACTTTTTCCTTATGGATAAATAGTTTCACGACTCGCTCATATTTGGCAATTGACTTGAGGGTAAGTTTCATGTTGTAGTTCTACCTAGCACGAAAACCTGTTCCTTGTAAAAGGGGAAGCTGGTCAAAATCCAGCACTGTCCCGCAACCGTAGGTTCAGAAAAAAGAATCTTTTTTTTGAATAAGTCGGATTACCTAACAAGGAATGAGTCGACCAACGCATCCGTCGAGGAAAACGGGGCAGGCCGGATTGTTTTTCTAGATCCACCTTCCCTTTGTTTCTTTTGAAGCAAAGGGTTTTGTATTTCTAGATTTATTTTCTTAAAGCCCGCTCATCTGGT
>CAZZKM010000046.1:2533-5741 GCA_964655115.1 uncultured Bifidobacterium sp.
GCAGTTTTAGTTGTTGGTTTAGCAATTGTTCTTCGCATGAGAAAGAAAAAGAACAATTAAAGAAGTTACAAATAAGACTCTTATGCCATCTGCCCCCCGCAGATGGCATAAGCCATTTGTTTTTTCTGAAATACGATTCTTACATTCTGGAGCCTGGTGGCTTTGGGCAATTTTGATGGCAGCTATTGCTGCAGGAACAACAAATCCAATTTATTTATTTTCAATAATTTTTGTAGTTTTGTTAGTTGTTAAATATAGAAAAAGTGATGCTCCTTGGTCTAAATCAATCAAGGGGTTTATTTACGCAGGTATTTTAATTGTTGTCATTAGAACATTTTTAGTAATAATTACTCCAGATATTTTTGGAGATACAGTTTTATTTACTCTTCCCCAAATTGATTTACCAAGTATTTTTGCCGGTATTAAAATTGGCGGTGCCATTAAAGCAAACACTTTGTATTTCTCCTTTAAACAAGGGCTTAGATTTGCCACCATTTTGATTTGTATTGGTGCTGCTCAATCATTAGCTTCTCCCTATCGATTATTAAAGTCAGTTCCTGCTGCACTTTATGAAATTGGTTTATCAATAATTGTGGCGATGACTTTTGCACCACAACTTGCCCAAGATGCCAAAAGAGTTCGTGAAGCACAGTTTTTAAGAGGCAGAAAAATAAATGGAATTAGATCTTTTGCTAAAACCATCGTACCAATTTTAGAGGGAGCAATGGAGCGAGCGTTAAATCTAGCTTCTTCAATGGATTCAAGAGGTTATGGCAGAAAAGTTCACCAAACAAAAATAAAGAAAACCACCACAAATATTTTTATGTTATTAGGTTTATTAGGAATCATATTTGGTTTATCCGGATTGCTCGGAGTATTTAGTCAAGCAAATATTGGTCTACTAAATCTTTTAATTGGTTTATCACTAGCAATTTTTTCACTTTTTCTTGCAGGAAAAAATGCCTCTAGAACAAAGTATCGAGCAGATAAATGGGAAGTACCTGAAGTATTAGTTGTATTTAGTGCCATTTTTGGATTAGTGACTCTTAGATTTAGTGAGGCAAGTATCTTGAATCCTCCAACCAGTCCGTTAAGTTTTCCTCAAATTGATTTTGTTTCCCTATCATGTATTTTTCTGGCTTTATTAGCCATTGTTTTTTCTCCAAAGCCTCCCAAATCATATAAAAATTTAAGTATTAATTCGAAATTTTCTTTGAATTTGGAGAAAACCGCCGCATGATTACTTTTGAAAATGTAACTTTTAAATATAACGATGCCGATTTTTCAATTCTTGAAAATGTTAATTTAACTATTCCAAGTGGTGAATTAGTTCTAGTTGTGGGAAAAACTGGTTCAGGTAAATCAACATTTTTGGGTTTGATTAATGGTTTAGTACCCAATTTTTCTGGAGGAAATTTTTCAGGAGATGTAAAAGTATTTGATAGATCAATTCGAGATTTTCAACCACGAGATTTTGCTGATCTTGTAGGAGTAGTTAAACAAGATCCCAGATCTTCTTTTGTGACAGACAATGTGGAAGATGAAATTGCCTACAGCATGGAACAACTTGGAATTGCAAATGACACTATGCGAAGAAGAGTAGAAGAAGTTCTAGATTTGTTGGGATTAAATGAATTAAGAAATAGATCTTTATCCACTTTGTCAGGAGGTCAGCGTCAAAGAGTTGCTATTGCTTCTGTTCTAACTACCAATCCAAAAGTTTTAGTTTTAGATGAACCAACAAGTGCACTTGATCCAAGTGCTGCAGAAGAAGTTTTATCTATCTTGCAAAGATTAGTTCACGACTTAGGTTTAACAGTTGTCCTAGCAGAACACAGGTTGGAAAGAGTTGTGCAATATGCAGATCGAGTAATTGTCATTGATCAAGAAGCAGAAGTTTATGCAGATAGACCAGTTAATGTGTTTGCTTCTTCTCAAATTGCTCCCCCAATTGTTGAACTAGGTAGAAATGTTGGCTGGAATCCTGTGCCATTAACTGTTAGAGATGCAAGAAGATTTGCTGATGAACTTAGATTACGTTTAGAAAAATCAAAGCCAAGAAATAGAAATAATCCTGCAACACAAAAAGTTGTTGAAATTGAAAATCTCTCTTTTAACTATCCAAACATAAGAGCTTTAAGAAATATAAATCTAGAAATTAATGATGGAGAAATTGTTTGCTTGATGGGTCGAAATGGCTCTGGAAAATCAACTCTGTTAAATCAAATTGTAGGACTATTAAGTCCAACTTCAGGAACTGTAAATATTTTAGGAAACAAACCTCAGGAACTTACTGGTATTGAATTGATTAAAAATGTGGGACTTGTTCCACAAGAACCAACCGATCTTCTACTTTCTGATTCTGTAGCAAAAGAATGCCAAGCAAGTGATAAAGATGCGAAAGTTGCTCCTGGTACAACGATTGAAATTTTTGAACAATTAATTTCAAATGTTTCAGAAAACACTCATCCTAGAGATCTTTCAGAAGGTGAAAAATTATCTTTAGCACTTTCAATTGTTTTAGCTGCTAAGCCACCTTTGATTCTTCTTGATGAGCCAACTAGGGGTTTAGATTATTCTGCAAAGAAAATTCTGGTTCATAATTTACAAAAATTAGGTAAAAAGAAGCACACCATAATTCTTGCCACTCACGATGTTGAATTAGCAGCAGAAGTTGCCACCAGAGTCATTCTTTTAGCCGATGGAGAAATTGTGACAGATGGACTTGCAAATGAAGTCTTATCTAGTTCTCCTATGTTTTCCCCACAAGTTTCAAAAGTCATGGCACCAGCTCATTGGCTTACAGTGTCTGATGTTGTTTTTGCATTGGAAGAACTGAATTGATCCAAAATAATTATTTAACAAAAATTTCACTTCTATTGACTTCAACTATTGGAATTTTTGCATTTTTTTGGCCATTTATGATGCAGAAAAATTCAATACTAAATAACAACTCAGATAATGCTGGTTACTTACTTTTAATACTTGTGCCATTAGTTTTATTCGTTGCTTTAGCTGATGTTTTGCAAGGTGGAATTGATGCCAGATCATTAGCAATACTTGGAGTATTAACTGCAGTAGTTGCAGCAGTAAGACCATTGGGTGGACAAGTTGCAGGTCTTGAACCTGTGTGGGCAATCATCATTATTGGTGGTCGAGCTTTAGGTCCAAGTTTTGGTTTTGTTTTAGGTTCAATTGGAATTCTTGG
>CAZZKM010000047.1:0-5288 GCA_964655115.1 uncultured Bifidobacterium sp.
CGAGAAACTGAATGTTTTTCTTGATATTCACTCATATCAATTCGCACAATTGCTTTTTCATCATCAAATAAAAATTCTGCTAACGCTTTTGCTAATTCAGTTTTACCTACTCCAGTTGGTCCTAAGAATAAAAATGATCCAGTTGGTCTATTTGGATCAGAAATACCTGCTCGAGATCTTCTAATGGCATCAGAAACAACTGTTAAAGCTTTATTTTGTCCAACAACTCTTTTACCTAATTCATTTTCTAAATTTAGTAATTTAGAACTTTCTCCTTCTAATAACTTGCCTACAGGAATTCCTGTCCAGTTAGCAACTACTTCAGCAACTTCTGCAGCAGTTACTTCTTCTGCCACCATTTGAGAAGATTTTGTGGCATCTTCTCTTGCTTTTGCTAATTGGTTTTCTAATTCACGCATTTGACCATACATTAATTTCGAAGCTTTTTCTAAATCACCTTCACGTTGTGCTTTTTCAATTTCAGTCCTGGTTGAATCTATTTGTTTAGTTAATTCACCAACACGATCTAAGGAACTTCTTTCTTGTTGCCATTTAGTTCTTAATTCTTGAAGTTTCTTTTTATTTTCTGTTAGTTCTTCGCGTAATTTTCCTAAACGATCTTTACTTGCAGCATCTTCTTCATTAGCTAAAGCAAATTCTTCCATCATTAATCGATCAACTTGACGTTGTAGTTGGTCAAGTTCTTCTGGGCTTGAATCAATTTCCATTCTTAATCTGGAAGCAGATTCATCAATTAAGTCAATTGCTTTATCTGGTAAAAATCTTGAAGTTATATATCTATTAGATAAAGTTGCTGCTGCCACAATTGCATTATCTGCAATTGAAACTTTATGGTGCGCTTCATAACGTTCTTTAAGTCCGCGAAGAATAGAAATAGTGTCTTCCACACTAGGTTCACCTACAAATACTTGTTGAAATCTTCTTTCTAATGCAGGATCTTTTTCAATTCTTTCTCTAAATTCATCAAGTGTTGTTGCACCAATCATGCGTAATTCTCCACGAGCCAACATTGGTTTTAACATGTTGCCTGCATCCATGGCACCTTCACCAGTTGCACCTGCTCCAACTACCGTGTGCATTTCGTCTATGAAAGTAATAATTTGTCCACCAGAATTTTTTATTTCTTCTAAAACTGATTTCAATCTTTCTTCAAATTCACCGCGATACTTTGCTCCTGCAATCATTCCTGCTAAATCTAAGGAAATTAATTTTTTCCCTTTTAATTGATCTGGCACATCTCCTGCCACAATTCTTTGAGCAAGACCTTCTACTACTGCAGTTTTTCCAACACCAGGTTCTCCAATTAAGACTGGATTATTTTTGGTTCTTCTTGATAAAACTTGAATCACTCGTCTGATTTCTTGATCTCTACCAATGACTGGATCTAATTTTCCTTCTCTAGCGCGATTTGTTAAATCCACCCCAAATTTTTCTAAAGCTTGAAATGTATCTTCTGGATTTTGGGAAGTAATTTTTTTGTCTCCCATAATTAAATTTAACTGTTCTTCTAATTTTGTACTAGTAATTTGAAGTTCGGTTAATAAATTACTTGCTTCATTTTTAGATTTACTTAAGGCAATAAGTAAAGATTCAGTGGATAAAAATTCATCCCCTTTATTTGTGGCAATTTGTTCAGCATCTTGCAAGATTTGGTAGGTATTTCTTGATAATTGTGGAGTTGAAACACTAGAACCTGATGCTTGAGGTAATTTATTTAAAGAAGTAATTACATTACTTCTTAATTTATTTAAATCAACATTTAAATTTTTTAATAAATTAATATGAATACTTTCTTCATTATTTTCTAATAATGCGTTTAGTAAATGAATTGGTTCCACATTGGGATTACCTAAGGTGGCGGCTTTTTTAACGCTATTTCCTAATATTTCATTAGTTTTATTTGTGTATTGCACTTTCTTAACCTCTTTGTACTCTTCTTGATTTCCACAATTCGACATCAGTTGAATTAACTGGTCTAATTCCACTTGCAAGTTTTGCTTCTAGCGCTCTTATGTGATTTTCTAAAAGAAGTATTCTTTTGACTCCTTCCAAATTAACTCCTTCAGCAGTTAATTGAGCAACATATTTTAATTTGGCAATATCAATGCGTGAATAAAGTCTTCGAGAACCACCTTGGCGAGAAGGTGAAACTATTCCTAATTTGTCGTATTGACGAAGTGTTTGAGGATGCAATCCACTTAATTCAGCTGCAATCGAAATTGCAAATACTGGAACATGATCTTCCACACCACGATAATTTTTCTTTTGAGTCATAATTATCGTTTCCTTCTGGCATTAAGGGCAATAATTTCTGCTCGAGGATTATCGTGAGTGACTTCTTTGGCATATTCTTCTAATAAATCTTTAGCTTTACCTTGAATGTTTTGTGGAACTACAACTTCAACTTTTACTAATAAATCACCTTTGCCACCACTAGCTTTTGGCATACCTTCATTTTTAACTCTAAAGATTCGACCATTTTGAGTGTTTGCAGGAATTTTTAGAGTAACGGTTGTGCCAGTTGGCACAGGTATTGCAATTTGAGAACCAAATACTGCTTCGTCATAACGAACTGGAATGGTAATTCGAACATTGTCTTGATCTCTTTCAAAGATTTCGTCATTTTTAACAAAAACGTGAACGATTAAATCTCCAGCTTCTCCGCCTCTTTCTCCTGGTTCACCTTTTCCTTTAAGTCTTAATTTGGAACTATTTTTAATTCCAGCAGGAATTCTTGCTGTGATGGTTCTTGTTTCATTAACAATTCCTGTTCCTTTGCAAGCAGGATCTTTTTGTTCAACAATTCGACCACTGCCATAACAAACAGAACAAGTATCGGCAAAACCAAAACCGCCTGCATTTCGCATTGTTTGCCCAGTGCCATTGCACGATGCACATTTCTTAGGAGTTGTTCCCGGTTTTGCGCCAGTTCCTTTACAAGTAGAACAAGTAGTTTCACCTCTTAAAGTAATTGGCAAAGTTGTTCCTTCAAGACAATCATTAAAAGAAATTGTTACTTCAGTTTCTAAATCAGAACCTCGTCTAGATCTTTGACGACGATTATTTCCCCCGAATAAATCACCTAAATTAAATCCACCTAAAACATCTTCTAAATTAATATTGAAACCTTGAGCATTTCCCATATTTCTTGGATCAAATCCACCAAACCCACCAGCACTTGCACCATAAGTTCTTATTTGGTCATACTCGGCGCGTTTCTTTGAATCAGATAACACGTCATAGGCTTCAGAAACTTCTTTAAATTTTTCTTCAGCATTTTTATCTTTATTTGTATCAGGATGAAGTTCGCGAGCAAGTTTTCTATATTTCTTTTTTAATGTTGCATCATCAACATCTTTACTTACGCCAAGAATTGAATAGTAATCTTTTTCTAAATAATCTTTTGCACTCAATTACTATTCACCTCTTTTTTTATCTTTAAGCTTTTGGTTGTTTAACTACAACTCGAGCCGGACGAAGAATTCTTTCACCAACTTTGTAGCCAACTTGGGCAACAGTTGCTATTTTTTGCTCACTTACACTTTCATCTTCCATGGTGGAAAGTGCTTCATGAATACTTGGATCAAAGATTTCTTCAACTTGTCCAAAATGTTCAAGTCCTAATCTTTTAACAACTGTGTTTAATGCATCTGCAACTGTAGAAAATGTTCCAGTTAGATCACCAAATTCTTTGGCGCGAGAAATATCGTCCAGAATCGGAATTAGTTGTTCTAACACATTTGCAGTTGATAATTCGCGAAATAACTCTTTGTCGCGATCTACTCTTTTTCGATAATTTGCATATTCTGCAGTTATGCGTTGTAGATCAGAAGTTAGTTCAGCAATTTTTTCTGAAGTCTTATCAAGGCCAAGATCAGCGACATCATTTGCTGATTGGTCAGCCCCAGTTTCTACTCGAGGCTGACCGGTTTCAGGATCAATACGACGTTTGTCGCTAATCTTTACGCCTTCGCTTGACTCTTCGTTTAGCTCAGACGCATTGCTCACTTGTTATTAGCTCCTTCGTCAACAATTTCTGCATCAACAATGTCTTCGTTGTTGTTTTCAGAAGTTGCTCCATCTTGAGCAGCACTCGCATTTTGTGCTTGCTCTTGATACATCGCAGCACCTACTGCTTGGGATGCTTGAGCAACTGTTTCCATCGCAGTTTTAATCGCTGCAATATCAGTTCCTTCTAATGCTTTTTTCAAAGTATTTAAAGGCTCTTCCACATTTGCTTTAGCATCTGCAGGAATTTTTTCTGCGTTATCTTTTAAGAATTTTTCAGTTTGGTAAACAAGACTTTCTGCACCATTTCTGACATCTGCTTCTTCTTTACGCTTCTTATCTTCTTCAGCGTGAGCTTCAGCATCTTTCATCATGCGATCAATTTCTTCTTTACTTAGTCCTGATCCACCAGTAATTGTCATGGATTGTTCTTTACCTGTGCCTAAATCTTTAGCACTTACATGCACAATTCCGTTGGCATCAATATCGAAAGCTACTTCGATTTGTGGGATTCCTCTTGGAGCAGGTGGTAAACCTGTTAAATCAAACGTGCCAAGATTTTTGTTGTAAGCAGCAATTTCTCGTTCTCCTTGGAAAACTTTGATTTGCACACTTGGTTGATTATCTTCAGCGGTAGTAAAAATTTCAGAACGTTTGGTTGGAATTGTGGTGTTACGTTCAATTAACTTGGTCATAACTCCACCTTTAGTTTCAATACCTAAAGAAAGTGGTGTCACATCAAGTAACAAAACATCTTTAACTTCACCTTTTAATACACCTGCTTGTAATGCTGCACCAATAGAAACAACTTCGTCTGGGTTAACAGATTTATTTGGTTCTTTACCAGTTAATTTCTTAACTAAATCTGTAACTTGAGGCATACGAGTTGATCCACCAACTAATACAACTTGATTTATTTTTTCTTTTGCAATTCCTGAATCTTTGATTACTTGTTCAACAGGATTTTTTGTGCGATCTAATAAATCTTGTGTCATTGATTCAAATTGTGCACGAGTTAGTGTTTCATCTAAATGCAATGGACCAGCTTGTGATGCTGTTATGTAAGGCAAATTAATGTTTGTTGAAGTTGAAGAAGACAATTCAATTTTTGCTTTTTCTGCAGCTTCTTTCAAACGTTGTAATGCCATGTTGTCTTTAGAAAGATCAACACCATTTTTGTTTTTAAATTCAGTGACCATCCAATTGATGATTTTTTCATCCCAATCATCGCCACCTAATTTGTTATCACCTGCTGTTGC
>CAZZKM010000048.1:0-5080 GCA_964655115.1 uncultured Bifidobacterium sp.
GGTAAAAACCCTGGGGGAAGACTTGGTTTAAGAACTTTAAGAAGTCATCCATTTACAAACCGAGTAATTGATGTGGGTGCAGCATACTTTACAGTTTCAGATTCCATTTTTAAAAATAAATTAGATGAGTGGACAAAAAATGATTTAGTTCATGAATGGACTGATACATTTCATGTTTTTAAAGATTTTGAAATTTCCACTACAACTGGTCCCATGCGATATGCCGCAAAAAAAGGCTTAAGAAGTCTTGCATATTACGAATTAGATGTTTTACGACAAAAAGGTGTGAAAGTAATACAAGAAAAAAAAGTTGAAAAAGTAAAAGTCGAAAATAATAAAATTAAAGTAGATGATGCATTTTTTGATTTTGTTGTTTTAGCAATGCCAGGTTTACAGGCAGCAAGAATTTTAGAGGACGAAGTAGGTAAAGAATTAGCCAATCAAACTTGGGATTCTGCTTTATCTGCTTGGATTGTGATTGATGGTGAAATACCAAAATATGACGCGATGTTTGTTAATGATCATGAAGTTATTTCTTTAATAGTTAATGATGGGAAAAGAAGAAAAGATAACGCACCAATAATTAACGCTATAACTACAAGTGATTATGCAAAACAACGATTAGAAAATTATCAAGATTACGTAGATGAAGTTACAGATCATGTATTAGAGCTTTGGAATATAAGAAGTGAAGTAGTTGAAAAAGGAATTGCTAGATGGTCAATTGCACAACCAAAGAATTGCACCAGAGCTAAGTTGCCTCAAAACATGGCTTTAGTGGGAGATGCATACGATTTGAATCCACGAATTGAATCTGCGTGGTTAGATGGTGTTGCGGTGCTTAAGCAATTAATAGGTGTCGACTAGATTCATCCAGGTTGTATTTTTAACTTGAAGGAAGATTCATGCCAGCCATAGTTTTACTCGGTGCACAATGGGGCGATGAAGGCAAAGGTAAAGCAACTGATCTTTTAGGTCATCGAGTTCAATACGTAGTTCGTTATCAAGGTGGCAATAATGCTGGCCACACAGTTGTAATTCCTACCAAAAATGGTCCAGAAAAATTTGCACTACATTTACTTCCATCTGGAATTTTAACTCCAGAAGTAATTCCAGTAATTGGAAATGGAGTTGTAATTGATCCAGGAGTTTTATTACAAGAAATAAAAGGATTAAATGAAAGAGGAATTGATACTTCTAAGTTAAAAATTTCTGCTGATGCTCACATTATTACTAGTTATCATGTGATGCTTGATAAAACTATTGAAAGATTTTTAGGTAAATCAAAGATTGGCACCACTGGTCGAGGAATAGGACCAGCATATGGTGACAAAGTAAGCAGAGTTGGAATTAGAGTTCAAGATTTATATGATGAAAATATTTTAAGAAAAAAAATAGAAGGATCTCTTGTTTCAAAAAATCAAACTTTAGTAAAGGTTTATAACAGAAGAGCTGTAGACGTTGATGCAATCGTTAAAGAACTATTGGGCTATGCAGAATTATTGAAGCCATATGTTGCAAATACATCACTGTTACTTAATGAAGCATTAAACAAAAATGAAATAGTCTTGCTTGAAGGTGGTCAAGGAACTTTATTAGATGTTGATCATGGCACTTATCCATTTGTAACCTCATCCAATCCAACAGCAGGTGGTGCTGCAACAGGTTCTGGAATTGGACCAACAAAAATAACTAGAGTAATTGGAATTTTGAAGGCTTACACAACACGAGTTGGTGAAGGACCATTTCCAACTGAACTACTTGATGCAAATGGTGAACGTTTAAGAGAAATTGGTGGAGAAAGAGGCACAACAACAGGAAGACCAAGAAGATGTGGCTGGTTTGATGCTGTGGTTGCAAGATATTCATGCCGCATAAATGGTTTAACAGATTTCTTCTTAACTAAATTAGATGTTTTAACAGGGTTTAAAGAAATACCTGTTTGTGTTGCTTATGAAGTAGATGGTGTTCGATATGAAGAAATGCCTATGACGCAAACCCAGTTTCATCACGCTAAACCAATTTATGAGTACTTACCAGGTTGGGAAGAAGATATTTCTAATGCGAAAACATTTGAAGATTTACCTTTAAATGCGAGAAAATATGTGGAGTATTTAGAGAAAATTTCGGGAGCGCCCATGAGTGCTATTGGGGTAGGTCAACACCGCGATGCCACCATCTCTCGAAGAGACCTGATTAACTAGGACACATTATGAGCAATGACTATCAAGCAAATCCTGAAGAGGGAAAGAAAGTATTTGACTTAGATCGTGCACATGTATTTCATTCTTGGAGTGCACAAGGTGCAATCAAACCGATGCCGATTGCAAAAGCAGAAGGTTCATATCTTTGGGATTATGACGGAAAAAAATATTTAGATTTTTCTTGCCAATTAGTAAACACCAACATTGGTCATCAACATCCAAAAGTTGTTAAAGCTATTCAAGAACAAGCTGGAAAATTAACCACAATCGCGCCACAACATGCAAATGATATGCGCGGAATTGCTGCAAAAAAATTAGCCGAATTAGCACCAGATGGTTTTGAACATGTCTTCTTTACAAATGGTGGAGCAGATGCAATTGAAAATGCTGTACGTATGGCAAGAATTCATACAAAACGTCACAAAGTTTTAACTTTTTATCGTTCTTATCACGGTAATACTGGAACAGCTATTCAAATGACTGGAGATCCAAGAAGATGGCCAAATGAATTTGCATACGGGGTAATTCATTTCTTTGGTCCATTTCCTTATCGTTCTCAATTTTGGTCTAATTCACCAGAACAAGAAACTGAAAGAGCATTACATCATTTAGAATCTGTAATTCAATTTGAAGGTCCTGCAACTATTGCAGCAATTTGTATTGAAACAGTTGTAGGAACTGCAGGAATTATGGCACCAACACCTGGATATCTAGAAGGTTTAAGAAAAATCTGTGACAAATATGGAATTTTATGGATTGCAGATGAAGTTATGGCAGGTTTTGGTCGAACTGGTAAATGGTTTGCTTTTGACAATTGGACAGCACGACCTGACTTAATTGTTTTTGCTAAAGGTTCAAACTCAGGTTATGTTCCAGCTGGTGGCGTAATAATTGACAAACCAATTTATGAAACTTTTGTCGATCGAGTTTTCCCAGGTGGTTTAACTTATTCAGGTCATCCTCTTGCCATGTCATCAATTGTTGCAACACTTGATGCAATGAAAGAAGAAAAAATGGTTGAGAATGCATATGAAATTGGAAAAAACATTATTGGTCCAAAATTAAATGAATTAAAAGAAAAACACGCCTCAATCGGTGAAGTTAGAGGACTTGGTGTGTTTTGGGCAATTGAGTTTGTCAAAAATAAAAACACTAAAGAAGCTTTAGTTCCCTATAACGCAAGTGGCAAAGATGCAGCTCCGATGGTGGAGTTAGGTGGCGAATGCAAAAAACTTGGACTTATGCCATTTATAAATATGAACCGTTTGCATGTAGTGCCACCATGCAATGTTTCAAAAGAAGATGCCAATAAAGGTCTAGAAATCTTAGATCAGGCAATCACAGTTTTAGATAAATACACAAATTAATATTAAATTCTTAGTGAATTAAGGCTAATTTATTCACTAAATCCTTTGTATTTAAAGGAAAAATTCAAAGGTATGCAAGAATAGATTTCGTGACATTGAATCCGGATGTACTTGCTACCCGGTATGCGTCTAACCAAATGCAGGAAATTTGGTCTACTAACAACAAAATAATTGCTGAAAGAAATCTTTGGATTTTAGTTTTAAAAATACAAAAAGAATTAGGTTTAAAAATTAATGACCAAGCAATTTCAAATTACGAAAAAGTTGTAAATGAAATAAATCTTGATTCAATTAGAAAACGTGAAGAAACAACAAGACATGATGTAAAAGCTAGAATAGAAGAATTTAACGCTCTTGCCGGATTTGAGGAAATTCATAAAGGTCTAACCAGTAGAGATATAACTGAAAATATTGAACAATTACAGATTAAGAAATCATTAGAATTAGTTCAATTTAAAACTATTGCTGTCTTATCAATATTGTCAAAGTTGGCAAAAGAATATAGCGATTTAGCAATTGCAGGTAGAAGTCATAATGTTGCTGCTCAAATTACTACTTTAGGAAAACGATTTGCCAGCACAATAGAAGAATTATTAATAAGTTTTGAAAAATTAAATCATTTTTTAGCAAATTATCCATTAAGAGGCTTCAAAGGACCAGTTGGTACCAGTCAAGATTTACTTGATTTATTTGATCAGGATGTGGCAAAAGTTAATTCATTTGAAAAAAGCATTGCAAAGAAATTAGGTTTTGAAAAAGTTTTAAATAGTGTTGGTCAAATTTATCCACGATCCCTTGATTTTGACGCAATTTCAAATCTTTATTCACTCAGCTCACCACTTTCATCACTTGCGATTTCAATTCGGTTGATGGCAGGAAACGAACTTGTGACAGAAGGATTTAAAGAAGGTCAAGTCGGTTCCTCTGCGATGCCGCACAAAATGAACACAAGATCTTGCGAACGAGTTAATGGACTTCACCTTGTTCTTAAGGGATTTTTAAGTATGGCAAGTGATATTTCTGGTCAACAGTGGAATGAAGGGGATGTGTCTTGTTCAGTGGTTAGAAGAGTAAGTCTTCCAGGAGCTTTTTATGCAATTGATGGAATTCTTGAAACAACTTTAACAATTCTGCATGAATTTGGAGTTTTTAAAGGTTCAATAAAAGCAGAATTAGAAAAATATTTACCATTTTTGGTGACAACAAAAATATTAATGGCATCTGTAAAAAATGGAGTGGGACGAGAAAAAGCTCATGAATTAATAAAGAAACATTCAACTAATGCAGCTTTAGCTTTAAGAGAAGGAAAAGATTTTGATTTAATTAATGATTTAGCAAATGAAAAAGAATTATTGCTTAAAAAAGAAGATTTAGAAAGAATAATGAAAGATGAATTAAAAGTTGTCGGAAATGCAAAAAATCAAATAGAAGATGTAATAAAAAATGTCGAGAAAGTAATTAAAAATAATCCAGAAGCAAGCAATTATAAACCTCATAAAATTTTGTAAA
>CAZZKM010000049.1:0-4970 GCA_964655115.1 uncultured Bifidobacterium sp.
ACCAAGTTGCATAAGTCGAGAACTTGTAACCCTTTGTGTAATCAAATTTTTCTACCGCACGAATCAAACCCAAGTTTCCTTCTTGAATTAGATCCAAGAAAAGCATTCCTCGACCTGTGTATCTTTTAGCTAAAGAAACAACCAAACGTAAATTTGCTTCAAGAAGATGATTTTTTGCTCTTTGTCCATCTTCTGCAATCCATTCCAAATCTTTTCTGTATTTTCTATCTTTAATTCCACCTGCAGCTAATTTTTCTTCCGCAAAAAGTCCGGCTTCAATTCTTTTTGCTAATTCAACTTCTTGTTCTGCATTTAAAAGTGCAACTTTTCCGATTTGCTTCAAATAATCTTTTACCGGATCTGCAGTTGCGCCGGCTACCGTTACCTTTTGAGTAGGCTCGTCGGCATCATCGGTGTCTGAGATTACAAATGCTTCCGACTCATCGACTGTCGCACTTATTTTTGTATTTTCTTCTGAAGAATCTTCCACTTCTTCAACTTCTGCAATTTCTTCATTTAATTCTTCTAGGCTTTCTTTTTCAAGTTCTGCTATAGCTTCTAATTCAGCTGGATCTACTTCATCTACATCATCAACAGTTACCAGTTCACCGTCAACCATGATAACTTTGGCAAAACCTTTATCTTTTTTGCCTTTTTTGTCTTCTGGTTTTAAATTCTTATCATTTTTTGCTGGAGCTTCGACAGATTTTTGTTTCTGATTTTTTGTTTCTTTTACAGGTTTTGCAGCTTTTACTGGTTTTAGTGGTTTAACTGGTTTAAGTTTTGCAGTTGGTTTGGCACTTATTTTCTTTGCATCAGGTTTCTTAGCAACAGGTTTGGCTACTGGTTTTTTAGCAATTGTTTTTTTTGCAGCAGGCTTAGCCGTAGGTTTTTTTACAGCAGGTTTTGCGGCAGGTTTTTTTGCTAAAGGTTTAACTTCTTTTTTTGCAACAGGTTTCTTTGCAGCAGGTTTTGCAACTGGTTTAGCAGCAGGTTTTTTTACAGCAGGTTTTGCGGCAGGTTTCTTAGCTAAAGGTTTAACTTCTTTTTTTGCAACAGGTTTCTTTGCTGCAGGTTTTGCGACAGGTTTCGCAGCAGGTTTAGTTGGGGCAACTTTGGCTTTAGGTTTTTTAACGTTTGATTTGCCAAGAAATTTATCTAAAATTGCCACTTATTGATTTACCCTTCAAAGTCTGGACGCACTTAAGGGCCTGTCAAATCGACCGGCCCAATTCATATTCTGTCACGAATTAGACGATCTGCACTTCGATGGGGCTAGGAATCAGCGTGTTAATACTGCTCTTGCTTCATGAACCAGAAGATTAAAAGTTGTTTTTTGGACTAGATTTTTACCCAATACTGGTAAATCCACTTTATTTTTTGTTGACCACTTAGCTTGCCAAGTAGTTGTTACCGTAATAGTTTTCAAACCTTTGCTTTTATATGTGTGTTTTATTTCTCCGTATGGATATCCGCTACCTGAATTAAAAGTCTGAATCACAGTCCCATCTCCAAAATCCCAAGTCCAAATTGCTGAGGCATTCAAGGTTATTGGGATTCCTGTAATTACTAAATTTTTTGGACCAAAATTTCTAGTTTGGTTAGTCATAAAGTAAGTATCAGTATTTACTAATACATGATTAATAGGTTCTGTGCTTGGAATTAGTTTCGGTAAATATTCAATTGTAACTTCATTTATTTTAAAATTGATTGTAGTTGGTTTTACTGGACCACTAGGTGCTAAACAAATTAATCCAACTGAAAGCCAAGGTTCATCTTCACCTAATTTTCGCCATACTCGTAATTTCTTTCCAATTTCACCATCTGGTCTAATGCAACTTTCAGCTGAACCAGAACAATCCTTAATTGATCCAACTTCATCTTCTAGATAACAAATTTTTGCAATTATCCATTTACAGCCTTGACAAGTCTCTGCTTGTTTCTGGGATTCATAACTTCCATTAAAAGTCTCATCAAGTAGTAATTCACCTGTTACTTTATAGCTTTCATTGTCTACATCTGCTTCTACAGAAACTTCTGCCATGGCGGGAGAAATTAAAATAAATGCAGACAAAAAAAGTGAAATTACATACTTCATAATTACATTATTAAAATTTAGTTATATACATACAAGATTCTTGGTACTAAAAAGTCCCAGAATTATTTAACTATTTTTTGTGAAGCTATTTCTAAAGTTTTGGTAATTACCGGAGCAACTTGGTCAAATTCAATTAAGAATCCGTCGTGTCCAAATGGTGAAGAAATTACATGCAACTGACTTTTTTGTGGCAATGCTGAAACTAAATCAGCTTGTTGTCTAATTGGATATAAGCGATCAGAGTCAATTCCTGCAACCACAATTGGTGCTTTAATTTGAGATAAGGCGTTTCCAACTCCTCCTCTATTTCTTCCAATATCAAACGTTGACATACAGTCAGATAAAACTATGTATGAATTAGCATCAAATCTTCTGGCTAACTTATCTGCGTGATGATCTAAATAAGATTCAATTGCAAATCGGCCATCTGAATAAGGATCTTCTCCATCTTGATTATCTCTGCCAAATCGAACATCTAATTCAGTTTCGGAGCGATAAGTTAATTGGGCAAACCTTCTTGCAATTCCTAAACCTGCATGTGGACCTTTTCCAGGTTTGGATTGATAATAATCGCCATTTTGCCAATTTGGATCAGACTTAATGGCTGCAATTTGAGCAGATTGAGTAGCAATTTGATCAGCAGAGGATCTTGGAGCAGATGCAATAACAAAAGCAGAATTTAATTTTTGCGGATGTTCAACTGCCCATTCTAAAACTCTCATGCCACCCATTGAGCCACCCATTATTGATGCCCATTTATCAATATTTAAATGATCTGTAAGTCGTTTTTCAATTTCAACTTGATCAGAGACTGTTACTCTTGGAAATTTTGAACCCCAATTATTTCCAAATTCATCCAATGAAGATGGACCAGTTGTACCTTGACATCCGCCTAAAACATTTGCGCAAACTACAAACCATTCATTTGTATCAAGTGGTAAACCTGGGCCTATTAAGTTATCCCACCAACCTCTAGTTAAATGTCCTTCAACATCTAAACCAGCAACGTGCGAATCTCCAGTTAATGCATGTTCAATAAATATGGCATTAGTTGCTGTTGAATTTAATTTTCCAAAAGTTTCATAAGCTACTTTTACGTCAGGTAACGCGCCACCAAGTTCTAATTCAATTGAACCTAAATTTACAAATTTTCTCAATCCAGGATGATCTCCTTCCTGCCACGCACCCGTGACAGGAGGAGGACCATCGTATGAAATTGGCATTATTTTTTATGCACCTTTTGCAGCCCTAAATCCTGCATCAAGATCTGCCAAAATATCGGAAATATTTTCAATACCAACGGCTAATCTGATTAACCCTGGAGTTACACCAGCTGCCAGTTGTTCTTGCGGTGTTAATTGTGAATGTGTTGTTGAAGCAGGATGAATTACTAAACTTCTAACATCACCAATGTTTGCCACATGAGAATGTAATTCAAGTGCTTCTACAAATTTCTTTCCAGCTTCAATTCCACCTTTGATTTCAAAAGATAGAACTGCTCCTGAACCCTCTGGAGTGTATTTCTTTGCTAAATTGTTGTATTTACTTGATGGCAAAGATGCATAGTTAACTTTTTCAACTTCATCTCTGTTTTCAAGCCACTTAGCAACTTCTTGAGCATTTTTAACATGTCTTTCAATTCTTAAAGACAAAGTTTCTAAACCTTGCGCAATTAAGAAAGCGTTAAAAGGAGAAATTGCTGCACCAAAATCTCGAAGCAAAACAATTCTTGCTCGAAGAATATATGCCAATTCTCCTAGAGCATCGGCGTAATTTAATCCACCATATGAAGGATCTGGGGTGTTATATTGCGGAAATTTCGCGGCATTCTTTTTCCAATCAAATTTTCCACTATCAACAATTACTCCTGCAACAGCTGTTCCATGTCCGCCTATGTATTTAGTTGCTGAATGAACCACAATGTCTGCACCATGTTCAATAGGTCTTAATAAATATGGAGTTGCAACAGTGTTATCGACAATCAATGGAATTCCATTTTCATGTGCAATTTTGGAGATATTTTCAATATCCAAAATAACGTTTGCAGGGTTTGCAATTGTCTCACCATAGAAAGCTTTTGTATTTGGTTTGATTGCTTTTTTCCAAGAATCTAAATTGTCAGGATCATCAACGAATGTCACTTCGATTCCATATTTTGGAAGTGTGTAGTGAAATAAGTTATATGTTCCTCCATAAAGATTTGGACTAGAAACTATGTGATCCCCTGCTTCAGCTAAATTCAAAATTGCATAAGTTTCAGCCGCTTGGCCACTTGCAAGAAGCAGTGCTCCAACACCACCCTCCAATGAGGCAATTCTTTCTTCCACTGCACCTTGAGTTGGGTTCATGATGCGTGTGTAAATATTGCCTGGTTCTGCTAAGGCAAATAGATCCGCAGCATGTTTTGTGTCGCGGAATGTATATGAAGTGGTCTGATAAATCGGTAAAGCTCTTGCATTAGTTTGCGAATCTGGTGTTTGACCAGCATGTATCTGTCGAGTTTCAAAACTCCAACCTGAACTCATTTTCTTTCCTCTTTCTTAATTTGAGTTACTTTGAACACCTATTTGATATTCAAAGGTGGGTTTTTTTGCGAATAAAATAAAAATAAACAATTAAAATATTAATTTCAATTACTAAACTATAATTTTTCCAGTTCCTTTTCTAATTCCGAAAGAACATTGTTTACGTTTCTTTCCAGTTTTAAAATCAATCTTTCCAACTTAGAAGGTTCCATCACATTTTTAGCGAAATGTTCAATTTGAGAAACATATTCAATAGAATCTTTGATGTTAAAAATACTAATTGATGGCTTGATTTTGTGTGCATTATCGCCAATATTTTTCCAGTTTTGATTTAATAAATCCTCTTT
>CAZZKM010000050.1:0-2683 GCA_964655115.1 uncultured Bifidobacterium sp.
TCATCGGATTTTATTATGCGGCTGCAGTATTAAGAATTCCAATTAGAGTAAGCCTTCCCTATTTAATTATTTTTTCTATTCTCACAATTTTTAATTTGGAATTATCTGGATTAAAACGTAAAATTGATACGAAGAATAAAAGTTTTTTCTTTATTTTTTCAATGCTTATTATATTTCTTTTTAATTGGTACTCAAGTTTTGGATTTAAATTTATTTTATTAGAAAATAAGAGTAAGCTAAACTTTTCAATACAAAGACAGACGGAATTAAACAGCTTTAATGAAAATGCAATTTTTATCTCAACCATTAGTTACCTTCCCGATTCCAACTCTGGTCCATTTATTAATACGTTCAATACTGAAAATAAAACTCTATCCCTAGATTGGTCAACATTTTCTCCATCATGGAAAATGAAAGCTTTATCCTTTGGTCTTAATCCTAAAAATATTTATCTCGATCTAGCAAAAACTAAAAATGTTTATTTTATTGGTAATTCAGAATTAGCTGATTTGGTTGATATGTATATGAATGACCACGACATACTTAGAGGAAAAAAATGTCTAGTACAACAACTGGCAGGAGTGGATGGTGCTGGCATTTATACGTATCAGGCACTTGAAAATTCTTGCTAATTACTACTTTTCGAAGCACGCATAAATAGTCAAATTATGGTCTCGTAGAATATAAATTCCACAACACAGTCAGGTTTTAAGTGCCTTTAATTGTTCAAAAATATGGCGGCTCATCAGTTGCTGATGCGGCCAGTGTAAAAAGAGTTGCCCAAAGAATTGTTGACACAAAAAAACAAGGTCATCAAGTTGTAGTAGTGGTTTCTGCTATGGGTGACACTACTGATGAACTTATTGAATTAGCAGAGCAAGTTTCACCAAAACCTGCAGCCAGAGAATTAGACATGTTATTAACTGCAGGAGAGAGAATTTCAATGGCGGTTCTTGCTATGGCAATTAATGATCTTGGTCAAGAAGCTCGTTCTTACACAGGCTCTCAAGCAGGATTGATTACCGATGCCACTCATGGTAGAGCAAGAATTATTGACGTTGCGCCAGAAAGAATTCAGCAATCACTTAAAGAAAATGCAATTCCAATTGTTGCAGGATTTCAAGGAGTTTCAAAAAGTACCAAAGACATAACAACTTTAGGAAGAGGCGGATCGGATACAACTGCAGTTGCACTTGCTGCTGCATTGAAAGCAGATATATGTGAAATCTATACAGATGTCGATGGCATCTTTACTGCTGATCCAAGAATTGTTAAAAAAGCACATCCTCTAAAACAGATTACTTATGAAGAAGTACTTGAACTTTCTGCAAATGGTGCGAAAGTGTTGCACTCAAGATGTGTTGAATATGCCAGACGCTTTAAAGTACCAGTACACGTTCGTTCTTCTTTTTCAACAAAAGAAGGAACTTGGTTAATCAGTGAAGAAGAAAGGAAATCAGGAATGGAACAACCAATCATTTCTGGAATCGCGCAAGACTTAGGCGATGCCAAAATAACAATTATTGGAGTTCCTGACAAACCTGGAACAGCAGCAACAATATTTGAAAATATTGCAACCGCTGGAGTAAACATTGACATGATTGTGCAAAACGTTTCGGTTGGTAAAAGTGGAAAAACAGATGTAACTTTTACTTGCCCTAAAGCAGATGGTGAAAAAGCATTAAAATGTTTAGAAAATATTAAATCCACAATTGGATTTGAATCATTAGATTACGATGATCAAATTGCAAAGATTTCACTAGTAGGTGCAGGAATGAAATCTCATCCTGGAGTTTCTGCAACTTTGTTTCGCGCAATGGCACAAGCTGGAGCAAATATTGAATTAATTTCTACATCAGAAATTAGAATTTCCGTTGTTACACGCTCTGATGTTGCGGCAAAAGCAGTTGAAACAATTCATAAAGCATTCGAATTAGATTCTGAGAATGAAGCTGTAGTTTATGCAGGAACTGGTAGATGAGAATGACAAAACCAAAACTAGCCATAGTTGGAGCAACTGGAGCAGTTGGTTCAGTAATGATTGAACTAATTAATGAAAGAAACGATATTTGGGGAGAAATTAAATTACTTGCTTCAAAAAGAAGTGCTGGAAAAAAATTAAAAGTAAGAAATGAAGAATTAACTGTTGAAGAAATAAGTGAAAAAGCATTTGAAGGTATAGATGTTGCAGTATTTGACGTCCCGGATGAAATTAGTAAACAGTGGGGACCAATTGCTGCCAGTAAAGGTGTTGTCGTAGTTGATAACTCTGCAGCTTTTCGAATGGATAATGAAGTTCCATTGGTTGTTCCTGAGGTAAATGAAAAAGAAATTCACAACCGACCAAAAGGGATAATCGCAAACCCTAATTGCACCACTATGTCAATGATTGTTGCCCTTGGTGCACTCCATAAAAAATATGAAGTGGAAGAAATTATCGTTGCCTCTTACCAAGCAGCCTCAGGTGCAGGAAAACCTGGAGTTGATACTTTGCAGGATCAAATCAGCAAAGTAGCAGGAAAAGATTTAGGTTCAACTGCAAAAGATATTTCAAATGAAATAGATGATCTTGGACCTTTCCCAAAACCATTAGCAATGAACGTTATTCCTTGGGCAGGCTCGTTAAAAGAAAATGATTTCACCAGTGAAGAATTAAAAGTAAAAAATGAATCCAGAAAAATTT
>CAZZKM010000050.1:2783-4822 GCA_964655115.1 uncultured Bifidobacterium sp.
GAAAATGATTTCACCAGTGAAGAATTAAAAGTAAAAAATGAATCCAGAAAAATTTTAGGTTTACCGAATTTAAAAGTAACAGCAACTTGTGTAAGAGTCCCGGTTGTGACAACTCATTCACTAGCTGTTCATGCTGTATTTAAAAACGAAGTGAAAGTGTCTGAAGCAAGAGAAATATTAAGAACTGCTCCAGGTGTTGAAGTTCTGGATGATCCAAAGAATTTAGTTTTCCCAACACCTGCTGAAGTTGTAGGAACTGACCCAACCTGGGTGGGACGCCTTAGACAAGACCCAGAAGCCCCAAAAACCCTTGATTTCTTCGTTTGTGGCGACAACTTAAGAAAAGGTGCAGCGCTTAATACCTTGCAGATTGCCGAACGTTACGTAGCAAGTCTCGCCTAAACTCTTAAACATGGGTCAACCCAAAGTAAGTGTTGTTTTAGTTAACTTTCGTGGAGTTAATGACACATTAAGTGCAATAGTAAGTATTCAAAAATCAAATTATCCAAAAGATTTAATCGAAATAGTAGTTGTTGACAATGATTCAAATGATGATTCCGTTGAAAAATTAAAAGAATTAAAGAATCAAATTAAATTAATAATTTCTGAAACAAATCTCGGTTTTGCAGGAGGAGTTAACTTAGGAGTAAAAAATTCAAGCGGAGAAATAATTGGATTACTAAACAGTGATGCAAAATGTGACTCGAATTGGATAACTTCTGCAGTTAATACTCTTTTAGAAGACGAGAAAAATGCTTGTGTTGCATCAAAAGTATTAAGTATTGATGGAAAAGAAATTGATTTTGTTGATGGATCTCTAACTTGGTATGGAATGGGTTACAAAAGAGAAGCGACAAAAAATTCAAATGAAGTAATTGATTTCAAAAAAGAAGTTTTATTTGCTACAGGATCAGCCATGTTTGTTAAAAAAGATATTTTTGAACAAGTTGGTGGTTTTGATGAAAGATTCTTCATGTTCTATGAAGATGTTGACTTTGGGTGGAGATTAAATTTATTAGGTTACAAAGTAATTTTTGATCCAAACTCAATCGCATTTCACAAACACCATGCTTCAATTGAAAAATTCGGACAATACTACGAACATTACATGTTAGAAAAAAATGCATTAATGTCTTTGTATAAAAATTATGAAGCAGCGTCATTAGATCAAGCATTACCTGCTGCAATGGCATTAATGGTTAGAAGAAGTATTACTAGAGGAGAATTAAAGCCTGATTTATTAGATATAACAAAATCACAAAAAAATGAATCAGATGAAATAAGTATCAAAAAAGATAGTTTAACTGGACTTTTAGCAATTGATTCATTTGTCGATCATTTACCTTCCTTGACTGAATCTAGAAAAGAAATCCAAGCCAATAGACAAAGAAGTGATGCAGAAATTCTTAGCCTATTTAGACAAGCATTAGAGCCTGCATATCCTTGGCCAAGGTATCTTGAGGGGTATCAAAAAATAATGGATGTGTTTAATATCGAAAAAACATTTGGTAAAGAAAAAAAGAGAGTTCTAGTAGTTACCGGAGAACCACTTTCTGAAAATTTAGCAGGACCAGCTATTAGAGCTTTAGAAATTTCAAAATTTTTAATCCAAGATTTTGATGTTTTACTTGCAACTACTAAAGGCAATGAATTAAAACATGAAACTGTTCCAACAATTAGTACAAGGCATCGAAAATTAAAACTTTTAGTTGATTGGGCAGATATTGTAATTTTTCAAGGATTGTTAATATCTGAAAATCCATGGATGGCTGATACTGAAAAAATTCTGATTGCAGATGTTTATGATCCATTCCATTTAGAAATATTGGAGCAAAGAAAGCAACAAGGAATTATAAATAGACTTAAAGGAAGTCGTGATACAACAGATGCCCTTAATAGGCAATTAAGAAGAGCAGATTTCTTCATATGTGCATCAGAAAATCAAAGAAGTCTTTGGCTTGGTCAATTAGCTGCTGAAGGAAGAGTTAATCCATATACATATGATTCATCAAATGATTTAAGACGATTAATTGATGTTG
>CAZZKM010000051.1:0-4665 GCA_964655115.1 uncultured Bifidobacterium sp.
ATGGGTTCGACCCCACCGCCAGATTCCCCCTTTCAGGTTTGAATCGCTGAGCGACTGGCTCGACAAGGTCGCCTACGACGACGGAAATCGCGAGCTCAACTGCCCCGAACCCGTGGGGGATCCAATGACCCATCGAATCTGCAGGTCATTTGTGCTGAGTGCCACCAGAGAAGAGGCTCGAGAGTTGATTGCGACTTTCGAAACTAGATTGCGACCTAAAACCGGCCACAGACAGGTTTGAACTCCGAGTGCCGTGGAGACTCGAGCCGAAAACTGCGGAAGTGGTATTCGTTCTCAAAGCCGGCAAATTCTGGGACTGGGAAGAAGTTCGAGAATGGGCCAAAAAAGACAAATCGAATCAAGTAACACCCCTCGTTATGGAGTTGTGACCAGAAGCACGGAGCAACTCACGGAGGTTTGTTCGACTTCCGAGATTCTGTTTGGCTACGCTATTTTTTTCCAATGACCTGCCTCCGCTTTACCGAGTCAATTCGAACTAAGAGTTAGGGGCATTCTGCGATCAGTCGCAGATTACGCCTAGCTCGGTTCGACACGGAACGCTCCTCACGGGGCAAAGGAGAGTTATGGCAGGCAATGATGGCGAGCTGTTGCCCCCGCACACTGTTGCAGGGCACATTGAAGAGATGGTGAGGCTGACCGAACAGCTCGCTGTAGACGTCCGCGTCGGTGCACCGCCGGAGCGGATGGTCACGAGTGTGGTCGGTCTGCGCGATTTCGCGTATCGCCTGCTCGGGCACCTCGAATGCAGGATGCGCGCGCGCGACGAACATAGGCGATTCCCGTTCGGCTTCCAGCCGCCGACTCGCGACGACAACCAGTAAGGGCACACAAACATGGCACGACGTGTACGATGCGGCTCGTATTCAACCGTACGAGAGACCAAGCGTTATCGCCACACAACCAGCTACAGCTACAAACGGCGACGCGCTCGCTAAGAAAGGACTAAAACAATGGGAACCGACTGCAGCCTTCCGTTCTGCCTCGAAGACTGGGGATTCATCGGATTCCTGGCGTTCGCGATCCTTGCGAGCGTCATCGGTCTGTGTGTGATCAGTGCACTGTACGTCCCGTGCCGCTTCTGCTTCCACAACCGTGGAGCAAACGGAATTAGGTACGCATTCAAGCTCCGCTCACGCACCGAGATCGCACGTGAATACCTGGGCGAACGCGAAGTGGTCGTCCCTGAGCGGCGTGTATCAAATTCGTCATGGCGTCACTGGGACTCGCGCGGGCAATTCACCGGGACGAGCGAATCGACCACCACCTGGTACGAGTGGGTACCCCGCCGCGTCAGCGTCTACGAGCACTTCTACGAGTGCCCCGACTGTGGTGACACTTGGTCAAAGGTGAATTAAATCAAGTTTCCCTCATTGACACTTGTCATGACTTGGGTAAGGCATCCTTCACCTAACATCCCAGCTGTAGGACACCATGGCAAGCTGGCGGGACTTTCTCGATACTTGGCGGCACAACGAGCCCTACGATCCTGATCCAGTAAGAAAGAAGCAGGTCGCCGAATGGCTTCTACAGGAGTTTCGACGCCTACGTCGAACGTGGGAGTTCAGTCAGGAGCCATCAGCAGCTGAGTTGGAACGATTAGTTCGTCCGCCACATGTACAAGGGCCTCCCGCCCCTCCCGTAGGGATCAATTACTCCTATGAGATTTTGAACGAAGTTGAGGAACGACTCGGTATGGATTGGTACGAGCAACTCACAAAGACGAATGCTCCTTGGGCGGGATACGCAAGTGATAGCCAACGATGGTCTGAGCCTCCAAGGCTCGCCTATTGGATTTCTCCTTCAGATCTCTATCTTCATGATCTCGCCCCACAGAATCTGGTGAAGCTTCTCGTTGAAAAGCGAGTCCTCTGGCACGAACACTTCGGGAAACTTGATACGACAAAGGCCTGGCAAACGTGCTCATCAGAGTTCAACGCAATGGACTTCGGTGCGGCTGTAAGAGAGTGTGATCAATGTGGCACGGAGTTCAGGCCGTTCTTCAACGTCGTTGAGTTTGCTGAAGCCAACGCATGGCAGATTCTGCAGCGTCGTTTTTGCAGCCAAGCATGTCTTCAAGAATCCAAGTGGCAAGCCACAATCCGCATGGGGATGCAACCAGATGCCGAGTTCGACAAGTCGGTGACACGCGATGCAATCTGGAGGAGGTACGGTCCTCGCTGCTACCTCTGTGGATTGGAAGTCTTCTACGACCAACCAGATCTGCGTCTTCGCAACAAGTCGAAGGCTTGGAAGGACCGGTGGGGAGACGTCGACAAATACGACGTGAACAGGAATGCGGTCGTCGAACATGTCATACCACGGAGCAAGGGTGGTGGTCACACGTGGGACAACGTCCGAATAGCCTGCAGCCGGTGCAATCTGCTGAAGGGCGACACCCAAGTGTTTTTAGAAACTTCGAGCGACGGTTAGTCAGGCTCCTTGTGACAGTCAAAAGGTAGATTCGAAATCACGTGACGACAATCAGCGTGATTGACTGCGAGACCACTGGGCTCGGAAAGAGCGACCGAATCGTTGAGCTTGCAATTGTGACACTCGACGCAAAGACCCTCGAGACTGTAGATGAATTTGACACCCTCCTGAATCCATGTCGTGACGTCGGAAAGACATCAATTCATGGAATCACCCCGTCAATGGTTGCGGCTGCACCAGCAATGGAGGAAGTCATTGGAGCCGTTTCAAAGCGCCTTAACGGGAGCATCCTCGCGGCCCACAACCTGAGTTTTGATTCACGAATGCTTGATTCTGAATGCAGACGTCTTCGTGCGGAGTTTGAGCCCGGTAAGGGCATCTGCACGTTGCGGCTTTCGGGCGAGAAACTTGCAAGCGCTGCTGAACGTTTCGGCATTCGTCTCGCTGGTCATCACCGAGCACTTGCTGATGCACGCGCCTGCGCGGGTTTGATTCGTCGATTGATGGAAGACGAACCTCAGATTTCGCCGGCCCGAATGGTTGTCTCGGGTGCCCAGAATTCAGCGCGCACTCTTCGACGTGACATCACTGATCCAGATCAAGTGACGCCATTGCGTCGACTTACGATGCGAAGTTGCATTCCCTCAAGTATTGGCGCATGTTTGGACTACTTTGATGCGTTGGACTGGGTCTTGGACGATGGCGTCATAAGTAGTGATGAAAAGGCATTCCTTGCTGAAATAATCAACGCATCAAACTTGTCCGAGACACAGATCATGGCAATGCATGAGTCCTATATTCAGTCCCTAACCCAAGCAATCGAGCGGGACAACTTTGTAACTGTGGAAGAGCGCCTTCTGTTGGGCAGAGTGGCAACCGCACTCGGCGTACAGAACGTGGTCCTTCCGGAATTGACCGAGACTCCAGATGCCGGTGAGATTAGGAGGGGTCAGAGAGTTTGCTTCACCGGCACCGCGGTTGACGCGGAAGGAAATACCATCGAACGAGAGACGCTTGAACGACTAGCGGCGCAAGCTGGACTACAGCCCGTTAGCTCTGTGACCAAGAAATCGTGCGATTTGCTAGTGGCATCAGACTCCGCAAGCACATCGGGTAAGGCCCGCAAGGCTCGCGACTACGGAGTACCGGTAATCGATGTTGCTGCATTCCTCAACGAACTCGGCTACGGCGACAGTCCAAATCAAACTCTCTAACTCGTCTGGTAGCGATTGACCAACTTTCGCACCTGAGCAGGCAACACCCCCAGGGCCGGATCTGCCACAAGTCGAGCGGCCAGCGCACGATCGCTGATCCCCGCGAGATTGTTTTGGTTTTCGAGTTGTTCGAGAAAAGAGATCAGGGTGAATTTCTTGTCTGTCCCAGCCTGTCCTTCAGAATACGCAGAGTAGGACCGTGTAAGTAGTTGGGGGATAGGACTTTCGCGGTCACAGTCAGCACTCAGCCACTTGGCTCTCGGAACTCGTTTCTCCAGTTTCGCTATCAGTTCAGAATTACTCATCGGAAGCTTCTGGATCTCTGAGAGGAGATCACCGTAAGCAATGTCCTCAAAGACTCTTACGATCCCAATCAAGTTGATTAGGGCGGTCTCCGGAGTCCTAATTCCCGTGAGATGAGGTGACAGTGGACGTACAGCGAATCTGATGCCCCCAAGTTTCGGCGCCAGCTGCGAGGCAGCTTGGATCACTTCTCGAATTTCAGTCACAGTTCGTTCAGGAGGACCGAAACACCAGGCGACAAGCGATTGCTGACCAGGGTCAATCTTTCGTAGCGCGCCATCCAGCACGGTCCACATTTCCTGCAGGATCTCCGCCATCTCATGAGAACCCCAGAAGCAATCAGTTGCGCGACCCGCGTGACTCGGAGCGACTCCGACGGAACCACGTACCAATTGAATGATCGTCAAGGGATTGGAACCTTCAGCTGAAACCTCGGCATCCGAATCATCTGGGTCATCTATTGGATACGACTGAAAACCGCAACTGTCCAGCAGGGCGTTCATCTCGTCCCAAACCGTTCGAACTGACTTAACTGAGGTCGTCATAGCGCTGCTCTATCAAAGGTACCTTGACGTTGCGAGTGCAGCCTCGACACCGGTGGTGTCAATTGAGCCCAACCATCCCCACCGCTAGGTTCCCTCGTTCATGTTTGAATCGTTGAGCGACCGGCTCGGCAGCGTCGTCTCCAAACTGCGCA
>CAZZKM010000052.1:0-3220 GCA_964655115.1 uncultured Bifidobacterium sp.
AAAATTTCCCTTAACTAAATGGTCGAGATCTAGTTAGAGAATTTTTCTATTTGTGACTTAGCTAGATCAAGCATTTTGCCTGACATAGGTATATAGCCAAGTTTTCCTGCTTGTTTTGGTCCACAGCTATTCACTAGATATTTTGCATAATCTTCTACAGCTTGGGATTTTGAATCTGTTTGACCATTTGGACCGATTAAGTATGCTACTGCAACTAGGTTGTAAGCACCTTTAATCTTTGCACTCCAATCAAGACCAACAAGACCTGAAGGTTGTAAGTTGGTTTGTTTTGAAATGAATTTTCCAGCTGATGCAGTTGTTGGAAGAACATATTCTCCATTTGCGTTCTTCAAACTTGCATAAGTTTTAACTCCTTGAGCTTTCAAGTCAGCAAGATCTGCATAACCAATTGAATTTGCTGTGTCTTTGATAGCTGTAGTTACTTGTTGGTTTGAAACAAATCCAAGTGAACCTGCTGGAGCACCAGTTCCATTAGCTGAGGTAAATACACCATTTCTCTTCCATGGTGCAACTTTTCGGTTAACTAAATAACCTGAGAAGTTATCTGTAGTTCCAGAGTTTGAAGAGCGATAAATAACCACGATTGATTTATCTGGCAATTTTGCACCCTTGTTTAATTTTGCAATTGCTGGATCGTTCCATTTGGTAATTGAACCTGCAAATATTGCACCTAATGTTGGATCATCAAGTTTTAGGCTTGTTAAACCTTTAACGTTGTAAGCAACAACAATTGGAGCTGCAATAATTGGTGCGAAGTTAAATCCACCTTCACGACCTGTGTATTCCTTGCTTCCATAAGCTGCATCTGAACCTGCAAAGTCAAAGTTTCCTACTGCAAATTGATTACGACCAGTTCCTGATGAACTTGCTACATATGCAACAGTGTGATCGCTGTATGAAGCAGAACATGAGGCTTGGAATGTTCCCATGAAAGAGGAACCTCCACCGGTAATGCTTTCAGCATTTGCAGCTACTGCACTAGTTGCAACTACCCCGAGTGCAACTGCGATGCTTAAAAGTCCACGTTTGGTACGTGACATATTTTCTTTTCTCCCTTATTTATAAGTGAGAGTTTTTCTCACTTAAGCCTTACTCTTAACAATGTAAGTACGTCTTATTAACAACAGATTGACAATCACCATTCTTTTTTCTGACATTTAAGTTAATTTTTGGTGAACTCATTTATCATTTGTTTCTTATTAACCAAACAATCCGTTAACATAATCATGAGTTCTAGAGTCTTTTGAATTTTTAAAGACTTGTTGAGTTTGTCCTGCTTCAACAATTTGTCCTGGATTTCCATCTAAAGCTAAGAAAAATGCGGTGTAATCAGAAACTCTTAGAGCTTGTTGCATATTGTGAGTAACAATTACCACTGTCATATCTTTACTTATTTCTCTGATGGTCTCTTCAATATGTCTTGTAGAACCAGGATCAAGGGCTGAACATGGTTCATCCATTAAAAGTACTTTTGGATTAACGGCCAATGCTCTTGCAATACAAAGTCTTTGTTGTTGACCACCGGATAAAGATTGAGCTGAAGCATTCAGACGATCTTTAGTTTCATTCCATAAACTGGCTTTCTTAAGACAAGATTCCACAATTTCATCAGGATTTGAAAAAGGAATTTGGGCAAGTCTTAAACCAGATAAAACATTGTCTTTAATGCTCATGGTTGGGAATGGATTTGGTTTTTGAAACACCATGCCAACTTGGGTTCTGATATCAACTGGATCTACATCTTTGTCGTATATATCTCTTCCTTCATAGAAAACTTTTCCAGCTAATGCTGCACCTGGAATGAATTCATGCATTCTGTTTAAAACTCTGATGAAGGTTGATTTTCCACAACCAGATGGTCCAATAAGAGCAGTGACTGAGTTTTCTGGGAAAGCTAAATTGATATCAGCCAAGATCATTCGGTTACCAAACCAAACGTAAAGTCCTTGGGTCTCAAGGTGAGCGATTGAATCAACCAGTTTTAATCTTTGGTGATCCTCAACAACCATTGCATTCATATTCATACCTTTCGTTGGATTGATGTCTTGTAACGCTGTCATTTATCTAGCCTTTCCTTTTGGTGATAAAACTCTTGCCAAAGCAAACAAAATTCCAACCGCGATCATTAGAACAAATGCTGCCCCCCAAGCCCTTTGAATACTTGATTCATAACCTGAACCTAAGAATTGGAAAATGTAAACAGGAATGGTTGCAACAGGATCTTTAAACGGATTTAAGTTTGTGCCATTAGTATTTGACGTTGTTAAAAGAAGTGGTGCAGTTTCACCAATTACTCTTGCTACTCCAAGAATTACGGCAGTAATAATTCCAGCTTTTGCAGTAGGTAACACAATTCGCATAATTACTCTTGCTCTACTTGAACCAAGAGCAGTTGCTGCATCTCGTAATTCTTTTGGCACAAGTTTTAAAACTTCTTCACTAGTTCTTGCAACTGTAGGAAGCATCAAAATTGCATAAGCAAGACCACCTGTTAATGCAGAAAAACCTGCAAAGTCAGTCAAAATAAAGGCAGCTAAAATAAACAATCCAGCCACAATTGAGGGCACACCACTCATTGCTTGCACAATGAATCGAACAAATCCAGCTAAGCGACCTTTCATATCGGTTATATAAATTGCACTAGCAATTCCCAGAGGAACTGCAATAACTGTTCCAATTGCAACCACCGTTAATGTGCCAAGTAATGCATGTCCAACACCACCATAAGTTAATTCAGTGGTTGGGGAAATATAAATGTTGTTTTGAGTTAAGAATGAAAATCTCATTGCAGGTAGACCTCTTGCTGCAACTGATAATAAAACCGAACCTAAAAGAGCCAAAACTAAAGAAAAAGCAGTTACTGAAAGCACTGATAAAACAGCATCGCCCACTCTTCTTTTACCAAGAGCAAAGATTGTCATAATTACGGCCATTGTTATTTGGATTGGTAAAAATATTGCAATAAATATCAATGCTCCTGGAAGATCAGTAAAAAAGAAGAAAAATGCGTAGACACTCATTGGAATTGCCACAATTAAAGTGTTTGCAATTACAACAGTTGGTCTTGATTTTTTCCACGGATATTCAGGTTTCATTTGCGAAACATCTAATGTTTTTAAACTCATGCGATTTTTTCTCTCACACTTCTTGCCACAATCCAGTTAGCCATTAAATTCACAACTAAAGTCATCAAGAAAAG
>CAZZKM010000052.1:3320-4624 GCA_964655115.1 uncultured Bifidobacterium sp.
GTGATCATGATTGCTAAAACCCAACCTGCAATAAATGGAGATCTAGCAAATTGATCTTGGTCATTTTGAAAAAATGGAATTAAAAAGAAATATTGATTTAATAACCTTGACCAACCTTCAGCAACTGGAGTAAAAACTAAAAAGCCCCACAGACCAATAATTCCTGAAGGAATTGCAGCTAATACATCTACCAAAACTGTTAAAGTTCTTGATAAACGATCGGGTGCAATAAAGACAATAAATATTGCTAACAAAATTGAAACAGGAACGGCAATTACTAATGCCAAAATTGAATTAAGAAATGTGCCATAAAGCATGGGCCAAATTTGAAAAGTTTGTTCTTCTGGATTTGCAGAACTATTAACCCAAGTACTTCCGGTTATGAAATCAAGACCTTCTTTTTGTAGAACTGGCCAAGAAGAAGATGCTAGATAAATAAGTATTGCCACCAAAATCGCTAGGGACGATAAAGCGGCAATAACTATGGTTCCTGAAAAAGCCTTATCTGAAGGGGTACGACTTTTTTCCCTGCCTAGTCTTATAGGTTCAGGGTGAGATTTATTGGTAATTTCTTGTGTCTCGACCACGTCCTTATCATTTAAGAAATGGATTACTTGGGCTTGTCTAAACGGTTTATTCCTTAAGAACTCTTGGTTAACAATAGGTAAACAACCCTAAGTTTTGTTAAAGGTGTTAAATGTGGGGTTAAGCAGATTCAAGTTTCAATTCGATTTTAGTCACCCAAAAGTATTAATTTTCCAATATTTATTTGACCTAATTTGAATTTCAATATAAAACTATTCTTATGCCCAATTTGATTATTAAGAATGTTTCGAAAAAAACAATAAGAGATTTAAAGTTAATTGCGAAAGTCCACAAAATGAACTTAAATCAATATTTAAAACGAAAATTAAAAATGATGATTAAAATTGAAAATAGTTTATATTACATTATGAACAGGCCAAATAAAATTTCGAAAAATGATATAAATAAAATTCTGGAAGATGAAAGAAAGAAAAGATAGTTAAAAACTATCGCTCTTCTTGAATTGAATTTCCGCCATCAACAGCAATAACTTGACCAGTCATATAACCTGCTTCATCACTTGCTAAGTAACCAACTAAAGATGCAATCTCTTCTGGTTTTGCTGATCTTTTAAGGGGGGTTTTTAATCCAGCATTTTTTTCATTTTCAGTTTGTGATTCTGTGGCAATCCAACCTGGAGCAATAGCATTAACCAAAATATTATCTTTAGCAAAATCAAGCGCTAAAGATCTAGTTAATCCTGCAAGCCCAGCTTTACT
>CAZZKM010000053.1:0-4510 GCA_964655115.1 uncultured Bifidobacterium sp.
TCTAATTTTCTAACTGATTTATTTGTCAAACTTAAAGAAACTGCAACAATAATTATTACTGTACAAATTGCAAGTAATTCTTTTATACCAATTAATTCAATAAGTGGTCCAGCAGCAATTAATCCAATCGGACCAAGTAAAAACGAACCAAATGCATCATATGATAAAACTCTGGATAAAGACTTTTTTGGAACTTTAATTTGTAAAGTGGTGATCCAAAATACAAAAAATAAGTCAAAACCTATCCCGGTTAAAAGAGCTGAAAATGCAATAAAAATTATAGGAAGATTAAATGACATTGATAAAGTCCAAAGAGCTAAAGTGGCAGAAAAAATCATGCCCACAAATAATGGATGTCTTGGTCTTAACTTCATGGCCAAAATAACTCCCAACATCATGCCTAAGGAATGAGCGCCTGCAATAAATGCCCAAGATGGCGCACCATTTAGAAGTGTCTTGGCTTGATATGGTCCCATCACTGCTAGAAGTGGTTCATAAATCATCACAATTAAAGAGTAAGCACAAACGCAAGCAATAATCCAAGTTCTTTTTCTTACTTCTTTCCAGCCAAGTTTTATATCCCGCAAAATAGTATCGTCATCTGTTACTTGATTTGGTTTATCAAATTTAATTAGCATATAAATTAAAGATCCAGCAACTAGAAAAGTTAATCCATCAATTGCTATGGCAATGCCTGGTCCAACTAAAGTAACTAAAATTCCACCAATTGAATAACCTAAAACATTGGCTGAATTTACTCCCAAAGCATTAATTGAATTTGCACTTTGCAGTTTTTTCTCAGGCATAACTTGTGGCATGATTCCTGGAAATGCCGGAAACCATAAAGCATGCAATATGCCTGTGACTAAACCAAGTAACACTAACCAAGAAACTGTTACTGAGCCTGAAATAAATAAATAAGCTTCAAATAAAACAAAGAGGCTTAATAAAATATCTGAGTAACTAACAATTTTTGCTCTGCCATATCTATCAGCAATTACTCCACCAAATAACACAAAAATAATTAAGGGCAATGTCCTGGCAAACATCACCAAACTAAGAGAAGCAGCATTTGCTCCAGGAAGTGATAACACTCCAAAAGCTAAAGCAATAGGACCAATGCCATTTCCTACATTTGAAATGAAACGAGCAGTAAATAGAATTCTAAAATTCTTTTCCACAAATACTTCATTGAATTGGCGTGGAATAGTTAAGTTTTTATCAGCCAAAATTATCCTCAAAAGGCAAAGCAGATTTTGACATGTGTTCTTGCTTTGCTTGTTTTGAAGTCACTTTTCGCATGTGATGTTTTCTGCACAAAACTTCATAAATGATTTCATCTGGTTTAGCATTAGGTCCTGCATCGCCTACAACAACTTGTTCACCAATTGTGACCATTACCCCATTAACGATTCTTGCCTGATGTGTTGCTTTCTTGCCACACCAGCAAAGAGCTTCAACTTGCAAAATATTGACTCGATCCGCTAATTCTAAAAGTCTTTGTGCACCTGGAAAAAGTTCAGTGCGAAAATCAGTAGTGATGCCAAAAGTAAAGACATCTATGCCAAAGTCATCTACCACCCGGGCCAGCTGCTCTATTTGTTCTGTTTCATAAAACTGTGCTTCGTCACAGATTAAATAGTCAACAGTTTCGCCTCTAGATAATGCTTGAGTCATTAACCTTAAGAAATTAGTTTCAGGACTTACTTCAATTGCTTTGGCTTGAAGTCCCAATCTTGAACTTAAAGTGGCTTCACCAGCGCGATCTTTTCTCGTGAAAACTAGACCACGTCTTCCAGCACTTGAATGATTATGGTGGGTTTGAAGAGCAAGCGTGGATTTACCACTATCCATTGTTCCTGAGAAAAAAACTAATTCGGCCACAGAAAATATCTTGTCAGATGACAAGAATTATTCAAAACGCAATGCCTCCACAGGTTTTAATTTTGAAGCAGTTCTGGCTGGCCAAACCCCAAATACAACTCCAACAAACATTGAAAAACCTAATGAAGCCAAAATGATTGTGGGACTTAACACGAAATTCCATTCACCTAATTGTGCTAAAAAGTAAGCCACAACTTCCCCAATAATCACACCAATGATTCCACCAAGAAGTGATAAAACTATTGCTTCAATTAAAAATTGAGTCAAAATTTGTGACTGTTGCGCACCTATTGCTCTTCTAATGCCTATTTCTCTAGTTCTTTCTCTCACAGACACAAGCATTATGTTCATAATTCCAATTCCACCCACAACCAAACTAATTGAAGCAATTCCACCAAGTAATAAGGATAAAAATTGTTGAACAGTTCCAATGGCATCAAGAATCTGACTTGCATCTGTTATTACAAAATCTGCTTCTCGTTCTCCAGTGATGTTATGTCTTGAAATAAGTAATCTTGTTAAATTTGTTGTTACTTGATCAACTATTTCTTCACTAGTGGTTTGAACTGTGATGGAACTCAAATATGGAGGTACTGCAAAATATTTAAAAGCAGTTTCAATAGGAACATAGGCACTTCCTTGTGTTCCAAATCCATCAGCATCATCTAATATTCCAACGATTGTAAATTCAGTATTTCCCACCACAATATTTGTGTTTATGGAATATGCATCAAGTTTTAAATCTTCAGCAATTGATGAACTCAAAACTATTAATCTTGAATCTTTAGCATTTTCTGTACTCGGTAAAAATGAACCCACAAAAATATCTGGATCAACTACAGTCGCATAATCTGAATCAACACCCACAATTTGAGCCCTTGTGGTGTCAAATTCTGAACTTAAAGTTGCTCGACCACTTACAGTCTCTGTTACTACATCGATACCAGGCTGTGCTGCAATTGCTTTGGCATCTTCAATTGTGATCGATTGATTTGTAGTTCCAGTGATAGTTAAATTTCTAGCACCTAATCCTTTAAATTGATCTTGAATTCCAGAAGTTGCACCTTGAGCAACCGAAACTAAAGCAATTAAAGACATAACTCCAATAATGATTCCTAGCATGGTTAAACCAGATCTAGTTTTTGTGGCAAGAATTCGAGCAAGTGCTAAACGAGAAGCAATTAAAATCATCGCTTCACCCCATCATCGCTAATGATTTTGCCGTCTTTTAAAGTGATTCTTCTTTTTGCTTTTGAGGCAACATCAAGATCGTGAGTAATTAAAACTATAGTTTTTCCTTCTTTATTCAATTCTTGGAATAAATCCATAACTTGTTTTCCTGTATTGGAATCAAGAGCACCTGTTGGTTCATCAGCCAAAATTAAAGATGGTTCAGTAACTAAAGCTCTTGCAATTGCCACTCTTTGTTGCTGACCACCCGATAGTTCTGTTGATTGGTGAGAATGTCTATCAGCCAAACCCAATTTTGAAAGCATTTGCATAGCTTTTTTTCTTGCTTCCTTTGCTGAAATTCCTCTATAAAAAAGTGGAGTGGCAACGTTATCTAAGGCATCTGTTTTAGGAAGTAAAAAGAAAGATTGAAAAACAAAACCAATTGCCAAATTTCTAAGCGAGGTAAGTTTTTTATCGTTTAATTTTGAAAGATCCTCTCCTGCAATTTTAACTTTTCCACTAGTTGGTCTATCCAAACAACCGATTAAATTCATCATGGTTGATTTTCCTGAACCTGATGGACCAACAATGGCTACAAATTCACCTTCATGAATTGTTAAATCAACACCATCGAGAGCTTTTACTTTAGATGAGCCTTCGCCAAAATATTTGGCAACATTTTTCATTTCAACAACAGTTGTCATTGTTATTTGTTTTGAGCTCCGTTAGATCTTTGTTGTTCTCTTTGCTCTCTAAATGGATCTTCAGAAACTGGTAGTTTGCCATCAAGGGAAGCTTTTCCTAAAACAACTTCATCGCCAACAGAAATTCCACTTAAAATTTCAATTAGTTGCGTACCTGAAACTCCGGTTTCAACTACTTTGTCAACAAGTTCATTTTTTTCATTCAATACTTGAACATATTGTTCATTGCCTTTTCGTTGAATTGATTGAAGAGGAACTGCGATTGCCACATCTTTACTTTGCAAAATAACTTTGGCAGTCACACTCATTCCAATACGCCAAGACTCATTTATTTGATCAGGCTTTGCAAAAACACTAAATTGTGAAACTCCGTTGTTGTCTATAGTTGCAACTTGTCCAATTTGAGTTACTTTTCCATTGTTTGTTTCTGTTGCTGAACCAAGTTTTAATTCCACAATTTGATCTAATTTCACATTTGGAATGTCGTATTCACTTACCTTGATAGATGCTATAACTTCTCCTGAACCTAAAGATGCAATTGCTCCTGAGACAATTGCATTAGGAGCTGTAAAAATTTCTCTAATAGTTCCATCACTTGGGGATTTAACTTTACGAATAGTTCCGTCAAAGTTTCTTAACTCAGCAATTATTTCATTTTTCTTAACTAGTGAACCTGGAGTTATGTTTAATTTTGTGACAGTCCATTGTTTAGTAGCGGTGTTTGAAGTATTTGTAAGACTTCCAGAAAG
>CAZZKM010000054.1:0-4488 GCA_964655115.1 uncultured Bifidobacterium sp.
TAGAAAGTGTTGAAAAAGCTTTAGCAAATGGAGATGTGGCAGTAATTATTACTGAACCTGCTTTAACCAATATTGGAATTGTTCTTCCAGAACCTGGATTTCTAGAGGGTTTAAGAGAACTTGCCACAAAATATGGCTCTCTTTTACTTATTGATGAAACGCATACTTTTTCTGCAGGTTATGGCGGAATGACATTGGCAAATAATTTAAATCCAGACATTGTCACAATTGGTAAATCAATTGGAGGTGGAATTCCTTCTGGTGCTTATGGGATAACTAAAGAGTTAGCAGAAAAAGCTTTGAATCAAACAGGTGCTGATTTAGTTGATGTTGGTGGAGTTGGTGGCACATTAGCTGGAAATGCATTGTCTGTAGCTGCGATGAGAGCAACTTTAGAAAAAGTTTTAACAAAAGAAAATTTTGATCACATGATTAAATTAGCTACAAAATTTACTAATGAAGTTCAATCTGTTTTAGATGAAACAAATATTGATTGGTCTATTAGTCAACTTGGCGCAAGAGCTGAATATAGATTTACTAAACCTGCTCCAAAGAATGGCACAGAATCTGCTTTAGCAAGTGATGATGAGTTAGATGAGTTTATGCATCTTTACACAATTAATAGAAATATTTTGATGACACCATTTCATAACATGGCTTTAATGTGTCCTGTTACAAAAGAAAGTGATGTGGATGCACACACTAAAATTTTTAAAGAAGCAGTTAATTTAATACTTTAGATTTTTTATTAACAAAAATAAAACCAACTAAAATTGCTATTGCAAAAGTAATACTTCCTATTGCCCAAGTTGTTAATGGACTTGGTAAAAAGTTCCACCACCATTCAACATCTTTATTTAAATTCCAATCAGTTTTATCTTCACCACTAAAACTAGAACTAACTCCTGTAATGTAGCGGCGCATTGTGTAATGAAGAGCAAAAGCATGTGCCACAACACTTGCACCAATTAAAACAAAGCTTTGAGATTTAGTAAAAAATATGTTTTTATCATTTTCAAAACTAAGTAATGAAATTCCTATAAATACCATTAAAAGTGGTAAGAAATATCTTGGTTGAACCCCTTCTCCAACAAAGTTAAATCCTAAATAAAGAATTCTTAAAGGAATATAAAAAATTGCTCCCATAAGAATTAGAAGAGCAAGATTTTTCTTAAAGTTAGTAATTCTTAAACCCATAAAGAAAACTGAAATCAAAACCAATAGCGCAAAAAACGATGTCATTGGCGGCATTGGAGTATCAAACCAACCTAAAGGCCAACCTCCCACTGAACCATCAATAAATCTTGGCCATTGACTTAAGTTTCTAAAAAATAATTCACCTCTAGTTCTGTTTGGATCTCCACCTTGTAAACCAGTTGACCAACCCAATGTTGAAGGAGTTGTCCAGAATTCAATAAATGCAATTACGCCAATTATTACTGGAACTATATATTTAATGTTTAACTTAAATAAACTAGTAATTTTTGCATGAAGAAAAATTATAATTAAAGTTGTCAAAATTAAATAAGGACTTGATTCAGATCTTGAATTAATTGCCATTAACCCAGTAATTACAGTAACAATTGAAGTGATAATTGTTTGTAGTTTATTTGTTGAAGTTAAGAAAGATAAAAGCGCTGCCCAATAAATTCCTAAACCAATAATTGCCCAACTACTTGGATTAGTTGAAGGAATTGTAAACGCAGATAAAGGAGTGATTAACGCAATCCAAGAAATAATAAGAGCAAACCTTATATTTTTGGAAGAAAAAATAGCAGTCACAGTTAATAAAAGAATTGCTAAAAATGAATTAAAAATTCTCATAAGCATCGCTGAATTTAAAGTATTTTCACCGATCAATAAATTCATTGTCCAATAAAAACCGTTTGGAAATCTGCCAGTTTCATTTGTTCTAGATCCTCTTAATTCTTTGCTATTCCAATCAACTTGGCTAGCTTGGCAAGCTGCACTGGTTTCAGATTTGAAAGCAAAACAAATAGCAGATGGAGATAGAGGACTTAATGTTTTTCCATAACCATCATCTGCAAATTCAGGATCACAAATTCCATCAACTTTTCCATGTGAACACCAAATTGCAGGTAAATGAAAATCATCATCTGGAGCAGAACCAGGAGGTGAGGCAAAAGCCCAAACTGAAAGGGAAATAAAGAAACTAACTGCTCCCAGCAGGATTCCTATGGATTTTCTCAAAAGCAAAGTCTCCTAAATTGCTTTATTTACTCACTTGAGATTAGTGCAACGGCCAACATCTAATCTTTACTTATGACTGAACCTCGCATGCGTGCCGATTTGGAGAGCATGCCCGCATACAAAGCCGGGGCTGTGCCAGCAGAAATCCCAGGCAAAAAGTCTTACAAAATATCGGCCAATGAAAATCCATATGCGCCAATTCCTGCAATTGTTGATGCGATAAATAAAGCCGCAAGTAGTGTTCAAAGATATCCAGATCCTGCATCTTTAAGACTAAAAAATAAATTAGCGAAAAAATACAACGTAGGAATTGAAAATATTCAACTTGGCACAGGTTCTGTTGCAGTTTTAACTCAACTAATTCAAGCCTCTTCAACAGTTGGCAACGAAGTAATTTTTGCCTGGAGATCTTTTGAGGCTTACCCAATAATTACTAAAGTTGCTGGAGCAAAGCCAGCGATGATTCCTTTAAAAGAAAATTTTGAACACGATTTAGAGGCAATGGCAAATGCGGTAACAGATAAAACAAGTTGTATTTTACTTTGTTCACCAAATAATCCAACTGGTCCAGCAATTAGAAAAAAAGATTTCTTAGATTTTATAAATAAAATTCCAAAAACTGTTTTAGTAGTACTTGATGAAGCATATTCTGAATTTGTCACCGATCCAGAAATAGTAGATGGCAGAAAAGATGCTTTTGGGATTTCAAATGTTGCAGTTTTAAGAACTTTTTCAAAAGCATATGGAATGGCTGGATTAAGAGTTGGTTTTTGTCTAGCACAACCTAAAGTTATTGAAGCTTTAACAAAAGTTGCTTTAACTTTTGGAGTAACAAATTTAGCCGAAGAAGCAGGTTTGGCAGCACTTGATCATGAAGAAGAATTAATGAAAAGAATTAAATTACTTATTGATGAACGACAAAGAGTAATTGAAGTTTTAACAAAAAGTGGTTGGAAAATCCCTAAAGCAGATGGAAATTTTATTTGGCTTGATTTAAAAGAAAAAGCTTTAGAATTCGCTAAAATTTGTGATCAAAATGGCTTAAGTGTTCGAGTTTTTGCTAATGATGGTGTTCGAGTAACGATTGCAGAAGAAGAAGCAAATAATAGATTTATTGAAATAGCACTAAATTTTTAAGGTTTAACAATCTCTTTTTTAGTCTCACCCAATACAACTAAAGCAATACCAAGCACTACAACAAATCCACCACTTAAAATTGTGAAAGTAATTAATTCATTTCTTAAAATAGCACCTAAAAAGACAGCTACTACAGGATTTACAAATGCATAAGTTGCAACTAAAGAAATTGGTGCATTATCTAGTAAAAATGCATAAGCACTATACGCAATTGCACCCATTATAGAAATATAAAAAAATGCAACCCAGGTTTCTAATTCTTTAGCTTGGAAAAATAACAAAGTATCTTCGCCTCTTATAGCTCCAACACCAATTGCGCAAAGTCCTCCAAACAATGTTTGCCAGGCAGCAGTCGTTAAAGCAGATTTTGGTAACTCAATTTTTTGTGCCCAAAAAGATCCAATTGCCCAAATGATAGTTGATGCAATTGGAATTAATGTGTACCAACCTTGTCCTGGAGTTGGATTTACCAAAATTGCGACCCCAGCTATTCCAATTGAAATTCCAATAATTGTTTTCCAATTTGGTTTATCTCCGAAAATAAATCTTAAAATTGCTACACACACTGGAGTCATGGCAACTAATAAGGCAATTAGTCCACTTCCTATGTATTGTGAAGCAACTGCAATTAATGGTGTGGCTAGGCCTATTAAAATAAATCCAATAAACATTGCATTTCTTACCTGTTTTTTATCGACAAATAAATACTTTGGACCTTTTGTAATTAACAAAAGTGTTGAAATTAACAAGCCGGCTGTTACAAATCTAAATCCAGAACCAGTATGAGGAGGTATTTCCTCAACCATGAAGGCAATGCCCACATACGTGGAAGCCCAAACAAAATAAATTATGCCTAGTGAAATTGTTATTGATAACGCACTTGCGTTTGAATGAGGAAGTACCAATTTACTTTTCACAAGTATTAAGCCTACGCAATATTGGTGCTAGATTTCTTTACGATGGGTAATGTTTTAATTTCATTAGTTCAAGTAAAAAGTGATGATCAAGAATCACCAGAAATTCGCTATGAGCGAGTTTTATCTGAAGTTGTTGATCTAGCTCAAGGAACTCATCGTTCACTTATGGGCAAAAAACCTGATTTAATTTTGCTCCCAGAACTTTGGCATTACGGACCATTTA
>CAZZKM010000055.1:0-4318 GCA_964655115.1 uncultured Bifidobacterium sp.
ATCACTTGCTAAATAACCAACTAAAGATGCAATTTCTTCAGGTTTTGCTGATCTTTTAAGGGGTGTATTTAAGCCAGCATTTTTTTCATTTTCTGTTTGAGAATCTGTGGCAATCCAACCTGGAGCAATCGCGTTTACCAAAATATTGTCTTTAGCAAAATCAAGTGCTAAAGATCTCGTTAATCCTGCAAGGCCAGCTTTACTTGAGGCATAACTTACTTCATTTTTCATGGCCATAAATGGACCAGTAATTGAAGTAATCATTATCACTCTTGGACTTTTTGATTTCTTTAATAATTCCAGAGATTCTTTTGTGACTAAAAATGCTGAAACTAAATTTCTTTCAACAGAAGAGATGAATTTATCAAGACTAGTGTTTTCAATATTTCCTGACTCAGAGCCTAATTTATCAATTACTGAAGTCATTCCAGCATTATTTACCAGAACATCTAATGAGCCAAATTCTCTATTTACTTCAATGATTAAGTTTTTAACTTCATCTTCCTTGCTTAAATCTGCTATAAAAAATGGGCAATTTAATTCTTTAGCTCGATCTTTTATTCGTTCACTTTTACCTGTGATGAAAACTTTTGAACCCATTGTTTGTAAGAATTTGGCTGATGCAAAACCAATCCCATTACTAGAACCTGCTCCAGTTATAAGAGATATTTTATGGCTGAGATTAAACACCATATAATCTCAATTTAATTATTACTTGGCGCATTAATAACTCTTTGCGCCAAATAAATAGGGACTAAAGATAATAAAATTAACGCCGCTGCTACCACGTTTACCACCGGTGCTTGATTTGGTCTAAATAAATTCTGGAATATCCAAATAGGCAAAGTATTTTGACCAGCTCCTGCTGTGAAAGTTGTAACAATGATTTCATCAAAAGATAAAGCAAAAGCAAGCATTCCACCTGCTAATAGAGCACTTCTAAGAAGTGGAAAAGTAATTAATCTAAAAGTCATAAGTCTATTTGCGCCAAGATCCATACTTGCTTCTTCAAAAGAAGATCCCATTCTTCGATAGCGTGCAGCCACATTATTAAAAACCACCACAATACAAAATGTTGCATGTCCGATAATGATCGTGAAATATGTAAGTCCTCCAAAGTAATTAGTGAACACATTATTTAAGGCAATTCCTGTCACAATGCCAGGTAAAGCAATTGGTAAAACAATTAATAATGACAAAGTATCTCTGCCAAAAAATTTATATCTAGCAATTGCACTAGCAGCTAGAGTTCCTAAAACTAATGAAATTGCAGTTGCACCAAGAGCAGTGTAAACAGAAGTCATAATTGCTTGTCGTACTCCAGAATTTTGAGCAGCTTTTGACCACCAACTGGTAGTAAAACCTTCTGGAGGAAAAGAAAAACTGATACTTGAGTTAAACGAATTTAAAACCACAATAAATAGTGGTAAATAAATAAAAGTCATTCCTAAAATCATGAAAAGAGCTAATACAATTTTTGCATTTTTGGAAAGTATCATAAGTTTTCCAACGCTCCACTTTTTCTAATCAAAGTTAAATACAAAACCATAACGATAACTGGAATTAAAGCAACAGCTGCAGAAAAAGGAAGATCAAGAGCAAAGTTTTGATAAACTACATTACCTAACATTTGGAAGGTTCCACCCACAATTTGTACTGCAATATAGTCACCCATACTCAAACTAAATGTAAAAATAGAACCAGCAATTATTGCAGGATAAGTAAGAGGTAAAACGACTTTAAAAAAAGTTTTTAAAGGCTTGGCACCTAAATCACTTGATGCATCAAGAATTGAATTTGGTAATCGCTCCATTCCTGCAAAAATTGGAATGATCATGTAAGGAAGCCACAAATAAGTAAGTGCTAAAACTACAGAGATCAGTCCATACCCAGGACTTTTGATTCCAATGGGGGAAAGAAGCCAAGTTAAAAATCCTGATTCTTCACTCATCATGGTTCTCCAGGCATAAATCTTTACTAAATAAGAGGCCCAAAGGGGAGTAATTGCTAAAGCAATTAAAACTGGTCTAAATCTTGGTGAAACTACCCTTGCCATAAAAAAAGACATAGGAATTGCAATTAGCGCACATAAAATTGTCACACTTAAGGCAATTAAAAGAGTTCTGATTGTTACATTTAAATAAGCACGATCTGAAAGAATTTCAATAAAGTTTTCTAAGGTAAAAGTTCTAATTACTTTATTGGTAAAATCATCAACAGTCCAAATAGAAGTTATAAATAATGCGCCTAGAGATCCCAAATAGATGACAAACATCCATGTCATGGGAAGTAAAAGAAGTGAAAGAATTCTAGCTTTTAAATTTTGATGTAAGTATTGTTGAACTTTGGCTATAGGTTGTGTGCTCATATTTTTAATTAAGGCGCCAATTTCTTGGCGCCTTAATTTTTACTTTAGTTTCCTATGCACTACGGAAGCTTGACCAAGCTTTAACCCATTCTGAGTATGGAACGCACTTAACATCAGTGCGACCATCTAGACAGGTTTCAGTTGGGGTTTTCCAGTAGTAAACATTGCTCCAGTAATCAGTTTCTTCAGCATGGAATAACTTGCAATGATCTTTATTCGCAGTTAGAGCACATGCTTTAGAGTTTGCTGGTGCTTCACCAAACCATTCTGCTGCTTGAGCATTAACTTCTGGTTTGATAATCCAGTTCAACCATTTGTATGCACAATCAATTGATTCGACATTCTTAGAGATCATCCAAGTATCGGACCAACCAGTTGCACCTTCTTTAGGTTTAACTGCTCCTACAGTTTCTTTTTCACCATTTAGAACATTGGCAATAACTTGCCATGAAGTTCCGGCAACGATGCTTCCACTTTGCACAGCTTCGATGTATTTGGTGTAATCAGCCCAGTATTCGCCAACTAATGGTTTTTGTTGTTTTAACAATTCCATTGCAGCATCAAATTGAGTTTGATCCAAAGCGTATGGATCTGTAATTCCCAATTCTGGTTTGGTTGACATCAAATACACTGCAGCATCTGCTATATAAATAGCAGAATCGTATGCAGTGATTTTTCCTTTTGCAGGAGAATTTGCATCCCAGACAAGACTCCAAGAATCTGGTGCTGGATCAACTTTTCCAATTGTGTATTGAAGAACGTTCGCTCCACGACCGTGAGGCACACCATAATTCAATCCATCAACTGTGTTCCATGGACGATCTTTTAAGTTATCAAAGATGTCAACATAGTTTGGAATTAAATCCAAATTAACTGGTTGAAGATCTCCACCATAAATCAAACGAAGTGAAGCATCTCCAGATGCTGAAACTACGTCATATCCGCCGCTTTGCATTAATTGCACAGCTTCATCAGATGTTCCGTAAGCTTTTACATTTACTTGGCATCCAGTTTCTTTTTCAAATGGTGTAACCCAATCCACTGCTGGATCAGTTGAACCATCTTCGGCATAACCTGGCCAAGCCAAAACATTTATTGTGCCTGGAGTATCGCCAACTGGACCTTGATAAACAGCACTTTCTTCAGCAGGTGCTGCAGCATCTCCACTTGAACTTCCTGAACTACAACCAGCAATTAATACTGTGCTAGATGCAATTGCAAGAAGTGAAGTTAGTAAACGTTTTTTATTCAACGTTTTTATTCCTTCCCTTTTATTTGTTGCTTCGTTACAACAAATCGCATTAGTTGCCTAATGCTTTTATCCCTAGTCTTTTTCAAACCAGGAAAACTATGAGCCTACGCGATATTCAGACTGTTTTTCCCATAATAAAGTAACAATTTGATTTCGAAGTTTGTTTACTTCCTGAGAAGTTTCGGTGCTGTTTTGTTTCAAAACCACCAGAGTAGAGCCAGCATCCAGTTTGACAATAAACCTTGTGCTTGGACCTAGGTATTCAACTTCTTGAACTACACCTGTGGCAGATCTTTGTGAAGAATTAGCTTTGACTGTTCCTAATTCTAAGGTAATTTTTTCTGGTCTAACAGTAAATGTTTCTTCACTATTTAATATTTGTTTTGCAACATCTTTGCTTAATAAATTAGATGTGCCCACAAATCCTGCCACAAATTCATTTTTTGGATGTTCATAAATTATTGAAGGAGTGTCAATTTGTTGGATTTTTCCATTGTTAAATACTGCGATGCGATCAGACATAGTTAAAGCTTCTTCTTGATCATGAGTTACAAAAACAAAAGTTATGCCAACTTGTCTTTGAATTTCTTTCAATTCAATTTGCATTTGTTGTCTTAGCTTTAAATCAAGTGCGCCTAATGGTTCATCTAGAAGTAAAACTTTTGGACGATTTACTAAAGCTCTTGCAAGAGCGACAC
>CAZZKM010000056.1:0-4257 GCA_964655115.1 uncultured Bifidobacterium sp.
GGGAGACGTTCTCCTTCGACGGTTCAGCGCTGTTCTCCAACTTCGCGGCGTTCGGATTGCTCGCGGCCTTGCTCGGTACTGCGCTTTGGGTGGTCGGCGCGGTCATGTTCAACCTCATCACCGAATTGGTCGGAGGCGTGCGCGTAAGCGTGCTCGAAGAAGAGGTCGTGCTAGAGCCACGCGACGAGGCCTAATCACGTGAAGGCAGTCATCTCGAGGTTTCTGACTGCACGTTCGCCGATTCGTGAGCGTCAATACCCGAGCCGTTCAAACACGATCAATGCCGCTTTACTGATGCTGGTGGCGTTGCCGTTGGCTCCTTTTCTGACGCTCGTGCTCGCCGTTCGCAGAGGGACGAAGGGTCGCTTTAAGGTGTTGGTGGTCGATATCGACAACGAGTTCGGACATTTCGTTGAGATAATGGAACGAACGCGGGTGAAGTTTTCGTCTGATCTGCCCGCAGACGTGATTGTCGTGCTCTCGAGATTTAAGTTTGCTGCTCTAGCGTCCCTCTATGAGCGAGCATTCCAGCGAAGCATCTGGTTCGGTGGTGGTCTCCGCAGCCTTTGGCTGCAGGTCGTCCTTCTTCAGCCCGGAACGCTCGTCGAAGTGTCCCGTGAGGGCCACGGAGATTTTACATGGATGCGCGAGCAACGGAGGCCGCTCACGCTCACTGATGAACTGATACGACTCCGAGAGGACTGCTTACAAGAACTTGGTTGTCATGGTTCGGGATACGTCACTATGGCGGTTTATTCGATGCAATATGACGAAGAGCGAGCGCCGGCACAAGTCAGCAAAACCCGAGTCATGGAATCAGACGGAGAAGGGCTTGCTCCCGGGGTCGACTACCTGCGATCTCGGGGAATGGATGTGATCATGTTGGGTTCATCCGATCTCAGCCGATCGCGTGTGCCGAGAGATCTGCCGCGACTTTCAGAGTTCGGCAGTCTCGGAGGACCACACGAGGTGGCACTCGCGAGTGGCTGCAAATACTTTTGGACGGACAGCGTAGGTGCCTGGTGGCTCGCACTTCCATTCGATAAACCCGTACTGTGCACGAACTCTGTACGTTTGCGGTCAGAAACGATGATGCTTGTGCACTTTGTTCGTTACCGCACACCGGCTGGGGCGTTTCTGACTTGGCGACGACTCTTGCATCGCGAGATTGTTGAGAAAAGAACTCCCATGAAGGATGCCGCCAAAGGCAAACTCATTGTGGTGAAGAACTCACCACAGGAAATCGTCGCCGTCCATCAAGAGATGCTCGAGCGAGTCGCAGGGACCTACGTCGAGGATGCCTACACGAAGGGACTTCGTTCCAGATTTAGTGCTTTATACGAAGAGTTCGGACAAGTGCCACCACAAGTATCTGGGACGTTCCTTCGTGGTTTGGAAGAACACATAGAGTGACTCCGCGCGACTTCTACCGCGAGTCGGAGTTCTTCATCAATGTTTTCATCTCGGGGACCGGCGGGGGTCATTTCAGAGAATGCAGGTTGTAATCAAAGACAGATCGACGACTTGAAGACTTAAGTACGCGACGGTTCCCCAAGAGCATCATCAAGCCAATTGTTGATAGTGTCACTCGTAGTCAAAGGTCGTAGTCCCATCTCTATAGCGTCAGTTATGTCTATGGAAAATGGTGGACTCTTCGGCGGAAGCCATTCAATAGTCCCTTGGAAGCGCGTCCTATCAGCCATCGTTTCAAGAATTGTCTTGAAGGGTATCGGATCTAGTGATCCCACCGGAACTGCGCCGAATCCAGAGCGATGTTTCAAGGCAAGGTGGACCATGAAAGCGGCGAGGGTATCTTCGTGAATCACGTTGTTAAACATGAACTCTGGATTTGCCGCGTACACCGGAGACGTTTGATTCATCATTGCTTTAAAGACTTCGGCAAGAAAGTTCCGATGCGACTTTCGCCCGACAATTGCGCAGCTTCGAATGCTCACTGAAGGAAGTTGACCGCTCACGGAGTTGAGATAACATTCGGCAGCCCACTTCGCCGCACCGTACGGTGTCGAATGGCGTATTTCAGTTTTGGATGAAACCAGCGGGACGTTTATCGCACCGTACACCGACATGGAAGAGACGTGAATAAAGTTGCGAATTCCGCGTCGAAGCGCCAAATCTGCCAATACGGCGGTCGCGATACCAGTGACTTGCATTAGTTTGGCTGGGGTGCCAGTACTCAGTGCGGCAATGTTAATCAATGAGTCAAACTCAACACTTAGACTGTTATCTATTGCAAGGTCTTCAAGACTGACATGTACTAGCTGGTCGAACATCGGAAGTTCTTTCCTGGAACTCTGAGTGCGCGTAGTTCCTATGGAATAATGTCCCTCCGACTTCAGTTGGCGGCCAACCGCTTGCCCTAGTGGTGATGCAGCCCCGGTTACCAGAACGCGTTGTTGGTTCATTTGAGATTTATGAGCTCTCGAATTTGTGAGACTCGATCAAACCCGTTGTTCAACAAGCTCGTAAGCGAAACAAATTGATTTACGATTGCGATATCTTCGCGACCAGTCACAATCAGTGATTCAAAGAGAAAATGCACAGTCAATCCCCTACTGACACAGTGTTCGAGCAGCACTGTCCGTCGTTGCGACTCACTTGGGAGCATCGAGACACTACACATGGCAAGTGCTTGAAAAAGATTCGCTTCCGCGATAACTCTCTCAAGTACAAGGTATGTTCCTGGACTGATATTCTCTGCCACGTGATGGTTGAACACGAATCCGCGTTCATCGCAATATCGCCGAATAGTGGCACTTTGTAGTGTGATTGGAATCTGAAATCCAGAAAATTCCCGTGGTGTTGTGTAACCCTTGACGTTGATCGGGCCATGTGACATGGGAGTTAGTCAGCGAGTCCCAATGCTTCGATTGCGCGCAAGCCAATGAGAGTCGCTGGCCTCACCATGATGGGAGAGTAGAACGAGCCTAATCTGCGCTCTGGCGTTGTGGATGGGGCAAGAAGACTCACGAATCGACAATTTAGTGACCACCTCGCTGTGTTAGTTTTATTCAGTTGGTTGCCGTGCAGGCAGTTCGAATCAAAGAGTAGAACTTCTCCATATCGTACTTCAATCGGACGAAGTTTAGTCCTGTAGGCCTCATGGATCTCAGCCATCGAACGGAGGTCTCCTTCACGCGAGCGTTGGTAGGCGACGCGACTTTCTGATGGTGAGAGAAGGAACATTGCATTGGTGTCGCTGGCGTCAGTGAGCGGCACCCAGAGGACCACTTGAAACGGGCAATCACCGGTCCAAACATCTGAATGCAACTCGAGCACCGACGACTGATCGAGGGGTTGTTGGATCGAGAGATTGACCTTGTTCTGCATCGCAAGCTCATTTCCGACCAAACTTTGGATGACATTGGACGCTAAGCGAAAGTAAGTGAGTCGAGTCTCTGTGTTTGCATTCAACCTTGCAAAGAGCCTGAGTCGCAGTTCGTTGACTGCTGTTCCGGGAATCACCCTATGCGAGTCAGCAAGACGGGTGATTCGAGACACGTCATGGTGTTCAGCGAACCATTCATTCGCTTGTTCAAGAATTGATGTGTGGAGTTGATTGAGGGAATTCATTGACTCACACTTACGAATGACGTAGCCGTCGCTGAGGAATTGCTCGGCCAAATTACAGTCTTCAGCGGAGAGAAACGAAGATGAAGACATCTTTCTGAAGCCTACATCCTTACGTGATTTTCAATTGCGTCACGAAGCTCCGAGCACCCCATCCAACATTGAGGAACAGATCGAAGTCCCAGCGCGAGTGTTGACGATATTCCTTCCATGCCCTGCGCGGTCCTCTATCGTCTTGCGCTCGGAACGTGTTGAAGTCATCCAGATAGACGATTGCACCAGGTTGCAGGAACTCATCGCACCAGGAAAGAACGTTACGATATGACTCGTACAAGTTGCAATCGATGCAGACCAGCGATGCGCGAGCATCATCGCTGCGAAACTCATCCGCGAGTTTTGGTGTCAGCGACTCTGTATAGAAGCCCTTTACAAGTCGTACTCGCGACGTCGATTGCCCATATAAGCGAAGGAGCTTGAGAAACTCTTCCTCCTCGGTCTTCACATGTCCTGCCGTATAAATCGGATGTTCTGCTACTGACGTGCCGTCGGGAAATCCCTCAAAGGAGTCGAACGCCACATACTCCGTGAAGTAACCGCCCCCATCTTGGGGTACGAGGGCTCCGCCGGTCGGCCCTTTGTTTGAGGCATAAAAAGCATCGAGCGACATCG
>CAZZKM010000057.1:0-3777 GCA_964655115.1 uncultured Bifidobacterium sp.
CAGCATGTAAGCCATATCAATTAATGGCTGATTCTTTTTCAAAAGTCATTAGGAAAGATAAGGCTTGGCTACTACCTTTAGAAGATTCCTTAAAGTTTGCTAAACACTTTGATGCAATTTTTGCCACAATGAAGAAATAATCACTGATAAGAGTGATTATCATCAGGATAATTACCTGACTCAACTTCTTTGTTAGCAAGAATTACTGCTTTTTTTAACTCATCTCTTAAATTTGCAAATCTTTTAACAAATTTTGGAATTGGATCTTTAGTTAAACCTGCAAGATCTTGCCAAACTAAAACTTGAGCATCAGTATCAGGACCTGCACCAATTCCAATTGTTGGAATTGATATGGATTTAGTTATTTCTTTGGCTAGATTTCTAGGAATTGCTTCAAGGACAACTGAAAAAGCACCGGCTGATTCAATTGCCTTTGCGTCCTGTAAAAGACTTTGAGCTTGCTCTCCTTTACCTTGCACTTTGTATCCACCAAATACATTTACAGATTGAGGTGTTAACCCAATATGACCCATAACAGGAATTCCTGCTTCTACTAAAGCTGAAATTGTGTTTGCAATTCTTTGACCACCTTCAAGTTTTACTGCGTGCGCTCCAACTTTTAAAAATTTTGTGGCATTTTCAATGGCTAATTCAATTGAAGATTGATAACTACCAAAAGGCATGTCAGCAACAATTAGGGAAGATTTATTTGATCTCGCAACTCCACCAACTATAGGAAGCATTTCTTCCATTGTTACAGGAACTGTTGAGTCATGGCCAAAAATTAGTTGACCTGCAGAATCCCCTACTAAAACGACCGGAATGTTAAGTTCATCAAACAAAGATGAGGTCAATGAGTCATAACTTGTAAGCATTAACCATTTTTTATCTTGTTTTTTATATTCAAGTAGGTCATGAACCGAAATGTGTTTAAACATTCTTTACTCTTTTCTCGAGGCCTTTAAAAGGTCCCCGGATACTTAAGTAATTGCAATTCTTTCAGATTAGAAATAATTAACAACCTAAGGGTTAATCTTTGAGGGTTTCTTTCCAAGAATTGGTAATTGGTTGTCTTCTATCTCGCCCAAAGGCTTTATTTGAAATCTTGGTTCCTGGTGGATATTGACGACGTTTATATTCTGCTTTATCAATCATTTGAATAACTTTTTCGATTAAGTTTTTATCTAAACCTTTACTGGCCATTTCAAAAGCACCATGATCTTGTTCAACATAGGCAAAAATCAACGGATCTAATTTCTCATAGTCAGGTAAAGAATCTGTATCTAATTGTCCAGGTCTTAATTCAGCACTTGGAGCTTTATTAATACTAGATTCTGGAATAAATGGATTAGTAGTTTGTTTGTTTCTCCATTTAGCAAGTTCCCAAACTAATGTTTTTGGCACATCTTTTATTGGAGCAAATCCACCAACAGCATCACCATAAATTGTTGAATAACCAACAGCTAATTCACTTTTATTTCCTGTTGCTAAAACTAAATGTCCTTCTTGGTTTGAAATTCCCATAAGAGTAATTCCACGAAGTCTTGCTTGCAAGTTTTCTTCAGCCAATTTAGTTAAATGAAGGGAATTTTGGAATGAGTCAAAAAATGGTTTTATTTCAACTGTTCGATAATTTATATTTAAATTCTTAGCAAGTTCTTTAGCATCATCTTTGGAATGCTCAGAAGAATATTGGCTAGGCATTGATACTCCATAAACATTTTCTCCACCAATTGCATCAACTGCAATTGCAGCAACTAAAGCAGAATCAATGCCACCACTTAAACCTAGAACCACAGATTCTAAATTATTTTTTAAAACATAATCTCTAAGTCCCACAACGAGTGCTTGATAAACTTCTTCTAAATCATCACTTCTATTTCTAATAATGGAAGATTCAATTTCATTATTTTTATCAAATTCAAAAATAATTAATTCTTCAACAAATTGTGAAGCTCGTGCTGCAACTTTTCCATTTTTATTAACCACAATGGAATCCCCATCAAACACAAGTTCATCTTGCCCACCGACCATATTTACATACGCAATAGGAGCATTTATTTGTTTAACTCTTTTTTGTAACAACTCAAGTCGAACATCATCTTTGCCATGTTCAAAGGGAGAGCCATTAATCACGATTAGTAAATCGGTATTTTGTTTAGAAATTTCAGTGATTGGCCCGCCATCTTGCCAAATATCCTCACAAATTGCTAAAGAGATTTTGTTACCTTCAATATCAATAGTGCAACTTTCTTCACCTGGAACAAAGTATCGGTATTCATCAAATACACCATAATTTGGCAAATGATGTTTGACATATTTTTTTATAACTTGGCCATTATGAATTACTGCGGCAGCATTTTCTGGACTTCCTGCAGGAACTCCTAAAGTATTTTTTTCACCCGTTGCATCTAAATAGCCAACAATTAAGTAGATATCAGCCAGACCTTGATTTTTTAAATCAGTAGCTAATTTTAAAAGTGCAGATTTTGATGCTTCTTGAAATGATTTTCTTAAAGATAAATCTTCAATTGGATATCCAGTCAACACCATTTCAGGAAACACAACTAAAGTTGCACCAAGTTCATGTGCTTTTTTGGTGAAGTTTTTAATTAGGGCACTATTTCCTTCAAGATCTCCAACTGTGGGATTTACTTGAGCCAAAGCGATAGAAAGTGCCATGTAAATAAGTCTATTGCACGCTTAATTTGTGAGGAACTTTTGTAACAATTTAGAAACATTCATAGGGCACAATAGTTTTCATGGATAAACAATCAGACTTTGTATTAAGAACAATAGAAGAACGAGATATTCGTTTTGTAAGACTTTGGTTTACTGATGTAATCGGTTCTTTGAAATCTGTGGCAGTTGCACCTGCTGAATTAGAAGCAGCGTTTTCTGAAGGTATTGGATTTGATGGTTCTGCAATTGAAGGTTTTGCCAGAGTTTATGAATCAGACATGTTGGCAAAACCAGATCCTGCAACTTTCCAAGTTTTACCTTGGCGAAGTGAAGGACCAGGAGTGGCAAGAATGTTTTGTGACATTCAAATGCCTGATGGTTCTCCTTCTTATGCAGATCCTCGTTGGGTTTTAAAAAGAACAATGGCCAAATCTGCTGATTTAGGTTTTACTTTCTACACACATCCTGAAATTGAATTTTATTTATTTGAAGATGACAAAGCAGCAAAAAATGTTTCAAGTCCAATTCCAATTGATTATGTTGGATATTTTGATCAGTCAGCATCAGGACCAGGTTATGACTTCAGAAGAAAAGCAATCACCATGCTTGAGTCAATGGGAATTTCAGTTGAGTTCTCACACCATGAAGGTGGTCCTGGTCAACAAGAAATTGATTTACGTTACGCAGATGCTTTAAGCACTGCAGATAACATCATGACTTTTAGATTAGTTGTAAAAGAAGTTGCATTAAGTGAAGGTGTCAGAGCTTCATTTATGCCAAAACCTTTTAGAGATTATCCAGGATCTGGAATGCATACACATTTGTCTTTATTTGAAGGAGATAAGAATGCTTTTCATGAACCAGGTTCTGAATATCAATTAAGTAAAATTGGTAGAAACTTTATTGCAGGAATATTAAAACATGCACCAGAATTTACTGCTGTGACAAATCAATATGTAAATTCTTATAAACGTCTTACTGGCGGGGGAGAAGCGCCAGCTTATGTTTGTTGGGGTCATAACAATAGATCTGCATTAGTGAGAGTGCCCATGTATAAACCATCAAAAGGTCAATCAACCAGAATTGAATATCGCG
>CAZZKM010000058.1:0-3685 GCA_964655115.1 uncultured Bifidobacterium sp.
TAGAACCTTGTCGAAGGATTACAAAGGCAACAATTGCTTGTCCTGTTAATTCATCATTTGCTCCCACTACAGCAGCTTCAGCAACTGAAGGATGAGAAACTAAAGCACTTTCAACTTCAGTAGTAGAAATTCTGTGCCCAGACACATTCATCACATCATCAACTCGACCAAGTAGCCACAATGAACCTTGCGAATCTAGTTTTGCTCCATCGCCTGCAAAATACTTACCAGGAAATCTTGACCAATAAGTTTCTTTAAATCTTTCAGGATCTTTCCAAATTCCTCGCAACATACTTGGCCAAGGCTCAGTTAACGCTAAGTAACCACCATGGCCATTTCCTACACTTTCTCCACTTTCATTAATAACTGCAGCAGATATTCCAGGTAAAGCATGCATGGCAGAACCTGGTTTACATTTTGAAACTCCAGGAAGAGGAGAAATCATGATTGATCCAGTTTCTGTTTGCCACCAGGTATCAACAATTGGAGTTCTATTAGAACCAATATGCTCGCGATACCAAATCCAAGCTTCAGGATTAATTGGTTCACCTACAGAACCTAAAACTCTTAAAGAACTTAAATCAAATTTTTTAGGAATATCATCGCCCCATTTCATAAAAGTTCTAATAGCAGTAGGAGCGGTATAAAGAATTGTTACTTTATATTTTTGAATTAATTCCCAGAATCTTCCCTTATGTGGAGTATCTGGAGTTCCTTCATACATAAGTTGAGTTGCTCTATTAGCTAATGGTCCATAAACCACATAAGAGTGTCCTGTAATCCAACCAACATCTGCTGTACACCAATAAATATCTTTATCTGGTTTTAAATCAAATACGTTGTAATGAGTAAAAGCACTTTGAGTTAAATAACCACCGGAAGTATGCAAAATTCCTTTTGGTTTTCCAGTTGTACCAGATGTGTAAAGAATAAATAGTGGAGTTTCTGAATCAAAACTTTCTGGTTTATGCGTAGTTGATTGTTTATCTACAATCTCATGCCACCAAATATTTTTTTCACTATCCCAAGCAACTTCATTTCCAGTTCTTTTCACAACTAAAACTTTTTCCACAGTTGGAGTATTTTTTATGGCTTCATCAACAGCTGGTTTTAAAGGTAAAACTGCACCTTTTCTATTTCCCCCATCTGCAGTAATAACTAGTTTTGCCTCGGCATCAATAATTCTTGTTCTTAGTGATTCTGAGCTAAATCCACCAAACACAACAGAATGAATTGCCCCAATTCTTGCGCAAGAAAGCATCGCAATAGCAGCTTCAGGAATCATTGGTAAATAAATTGCTACGCGATCTCCAAATTTAATACCAAGTTCAATTAATGCATTAGTAGTTTTACAAACTTCATCTTGTAGTTGTTTATATGTGTAAGTTTTAGTATCTCCTGGTTCGCCTTCAAAATAAATTGCAATTTGGTCGCCATGACCACTTTCCACATGTCTATCTACACAGTTATAGGAAATATTTAATTTGCCATCAATAAACCATTTAGCAAAAGGTGCATTTGACCAATCAAGAGCTTTAGTCCAAGGGGAAGTCCAAGTTAATCTTTGAGCTTGTTTTTCCCAAAATTTAATTCGATCTTGATTTGCTTCTTCATACATGTCACTCTTAGCATTGGCATTGGCAGCAAAATCACTAGATGGTTCAAAAACTCTGGTTTCTTCAACTAAGTTTTCTAAAGCCTCGTTAGACATGTAAAAACCTTTCTACTTACTTACTAAATTCCACCAGCACACTTGTATTTATGGCAAGAGGGATAAACCCTTCTTGCCTAAAAACTACGAAGTTATCCACAGAATTCACTTAATAGGCACATAAAACTAACCAAATTTGTTCTACTAGTAATTCCAATCTTTCTAGGTAAGTATCGAAAGAGGTCTGAAAATTTCTCTATCAGCGATTTATCATCAAGGCCAAATTCTTGATCTAGAAATTAAAGAATTAGAAATAATAAATGAATTCTTAAATGATGAGCAAATCACTGACATTTTGATCAATGGATTTTCACAAATCCTAATTGACAAAGGAAAAGGTCTTGAAAAAACAAATAGAAAATTCAAAAGTGAAGATCAACTTCGAAGACTTGTGCAACAAATTGCTTTAAGTAGGGGAAAGAGATTAGATCAATCTCAACCTTTTGTTGATTTATCGCTAGCTAAAAATATTCGTTTTCATTGCGTTTTAGCACCCATTGCAAGTCCTGGAACTTTAGTCTCAATAAGGATTCATAAATCAAAAACTTTTACTTTGGATCAGTTACAAGAATTAGACATGTTTGATTTAAGAACTAAAGATTTTTTAAACGACATTTTGAAAACAAATAAATCCTTTGTTATCTGTGGTGGAACAGGAAGTGGTAAAACCACACTTTTGAATTCTTTGATCTCAGAAATTGATTACGCAAAAAGAGTTTTAGTAATTGAAGATACAAAAGAAATAATTTCAAATCATCCACAACTAATTAGTTTGGAAGCAAGACCTGCAAACATAGAGGGATTTGGACAAATTACTTTAAGAGATTTAGTAAAACAAGCTCTAAGAATGAGAGCCGATCGATTAATCATCGGTGAAGTTAGAGGAGAAGAGGTAGTGGACTGGCTGGCAGCCTTAAATACCGGCCATAAAGGTGGAGCAGGCACACTTCACGCCAATTCAATTAAAGAAGTTCTAACGAGATTTGAAACATTAGGATTAATAGCCGGAGTTTCCCAAGAACTAATTACTAAGCAATTAAAAAATTCATTGGAATATGTCATTTATCTAGAAAAAGATGAAAAACAGGTTAGAAAAATAAAAGATATCGGTCAAATTATTGTTGAAAATAACCAATTAGATATTGAAAGAATAGATATTTAAATGGATTATTTTTTGATCACTTTTGCCATTTTAAGTATTACTAATTGGAGTATTTTAAGGTCATTTTTAAGAACAAGATTAAAAACCATCGAAGTAGTAAATAATCAAATAAATGAAGATCTAATCCAAAAAGTTATTAGCTCTATTACCAATGGCCTAAACCCAAGGATTGTTTTATCAAATATTGCTAGAGAAAATAATTTAAAGGAATTAGCAAAAGTAAGTACCACAGGTGATGATCTTGTAAATGCAATAAGAAAAGATACTAATAATGATTTAACTTCAGTTAGTTTTGCTCAAGTTTGGCAAGTTTGTGAAAGAAATGGGGCAATCTTAAGCCCAGTTTTAACTTCCTTTAATAATCAAATAAGAACAGAAAATGAATTAAGACAAGAATTATCAAGTTCTTTATCTGGAGTAAAACTTAGCGCTTATGTTCTAGCCTTTCTTCCTGTTATAGGAATTATTCTTGCCTATCTTTTAGGAGTAAATTCTATTTTCTGGTTAACCAATTCCTCGTTTGGGAAAACTTCACTTTTACTCGCTTTAATTTTAGAAATAATTGGAGTCTTTTGGGTAAGGCGACTAATTAATCAAGTTGAAAGTATTTTATGAAGTTGTTAATTTTATTGATTATTTTCATTCTTAATTCGATTTACTTAATAACTGCTACTAAATCAATATTGAAAAATAAAGTAAAGGCTAAAGAGACATTAGACTCTGTTAATTTTAAACACCAAATTTATAGTGTTTGTGTATTAACTGAATTGTTAAATGCAGGAATTAGCCCAAAGCAGGCAATAGATGAATGT
>CAZZKM010000059.1:0-3593 GCA_964655115.1 uncultured Bifidobacterium sp.
GCTAAAAAATACAGAACTAATTATTGTAAGAATTCCACCTGATATTAATGAGAATTCAAGACCACCAAAGCGTGCAAATAATGCACCTCTGACTTGCCCAAGTTGTGGACCTACTGAATAACTCAGCATTTCAATGGATGCAAGACGACCTCTTAAGTGATCTGGGATGGATTGATTCCAGATAAGGCCTCTAAATATGGCTGATATTTGATCAAAAAATCCTGCAATCATCAAACCTATGATTGCAAAAATCAAAGAATGAACTAATCCAAAAATTATGATTCCAAAACCCCAACCACAAGCTGCCATTGCAATGATTCGACCATGTCTTGAAACATGATTTGACCAACCACTAGTCAAAGTTGCAATTAATGCACCTGCAGGAATGGCAGCGTAAAGAAATCCAAGTGTCCAAGGACCACCTAATTGATCTGCCACAAATGGAAATAGGGCATAGGGGAAAGCAAAAAACATGGCAGATAGATCTACTAAATAAGTTCCCAGTAAATCTTTTCTGGAAAGTGCATAACTAATGCCTTCTTTAATTCTTTTTAGGGATGGATTTTCTGCTCCATGACTTGGAATTGCTGGACTTATTTTAATTAAAAGAATTAAGGAAATAACAAAAGTTAAAACATCAATAAAATATGCAACTGCGATACCGCCTGCGGCAAGAATCAGCCCACCAATCATGGGACCTGCAATAGAAGCAGTTTGGTGACGAAGTGAATTTAGGGCTCCTGCTGAAGGTAAATTTGTATAGGGCACAACTTGAGGAGTTGTGGCATCAACTGCTGGACGAAATATTCCATCAGTGGCTGCAAAAATTGCTGCTAGAAAAAGTATTAAAACTGGAGAATTAAATCCTGACCAAACATTAATTAACAAAGCAATAGAAACAATCATTGCGGCAAATTCTGAAATCAAAATAAGTTTTCTTCTATCAAAAGCATCAGCTAAAACACCGCCATAAAGGCCAAAAATAATCAAGGGCAAGGTTTCTACCAAACCAACAGCACCTACCCATAGATAGGAGTTAGTGATTTCCTTAATTTGAAATGGCATGGCTACATAAGTCATCATCGAGCCAATATTGGAGATCACACCTGCTGAAAAAATCAGGCGAAAATCTTTAGATATTTTAAGCGCTGAAATATCGATGCGGATCTGTTTTTTATCTGTTTTTGTCATAGTTTTTAAAAGCCCCATAATTCTACTCAAAGCTTGTTTACTTCACTTTTGGTCTAAGGATTATTAATGAAGTAGCCTTGGAAAATGAAAAGAAGTGATCGAAATTTAATCAAAAAAGTCTTTGTTACTCCTTCTAGTTTCGATGATAAATATTCAAGAGGAGTCTTAGGGGTAATTACTGGTTCAAAGACTTATCCAGGTGCTGCTTCTTTAACAACAAAAGCATCCCTTCGAACTGGGGTGGGCATGATTCGTTTTCTAACAGGAGAAAAAGATTTAAATTATTTTGTTTTAGAAAAGTCTGCTGAAATAGTCATCAAAGATGGTCAAGTTCAAGCATGGCTTCTAGGTTCTGGGATAGAAAAAAATGGGGGAAAATTAAAAACAAGACGAAAGATTAAAAAAGCTTTAAATCAAAACCTGCCAGTAGTTTTAGATGCCGGGGCTATAAATTTTGTGACCATGATTGATGCAAATTCAATAATTACGCCTCATTACAAAGAATTACAAGAACTTTTTGCAGCAAATTCCACGCAAGTTTCCTTAGTCGAGATTAAGAAAGATCCAGCAAAATGGGCTAAAAAAGCAAGCCTTGAATTTAAAACCACAGTTTTACTTAAAGGAAATACCACCGTAATTTGTGATGCTAAAAATCTAGTTGAAGTAAAGCAAGGTAATCCATTTCTTGCTACCGCTGGAACAGGAGATGTTCTATCAGGAATATTGGGCTCACTTGTGGCCACAAATCATTTAAGGTTAAAAAATAAGACAATTTCTTTACTTGAAATAGCTCAGGCTGCAGTAATTATTCACCAAGAAGCAAGCCTTGAAGCTTCAAATTCTGGCCCCATAAGTGCTTCCATGATTCTTGAAAAAATTAGTCCTGTGATTGGAAAAGCTTTAGCTACTAAATTCATCTAAAAGTTCAACTATGTGAACATACTTTTGCCCAGTAGCTTTGCTTAAAGCTATTTGGCAAGGTTTATTAGTTGAGGCAAAGTATTCAATTTTTTGATTATTTATTTCCGCTGCTTCTTTGGAGGTGGCAGATTGAGTTAGTTCTGGATGAAGAAGACCTCGATCACCTGCATAACCACAACAAGACCAATCTACTGGGGTTATTACTTCAGTAGAAATTACTGAAGCTATTTGATTGAGGAATTTATTAGTGCCCATTTCAACTCCAGAACATGTGGGATGAAGTGCCAAAGTGGAAGCTTTTTTACTTATTTGAAGTTTAGGTAAAACAGATTCAGCCACAAATTGCACAAGATCTTGAACAGTAATTGATGAATTAGCCATGATTTGTGCTAATCCATGGCTACAAGAAGATGCATCAGAAACAACTTTTGTTGAAGAATCTTTCAAGTTTTTTAAAATCTCAGAGTTAGTTTTTAATGCCATTTCCTCAAAACCTTGGGTTAAGCCTTTAGAAGACCACGGGGTGGCACAACATAATTGATCAATTTCTGCTGGAATTAAAACTTCTAAACCTGCTTTTTTACATAGAGAAAGAAAACTTTCCCTAATTTGATCTTGTCCAAACATAGAACTAGTACAACTTGGAAAATACAACACATCAGGCATTTCTGATTTTTTACCAATTCTTGGTTTTCCACCAGTTGGAAGTTCTTTATTCCATAAAGGCAAAGAATTATTACCACCAATTTGTCTAGCCAAGTTATTCAAAGAAAGCACCAAAGGTGAAGGAAGTTTCTTTGCCAGGCTTAATAGATTTGATAATAGTTTTGTCGTTGTGGACCAATTTTTGCTCGCGAGAAATCCTATGGATTGGGAAACAAAACTCTGATTTTCACTTCTTAATCTTTTGACTAAATCTCCTGTATTTATATGAACTGGACAAGCTGTTTGGCACATGCCATCTACAGCACAAGTGTCAATGGCTTGATAGTCATAGTTTTCTTTTAATGCATCAAGGGTTTCTTGATCGTTAACTTTTTTTGCTTGAATTTCAGCTCGTCTTAAGGTGATTCTTTGACGAGGAGTCAAAGTGACATCCTTACTTGGACAAACAGTCTCGCAATAGCCACATTCCACACATTTATCGACTTCTTGATCAATAGTGTTTTGGACCTTTAGATTTTCAATATAGATTTTTTCATTCTCATTAATGATTACTCCAGGATTGAGTAAATTTTTAGGATCAATTAATTTCTTTAGATCAACCATGATTTGATAAAGCTCGGGCCCAAATTGTTTCTTTACAAAAGGTGCCATGATTCGACCTGTGCCATGTTCTGCTTTTAAGGAGCCATCTTGAGATAAAACTAGGTCAACTAAATCATCTGTGAAATTTATATATCTTTGTAGATGGTTTTCATCATTAAATTTCTCATTGAGTAGAAAATGAAGATTTCCATCTTTGGCATGGCCAAAGATAA
>CAZZKM010000060.1:0-3534 GCA_964655115.1 uncultured Bifidobacterium sp.
CCCTTATTAAATTGATTATTACGCCTAAAAAAGGGATGATTAGAACTAAATTATGACAAATATTGACTCAAAACTATTAATCGTCATTCCTGCATTTAATGAGGAATTAGTTTTAGGTAAAACTTTAAATGAATTAGTAAAACTAATTCCAGTTAATCAAATTTTGGTTGTAAGTGATGGCAGTACTGATAAAACAAGTGAAATAGTAAAAAACTTAAATATCAATCTTTTAGAACTTCCATTTAATTTAGGTGTAGGCGCTGCTATGCGAGCTGGATTTCAATTCGCTCTTGAAAATGGTTTTTCCAAAGTTATTCAGTTTGATGCCGATTTACAGCATCAACCAAAATACATAAATGAAATAAGTGAAAAACTAAATTCTTTTGATGTAGTCGTTGGTTCAAGATTTGCTAACAATAATGATTACAAGGTTTCTTTTGTTAGATCTATTGCTATGAATTTACTTAAAAATTCTGTTTCAAGACATATTGGTCAAAATATGACCGATGTTACTTCTGGATTTAGAGGAGCCAATAAAAAAGCTATTGAAATTTTTTCTGAATTTTATCCTTCAGAATATTTAGCTGACACAGTGGAATCTTTAATTTTGGCTCACGATAAAGGTTTAACCATTTCAGAAATAGGTGTCACTATGCAGGAAAGACAAGGTGGAAAGCCAAGTCAAAACCTATTAAGGTCATCTTTTTATCTATTTAGAAGTATTCTAGTAATTATTGCAACATTAACCATAAAACCTAGGAAAGGTTAAATTAAGTGAATAATCCAATCGTCGGTATTTTGATTGCAGTATTTGTTATTGGATTAGTTCTATTTTCTATAAGACGAGGAAAGTTAAAAGAAAAGTACGCCTTTCTTTGGCTACTTGTTGCGCTATTTTCATCAGCTGCGGTAATTTTTCCTGAACCTGTTTTTAAACTTGCAAATACTTTAGGTTTTGAAATACCGGCTAACTTTTTATTTGCCATAACTTTATTAATATCTTTATTTTTAATATTTTTACTTTCAACAGATATTTCTAAAAAACAACGCCAGATTGAAAATCTTGCAACTGAACTTGCTTTAATTAAAAATAAATTAAAAAATTAAAGGCTAATGACTTTAATAATTGCTCACCGTGGAGCATCTGGTTACAAACCAGAAATGACAATTCCAAGTTATGAATTAGCCCTAGAACAAGGATCTGATGGTTTAGAAATAGATGTTCGACTAACTAAGGATTTAGAACTAGTCGGAATTCATGATAGAAAAACTAATAGAGTTTCTAATCAAGATTTAGTTGTTTCAAATTCAACATTAGCCCAACTAAAATCACTTGACTTTAGTAATGAATCCACGAACGCAAGAATAATATCGATGAAAGAATTTTTTGAATTAGCAATAAATTCAAATAGAAATCTAACTCTTTGTTTAGAAACAAAACATCCTACAAAATATCATGGATTATTAGAGAAAAAATTAAATAAAATGCTCACTTTTTATGGACTGGAGAAAAATTTACATAAAACTATAAAAATAGTTTTAATGTCATTTAATCCATTTGCAGTACTTAGATTTTCTAAATTAAATCCTCAAATTCCAAGGGTGCAATTAAAAGAAAGATATTACCCATTTATGAAGTTTTACCCAAATCCTGGAAATCCAGAAATAATTGGACCTGGAATTGAATTGTTAAGAAAAAAGCCTCAATTAGTGGAGTATTTCCAATCTAAAGGCAAAAAACTCTTCGTTTGGACAGTTAACACTCAAGAAGATATGCAGTTTTGTCTTGAGCGTAAAATTGATGCCATCATCACCAACTATCCTGATATTGCGTTAAAAGTTAAAAAAGAATTCTTAAGGAGCTAACTAATGCAAACTCCGAAAGTATTAGTAATAACTCCTGATCGAGTAGGGCCTTCAATGGCAGGACCTGCCATAAGAGCAGTAGCAATTGCAAATGCTGTTTCAAAACAAAATGAAACTGTTTTATTAAGTCTTAATGAAGCAAGTCAAAGTTTAAATTCGGATTTAAAAATTGTCACGACTAATGGTAAAAAATGGGTTAAATGGGCAGATGTTGTTATTTATCAAGGAATTGTTTTAGAACATTTTAGAAGTTTAAGAAAAGGAAAAAAATTCTTAATTGCAGATATGTATGACCCATTACATATTGAATATTTAGGCTCAGCAATCAATACCAGTATGTATGTCAGAAGAGCTGTGCTTTCAGTAACTGCTGCTTCCATTGGATTACAAATGCGATTAAGTGATTTAATTTTGGCAGCTTCCCCTAATCAAGTAACTTTATGGCAGTCACATATGGCTGCGTGGAATGTAATTGATCCTGTTGAATATGACAAAGATCCAGAATTAAAGAATCACATTGCAGTTGTACCTTTTGGAATAAGTAATGAAAATCCAACAGTTACAGAAAATCCATATTTAAAAAATTTTCCAGAGATAAAGGAGAATGATCCAATTCTTTTATGGGGTGGAGGAATTTATGATTGGTTTGATCCTCTTACTTTAATTGAAGCTATTAAAATTGTTAAAGAAAAAATTCCTAATATTCGTCTAGTTTTTATGGGTGGAAAGCATCCAAATCCAGATGTACCAATAAATAAAATTGTGCAAAAAAGTATTGATTTAGCAAATTCTTTTAATTTATTAAATAAAAATGTTTTCTTTAATGAAACTTGGATTGATTATGATAAAAGACATAATTACTTATTTAATGCAACTATTGGAATTTCGACTCATTATAAATCTTTAGAAACCCAATTTAGTTTTAGAACTAGAATTCTTGATTATTTATGGGCAGGTTTACCAATTATCTCTACCGAAGGAGATTACTTTGCAGATTTGATAAAGGAAAAAAGTTGTGGTGAAGTAGTTGAACAAAGAGATGCTAAAAAGTTAGCTGAAGCAATAATAAATTTACTTCAAAAATCTAATTTAGAAAAAGCTCAACAAAATAGTTTAAAACTTAGAGAAGAATTTAGATGGAATAAAGTTTTACTACCAGTTTTAGAATATTGTAAAAATCCGTATAAAGTAAAAAAGAATCCTTTAGCACTTAGAAGACATCCTAGAAAAACTCCGGTTTATTATTATCGAAGAATTGGTGAAATAAAAAGAGAAGATGGATTTTTAGGAATTTTAAGAAAACTTGCGAAGAAACTTCATCTTCCAGGTGCGAAATATTGGTAACTAGGCGAAAATAGAATTATGAGCACAAACGAAAAAGGTGTAGACGCACTTCTTCCAGGACGTTTAGGAATTGTGGTTCGTTTGGTTTCTCAACCTGGTGCTCGTTTAGCCCTATTAGATGCAGTAAATCGCTATGCAGACCATTTAGATGCAGAACCTGGGACTGAAGCTTTTGTAGTTTCTTTGGATCCAGATGACAAAGATGTGGCATGGCTTGTGGAGTGGTTTTCCAGCACTGAAGCATTTGAGGATCATCGAAAAGCAGAAGCTTTTAAAATTTTGATGGAAGAATTACCAAATCTACTAAGTCAACCACCAGGAATT
>CAZZKM010000061.1:0-3500 GCA_964655115.1 uncultured Bifidobacterium sp.
AATCAGCATTACAGACGCAATTAAATTCGTCGTATTTCGATGCATCAGTCATTGCGTAATCAAAAGTAAGTTCAATTCCAGGTTGTATTTCTTTAATTGCATAAATACTTGAAGTTCCAAGTGCTCCACAATTTGGTTCACAAGAATGATTTAACATATCGCCAGGTTCTGGATGAGGACCGGAAAGAAGATATTTATTTTCATTTAATTGCAAAGACCTTGCTACCCTATCGTTTGAATATTTTTGTAGGTATTCAGTTTCCACAACAAATCCACCAAAACTTGCCACCACTTCGCCCTTGCTGATTTTTTCAATTGCAAAACTTCCAAAACCTTTTCCAGGTGTATGGCGCATTTCTGCTTTTGGGCTTAACCAGTTAAATTCCAAAACAGTCCTTTTATGAATCAATTTTTGTTAAATCGTGGTTTAATCTTTGTTCTAAATGTTAATAAATTACTTAAAATTAGTAGACTTTAGAGTGTGATAAATCCCGACTTCATCAGAGATAACCCTCAAATTGTCAAAGATTCTCAAAAATCCAGGGGAGAAAACCCCGAACTAGTCGACATCTTTTTAAAAAACGACCAGTCTTGGCGCGATTTAACCGTTGAAGTAGATACTTTACGAGCAGAACAAAAAGTCTTAAGTAAATCAATAGGAACTTTAAAATCACAAGATAAAAATTCCTCAAGTTCTGATCTTAAGAAAAAACTTGAAGAACTAACACAAAGAGGAACTTATTTATCCGAAAAAATAAGTGAAATCACTTCAAAACAAGAATTAGCAAAATTAGCAGCTGACTCTGCTATGAATTCTTTATCAAATATTGTACAAAATGATGCTCCTATTGGAGATGAAAAAGATTTCAAAATAATTGAAACAATAGGAAAACCCAGAGACTTTAAAGCAGAAGGTATAGAGATCAAAGACCACGTCGAAATTGGAAAAGAATTAAATTTGATCGACATTGAAAGAGGAGCAAAAGTATCTGGTTCTAGATTTTATTATTTAGTAAATGATGGCGCACTTTTAGAATTGGCTTTAGTAAATTTTGCAATTGACATTGCTCAGCAACATGGTTTTACTCCAGTTATTCCTCCAGCTTTAGTGAAACCACATGCTATGGAAGGAACCGGATTCTTAGGTCAAGCATCAGAAAATGTTTATCGAATCGAACAAGATGACATGTATTTGGTTGGAACCAGTGAAGTTGCATTAGCTGCTATGCATATGGATGAAATTTTAAACAATAAGGATTTACCAATAAAGTATGCCGGATACTCACCATGTTTTAGGCGAGAGGCTGGGTCACATGGAAAAGATACTAGAGGAATATTTAGAGTCCATTGGTTTGACAAAGTTGAGATGTTTGTATTTTCCAATCTAGAAGAAGCTAATTCAATTCACCAAAAACTTCTTGAGATTGAAAAAGAAGTGCTAACTAAGTTAGAAGTTCCCTTCAGGGTAATCGATGTTGCAACTGGAGATTTAGGTTCAAGTGCTGCTCGAAAATTTGATTGTGAAGCATGGATTCCTTCTGCAAGTGAATACAGGGAACTAACTTCGACATCAAATTGCACGGAGTTTCAATCAAGACGACTAAAAATTAGAACGAGACTAAATGAAAAAACAAGTTATGTTGCAACACTAAATGGCACTCTTCTTGCAGTTACTAGAACTATCGTTGCACTACTTGAAAACCATCAACAAAAAGATGGTTCTGTTTATATTCCTAAAGCTCTAAGACCATATTTAAAAAATCGAGAATTTTTTAATCTTTCTAATTAAAATTTTTAAAAGTTAACTAAAATTTAATTTGGTGGTGTGTCTGAGTGGCCAAAGGTACACGCCTCGAAAGCGTGTGAAGGTAGAAATATCTTCCGTGGGTTCAAATCCCACCGCCACCGCGTAATAAAAATAATTTGGCGGAGGATAAGGGATTTGAACCCTTGAGGGATTGCTCCCAACCCGCTTTCCAAGCGAGCGCCATAGGCCACTAGGCGAATCCTCCACATTGAAGCGTACTTAATTGCTTAATTTTTTTACTCAAGTCATAGTCTTTAAATGACTCTTCGTGTGATGACTTGCAAATAATGTCCCCAGGATTGAAAAATAGCAAGGAAATTATTTACAACAAGTTAGGTGCGCGAAGAGTCATTTCTTTCATTATGACGATGTCTTAGTTCTGTAATTGCGGCAATTATTACTAGCAAGAAAGTTACAGATATTAATGAAGAAACAACTGTAATAATCGTGTCAACTATTATTAACCACACACTTATAGCTGCAACAAAAGATCCCACCCAAAGAAGAATTGAAACTCGCGTATCTTCGCGAGCAATTCTTCCGTAAAGTAAAACCTGTAACACGGCAAATAAAGAACCTTCTAAAGCAAATAGCCATACTTCTGAATAAAGTTCTGCATAATTTGCTCCCCCAATTGCATTTACAACAAATTCAGATGCGAAATAGCAAACTAAAATATAAAAGAAACCTATTATTGAAGTACCTAAAACTGCAAGTCTTAATGCAGAGGAATCATTTCTGCCCATTTTGGGAAATAAAACTACTGTTATTGCTTGAGGCATAAAGAAGGCAATTTTTGCTACCAGCATTCCTACAGAATAAATTCCAGATTCTTCTGGTGATAAAACAATTCTTGCTAACAACACGTCAATATTTACTAAAACATAAAGAGCAAAAAGAGCTTGGGTTGCTCTTAATAATTCATTAACACTTTTTTCTGCTCTATTAGATCTCCAAAACTTTTTACTATTTCCTAAAATAAAATGAGCAACGATCGCACTAAGTAAAGTTCCTCCAAAAAAACCAATACCGACAGAAATTAATTCAGGATATATAAACAAACCAACAATTGCTGAAATGCTTCTACCGATACCAAATACGATGTAAATTCCAGCAAGGCGTAAATAAAATTCCTTACCTTGAGCAATACCAAGTTGTGTGCTTATAAAAACAAATGGAGCAATTGCTCCAATAGTTAAAACTAAAACCCAATAATCAATATTAAAAATTCCAGATAATGGAAATGAAATAACTAAAGTTAACAGCATTACTGCTATGGCTACTTCTAAACCAAATTTTAATAAATCATGATGAGGATTGTTTGATCTATTTACTAATCTTCTTGCAGCAATTGCTTGAATGCCTAATCCAATTGGGGTTCCTATTTGGGTGATTCCTTGCATTGCACCAAAGGCACCAAATTCTGCAGGAATCAGTAAACGAGCAGCGATCACACTTGCTGCATATGCAAGAACTTGAGGAACAGCTAATCCTGCACCAACCACTACAACGCCTTGAATCAGGCGCTTTCGCTCAGCAGGAGTACTGACCATTTGAATTTCCTCTAATCTTTATCGGTTCTTCAGTCTAGGTAATTTGTTCTTCATTCCTTTATCTACAACTGCGTTTTTGCCTTGTGGGTATCACAACATAGGCTTAACTAATCATGGTTTTAGCACTTTATCGTCGATAT
>CAZZKM010000062.1:0-3410 GCA_964655115.1 uncultured Bifidobacterium sp.
TAAATGGATGACTTCTTAAAGTTCTTAAACCAAGTCTTCCCCCAGGGTTTTTACCCTGATCAAAAATAGTTACAGAATAATTATTTTCAATTAAAGTATGCGCAGCAGCTATTCCTGAAACACCAGAACCAACTACTGCAACAGATTGCACTTAATTTAATTTAGGTATTAGATGCATCAGCAATACTTTGCACTGCCTTGTCCAAAGTGGCATCAAATTCTTGATCACTTTGTTGAGCTGTTAAACCTTCAGTTAAAGCTCTGGAGAAACTTGCTATAACTCCATTATTTTTTGCTAAAACTTGATTGGCTTTATCTCTGGAATATCCGCCTGACAAAGCAACTACTCTAATTACTCTTGGATGCTTAACTAAATCTGAATAAAAATTATCTTCATTTGGCAGTGTTAGTTTAAGCATTACATTTTGATTATTGCTTAATTTATTTAAGTGATCTAGTAAAAACAGTTTCAAAATACTTTCTGCTTCTGTTTTATTTGGACAATTGATATCAACTTCAGGTTCAATAATTGGGACTAAACCTTTAGCTAATATTTTCTTACCTAAATCAAATTGTTGTTCAACAATTTCTTTAATTCCAGTTCGGTTTGCATCTTTAATTACAGAACGCATTTTTGTTCCAAAAACTTTATGAGAATTAGCTTTGTCTAAACGCTCATTTAATTCTGGAATTGGCTTCATTAATTGCACACCATTATTTTCTGCAGCCAAACCATTATCAATTTTTAAGAAAGGAACTATTCCCTTGTTTTCCCATAAAAATTCTGCTGTACCTTTGCCGTCAATTTCTCTATCCATCGTCATCTCAAAAAGTATTGCTCCTAGAATTCTTTCTTTATTCAATGACGCAGATTTAATAATTCTGGTTCTCATTTGATGAATTAAGTCAAACATCTCTTCTTCGCCTGAATAGGCTGATTCTTCAATGCCGTAAAGCTTCAATGCTTTTGGTGTACTTCCCCCACTTTGATCTAGGGCTGCAATAAAACCTTTGCCGGTTTTCATTCTGTTTAATTGCTCAGTATTCAACTTATTTTCCTTTACCAGAGATTGAATTTGACTAAAAGCAAGTATTCCATAAGTGCAAGATCAATAAAAAAGCAACTTGGGTTTAAGGTATTAATTGTGAGTATTGAATCCACTAAGTCTGAATTGATTAAACAAATTAAAGAAAAAGCCGTGGTTCATGGCAAAGTTATTTTGTCTAGTGGCAAAGAAGCTGATTATTACGTGGATTTAAGACGAGTGACTTTAGATAGTGTGGCAGCTCCACTTGTTGGACAAGCAATGCTTGATGTAACAAAAGATTTAGATTTTGAATGTGTTGGTGGTTTAACTCTTGGCGCAGATCCTGTGGCTACTGCGATGATGCACGTTGCAAAACAAAATGGCAGAAATTTAAATGCATTTGTTGTTAGAAAAGAAGGAAAGGCTCACGGTTTACAAAGAAGAATTGAAGGACCAGATGTTAAAGGAAAAAAAGTTTTAGCAGTGGAGGATACTTCAACAACTGGAGGATCTGTTCTTATGGCAGTTGATGCTTTAAAAGAAGCAGGTGCCACCGTCGTTGGTGTAGCAGTTGTTGTTGATAGAGGTGCAGGTAAAAAAATAGAAGAAAATGGTTTGAAATATCTTTCAGTTATTTCGTTATCAGAACTTGGACTTGCTTAATCTAATTAATGAATCCATTTGAAAAACCAGAAGTTTCTAAATTTGTACTAATTACAGATCCTTTTGAGAAAACTCCAATAGATGAAAAAATGTTTGATTTATGCATAAGAACTTCAAGTGCAAATTCTGCCAGAGAAGATATTGCCAGTGCTGTTTTTAATATTTGTATGCAAATCCCAAACACTTCTCCAATAGTTTTAGTTGGACACGAAAGATCAGGAACTCTACTTCCAGGAATTGGAAGTGGATTAAGAGCTAGCTATAGAAAATTAGTTGGTTATGTATTTATTGATGGAAATCTTCCAACTCCAAATCCTGTTGCCCCACCTAATGCTCAACTATTAGAGCATTATTTTGATTCAGTTCCTTTAACTGAGGACTGGCCAAATGCTCCTGTTGTTTATATTCAAACCAAAGATGATTCAAATATTTGGGTAGATCAAGTAAAAGTAAGAGGATGGAAATTAGTAAAAGATGAAGTTTCTAAAGCAGTCGTAGAAGTTCGAGAAATATTTAACGTTTAGCTTGATAAGAATTAGAAAATCTTCTAATAAAAGTTCTAGGCATTACTTTTAAAAACCCGACCAGTAATTTGTAACGTAAAGATGGAACAACGATAGTTTGTCCAGTTAAAACTGCTTTTATTGAGTCTTTTACGACTAACTTAGTGCTTAACCACATCCAATTTGGAATTTCTGTAGTTGACATATTAGCTCTTTGGTGAAATTCAGTTCTAGTAAATCCTGGAGCAACTACTGAAATATTTATCCCAAGCTTTTTGTAATTTGTATTCAATGATTCAGTAAATGAAGTAAGCCACACTTTAGCTGCAGAATATGTTCCACTAGTTGTCCAAGCTGCAACTGATCCAACGTTTACTATGAAACCTTTTTTTCTTTCAATCATTGAATTTATTGCGGTATGAGTGATTTCTAATGGTGCTTTAACTAAGACATTTAATAAATCAACTTCTTCATTCAAAGTTGCTTTATGAAATGGTTTATTAATACCTAATCCTGCATTATTAACAATAAATTCAATGTCATGATCTTCTCTAATCTTGTTTGAAACTTTGTTAATTCCTTCTTGTGTTGATAAATCCGCTACTAGTACTTCGTTTCTATTTTTGTACTTATTTGAAATATCTTGAGAAATATCAAATAACTTCTCTTGATTACGAGAAACTAGAATTAAATCGTATTTTTTTCCGGCTAGTTGCTGCGCAAATTCAAGTCCAATTCCTGCACTAGCACCTGTAATTAAAGCCTTTTTCATACTTTAACGCTAGCAGTTAAAGTCCTACACCGCTTTTGCTACTTGTATTGCATCGATTCCAACACTTTGTCCAGGATTGATAATCGGAATGATTTCAATCGTATGTTTACCGGATCCTATTCCTATCCAAGATTTAACTTTAATTTTTGATTTATTTGCTTTAGTAGAAAATAAAGCTAACTTTTTCCCATCAACATTTATTTGAATACTACCTCGATTTGAACCTGTAATAAATCTTAATGTGAATGCATCACCTTTTGTATTGACTTTAATTGGTGAATTAGAATTGAAAGTTTCGATGAAATTACCATTGTGAGCTGAATTATTTCTTTTTATTTTCCATTCAGAATTTTTAGTTACAATATCCTCTGCTTTCTTCCAAGTTAAATCCCCGTTTTTGTTTGGTGTTTTTAAAATTGCTACACCTGAACTTTGAATTGCAAT
>CAZZKM010000063.1:0-3151 GCA_964655115.1 uncultured Bifidobacterium sp.
AGATTTAGGGTTTTAAGAATTATTTAAACAATTCCGAATGACTTCCCAGTCTTATCAGCCTCAGTTTAGTTCCAATTTTCCAATAAATAAGTAACAGATCTGGTTTCAAATGGCATTCTTCAAATTGACTATATTTTCCTTTTAGTTTGTGTGTTTGAAAATTTAGAGCTAGTGATTCATCTTGTCGAAGTATCTTAATAACTTCACTAAAAATTAAATCTAGATTAGTATAATTAGGATTTTTCTTTATTCGTTTATAATCTTTTTTAAATTGTGAAGTTAATTCAATCTCACGCATTCAATTTCTTGAATAAATCCTCTATATTCTTTGCCTTTATTGTTCGACCTGATTTAGCTGCTTTAATGGCACGAACCGTAGTTGCATTAGGCACTAAAAGTTCAGCTGGAAATGCTTTATCTTGAATTACCTTCAATAAAAAAAGCCTTATCGCTATTGATGTAGTTAGCCCAGATTCTGCCAAAATTTTTGCAGCCTTGTTCTTAATACTTTCATCAACTCTGATGTTAATAATCGCCTCGTTTGCCATTAAAACTCCTTTGTATATACATTATATACACAAAAGAGTTTGCCACAATTTTTCAGGTATGGATTTACTAAATGATAAATAAATAAGAATTAGTTATTCTATAAAATTGTCCCTGTTTTGGGACATGAGATTTTGATCAGATATTTACTTAAACTGATTCAACAGCTTGTCTTAAACGACGAGTGTTTTCTAACAAGTCTCCATCGTGTAATGCGCCACCTATTAAAATTGTTATATCTTTACCAAAGTTATTAACCATTTCATCAGTTCTTTCAACTGTCATTCCCCCAGCAAGTGCTGCTGATATTGGGGCAAGTTGACCTAAATTAGTTAAAGACGCATCAACTATTGATTTACATTCCTCAAGTGAAAAACTAAATCTTCCTCCATGGTTTGGAAAAATAGTGAAATCTCCCCCACTAATTCTTACCAAAGTTGCAAACACTAAAGCATGAGTAAGTCCATGATTTGGATTCATCACAAATGAACCAAGTAAAGCTGGGTGACTAAGTATTGGTAGTGCTATTTCTTCATTATCTGCAATAAAGCGCATCTGATCAAAACCTGCAATACCAGGAAGTATCAGTAAAGCTTTGCAACCAATTTGTTTAGCAAAAAGAGCAGCAGGAATTAGTTGATCTGTTGGTCTATTTAAACTTGGGGCATAGATTGCATTTCGATTGAAAGTTTCATTGGCTTTATCTATTGCTTTTGAAATTATTTCTACTCTTTCTTGCCATTTAGCCCAAGGCTGATTTGCCAAATTGTGATCATCTTTAATGACATCAATGCCGCCTTGCACCAAAGTGGTGGCCATTTGGGCAAGATCATTTGAATTTGTGCCCATTGGTTTTAATGCAGTCATCAAGATTGGTCTTGAGTCTATTTTTAGTAATTTTCGTAATCCTTTAATACCAAATCTTGGTCCTTTTAAAGAATCTAGAAATGATTTAGGAAATTCGATATTGGTAATTTTTACCCCATTAAATAGGGAAACATTTCCCCATAACAAATTTAAAAATTGAGGTAGTTCATTTCCTACTACATCATCTGCATAAGAAATTTTTGCTACTGATTTATTTTGCTTTTGGTCAAAAGAAACTATTTGGCCAACTACTTCTTCTTGAATCCAAGTATTTGCTAATCGATAGGGAAATTCAATGGTTTGTTCAACTCTGATGGCATCAATTAAATCTTTACTTGAATTTGTATCAATTTCATAGGTGATTTCAAAGGCCATAAGAAATACTAACTTGACGTGCTTATTCAAAGACAGGACTCTCAAGGCATGAGTAAAGAAGTGATAAATTGCTTAAATGACCAAGAGAGAATTTGGTTTTAAAACTAAATCTTTACACGCTGGAACCTTGCCTGATGCAAATACCGGTTCTAGAACTGTGCCAATTTATCAATCAACTGCATTTGTCTTTGAAGATACAAAAGATGCCGGAGATCTTTTTGCGTTAAGAAAATATGGAAATATTTATTCCCGTATTGCAAATCCCACAGTTGCTGCTTTAGAGGAAAAAGTAGCGGCATTAGAAGGTGGACTTGGAGCTGTTGCTACTTCATCTGGATTATCTGCTCAGTTTTTAGTTTTTGCCTGCCTTACCCAAAGTGGTGATCACATTGTGGCTTCATCCAATCTTTATGGAGGAACCATCACTCAATTAGATGTGACCATGAAAAAATTTGGTGTTGAAACCACTTTTATTTCAAGTGATGATCCTAAAGATTTTGAAAAAGCAATAAAACCAAATACTAAATTAATCTTGACTGAAGTTGTTTCTAATCCTTCAAATAAGGTTTCAGATCTTGAAGCACTAGCAAAGATTGCTCATAGCCATGACATTCCTTTAGTGGTTGATTCAACTCTTACTACACCTTATTTAGTAAGACCGATTGAATTTGGGGCAGACATAGTTATTCATAGTTTGACTAAATTTATGGGAGGCCATGGCACAACTCTTGGTGGCATAGTGGTCGAATCTGGAAAATTTAATTGGGGCAATAAAAAATTTCCTGCCATGCTTGAAAAAATTCCACACTATGGCGATATCACTTGGTGGGGAAACTTTGGTGAATATGGATTCTTAACCAAATTACGTGCTGAACAATTAAGAGATATTGGTGCTTCTTTAACACCTTTAGCTGCCTTTTTACTGATTCAAGGTATTGAAACTCTTGCGCAAAGAATGGAAAATCATGTTGCAAATGCAATTAAAGTGGCAGAGTTTTTAGCACAAGATAAAAGAGTCAGTTGGGTAAATTACGCAGGCTTAAAAGATCATCCTCAAAAACATCTTGTGGATAAGTATTTACCAAAAGGAGCCGGTGCAGTCTTTAGCTTTGGAGTAAAAGGTGGCAGAGACGAAGCTGAAAAGTTTATTAACTCTGTTGAATTGTTATCTCATTTAGCAAATGTGGGAGATGTGAGGACTTTAGTGATTCATCCAGCATCAACTACTCATCGACAATTATCTGATTCTCAACTAGTTGATGCTGGAGTAAAAGCAGATTTAGTAAGAATAAGTGTGGGATTAGAAGATGTAGAAGATATTATTTGGGATATCGACCAAGCTCTAACTAAAGCAACAGGACAA
>CAZZKM010000064.1:0-3003 GCA_964655115.1 uncultured Bifidobacterium sp.
CTAATTTAGGCTTGTTGGACGGCAAACCATCTTTCTTCATTGTCTGAAAAAGCAAAACCTTTTCGACCAAAATGTTCATTTACGTCAATACAATTAACGTTATTATTCTTTAATCTTTGATGTTCTGCCTCAACGTCTTTCACATAAAAACAGATTGAAGGAGTAGCTAAATCTAGATTATTTGGATTATCTTTCATCATGGCCAAAGGCACTAATTCAAAAGCAAAATCTTGATCTTTAAAACCAACTTTTGCCACGATAAGATCACCAACATTATTTTGGTTGATTAATTGCATTCCCACTTGATTTGTCCAAAAATCTATACAAGATTTTGAATCATTTACGTATAAAACTACATAGCCAACTTTCACATTAACTCCTAATTAAAAACTATTACTCTTGAAAATCTCCACCCCGACCACTTATTTTCTTTTTCTTAACCTTTTTATCTTGATCAATAAACACCAAAGTAAAGGCAAACAAGACAATAACTAGTCCTAGGATTAAAAACAATAGTTCCATGTCTTGTTTGCTCCTTTAACTTTTTAAACTCTTAGTAAATTGCTACTGCCATTAAAGCAAATAAGCCGATAGCAAATACCACCATGACTACCTGGGTTAATTGTAAATAGCCAGTTGAGGCAGCAATTATTTTGCCAGTATTTGATTTAGCTTTTGCTAAATCTTTAGCGATCATGCTTGCTTCTCTAATGATGGCTAGTTGGCTAATCAAAGACAAGATTCCAGTAGTTCCTACCGCAGCCAATGCTACTAAGCGCACTTCATCTGTGGTTGAAGCAAATTGGTTTGTGACTATTAAATAGACCACGGCAGTAATGATGATTACTGAGACCAATTGTGATTTAGCGATATTTTTTCTTTGGGTATTCCAGATATTAATTAATGTTGCTTCATCCATTTTTTTTAGTTTTTTCCTTTTTTATAAAAGCAAATAGGTTTTGCTCGTCTGAATTCATAATATGTGGATTAAGGGTTTAATTCTTATACCTATTATGGAGAGTTTTATAAAATTTGAGGATAATTTTTAGTCTCTAAGTAGTTTTAAATTCAAGATAACTTGTAGCATTATGGCTTATGGACTTTTCCTCTCTGAATAAATCAAGAAGAAGTATTAGAGATTTTCTTTCTAATCCAGTAGATGAAAAGCTTTTACAAGAAGTTTTAGATGATGCCCTGTGGTCTCCTTCCTGGAGTAATACCCATCCTTATTACTTAAAAGTAGTAACAGGAGAAAAGTTAGAACTAATCAAGAAAGACTATTTAAGATTATTTGATCAAGCATGGCCTTTAATGAATGGCAATTTGTGGCAAAAAATCAAATTAGTAATCTTTAGAAAAGGTTTTCCTGATGGAGATTTTAGAACTATTTTTAAATATCCTGCCCTTTTACAATCAAGAAGAGTTAAAACTGGCAAAGCAATCTATGACTTTTTAGGTATAAAAAAGGATGATAAAAAGGGCAAAGAATTAACTTGGCGTAGAAACTTTGAATTCTTTGGTGCACCTGTAGTGATGTTTTTGTTTGTGCATAAAAGTTTAAAATCATATGCTGCCCTGGATGCAGGAATTTTCCTACAAACTTTAATGCTTTCAGCACATTCAAAAGGATTAGGCACTTGTGCTCAAGGAGCCTTAGCAACATGGGCAAGTCCTGTGAGAAATCATTTAGAGATACCTAAAGACTTCAAACTTATAGTTGGATTATCACTTGGATACCCAAGTGATAATCCAGTTAATACTTTTAATGCTGGCAGAGACGATCTAGATTTAGGGTTTTGAACTCTTAAACTCTCTTAGGCAAAACCTGAGGGGAGTTCACTAATATTTAATCTTTTATGCTTAATTCAGGGGATGCGCCTCGTGGCCTTTTTTGGGTAAAGTTTGCCCCAAGTAATTCTGCACTTCAATGAGTTTTCTTTCTAACCGCACAAGGGGGTCTTGGTGCTAAGTTTCAAGAGAAGAAACTTCTTTGAGCCGATTCTAATTATCGCCATATTAATGAGCAATTTAACCTTTCAAGGAGTTGCTGATGCTGCAACTACGTCAACTTTAACTACAACTGAATTAAATACTTCATCTTCAGACTGGAGGTCAATAGCAATATCCAGCGATGGCACAAAAATTGCTGCGGCCAGCACAAGCGCAATTTGGGTTTCAAGTGACTCAGGAACAACCTGGACTTCAAAGAACAGTGGTCCTAATTTCAATAGTGTGACAATTTCTGGTGATGGAACTAAAATCATGGCAACACATCGTGGTAACCAAAATTCATATATTTACACTTCAACCAATTTTGGAACTTCTTGGACTACAAGTCGCCCGTCTGGTTATGAATGTTGGAATTTGTGCAAGATAGAAATGTCAACAGATGGAACCAGACTTTACTTAGCAAATTATGATAGTGGAATTTATGTTTCAAGTGACTCAGGAGCTAATTGGAATAGAACGTCTACTTCTGTATATTTTAATACTTTATCTGCTTCTAGTGATGGTCAATATGTGGTTGCAGCACAAGATGGCGGCTATATTTACAAATCCTCAGACTATGGTTCAACATGGAATCAAATCACAAACGCTGGCAATAGAAATTGGGTCTCGGTAACCATATCTGATGACGGCCAAAAAATTGCAGCATCAGCCTGGGAAAGTTATGTGTACACCTCAGCTAATGGTGGAACAACTTGGACTACCCGAACTGAAATCTCTGGTCAAAAAATTTATCTCACATCATCAGCAGATGGAAACACGATAGTTGCTGGAAAATACAACGGTTATTTAAGTATTTCAGGAGATGGCGGTGCGAATTGGAATACCGAACCGGTTAATCGATATTGGAATAATCCTGCCGTTACATCCGATGGTTTAACTGCTTTTCTCACCATAGGAGAAGCTACGGGGAAACTTCGCTCAATTTCAATAAGTCCAAGCTCCACAACTCCATCTGCTCCCACTTCGTTATCTGCCACCGCTGGTGATGGGCAA
>CAZZKM010000065.1:0-2933 GCA_964655115.1 uncultured Bifidobacterium sp.
TTTTTGAATCTGGGGTTTTATAAATAAATCCTCCAGTTGCTAATACTTGTGTATTTGTAACAGTTTGTTCAAGTGTAAATATTCTGTCTGATATTTTCGCTCCAGATTTTCCAGAGCTTGTGGTGACATTGAAGTCAGTAATTTTTCCCTTTGAATCAAATTTGAAATTATAAAATTTACCATCAAATGAATTATTAACACTATTTAAAACAACTGATTCTTTAGAGTATTTTGAAGTTCCTTTTGCCTCTGGAGTAACCGCAAGTCCAGAAGGCATTCCAAATGCATTAATAGATTTGAAATATCTAATTGTTGCATGATTATTTTTGACCATTTCCGCAAATTCTCTTGCAGCACTTCCAGATTTTGTATATTTCACAGATGCTGAAGCAATTTTATCTGGATCACTTGTTGCAAAAGCCTTAAACAAAGCTTCGATATTACTTTGTTGTTTGGCGGTAATGTTTGGTATTACTACTGCATTTGCAGCAATATTTAATTGTGAAACTACGACAAATCCAGCGATTAAAAATTTGGTTGCTTTTTTCATTTTTCCTCATAAACTGTAGACTCGAAGTGACTGTTAACTAGATTACCACTCATACAATGTTCTATAGGTATAGCGTTTATACAGGATTATTAGACTTCTAATCGGAGGTTTGCCTTGGATTTAACTCAAGCCGTTGTTCAAGCACTGAGTGATGGCATCGATGCCAGAAAACTTACACTTGAAAATCAAACTCAAAATTTAGTAAGAATTGGCCAAATCTGCGGCGAAGCTATTGAACGCGGAAATAAGATTTTGCTTTGTGGAAATGGAGGAAGTGCAGCAGATGCTCAACATTTGGCAGCTGAACTATTAATAAGACTTAGACCAAATTTAACCCGTCAAACCTTACCTGCAATTGCATTAGCAATGGATACTTCAACTTTGACAGCTTGTGGAAATGATCTTGGTTTCGATGTTGTTTTCGAAAGAATGGTTGAAGCGTTAGGTAAACCTGGAGATGTACTGATAGGCATTACAACTTCAGGCAAATCGCCAAATGTAAACAAAGCTTTGATTAGAGCTAAAGAGCTAGGAATTTCAACAGTTGGATTCTTAGGAAAAAATGGTGGACCAGCTCAAGAATATTGCGAATTGACATTTAATGCTCAAACTGAAATTACTGCGAGAATTCAGGAATTACATATCACAGCTGGTCATATAGTTATGGAATTAGTAGAAGAGCATTTAATTAATAAAGGAATAATTTTAAAATAATGCATAAAGATTTTTGGTTTGATTTAAAAGATCAAGTAATTGTAATTACTGGCGGAGCTGGGTTACTTGGCAAAGAGCATGCAAAAGCAATTATCAAATGTGAAGGTATTCCAGTTATTGCTGATTTGGATTTAGAGAATGCTCAAAAAGTTGCCAAAGAAATTGGCGGGAATGCAGATGCTTATCAATTAGACGTAACAAACGAGAATTCAATTAAAGCATTGCTCAATACTTTGTTGAAAAAATATTCTAAAGTTCATGCTCTCATCAATAATGCCGCCATTGATCCAAAAGTAGATAATCAGGGATTAGTAAGTTCCAGATTTGAAAATATTGATCTGGATAATTTAAAAAAAGATTTAGATGTAAATTTAATTGGTGCAGTTTTATGTAGTAAAGTATTAGGAAGTTATTTTGCAAATAATGGTGGAGGAAAAATTTTAAATATTTCCTCTGAACTTGGCATTATTGGACCTGATCAAAGACTTTATAAACAAAAAAATTTAAAAGATGATGAGCAGCCGGTAAAACCAGTGAGTTATTCAATTGCTAAAGCCGGTTTGATTGGACTTACTAAATACTTAGCTACCTACTGGCCGGAAAAAGGCGTAAGAGTTAATGCAATTTGTCCAGGGGGAGTTGAATTTAATCAACCTGGAGAATTTATAAGTGAAATATCAAAAAGAATTCCACTTGGTCGAATGGCTCAAGCTGACGAGTATCAAGCTTTAGTTGCATTTTTGTGTTCTGATGCCTCCTCCTACATGACAGGCGCTGTCATTTCGGCTGACGGCGGTCGAACTGTTTGGTAAGTTGAAGACAACTTTAATTAGGAGATAAATCTTGTCTATTTTTATAATTGCAGAGATCGGTATTAACCATAATGGAAGTCTTGACATTGCCAAAAAATTAATTGACATGGCCGTTGACACTGGTTGCGATGCAGTTAAATTTCAAAAAAGAACAATAGACATTGTTTACACGAAAGACGTTTTAGATACGCCAAGAGAAAGTCCTTGGGGAACTACCACACGTGAACAAAAAATGGGACTTGAATTTGGGGTAGAAGAATACAAGGAAATTGATCGTTATTGTAAAGAAAAAAATATTGAATGGTTTGCTTCAGCTTGGGATGTTGAAAGTCAAAAATTCTTGCGCCAATTTAAATGTAAATACAATAAAATTGCATCCGCACTTTTAACCCACATTCCCTTGCTAGAAGAAGTAGCAAGTGAAAAATTGCATACTTTTATTTCAACCGGTATGGCGACTTACTCTGACATTGACAAAGCTGTTGAAATATTTAAAAAACATAGTTGCCCGTTTACTTTGATGCATACAGTCTCGGTATATCCATGTCCTGAAGAAGATTTAAACTTAAATATGATTCACACTTTGAAGCAAAAATATAATTGTCCCGTTGGTTACAGTGGACACGAAACATCTCCAGTTCCTTCAATCGCTGCTGCTGCAATGGGAATTACTGCGTTGGAAAGACATGTCACTTTGGATAGAACGATGTATGGCTCTGATCAATCAGCGTCTTTGGAAAAAAGAGGATTGGAAATTTTAGTTACAGGTGTAAGAAGTGTTGAAAAATCACTAGGAAGTGGAAAGAAAGAATTTGGTGAAGCAGAGCAAAAAGTGGCTTCTAAATTAAGGTATTGGT
>CAZZKM010000066.1:0-2850 GCA_964655115.1 uncultured Bifidobacterium sp.
GTTCGAGTGTGGAACGTGGTTCACGTGACATCTGGTTGGGTTGTATCGGGCCTAAATCAACGGCAAACAGCAAATACATGTGGGAGTTGCAGCGAGAACGGCTTCCAACAGTGCCCTCATGGCTCGTCACCGATGCAGCCTTCTGGCAGGAGCGATTCGGACTCAGCACAATTGAATTCGTTCCCGCTTCGATCTATCGCCTCAACTTCCTCACATCCCGCCCAACGAGCCTTCCTTCTGACGGGGAGATATCTCGTCGGCGTTCGGAGATACTGCGGAACCTACACGAACCCGAGCGTCCTTACGTGGTGTTCACGGTGCGAGAGTGGATACCCGAGGCAATTGAAAACGACCTCCGCAATCGAAGAATTGAAGATTTCGGCCCAGCGATGGCAGCTCTGGTGCAACGAGGGTTTAACGTTATTCGACTCACTTCGCGCACGTCTGACCGACTGACCGCGAACGACGGACACACTCTCGACTGGCAGGTCCTCATTGACGGCGAACCTGGTGATGAGCTCGCGGTTGTGTCGGGAGCTTCATTCATCGTCTCGACGACGACGGGAGGCGACTGCCTTGCGCTCGCGTATCGACGCCCAGTGCTGTTTCTTGACTCTGCCCGCCTCTTTTTTGCCTTCTTCGGCACGGAATTGGCCACTATTCATATGCCGAAGGTGAGCGACTCCAAGTCGGCACAGCGACTTAGTTTGAAGAACGTCCTGGAGCGCAATCTCGGCTGGGTCGGAGATCAGCGATGCTTTGGTGCTGCTGGAGTCACCGTGACGAACTCGACACCTGCGGAAGTAAGGAGTCATGTGCTCGAGTACGTCGAGTTCCTGCAGTTACGGGTGGCTGATGGGAGTGATCTAGACGAAAGATGGCGGTCGTTGGTGCGAGCATTTCATGGAGAAGAGATTCAGACACTTCACGGTGACATTCGTGCTCGAATGCATCCCGCGACCCTGCGGGAGGTCGTTGGCACTCTTTCGTAGAACTATCAGACGTCAGTTGCCGTCCAGCATCTTCTGCATGATCACCGAATCAAGCCATCGCCCGAACTTTCTTCCGATTTCACGCTCGACTCCGACTTCTGCGAATCCAAGGGAGCGGTGCAGAGCCAGCGAACCGAGGCTTTGGGAGTCGATGCGCGCGATTACCGTGTGAAAGCCGGAGTCGCGGGCGACGTCTAGTAGAGCCGTAAGCAGCAGTCGCCCGACGCCACGCCGCTGGTGTTCGCGATGGACGTACACCGAGTTCTCGACCGTCGTCCTGTAGCCAGCGCGGTCGCGATAGGTACTGAGCGCTGCGAAACCTAAGACGCCGACGTTCATGTCAGCGGCGACGAGTGCCGTAAAGGCACCGGTGCGCGCCGCAAGCCACTCACGCTGTATTTCCACGCTTCGCGGTACGAGATCGAACGTGGCAGTCGTGTTTTCGACTTCGTAGTTGTAGATCGTGGCAATCGCCTCAGCATCGCGAGCCTCTGCGGTTCGTATCGATACCGACGGCATCAGGCAGTAGTCTAAGAAAGGCGTTGCGCGAGCAGCGTCAGCGCCCTCTTAGCTCAGTCGGTAGAGCACTTCCATGGTAAGGAAGAGGTCGTGGGTCCGATTCCCACAGAGGGCTCGCCTAGCGGCGGCGTAGCTCAGTTGGTAAGAGCATCCGGCTCATAATCGGAAGGTCATCGGTTCGATTCCGATCGCCGCTACGACATGAGTGTTTACTCCGACAAGTCTTCAGTCTGGTTGCTGATGCAGATTCTGCACGGCAAAGAGCGAGTGCGGTTTTCTGTCTCGCTCGTACTTATTCTGTTGGGGACTCTGTTCGAGATGGTGAGTCTCGGTCTCGTGATTCCCGTTGTCCAAGTGGTGCTTGGCGGAGCCACGGTTGAGAGTTATGGATTCTTGCCTGACTCCATTGAAGACATGCGCTATCAGACCTTCGTCATCGTCGTACTGTCGGTGATGGTCGGTGCATTTCTCGTCAAGAATCTCTTTATTCTTGGTTCGAACTACTACCAACACCGCACCCAGTTGGCCCTGGGCAACCGAATTACTCAGACCCTCTTCGAGAACTACATCCGGCAGCCTTACGAGTATCACCTCACGCACTCGTCAGCGAAACTTGCCACGAATATCGGTGAATACTCGGGTGCGGTCTTGTTCTTTCTTGGTCCATCTCTGGTGCTCATCGGTGACATCCTGACTGGTTTGGGTTTTCTCGTCTTCTTGCTGATCGTCCAGCCAATTAGCACGGTCACCGTCATGGCCGTTTTTGGTGCCAGCGCATGGTTGATTCTCCGTCTCACCCGGAAGAGAGCACGAGTCTGGGGAGAAGAACGGATTGCCTACCGAGCCGCAATCAACTCGGCCCTCTTGGCGGGATTTGGAGGAGTGAAGGAAATCAAGCTCTTCGGACGTGACCGCGAAGTTGTGGATACGCACAAGAAGAGTATCTATGGCAATGCCCGAACGGTGTACCTCTTCAACGTCATCTCCAACGTGCCAAGGGCTCTCTTTGAAGTGATCGCAATTGGCAGCATTGCACTCACAATTGTCATCTCTAAGTTGACTGATCCAACGTCCGGCGACGCAACGCTGATTGTCGCCCTGTTCGGTGTCGCCGCCTTTCGAATGTTGCCCTCAATAAACCGAATTGTCGTATCGCTGCAGCAGATTGCCCTGACACGTCCGGGACTTGAAGGTGCCGTCGAGGGCCTTGCGCTCAGTTCTAGAGCAGAGCCGACAATCGGTTCGGGGGAAACGGTCAGCCTCGAGAGTATTGAATTCGTTGGACTCAAGTACAAGTATCCGAACACCGAGAACTACGTATTGAGCATTGACCACTTCG
>CAZZKM010000067.1:0-2811 GCA_964655115.1 uncultured Bifidobacterium sp.
CCTGTTATTTTGATTTTTCTCAATATTTGATAAATCTAAATTTTTAGAATATTTTTTTAATAAATTTACTAATTCTTTAATACGCCCTCGATTTAATCTTGTAGAAGGACCTGAAATTGATAAAGCGGCAATAACTTCACCGATTTCATTTTTAACTGGAACTGAAATCGCGACTAGACCTACTTCTAATTCATCAATAATGATTGCATAATTATTTGTAAAAACATTCATTATTTCTTTTTCTAACGCATTTTTTGAAGTAATTGTTTCATTTGTTAATTTCTCTAACTTTAATTTTGATAAATCTATATTTTGGAATGCTAAAAGAACTTTGCCTGCAGCCGAAGCGTGAAAAGGAACTTTTTGCCCAACCCAGTTTCTTGAACTTAATAAATATTTTCCATCAATTTGGGAGATATTTTCAACAGCATCATTACCAGCAATGGCTAAACTGATAGTTTCGCCAGTTTCGTTACCGATTTGGCGCATTATCGGTTGTAATTTGGAAACTAATCTACTAACCGAACTAATTCTTGAGGCAAATTGGTTAATTGTAGTTCCTGTTTCGATTTCACCTTTTTTATTTCTTTGCAACAAACCATTTCTTTCTAACGCACTGATTAATCTAGATGCGGTACCTTTTGCTAAACCAGATTTGTTTGTTAGATATGAAAAAGTGACCGGTTTTTCAGATTTCAAAACTTCAACTAAAAGATCAGCCGCTCTGTCAACAGCTTGGGTTCCAGTTGCGCGCTTAGCCGAAGTTGCCACGGTCGCCCCCTTCAATTTTTCACTATATGAAACTACTGTTTCATATTGTAGGCTTATTTAGTAGGGTGTCGTCAAGTACTAGATTTAGACCCACGATTGTTTTTCTCACAAGAAAGGTAGATTTCTTAGATGTTTCAGAACAAAATGCCTAGATATGAAATCTTGTCACAAGATGCGATGGCAACTCTAGACAAAGGTTGGAAAAGAATCGTTAGTGAAATAGGCATCGAGTTCATGAGTGATCGTGCAATCGAGTTATTTAAAAAAGCTGGTCAAAAAATAGAAGGACACAATGTCAAATTTGATCCAGATTTCATTTTAGAACAAATTAAAAAAGCGCCAAAAGAATTTGATGTACAAGCTAGAAATCCGAAAAATACAGTTCATATTGGTGGAGACTCAATGGTTTTCAGTGGTGTTTATGGACCACCATTTGTTAGAGATTTAAGTGTAAGACGTGATGCATCGCTTGAAGATTTCAAAAATTTTACAAAATTAGCGCAATCTTTTCCTGAGATGGATTCTGCAGGTGGAGTTATTTGTGAACCAAATGATGCCTCTCTTGACACACGACATATTGATATGACTTATGCATTACAAACATTGACCGACAAAATCTATATGGGAAATGTTGTTTCTGGAAGAAATGCAAAAGACGTATTGAGAATGACAGAAATAGTTTTTGGTGGTAGAGAAAATATTGAAAAAACTCCATGCACAATTTCTTTGATTAATTGCAATTCTCCGCTTCGTTGGGATGATCGCATGCTTGATGCTCAATTTGAATATTCTGAAGCAAATCAAGCAGTTCTACTTACTCCATTTTTATTAATGGGTGCAATGAGTCCTGTCACAATTCCTGCAACACTTGCTCAACAAATTGCAGAAGCACTAACTGGAATTACCTTGTCACAGTTAATAAGACCAGGATCACCAGTAATATTTGGTTCATTTTTATCAAACATTGACATGCAATCTGGCTCTCCACAATTTGGAACACCAGAATCAGGAATTGGTTTACTTTGTACAGGACAAATCGCAAGACATTTTGGATTGCCATTTAGATCTGGTGGTGGACTAAATTCATCACAAACCGCAGATGCACAAGCAGGATATGAATCTCTAATGACAATGCTTCCAACATTTTTAGCTGGCGCTAATTGGGTCATGCATACTGCAGGTTGGTTAGAAGGCGGACTTGTGGCAAGTTATGAAAAATTTGTAGTTGACATAGAAATTTTACGCATGTTGCAAGCAGAATTTACTCCACTTGAAATAAACGAAGCTTCTCTTGCATTTGATGCTCATGTTGAAGTTGGTCACGGAGGACATTTCCTAGGTGCTGCCCACACAATGGAAAGATTTAGAGATTGTTTTTACCGACCAATTCTTTCCTCAAGTGACAATTTTGAAAAATGGAATAGAAATGGTGCAAAAACTACAGATATTAGAGCAAATGAAATAGCAAAGAAAAAAATAGCTGAATACCAAATTCCTGAAATGGATCAAGAAATTAAACAAGAGTGAGATGAATTTGTTGCTAAGAGATCGGAGGAATTAAAGAAGTGAGATCTGATATTGAAATTGCCAGGGAAGCAAAAATGCTCCCAATTAAAGATATTGCAACAAAAATTGGGATTTCAGAAGATTCAATTTTAAACTTTGGTCCAACAAAAGCAAAAATTTCGCTAGATTTTGTTAATTCTTTATCAAATAAGCCAGATGGAAAATTAATACTTGTTACTGCCATGACTCCAACTCCAGCAGGTGAAGGAAAAACAACTACAACTGTTGGGCTAGGTGATGGTTTAAATGCAATTGGTAAAAAAGCAGTTATTTGTCTAAGAGAACCGTCCCTTGGCCCCTGCTTTGGAATGAAAGGTGGAGCTGCAGGTGGTGGTTTTGCACAAGTTGTTCCTATGGAAGATATCAATCTTCATTTCACTGGCGATTTTCATGCAATAGGAGCCGCGCATAATTTACTTTCAGCAATGATAGATAACCACATTTATTGGGGAAATGAATTAGGAATAGATGTTA
>CAZZKM010000068.1:0-2764 GCA_964655115.1 uncultured Bifidobacterium sp.
AAATACAATGTACAGTTTTTAAGTATTACTATTCTAATTGGAATATCTTTAATTTTATTATTTAGACAATCTCTATATGTACCCGCAAATAATTTGGATCAATATTTAGTTTGGCCCGACACCTATAACGCCATTGCCCAAGCAGGAGAAATAACGCATCATGGACCAAGAATTTTCCCATTTGTGGCAGATGCTCAAGTGCCATTGAAATATCACTGGGGTGCATTTTCTCTTGGATCATTTATTTCGATTTTTGGAACATTTGATTTAGTGGTTTCAATATTCAAAACTCAATTTGTGTTGATTGGGATTCTTTATCTTGGTTTACTTTTTTTAGTAGGTAAAACCTTAGGAAAATCTTGGATAGCTGGTGTCTTTTCGTTAATTCTTGGTGGATTTACTATCTATCCAACTTTTCCAGAACTTAACGAGCAAATAGGATTAGCGCGGCCATTTATTTCTTCGACTTCAATGCCTCAATTTACTGCTAATTTATTTGCAATTCTTTCTGTTTATTTAATTTATAACTTGAAAAATTTAAAATTTAATTATTATTTTAAAACATTTATAATTTTCTTCGTAACTCTTGCAGCCACATTATCAAAAGGTCCGGTTGGTTTATTAATTGTTATTTTAGTCATTACTTATCTATTGTTTAATTTAAAATTGATTAATGTTTATGACAAAATTACACTTTCTATTCCAAGTATTTTAGGTTTTCTCGTTGGTTACTTTTTTGTTTCCAGTAGTAATCCAAACCAGGGTAGAAGTGGTACAACTCTTTGGTTTAATCCCACAGACACTTTGAATTTGTTAGCAGAAGGCTATGGAATATCCTTAAATCTAATTTCTCTTATGGTATTTGCACTACTTTTTATTTTTTCTTTTGCTTCATTAATTATTGTAAATTTTATAAGCTACAAAAATAAAACTATTAACTACTCATTTCCTCTACTGGTAACAATTTTTGCAGGTATAGGTGGCACTTTATTGCTAGAAACATGGGGAGATTCTCAATTATTTTTACTTTATAGTGTGATTCCATTTATTGCGATTTTGCTGGCTTTTGGTGCTTTTTACAAGGAACTGAAATTGAGTATAAATACGTTATCCATATTGATTTTAGGATTAATGGGCCAACCTTTATTGTTCAGTCTTTTTTCATCATTTGTTCCAAGAGCTCAAGTAATAAAAACTTTTGGATTTTGGATTCTTTCAACTTCTGTGATTTATTTGATTGCAATTTTTTATTCAAAAATCTCAAAACAAAGTATTTCTTATAATCTATTAATAGTTTCTATATCGATTGGAATGTTTTCTGGTTTAAATAAATTTGATCAAAAAGCGTTTTCACTTCCAGAACATCCTTATTCAATCAGTTTAGGTACATATGAAATCGCAAATTATTTAAAAAAGATTTCTAATAGAACTGACTTAGTTGCTACAAATAGACACTGTGCAGGACCTAATGAAACACAAACTTGTACAGCTAGACAGTTTGCTATTTCTGCAATAAGCGAAAGAAGAGTCTTTTTAGAAGGCTGGTCATACACCACTTGTCCGCTAACAGAACCAATACTAAACAAATATTGGAAAGAACAAACTTGGAAAGACAATCAAAACTTTTTCATTCAACCTTCAAATGAAAATTTTGAATATTTACGTATTTCAGGTGTGGATTGGTTAGTTGTAGATTCTACGAGACCAAGTATTTCAAGTTATGAACCATTTGCTGAATTAATTAAATCTGAAGGTAGTGTTTCGCTTTGGAAAGTAAAGAATCCATACTCGAATAAAACCTTTAAACAAAATGACCCGTGTGGGCCAAAATCTGAAGTAGTAACTAAATAATCTGTTTATGAATTCTTTTCTCATGCAAGTAACTGGACAGGCAGAAAATCGCTTTTATGGACATGTACACATACTGGCTCAATATTGTGGATTGACAGGCTCTCCTTGGATAAATGGATATTTACAGCATGGGTGGAATGCAACTGATGGTTTTGGTAATTTTTTGGGTTCAAAAAGAAAAGCTAATAAATTTGTTTGGTCGAAAAGATGCCAAGAAATCATAAAAAAAAGTCAAAATAATGTAGTTGCAATTGGAGCTCCCTGGATTTATTTAGATGATGTATTTCCTCGAGAAAGTAAAAAACCAATTAAGGGAGTAGTAGCTTATCCAGCACATTCATCAACTTGGTCAAAGCTAGGTGATACAAGTAATGAATATGCAAAGTATCTAAAAGAAAAGTATGAGAAAGTCACCATAGTTTTGCACAGATACGATTTTGCAAATATCCAAATAAAAAATACTTTTGAAAAGTTCGGACACGAGGTCACAACACATGGAATCGGAACTCCGTGGGAATTTGGATTCGATCCGTTCTTCTTAAAAAACCAAAGAGATCTATTGCTTAACTACTCAAAGGTAGTTTCTAACGTGATGAGCACTCCCATTCTTTATGGCCTATCACTAGGGTTAAGCGCAGAAATTGGAGGACCAGTTGACTATTCAATAACTAATATCAATGATAAAGCTTCCCAAACAGGTGACGGGACCGCTAATTGGAGTTTAATGATAAGTCGAGACCAAACTTTATGGAGCAAAGAGCTTGGAAAAGATTGTAAAAAAGACCCTTTTGAATTAAGAGAGGTTCTTGGATGGTCAGATAAGCCTAAAAAATCTATTTCTTATTTTTTTTCAAGAACCACAGATTTATTTACTGGTTCTAATCTTTTTGTGTCGGCTCAAGTTTTCAAATCT
>CAZZKM010000069.1:0-2628 GCA_964655115.1 uncultured Bifidobacterium sp.
TCCGAACAATCTGCCAAATATAACGAAATTTGGGCAAAACTGATCGGTAACTAAATCGCGTGGTAAATAGTCGACCTAAAGTAGAAGATTTACATTTAGTTAATCTCACCAAATCATTTGGTGATTTTAAAGCAGTCGATAATTTAACGCTTACAATTCCGGCGGGTTCATTCTTTGCATTATTGGGTCCGTCGGGTTGTGGGAAGACCACAACTTTAAGAATGGTTGCAGGTTTAGAAGACCCAACTTCAGGTCAAATAAAACTTGGTAATGACGACATCACTGATTTACCTCCATATAAACGATGGGTAAATACTGTTTTTCAAAGTTACGCACTATTTCCTCATTTAACAATTTATGAAAATGTGGCGTTTGGATTAAGAAGACAAAAAGCCTCGAATATAGATGATCAAGTTAAAAGAATGTTAGAGCTTGTTGAATTAACAAGTTTGGCGCAAAGAAAACCACAACAATTGTCAGGTGGTCAACAACAAAGAGTGGCTGTTGCAAGAGCTTTAATTAATGAACCAGATGTTTTATTGCTTGATGAACCATTAGGCGCACTTGACTTAAAACTAAGACGTCAAATGCAACTTGAATTGAAAAGAATTCAGACAGAAGTAGGAATCACATTTGTGCATGTGACTCACGATCAAGAAGAAGCCATGACTATGGCAGACACTGTTGCAGTTATGAATGAAGGTCGAATTGAACAAATGGGATCTCCTGTTCAAATTTACGAGCACCCACGAACTGCGTTTGTCGCAAACTTTTTAGGTCAATCAAATCTTTTTGAAGGAACAGTTGCAGGTGTGGAAAAAGATGAAATTGCGGTAAAGCTTCCAGATTCCACTATTTATGTGCCAATCGCATCAACAGAAATTCGAAGTGGACGAATAGTTGTTGGGGTCAGGCCGGAAAAAGTCAAAATTGTTGACCAAGGAAAAACAGGTTTACCAAAGAATCAAATAAATGGTTCAATTAAAAACACTGCATTCGTAGGTGTTTCAACTCAATATGAAGTTGACACAAATTGGGGATTAGAGATTTCTGCATTTGAACAAAATGTTGATCCATCAGATTTAGGAAGACCTGGCCAAGCTGTAACAATTGCATGGGAGCCAAGGCATTCTTTTGTACTTGATCCTGATGAGGATTTAACTGCTGGTTTAGATCCAACTTGGACTGAATAAATGTCTGAGCTTCAAAATTTAAGTTTGGTTCAATCACTAAAAAGTAGAAAAACAAGAACTCCGTATTTGTTATTAATACCTGGAATAGGTTGGCTATTTTTTTTCTTTTTATTTCCACTTTCAACTCTTCTAGCAACGTCATTACAAAAACCAGCTGGGGTAAGTCCTGATGATGGATTTTTACCTGCGTTTAAAATCTCAAATTATTCACTTGCTTTAGTTGAATATTATCCGCAATTTATAAGAGCTTTTACTTACTCTGCAATTGCTACAGTTGTTTGTTTAGTCCTTGCTTATCCGATTGCCTATTACATGGCATTTCGAGCCAGAAAATATAGAAACCTAATGTTGGTTTTAATTGTTGCGCCATTTTTTGCCTCATTTTTATTAAGAACCAATGCGTGGAAAACTATTCTTTCTGGCGATGGATTCGTGGTTAATTTTCTAAATTCATTTAATTTATTACCTGAGGGAAGAATTTTAAACACTTCAATTGCTGTGATTGCAGGTTTAGTTTATAACTTTTTACCTTTTATGATTTTGCCACTTTATACCTCACTTGAAAAAATAGATTCTCGTTTAATTGAGGCAGCAGGAGATCTTTACTCGCCACCTTCGCAAAGTTTTTGGAAAGTAGTTTGGCCACTCTCTTTACCTGGCGTAGTAAGCGGAACTTTACTAACTTTTATACCGGCGTCAGGCGATTATATAAACGCTGAGTTATTGGGAAGTATCAATAATAAAATGATTGGAAACGTCATTCAATCTCAATTTATTGATTTAAGAGATTATCCAACTGCTTCTGCTTTGTCGTTTACTTTCATGGCAATAATTTTAGTTATGATTTATTTATATATTCGAAAAGCTGGAACTGAAAATCTAGTCTAATGAATATACTTAAAAAACTTATTAGAGAAAAGACACTTCAGGTATTTTCAATTCTGATACTAGTCTATCTAATGCTTCCACTTGCAATTATAATTTTACTTTCATTTAATAAACCAAAAGGTAGACAAAATACATCTTGGAATGAATTCTCTTTAGATGCATGGACAAATATTTGTCGAGATCAAACTATTTGTCGATCATTTTCTACCAGTATTCAAATTGGGTTACTTGTGACAATTATTGCAACAATTTTGGGCACGATGATTTCTTTTGCATTAATTAGGCATAGATACAAAGGTAGAGGAGCTACAAGTTTGTTCGTTTTTTTACCTCTTGCAACACCAGAAGTGATTCTTGGAGCCTCACTTTTGGCTTTATTTTTAAATATTTTCATTCCTCTTGGATTTTGGACAATTTTGTTAGCACAAATTACTTTCACAATCAGTTTTGTGGTGGTAGTCGTAAATGCTCGGCTTGCTGGTATGGATCCACGATTAGAACAAGCAGCTATGGATTTATACGCAACTCCTTTTCAAACATTTAGATT
>CAZZKM010000070.1:0-2569 GCA_964655115.1 uncultured Bifidobacterium sp.
CAAAGTTTTAATAAAGAACCTATACTTATTAAAAATCCAGCTAACTTGATTCGTTTTTCATAAATTGCAATTAAACCAAGAATTGCAAACCAGGTAGGTACTAAATCAAACCTGGTTAGAAGTAGGGGTCCCATCAAAACAGGCCAAAATACCCAAAACCATGCTCCAGCAAAACCATCTAAACTTACAGAAAGATTTCGTTTATAAAGACTTAAACCAAATCTCAAAATTGTTAAAAGTATTAAAAAATCAAAAAAAATCATAGTAAAGATAAATCCCATATTGGAATTTCCAAAAATGTATTGAGGCAGAGTAAAAATAAATCCAGCTAAAGGAGGATACTGCCACATTGAGTCATTAATTGGAAAAATGTTTTTAATTAGTCCTAATGACCAAAATTGATATAACTCCACATCACCTTTCAACCATTTTCCTTCGGGATAATAGAACTTCAAGGTAATGAATTGAAATAAAAAATATCTAGTAATTAACCAGGCAAATATTAATCCAGGAACACTACGGGCAAATGTCTTGAATGAATTCACGTTTCCAAGGGTAGTAGCAAGTGCGTGATTTAAATAATTGCGTAATGTTAGAAAGGTGAAAATTAACTTAATCAGTGATGTTCATGCTGAAATCGATGCTTTAAGTAAAGCTGCAATTGGCTCAGACGTTCTTATTTGTTTAGGTGACTTACTTCTATACACAGATTATGAAGATCCAGGTAATGGAATCATGGGCAAACTTTTTGGTTATGAATTTAATGAAGAATTTATTCGATTAAGAACTGCCAATTTGTTTGTTGAAGCAAGAGCAATGGCTATGACTAAATGGGAAGAGTTGGGAGATCGTGAAGCGTTAATTACCCAAGAAGTAAAAAATCAATATCAAGAAATTTTTTCTGCTATGCCTACTCCTGTTTATTTAACTTATGGAAATGTTGATCGTCCAGAATTTTGGAAAGATTACATCAAAAAAGATATGACAGTTTTAGATGGTCAAGTTGTAGAAATTGCAGGATTAAAATTTGGGTTTGTAGGAGGAGGTTTGCAAACTCCGTACAGAACTCCATATGAAATAAGTGATGAAGAATTCCAAAAAAATGTAGATGCACTTGGTCCAGTTGATGTTTTATGTTCCCATATTCCGCCTGCAATTCCAGATATAACTTTTGATGTAGTCGCTAGAAGATTTGAAAGAGGAAGTGAAGCCTTACTTAATTACATAAAAGAGTTTCAACCAAAATATTCTTTTTTTGGCCATGTGCATCAACCTCTAATTTCAAGAACCAGAGTTGGTTATACAGAATGCATAAATGTAGGGCATTTTCGAGCAACTAAGCGTGCTTTTACATTAAATATATAAAGAATAAAACTTGTCAGTTTTGGGTCAGGTATTCTTTATATTCTTAAAGAATTAAGGAAGGGATCAAAGAAGCGTGTTTTACTTTGTTGTCAAATACATTTTTTTGTGGCTTCCTTTACGTTTAATTTTTCGTCCCTGGACAAAAGGTAAAAGAAATATTCCAAAAACTGGTGGAGTTATTTTTGCACCAAACCATACTTCCTTTATCGATTCAATTTTTTTACCACTAGTAGTTAAAAGAAGAATTACTTTTCTAGCAAAAATTGATTATTGGCGCGGTAAAGGTATTAAAGGATTAATTACTAAATTATTTTTCTCTGGAGTAGGACAAGTTCCCATTGATAGAGCTGGAGGCTCTGCTGCAGAAGCTGCTTTAAGAACTGCAATTGACATTTTGAATAAAGGTGAAGCTTTAGGAATTTATCCAGAAGGAACAAGATCACCTGATGGCAGACTTTATAGAGGTAGAACTGGAGTTGCCAGAATGGCACTAGAAGCAAGAGTTCCAGTAATTCCTGTTGCAATGATTGGAACTTATGAAATTCAACCTTCAGATCGTTTAGTTCCAAAAGTTGGCAGAGTTGGAATTATTTTTGGAAAACCATTAGATTTTTCAAATTATTATGACGATGCCCGAAATGCCGAAACTCTTCGTAAAGTAACTAATGAAATTATGGAAGCAATTAGAGAACTTTCAGGCCAAGAATATGTAGATATTTATGCTTCAGCAGCCAAAGAAGCCCTTAAAGAAAAAGATTAGTTTCTTTACGATAAATTAAGAACTGAATTCTTAACTATATATATAGAAAGAAGACAAAATAATGCGAGTGGGAATATTAACCGGTGGAGGAGATGCTCCGGGATTAAATAACGTTATTCGTGGCGTGGTAACTCGTGGAATAAATGCATACAAATATGAATTTGTTGGTTTTAAAGATGGCTGGAAAGGTCCTTTAGAAAGTTTAACTAGACCAGTAACTTTGGCAGATGTTGCTCACATTAATGATGAAGGTGGAACAATTTTAGGTTCTTCCAGGACTAATCCATTAAAAATCGAAAATGGAGTAGCGCGCATTGAAGAAAATTTAAAGAAATTAAATGTAGACGCATTAGTTGCAAATGGTGGCGAAGATACTTTAGGTATAGCAAACCAATTACATAAACATAATTTTAAAGTAATCGGAGTACCAAAAACTATCGATAA
>CAZZKM010000071.1:0-2477 GCA_964655115.1 uncultured Bifidobacterium sp.
GGCAAAAAACCTGATTTAATTTTGCTCCCAGAACTTTGGCATTACGGACCATTTAATGTTGAGAAAGCCATAAAAAATCCAACAACTTTTCCTGGATCAATTTCAGAAGATTTTTGCGATATAGCTAGTACTCATGGAGTTTGGATTCATGCAGGATCATTTATAGAGGCCCAAGATAATTCACTTTTTAATACTTCTTTAGTAATAAATTCACAAGGCGAAATTGCTGCAACTTACAAAAAAATTCACTTATTCGGTTTTCAAGAGGGTGAATCTAAATATTTAGCAAGAGGAGATGATTTAGTTTGTATTGCAACTCCTTTAGGAATGACAGCACTAACAACTTGTTATGATTTACGTTTTCCTGAAGTTTTTAGAAAATTAATTGATAAAGGTTCAACAAGTGTATTAATGACTTCAGGTTGGCCTGAATCAAGAATCGAGCATTGGAAAGCTCTTGCAAAAGCTCGCGCTATTGAAAATCAAGTTTATTTTATTGGCTGTAACAGTGTTGGAACAAATAATCAAACACAACTTGGTGGAAGTAGTTTAGTGATTGATCCATGGGGAGAAGTTTTAAACAAAGAAGAAAAAAACGAAGTAGTTTTGAATATTGAAATTGATTTACAAAAAGTAAATATTGTTAGAGAAAAATTACCAGTTTTAGCAGATAGAATTATCTACTAATTTATTCTGGTGTATCGAAGGTGTAGTGAACACCTTTAAAATGAGATCTAAATTCTGTTACTACTTTTGAAATTTTTTCTAATTCATCTGTGGTTAAGGCTCTGTAAATAAAGTCTGCAAGTTGTTTCATATCTTTTTCTTTCATTCCGATTCTTACTAACTCTGGTGTTCCAATTCTTAATCCATTCACGTCATTTTCACTAGGTTCACTAGGAAGTCCAATGCCACAAGCCAAAATATTGGCTTTTCTTAATCGTTTAGAAGCAGTTTGTCCTCCTCCAAATTCATTAGCAATAACTGCAAATTGATGGGATTGAGTAAAACCTCTATTTTTCGCAAAAAGTTTTAAACCTTTGTTATCTAGTTCATTTGCTAATTCTTTTGCACAACTTGCCATTTTTTGAGCGTAATTTTTGCCAACAGATTTCCAATCTTGCAAAGTTATTGCTAACGCTGCAGTTTTAGCGGCATCAAAGTTTGCAGTTAAACCAGGATAAGCAATTGTGTCTAATTTTTCAGCAATTTCTTTATTGTTAGTAACAATTAATCCACCAGCTGGTCCACCTAAACTTTTATAAGTACTAAAAGTCATAAGGTCAGCACCTTCTTTTAAAGGTTGTGGCCAAACTTTTCCGGCAATCATTCCACAAAGATGTGCCGCATCAAATAAAACTTTTGCATTTACTAAATTAGCAATTTCTTTAATTTCTTTTATTGGATGAAAGAATAAATTTAAACTTCCTCCAATGGTAATTAATTTGGGTTTTACTTCTAAAGCAAGTTGTTTTAATTTTTCAATATCAACTGTGTAACCATCTGCATTAACAGGTGCAGGAATTGTTTTTAATCTATATAAACCAGCAGCACCTTGTAAATGATGAGTAATGTGACCACCGATAGTTGCAGGGGGTGCAATGATTACATCATGTGGTTCACAAGTTGACATGAACGCATAAAGATTTGCTAAGGAACCAGATCCCACTCTAAATTCTGCATATTCAGATTCAAATACATCATTAGCTAAAGCTGCAGTAATTATTTCAATTTGTTCAATTGCTTCTAAGCCAGTTTCATATTTATCTCCAGGATGACCCAATGATGGTCTTGAACTCATTCCTTTTGATAAAAGTTTTTCAGCTCTTGGATTTAATAAGTTAGTTGCAGGATTTACATTTATGCACTCAACATCATTAATTTGATAACTTTTATCAACTAATTTTTCTATTTCTTGTTGAACTTGTAATTGATCTAAATTTTGGTAATTAGAATTGATTCTTTTTATTAATTCTTGACTTACTGGACTCATCCAGTCTGGAATTAAACCTGGCATGGTTCAAAGGCTAACTTAAAGCCTGGGCACACTTGAAGTGTTATTTCAAAAAATATGCTGTAAGCGATAGGCTTCTTCTTATGCTTCTTTCTGACAGAGATATCAAATTAGAAATTGAAAAAGCTCGTGTGGTGCTTGAACCATATGACGCCAACATGATTCAGCCATCAAGTGTTGATGTAAGACTTGATCGCATTTTTAGAACTTTTGAAAACCATAAATATGCGCATATTGATCCAGCAGAAAATCAACCAGAATTAACTAGAGAAGTCACCACGGTAGGGGCAGAACCCTTCATACTTCACCCAGGTGAGTTTGTTTTGGGTAGTACTTATGAAGTAATAACACTTCCTGATGACATTGCTGGTCGTTTAGAAGGAAAGTCCTCTTTGGGTCGTCTAGGTCTATTGACTCACTCCACAGCAGGTTTTATAGATCCTGGATTTTCCGGACATGTCAC
>CAZZKM010000072.1:0-1265 GCA_964655115.1 uncultured Bifidobacterium sp.
TTTCACTTAGATTCTTATGAGCTTTGAAAATAGTATTCGAAAGTATTCCTCGATTAAAGGGACCAAGGGTTGGATTAAAACTTATCTTTACATCTTCTTTACCTATGACCGATAAAGTCTCTTCAATTTCAGCAATATGTTGATGCTGTCCTCCCATCTTGTAGTTCGAAATAGATCCCATAACTTCACTTGCCATTAAATTTTGATTTGTTTTCTTACCTGCCCCGGTTGTTCCACTCGTTGCAACGACGGTTATGTAATTTAAATCTACAACTTGAGAATCTATAAATGGAGCCAAAGACAAATTGATAACTGTTGCATAGCAGCCTGGGTTTGCTACATGCTTTGAGTTACTTATAGCTTGTCTTTGTCCATTCATTTCTGGAAGTCCGTATGTCCAGGTACCAGCAAAACTTCCTTGGTAGTATTTTTTCCAGTTATTTGGATTGTTTAGTCTGAAATCAGCTCCCAAATCGACAATCAAATTTTCAGAATGCTTTTTTGCCAACTCTCCTGATTCACCATGTGGAAGTGCAAAAAGAATTACATCTTTTTTAGAAATTTTTGATTCAGAATAACTTTCAAATTCATGGTCATTTATTCCAGTTAAAAATGGATGTTCATGTGAAATTTTGGTTCCAGCTTTGGAACCGGCAAAAGCATGTTTTAATTTGAATTCGGGATGTTTAGCCAATATTTTGAGTAGTTGTCCCCCGGCATAGCCTGAGGCACCAAACACATTTACGTCCATAGACATATTATACGCATATGCGCATAAAACTATCTAAGTTGAGCCTGGAACTCTTTCTCAACGGTGGAAATTAAATGAGCTCGCAATAACTGCACTTCTTCAGTTTTTAAGGTCTTTTCTTTTGCTCTTAGCCGAACGCTAAACGCCATAGACTTTTTAGCCTCTGGAAGATTCGAGCCCTCATAGACATCAAAAAGTGTTACTGATTCAATTAAATCTTCATTAACCTTCTTCATGGCCTTAACTACATCTTTGGCAATAATTTTTTTATCAAATATAAATGCCAAATCTTCTTTCACAACCGGAAAAGTTGAGAATATTGGTGCTTTTTTAATAGTTAAAAGCTTTGAAATTATTTCAGGATAAAATTCAAAACCGAAAACTTTACCTTTCAAACCATACCTTTCACTTACTTTCGGATGCATTTGTCCTGCGTAACCTAAAATGTCATTATTTACTTGAAATACTGCACAACGACCTGGATGAAATGGGTCAAATTCTGAATTACGAATTT
>CAZZKM010000072.1:1365-2454 GCA_964655115.1 uncultured Bifidobacterium sp.
CGTTCTAAAGCTTTAAAAAGACCAGGAAAAAGACTTGTCCTTAAGTAGGGTTCATTTTCAGAAATAGGGTTAAATAATTTAATTGATTTATTTTCGTATTTACTTGTGATTTCCAAATCTGATTTGCTGACAAAGGGATAATTTAGCACTTCGTTTGATCCAAGTGATGATATTTTTTTATTTAAAGTATTCTTCAATTGATAAAATTTATTAGTATTAACTTTTTTGTTCGATGTTTTCAAATTACCTTTTATTTTGTTGTAACCCCAGATTCTAAGGATTTCTTCAACTAAATCAGCACTATTATTGATATCGTGGCGCCAGGTTGGAACCTTGATTAAAATTTTTGTACTCTTACCTGTGCAATGAAAATCAAGACTATTAAGTATTTCTATTATTTCTTTATTGGAAATATTTATTCCAGTTAATCTAGAAAATTCTGATAATTCAAAAGAGATTTTTTTATGATTAATTAATTTATTAAAAATTGCTAATCCTTCAATTTTTGCTTGGCCAAATTTTTGTAAGTAATAGGCAGTTTTTATGGCAACTAAATGATTGATGGCAAAATCAGTGCCTCTTTCAAATCGTTTTGAAGCTTCGCTTGGTAATTTATGCTTTCTAGATGTATTACTAATGCTATCTGGATTAAAGATTGCCGACTCAATAATTAAATTTTTTGTTGTTTCTACTACTTCACTATTTAAACCTCCCATAACTCCAGCAAGTGAAATAGCCTTCTTTGAATCAGCAATTACTAAATCGCTTTCAGACAAATTTCTAATGACGTGATCTAGTGTTTCTAGTTTTTCATTTTTCTTAGACTCTCTAATCTCTATGGTTCCTATGACTTTGTCTGCATCAAAAGCGTGCAGTGGTTGCCCCATTTCAAGCATGAAATAGTTTGTTAAATCAACTGGCAAAGAAATGGTTCTAATTCCACATTGGTTCAACCGATTTTGGATAAATAAAGGTGTTCTTGAAGTTGTGTTATAACTTTCAACTCGTACTAAAGCTATTTTCGATGCATTTTTAGTTGAAATTTTCACTTTTGTTTTCTTTGATTTTGTAACTTTTGGTAATTTTTCA
>CAZZKM010000073.1:0-2238 GCA_964655115.1 uncultured Bifidobacterium sp.
CCATTGAAGTTAATTTGTCTGTACCCAATGCATCTTTAAGTTTTGCTTTATTCCAGCCAAATCCTGCAAAACCTGATTGCCAAGGTAGTGAAAATTTTCTACCTGGATCCCAAGCTGGATTTTGGTAAGCAGCATTCAAATTAGAAATATTTGGAATGTTTGCTTTATCTAGTTCTAATGCAAAACCATTTTGAATCCAAATGTTCGCCATCCAGTCTGTTGGAGTAACGATGTCTCTACCGGTTGGTTCACCTTTATCTAATAGTGGCTTTTGTTTTGCATAAAATTCGTTATTGTCGTTGTAATCTTCAATGTATTCAACTTCAATACCAGTTTGTTCTGTGAAAGCTTTGATTTCTGTGAATTCTTTTGTATTTTCATCAACTGGCATATAAAGAGGCCAGTTTGACCAAACTACTTTGTTTGAAGAACTTCCTGAATCAGTAGTTTCTCCTGCAGAATCAGTTGATGATGAAGTATTAGAACCTGCACCACAAGCAGCAGCAAAAGCTGCAGCACCTCCGATGGCACCTGCTTGCAATACTCTTCTTCTATTTAATAAGTTTTTAACTTCTTTCGGCAGATCATTTCCTATTTCTTTTTTGCTCACTTACATTTTCCTTTCGCGTTGAGATTTATCATGTCAGAATTAGTTGTCAATTTTGAACATTACGTGCTTGATTCTTGTGTAATCTTCAAATCCATACATGGAAAGGTCTTTTCCATAACCTGAATGCTTAAATCCTCCATGCGGCATTTCAGAAACCATTGGAATATGAGTGTTAACCCATACTGCTCCAAAATCAAGACCTTTAGCCATTCTCATGGATCTTGCAACATCTTTTGTCCAAACACTTGATGCAAGTCCGTAAGGAACTCCATTTGCCATCTTTAGAGCTTCTTGCTCATCGGCAAATTTTTGAACAGTTATTACTGGGCCAAAAATTTCATTTTGAACCATTTCATCATCTTGTTTTAAATCAGAAACAACAGTTGGTTCAACAAAATAACCTTTATCGCCTTGACGATGCCCTCCTGCCATAACTTTGGCATGACTTGGAGTTCTACTTAAAAATCCAGTAACGCGATCCAATTGATTTGCATTATTTACAGGTGGCACAAAAGAATCTGGATGTTCTGGGCCTTTACCAAAACTAGTTTGAGTTTTCTTTGCTTGCTCTGCTAATGCTTCTACAAAATCTGCATAAACTTTTTGATGAGCAATTACTCTCGTTGCAGCGGTGCAATCTTGTCCAGCATTGAAATAACCAGCAATAGCAATCCATTCGGCAGCCGCTTGGATATCGGCATCGTCAAAAACTACAACCGGAGCTTTACCACCAAGTTCTAAGTGAACTCGTTTTAAATCAGCAGATGCAGCTTGAGCTACTTGCATACCTGCTCTAACAGAACCTGTAATTGCAACCATTTGTGGAATTTTGTGTTCAACTAATGCTTTTCCGGTATCCCGATCTCCAGTTACAACGTTTAAAACTCCAGGAGGAAGAATTCCTGCTTCTGTAATTAATTCAGCCATACGCACAGTAGACACAGGTGTTGTATCGCTTGGTTTTAAAACAGTTGTGTTTCCAGCAGCAATTGCTGGTGCATATTTCCAAACTGCCATCATCATTGGATAATTCCAAGGCGTTACTTGTCCGATAACACCAATTGGTTCGCGACGAATTATTGAAGTGTGACCCTTCATGTATTCACCAGCTGATTTTCCTTCAAGATTTCTTGCAGCAGTTGCAAAATATCTAATTTGATCAAGCATTGGTCCAACTTCTTCAGCCATCGTTACTGAAATTGGTTTACCAGTATTTTCTGATTCAAGTTTTACTATTTCTTCAATATTTTTTTCTAAAACTTCAGCTATTTTCCAAAGTGCCATTGATCTTTCGCTTGGAGTTGTATTTTTCCAACTTTCAAAAGCTTTTGCTGCGGCTTGATAAGCCATGTCAATATCTTTTTCATTTGATAATGCAGCCATTGCAAAAACTTCACCGGTAGTTGGGTTTATTAAATCTGTGAATTGTCCTGAAACTGAATCTTGCAGTTTTCCGTTTATGTAATTTTTAACAATTCGCTTTTCGGCCATCCTGGGATACTCCTTATATATAGAAAAGACCTTGGGACTAAACAAAACACTATCTGTTTAAACCCCAACTTGAAAACCCAGGTTTTGGTAACAATTTGACAAATTTAGACCCAAAAATCACTTTGTCTTGAGGAAAA
>CAZZKM010000074.1:0-2188 GCA_964655115.1 uncultured Bifidobacterium sp.
TTTTATTACTTCCGCCTGAAATATCCTTATAATAATGTCCATGCCATTTATCATTTCCTTTTGTTACCCCTTTTTTTTTATCATCTTTGCAATACTCTGGCTTTCTTTCAACAGGAAACCAGGAATTACTTTCTATTTCTTTTTCAAATGTTTTTGAGTTTCAATTGAATAATTTTTCAAATCCAGGAGATTTATTGATCGCAATAAGTGGTTCCGGTAATTCAGAAAATATTTTAAATGCAGTTCGTTACGCAAAAAAGAATAATATTTTTGTAATTGGATTAGTTGGATTTGATGGGGGACAATTAAAAAATTTAGTTGATCACGCAATTCATGTGGAAATAAATGATATGCAAATTGTTGAAGATATTCATGCAATATTCGGACATTTCATATTACAAAATTTAAATATTAATTAAATTATCTAGCTCTTTTTTGTAATCTTTCTAATTCAAGTATTATTACCGCTCTAGGTTCCAATTTATTCCAATTTCTTTGTGCAAAATCTGCTAAGGCTTTGTTTACCGTTTCTCTTGATGCCCCGACTAATTGTGCAAGTTCTTCTTGAGTCAAATCATGTTCTACAAATATTCCTGAAGATCTTTTTTCTCCAAACTTTTCACTCAATTCAATTAAAGCTTTAGCAACTCTTCCTGGTACATCAGAAAAAACTAAATCAGATAAATTTTCATTCGTTCTTCGCAATCTTTGCGCTAGAGCTTTCAATAAAGATTCAGCTACTCCTGGCCTTCCTGTTAACCATGGGCCTAGTGCTTCATGTCCAAGGCCTAAAACCGTTGTTTCAGTAAGTGCTGTTGCTGTTGCAGTTCTAGGTCCTGGGTCAAATAAAGATAACTCACCAAACATTTCTCCTGGCCCTAAGACAGCGAGCAAACTTTCTCTTCCATCATTTGATGTGGTACCCAGTTTTATTTTGCCATCAACTATTACATATAACCGATCACCAGCATCACCCTCTGAAAAAAGAGTTTCACCTCTTTTTAGATCCATTTCGACCATTGAACTTCTTAGTGCAACAGAAGCTTCGTCGTCTAATGAAAGAAATAATGGTGCACTTCTTACTACGTCTTCCAAATCAACACCTCCAGGGGCCGGTTCAATTCTAGCTGACCCGTGAATGTCTGTCTTAAAAAGGTTAAAGCATAATCTCAGATATATGAAAAAATTCCCTATTGAGTCATTGGAAGTAAAAAAGTCTAGAGCAAAAAAAATTTTCAAAATTCTTAAAAAAACTTACCCAAATGCACATTGTGAGTTAAATTTTAAAAACCCACTCCAATTATTAGTTGCGACAATATTAGCTGCCCAGTGCACTGACAAAAGAGTAAATTTAGTGACACCTCAATTATTTAAAAAATATAAGACTGCCAAAGATTTTGCCAAGGCAAACACCACTGAACTTGAAAATTTAATTAAATCAACGGGATTCTATAAGAATAAAGCTAAGAGTATAAAAAATATGGCAGCAGTAGTTGAAAATAAATTTTCTGGGAGAATCCCAAAAACTATGGAGGAATTAATTAAGTTACCTGGAGTTGGACGAAAAACCGCAAACGTGATTCTAGGAAATGCATATGGTCTACCCGGAATAACAGTTGATACTCATTTTACACGTTTAAGCTATAGATTTGGATGGACTAAAGAAAAAGATCCAGTAAAAATTGAATTTGAAGTACAAAAATTATTCGAAGATAAGTATTGGACAGATTTAAGTCAACTAGTTGTTTGGCATGGAAGAAGAAGGTGCCATGCAAGAAAACCTGCATGTGGAGTTTGTCCATTGTCTAAATTATGTCCCTCTTTTGGCGAAGGACCCACAAATTTAGAAGTAGCATCAAAATTAGTAAAACCGGATAGTTATTTTAAATAGAATGATCGTATGAATGTTTTAGATTTAGTTTTAATAGGTGCAATATTAATTACAGCTTTTATTGGTTTTAGGCGAGGAATAATAAGAACAGTACTAAGTGTTCTGGGTTTGGTAGTAGGCGCCTCTTTTGGAGTATATTCAATACCCTTTATTCAAAACATATTTTCAAATTTTAATCTAGGTTTAAAAAATTTTATTGGATTGTCTTGTGTAACAATTGGTGCAAGTCTCGGAATATTTATTTTTAATTTATTGGGTGGATTTTTAAGAATTGTTTTACTTCCCCTGCCATTTCTT
>CAZZKM010000075.1:0-1997 GCA_964655115.1 uncultured Bifidobacterium sp.
ATTTATCATTTTAAAAATAATGAGGAAGATGAATATTTCATAGGTAGTGCTGATCTTATGAATAGAAACCTAAATAGAAGAGTGGAAAGTTTAGTATCTATAAAAGATAAAAAACACAGAAAATATTTAAACCGCATATTGAATCTTGCATTTGATAAAGAAACTGCCGCTTGGCATTTATTAGAAGGTGGCAAATGGGTAAGGGTTCACCAAGATGAAGATGGAAATCTTCTAAAGGATTACCAAGAAGAATTACTAAATATCAGAAAAGAGAAAATGCTATGAATCTATTGACTGATTTCTTTCGCTACATTGCAACGGGCAAAGATCAAAATATTCCCATAATCCTGCTTCGCCATGCTAAAGCCATCAAAAGACACGACTTTATAGGTGATGACACGGATAGACCATTAAGTGAATTAGGGGAGAAACAAGCTGAAAAAATTGTTGATTTGTATCAATATTTTGGGCTAAAAGAAATACACACTTCAGATGCTTTAAGGTGTTTAAAAACCGTTGAAAAACTTGCTCATAAATTAGAGTTAACCCCAATTGTGGCAACAGAATTAAGTGAATATGTTTTTCATAAAAAGAAAGAAAAATCAATAGATTACGTATTACACCAATTTAGTCAAAACAAACCAGTTTTAATTTGTGGCCATAATCCATTATTGAGTAAATATTTTAAAAAAATGGTTGGTAAAAAATGGGCTAAAAAATTTAAAGACGAATTAGAACCGGGCGAGGCTTGGATAATTTATAGATTTAACAGCAAAGTTATTCGCATAAATCTAATGCAAATGCCTGAACTTTAATTTTGCGCTAAATCTTCTGGATTAAAACTTGGAGTAGGAAGTTTTTCCCCAATTTTTCCAGCAACTTTAACCCTCAAAGGCTCTGTTAATGGAAAGTAACCAAATGTTTCAAACTGACCTTGAGCATCTAGACGAGTTAAGAATCTCATAAAAGTTCTAGCAGAATTACTGGAATCATCTTTACAAAGACCGAATTCATAGTATGAAATTCCATGCCAAGAATTAGAAGTTTCAGATGTTCCAATGTCTGTAGCAGGTTGAGCCTCAGGATCAAGAAATCCTAGAACATTGCCATCTTCTTCTTTAATAAATACTTGGGAAGCAGCTGATGCAAATGCAGATGATTCAAATAAGAAATCTAGATCATTTATTTTTAAGTTTGCATATGTTAGTGAATTGTCATAAATTACATTACTTGGTAGAACTGAAATAATCCCATTTAAAGTGCCAAAGTCTTCTAAAAGTGTTTGAAAATCTGGAACAACTTTTGAAGGTTTAATTTCAATAGTTTTTCCAGTGATTGTAGAAATCCAGTCAATGAATGCTTGATCACTTGCATGAAGTTTTTCTACCTCAACAAAAGTTACAGGAATATTTGGTAATTCAAATTCAGGATTAGATTCAGCAATTAATGGATCATTCCAATTAATTATTTCTCCAGTTAATAAGCCTGCAACTGCATTAGGGCTTAATACGATTCCGTCTAATCCTTCACCGTAGTAAACAATTGTTGAAAATTGATTCATTAATGAAGTCTTGAAGTCTGCAGCATTACACATTTCAGGTTCAGCCGCTGAATTATCTGTGACAACGATATTTGGTTCAACGGCTTGATTGTCGATTAGTACTTGAGATTCAGGACATGATGTTAAATACAAATCAATTCCAGATTGCAAAACATTTTGAGTATTTTCAGATCCTTTAACTATTACTTCACCATTTGCGCATAAAACTTCTTGCTCGGCATAACTTGCCAAAACATCAGGTGGGATAGGAGGAGTACAAGCTGTTGAAAAAAGAGCAAAACTTATTAAAGAAACTAGTATTGATTTTTTGATCATGTACTTATCCTCTCCTATAAATGATTTTTCCCGAGTAGAGGCAAGACATCAAACCTCTACTCGGGAAAAATTTCCCTTAACTAAATGGTCGAGATCTAGTTAGAGAATTTTTCTATTTGTG
>CAZZKM010000076.1:0-1971 GCA_964655115.1 uncultured Bifidobacterium sp.
CTTCTTAAAACTTTTGGAATCTTTCTTAAGACCAATAAATCTGTTTTTAAGTCAATATCACTTAATTCATCCATTATTCTTTGAAGATCAGTTCTTTGGTCTTCCAGGCTTGGTTCAGCCAGTTTTAAAAATCTTTTTTGAATTGAAGGTCTTAAAATAACTTGTCTTCCAACTCCCACAGTTGCAGCCTTAGGCCTAGTTGAAAGCGGGGGAACTTCAATTTTTAAATCTTCAACAGCTCTTGATACACATGCTAGTCTCCAGCCTTCATTTAATTCTTTTTCACTAAAAGCACGAATATCTAGTCTTGATATTGGAACTCTTCCTTCAGTGATTTTTACTTTGCACTTCTTACAAGTTCCATGCCCACCACAAGTTGAATCAATTGCAATTCCATTCCAAGATGCAGCATCAAAAACACTTACCCCTGGCGGAACACTTATTGATTTATTTGCAGGTAAAAGTTCAATTTTGACTCTTCCCTGCCCTGAATGTTCAATTAATTCAGGTTCAATTTTTTCTTTAGGCATTTATTGGGTTGGTTGTTGTGCTCTAAATGCTGAAATCCAATTTGCTCCCCAAGCGTCATTGCCAAGTAAAAGATCTGCAGCTCTTACTGAGGTAACAATTTCTTTGGTTCTTGCATCCATGATTGCACTGGTTAGTCCCGCAGCCATTGCCATTGGAAGAAAAGAAGCATTAACTGCATGACGGTTTGGTAAACCAAAAGAAACATTTGAAGCACCCATCGACATATTTAATCCAAATCTGTCTTTAATTAAATGAATTGTTTCTAAGGTGATTTTTACAGCTTCAGTATCTGCTCCCACTGTCATTGCAAGTGGATCGATCACTAAATCTTCAAGTGGAATTCCAAATTTTTCAACCGTTCTGACTATTTTTTCAGTAATATCTAATCTTTCTTTTGCAGTTGCGGGAATTCCAGTTTCATCATTTGATAAAGCCATAATTACTGCTTTGTGCTCTTTCACCAATGGCAAAATTGCTTCCATACGATCATCTTCACCGGTCATAGAATTTACTAAAGCTTTTCCTTCATATGCTTTCAATCCAGCATCAAGTGCTTCAATCACTGAAGAATCAATACAAATTGGTAAATCAGTTTTTGACTGGACAAGTTTTATAGCTTTACTCAACAATTCTGGCTCATCAGTTAATGGAACACCCATATTCACATCCAATACATCTGCTCCACCGTCAACTTGTTGCTGCACGTCTATTTCTATTTGACTCAAATCACCGGCGCGAAGTTGTTCTTGGAATTTTTTTCTTCCCGTCGGATTAATTCTTTCTCCAATAATTACAAAAGGAACATCGTGTCCAATTACTACTTCTTTTGTCGCTGAACGAAGTATTGAATGCATTTATTTCTCCTTAATTAAAAGATTTAGGAACTCGACCTAAATCATGCATTAATCGATCTAAAGTGTCATCGTGTCGAAAATCTGTGACGTGAAGTCCTCTGACTCCAGGAAGTGATAAAGCATGCTGAGCAAATTCCAAAGTTAGTTTATATGCTTCTTCTGCTTGATCCGTTGATTTTTCAACTCTGTTTATTACTTCTTCTGGAACATCGATTCCAGGCACTTTTTCATTCATAAATTTAAGAGGTCTGACACCTTTAATAAGCACAATTGTTGGAATTATTGCTACTAATTTATGTAAACCAAGTTCTACTATTCCTTTACAAAATTTTTCTAATCTATCAGGGTGATATGAAATTTGTAATTGTAAAAATTTAGCTCCTGCTGCAACTTTTTTCGCAACTCTTTGCACTCGATATTCAAAAGGTGGAGCGGAAGGATTTTCAACAGCACCGACAAAAAGATGTGGAGCAGGATCAAGTTTTCTACCTGATAAATACTCACCTCTAGCTAATGTTGAGGCAACTCTAATTAATTGAGGACCATCTAAATCAAAAACTCTTTTAGCTTCTGTTTCATCACCTGC
>CAZZKM010000077.1:0-1957 GCA_964655115.1 uncultured Bifidobacterium sp.
TTTTTAATAATAAAAATTCCATTGTTTTTGCTGGACATTCGGTTGGAGAATTCAGTGCCAGTGTATTTTCTGATTTTATAAATGAAGAACAAGCCATGAGATTAGTCACGATGCGCGGAAAATTAATGCATGAGACAGCCACAGAATCAGTGCCTACAGGGATGGCAGCAATTTTAGGTGGAGATAAAGATCTCATAGTCGAAAAACTAAGAGAATTAAAACTATACGCTGCCAATATCAATTCGCAAGGACAAATAATTGCATCTGGAGAACTTTCAAAAATAAATTTGCTCATGTCTAATCCTTTTGAAAAAACTAAAGTTATTAAACTAGATGTTTCAGGAGCATTTCATACCCCTTTTATGCAAAAAGCTAAAGAAAAATTTGAAAAAGAAATTATGAGTTTGACTTTTCTTGACGGTAAATATAAATTACTTTCAAATTTTGATGGCAATTTAATTTCTACCGGACAAGAACTTAAATCAAAATTAATTAATCAATTGACGAATTCGGTGAGGTGGGATTTATGTCAAGACACAATGTTGAAATTAGGAGTAACTGGATTTTTAGAAGTTGCCCCGGGAGGTGTGCTTTCGGGAATAGCAAAAAAAGCCATGAATCAGATTGAAATTATGACAATTAAATCTCCCGATGATATTGAAAATGCAAATTCCTTTATTATTAAACACAGCCAATGAGTAAAAAATTAAAATCACCAAATAAGCCTGCTGGTACAAAAGTCTCAGGTATCGGTGTTTATCGTCCTGAAAAAATAGTTACAAATGATGAAATTGCGCCCTTAATAAATTCCTCAGACCAATGGATTAAAGAACGATCTGGAATTCAAGAAAGACGATTTGCGCAATCAAATGAAACAGTCGCTTCAATGGCTATTGCTGCTTGTAAAGATGCCATAAAAGAATCGGGAATTAATCCATTAGAAATTGATTTAGTAATTCTTGCAACAGCGACAAATCCTGCCCAACTTCCAAATCTTGCCATGGAAATTGCATTTGAAATAGGCGCATTAAATGCTGGCGCATATGACATTGGGGCAGCTTGCTCTGGATTTAGTTATGGTCTTGCGATGGCGAGTGAATCTATTCTTGCTGGAGACTCTAGAAATGCAATTATTGTGGGATCAGAAAGAATGACCGATTTTGTAAGTAATACTGATAGAGGAACCGCTTTTTTGTTTGCAGATGGCGCAGGAGCTTTTGTAGTATCGCGAGCAGATTTTACGGGAATCAGTGCACCGAACTGGGGTTCTGATGGAAGTTTAAAAGATTGGATAAGTATGACAAATGATTGGCACAATTATGCAAAAAATCCAAATTCAGATTTTCCTAGTTTAAAAATGGAAGGTCAAAAAGTATTTAGATGGGCTATTACCGAAATGGTTGGTATTGCTCAAAAAACTTTAGAGAAGGCAGGTATTGCTCCGGAAGATCTAGCAGCTTTTGTTCCTCACCAAGCCAATCAAAGAATTACAGACCATATAGCAAAATCATTAAATTTCCCATCTCATGTTGCCATTGCTAGAGATGGCCAAAAAATGGGCAACACTACGGCGGCAACCATACCCCTGGCTTTGGACACTTTACGAAGAAATAACGAAGTTAAATCAGGTGATTTGGCCTTGTTGCTGGGATTTGGGGCAGGTCTTGCCTATAGTGGTCAGGTAATCGTTGTCCCCTAAGATACAGCAGAAGTACAACAATTCAGACTAAAAGGAAGATAAATGACTGAAGAAGAGATTGTGAAAGAACTAGCAGTGATACTTAATGAAGTTGCAGGTGTTGACCAATCAAAAGTTTCTGCTGGAAAATCTTTCCTAGATGATCTTGAAGTGGACTCCTTAAGCATGGTTGAAGTCGTCATGGCTGCAGAAGATAAATTTGGCGTGAAAATTCCTGATGAAGAAGTTAAGAATCTTAAAACAGTTGGAGATGCAGTT
>CAZZKM010000078.1:0-1940 GCA_964655115.1 uncultured Bifidobacterium sp.
TCTCAATTACCTTGAGAAATATTTTAGGAGCAATAAAATTATTATTGCAGTTTAAGATCAAGGAATCTAAAAATAGATTAACTGGCGTAATACTAGGATGGTCAGCAAAAATTGATTAATAAAAGTAATTCAGTTCAAGATTTTGATTGGAAAAAAAGATTAAAAACAAAAATAGCTGTAATTGATTCTATATCTTTAAGTTTTTCATTGTTAATAACTTTAAGCCTTAGATTTCCTGAAATTTGGATAGAAGATCTAAATCAAAATGAAATTAGAAATATTGTACTTTCCATTCTGTTGCTATTTTTTTGGCTATTTTTTCTTTGGTTTAATGGTTCTAGAAAGATTAACATCTTAGGTTTTGGAGCAGATGAATACAAAAAAATCATTAACGCAACTTTACTAAGTTTTACTTCAGTTGCTTTTACTTCGTATATTTTTAAACTTGAAATTTCAAGGCTGTTTGTTTTAACAGCGTTCCCTTTTGGTTTATTAGTACTTTTGATTTCAAGAAGATTACTCCGAAAAAGTTTATTAAGAGATAGGAAGAAAGGTAAATATCTATCTCAAGTCTTACTTTTACATTCTGGTGAATCAGATCCAGTCGAATTAAGATTAAACTTAGCTCAACATGCAGGCTTTAACATAATAAGTAAAATCGCGATAGACAAAGTTCAAGATTTTAAGGTCGATGAAGTTGTTGAGAATGCAATAAAAAATAAATGTAATCAAATCATAATTGGTCAAACTGCATTGATTAGCGCGTCAGATTTAAGACAACTTGGATGGGCACTAGAAGGAAAAGAAATTGATTTAATCGTTGCTCCAGCAGTTACTGAAATAGCTGGTCCAAGACTTAAAGTCAGCAATGTTGAAGGGTTACCTTTGCTTCACTTGGAGCAGCCAACCTTTAGTGGAATTTCTATTTTTACAAAAAGAGTACTAGATTTAACTCTTTCAATTCTATTTCTTATAATTTTCTTCCCAATTTTTCTAATTGTGTCTTTAGTTATCAAGTTAAATGATCGTGGAAAAATTTTTTATCTTCAAAAAAGAATAGGTCAAAACAATAAAGAATTTATAGTTTATAAATTTAGAACTATGCATGAAGGAAGTCATGAACAAAGAGAAACGGTAATGTCTAATACAAATAAAGATCCAAGACTTGCAAAAAATCCTCAAGATCCAAGAGTTACCAAACCAGGTTTATTCTTACGAAGATGGTCTATTGATGAGTTACCACAAATTTTTAATGTATTAAAAGGGCAAATGAGTTTAGTAGGCCCTAGACCACCTCTAGTTGAAGAAGTAAATAAATATGAAAAATCAGATAAAAGACGTTTATTAGTGAAACCTGGATTGACTGGACTTTGGCAGGTATCGGGCAGATCAGAACTAGATTGGGAAGATGCTGTTCGATTAGATCTATATTATGTTGAAAATTGGTCGTTAACTCTTGATATTTTAATAATTATGCGCACTGCAGCTGCAGTTTGGCGAGGCGAAGGTGCTTATTGAAAATTCTCACTAATAAATTTTTTACATTCATTAAATGATGGTAATAATCCTTGAGCCATTGCCTCTTTTAGCGAGATAGCGTTTTTATCTTTTTCGGATAGCAATAGTTCTGTGCTTGGCCAATTGATTTTTAAGTCTAAATCATATGGATTAATTCCTTTTTCTTTTTCTGGATTATATTTTTCACTTACGTAATATGTAACAACAGTTTGATCCTCTAAGGCTACAAATGCATGCGCTAACCCTTCTTCAATAAATACAGCACTTGCAGAATTTTCATCTAGTTCAATTTCTTCGTATTGTCCACAAGTTGGGGAACCTATTCTTATATCAATTATGTAATCTTTAATTGAGCCTCTTTGACACTGAATAAATTTTGCTTGGCTTGGAGGAACTAAAGCATAATGAATGCCTCTAACGGA
>CAZZKM010000079.1:0-1873 GCA_964655115.1 uncultured Bifidobacterium sp.
ATTCGGTTCTCGGCGGATTTGGCGGTTGCCGCAGATCCCATCGACTCGGTGAACGATTTCAATTGTGGCCGTTCGCTCGTTGTCGCTGCCTGCAAGCCAGGATTCGAGCCTGGCTTGGCTTGGGTGATCGAGATTTCTATGTTGCGAGTTTTTGAAGGAGGCGTTTCCACGGCCCACGTGGTCTCTTGGATCGAGAGCTGGGTGGCTGGGCTTGAGGCGGCCGTCGCGAACTTCTTTGATTTTTATTAAATAGTCGAATGATTTGCAAACGAACGTAGTTGTTGTCAGTGTGCGCTATCAACCACAGTCTGCAATCTGTCAACAACTATTTGTACACAACCAAAAGCAATAAACCTTGATGACTTGACCGATATACAACGACCGGAAGAGGCCCATCTGGTCTCGATGGACATGCATGTTTGGATCAACCCTGAACGTTTCTATCGTTATGTGAATAGTTGCGAAGTCGTTGGTTTCGTTGGGTTTGCCGGTGTTGAAGGTGCCGGATGGTTTACCGCGTTTTGTCGACGATCGGATCACTTTGTTGATGGTGCGTGGGTTAATGGGGCGACTTCATTCGATCGAGATGTCGGGTCGTTTGTTGACGGAGTTGTCGTGTCGTTCGGGTCGTTCGCGTGTGGCTGAGAGACTTCGACATCTTGTTTCTGATGGTTACTTGACTGTTGTTGATGGGTCGACGTTGTCGGCGGGGGCGGTTTACGGCAAGGGGCGGCGTCTGGTTCGTATGTCGTCTTTTGGTCGGGATGTGCAGGTGTTGGCGGACCAGCTTTTTGGTAAGGCTGGTTTTGCTCGGCCGTTGATTGGTGTTCCGGCGTTTGGTTTCGGGTTTCTGAATCTTTCGGGGTTGCTTGTTGTTGGGGTGCTTTCGCGTTGTGATGAACCCGTCGATGTTGTCGCGGTGAAGCGCTATCTCGATGGTTTGCTGACTCGGGCTTCTGTGGCTCGTGCTATCAGTCGTCTTCGGGATGAGGGGATCGTTTCGGGTGGGCGGTCGGTGGCGCTTGTTCGTGATTGGCGAGAGAAACTCGAGGGTCTTGGTAGCGGCAAGGCAGTTGTTCGTGCCCGCAGAACGAAGGAGCGGCATCGGATCGAGCGTGATCGTCACCGTCTCGGTCTTGGTCGACCTACCAAATCGGATGAGGATCGATTGTTGTCGTTTCCGTGTGTGGCCTGTGGGTGTGAGCGCGATGGGTCATTCCAGGTCGAACATTTTCCTCCGCAAATGTTCTTGAAGCGACAGCTTGGATTGTCGGGGAATAGATCACTTTTACGGGCGCATTGGGCGTTCGTTTATCCGATTTGTGGCATCTGCCATGACGATCTTCGTCGAGTGATGCCCAAGATTCTGAAGTTGCCGGTTCCATCGGCACGTGTGTCTGATTTGGTGTTGCGCTCGTTGTCGGGTGAGGCTCGCCGGCAGGCGTTGAAGGCGGCGTTGTTACGGCGAGCTGATCAGTTCTATACGGCGATGCGTAATGGCCGTTTTGATCTTGCTGTGTTGGCGGTCGGGCAGGGTTGTGCGATTTGGTCTGCTTGGACGGAGGAGGATTCTGGGTTGGCTGTTATTCAAGGTGTAGTGGAGAAGCCTGCTCGGCGTGTGGTTCGAGGTGTGAGGGCTGCCCGCTCAGCGCCATCGCGGCGCTTTCGGCGGCGCTCCCGGCTCTGATAGTGCCCGCAGCAGCCCACACTTCGTCGTACTGCAACAAGTCCGGGTCCACAAACACGCGCAGCTGAGTGCTGTGACCGAATGGGGGCACGCCGCATTTGTCTTTGGAAACCTATTGGATGATTTGCAGTACCTCGTGGGATTCGTTCTCAGGAATCCCACGCACACTCATCATTAGTCTTCGTC
>CAZZKM010000080.1:0-1705 GCA_964655115.1 uncultured Bifidobacterium sp.
TGACATTCTTGACAAGTTAAGTTTTTGATTTTACCACTACATTTACATATCCAACCAATTTCTTTAGCGGGATTGCCAACTACTTTGCTGTAATTCTTTACATCTCTTACGACTACACTTCCTGACCCAACAAAACTGTTTAGTCCAATTTTTAATCCCGGATTGATTGTTGCATTGGCCCCTATAGTCGCGCCATCTTCTACGTAAGTTGTTAGTAACTGATCGATATTTTTTTTCAGCACCGACCTTGGAAATAGATCATTTGTAAATACAACATTTGGGCCAATGAAACAATTATTTCCTATAACAATGTTTCTCCAAATGGAAACTCCATTTTTAATGGTTGATCCATCTCCAATCCTGCTACCAGATTCTATGAAACAATACCCACCAATATTTACATCTCTTCCTATTTCAACTTCATTTTGGATATGAGTAAAAGTCCAAATTCTAGTATTTTCACCAATTTTATTTGTTTCACAAATTACACTGGGATGTAAATAAAAATTCATAAAAATTTTTTTATAGAAAATTGTAATACTGTTCTAATTATTGCTTCAATTTCATCAAATTGTGTTTTGTTCGCAATAAGTGCCGGAGCTAATTGAATTACTGGATCCCCACGATCATCAGTTCTGCAGTAAATTCCGTTTTCAAATAATGCTTGTGAAATAAATCCTCTTAATATTTTTTCTGATTCTTCGGCACTAAAACTTTCCTTAGTTTCTTGGTTTTTTACTAATTCAATTCCGTAGAAGAATCCCTCACCTCTAATATTTCCTACAATTGGTAAATCGTAGAGTTTTTCTAAAGTTTTTCTGAATAATCCTTCATTGTTTCTAACGTGTTCATTAATTTTTTCGTTTTCCATAATGTCGAGATTTTTCATAGCAACTGCTGCAGCTACAGGATGACCTCCAAATGTTGAGCCGTGAGCAAACATATTTGATCCAGTTGAAAATGGTTCAAATAATTTGTCACTTGCAATCATTGCTCCCATTGGCGCATATCCCGAAGTTAAGCCTTTTGCACAAATTAAAATATCAGGTTGAATTCCAAATCTATTTATTGCAAAAGTTTCCCCGATTCTTCCAAAAGCAGTAATAGTTTCATCTGCTACAAATAAAACATCGTATTTGGTGCAAATCTCTCTAACTTTTTCTAAATATCCTGGGGGAGGAGGAAAACAACCTCCAGAATTTTGGACTGGTTCTAAAAATACTGCTGCCACTGAGTCTGGTCCTTCAAGAATTATTGTTTGTTCAATTTGATCTGCAGACCATTTACCAAATTCTTTTTCATCATGTTGTAAATGTTCTGGTGCTCTATAAAAGTTTGTATTTGGAACTTTATGTCCACCTGGAACTAGTGGCTCAAAAGGAATTTTTGCAAAAGGAATTCCTGTGATACTTAAAGCTCCTTGACTTGTGCCGTGATAAGCAAGAAATCTGCTAATGATTTTATGTTTAGTTGGTTTACCAATCATTTTGTAATAGTTTTTAATTAATTTCCAAGCAGTTTCTACTGCCTCTCCACCACCTGAAGTAAAGAAAACTTTGTTTAGATCTCCTGGAGCTAATTTGGCCAATCTTTCGGCAAGGGCAGCTGCCATTGGATGGGCATAAGACCAAAGTGGAAAGAAAGCCAGTTTGTCAGATTGTTCTCTTGCAGCTTCACCTAATTCTTTTCTGCCATGACCAATTTG
>CAZZKM010000081.1:0-1692 GCA_964655115.1 uncultured Bifidobacterium sp.
TGATAAATTAATTACAACCATGCCAATTAGTAAGCTAGTTGAAATTTTTGAAGATATTGATCCTGAAATTATTCAATTAAGAAAAACATTAATTGTAAATCCAATGTACATAATTTCATTTGGATTTCAGGGTGAAATTGGACATACAATGAGTGCAGGGTACTATGCTGATCCTAAATATCTAATAAATCGAGTTAGTTTTCCAAAAAATTTTGCGAATACAACTTGTCCAGATGGATGTTATTCAGTACAAGCAGAAATTACGCTAAAACAGGGAACTACTAAAGATAAATATTCCGACCAGTTTTTAGTTGAAGATACTTTAAAAATGTTAAAGGAAACAAAGGCAATTCCAAAAGATGCAATACCTCTTTTTTCAAAAGTAGATTTTTTTGATTATGCATACGTAGTTTACGATGTAGATTACGAAAAAAGATTAAATGTGGTTAAAAAATATTTTGAAGATCGAAATATTTTTTTACATGGCAGATTTGGCTCCCATAATTATCTTAATATTGATGGATGCGTTATTGAATCAAAAAAATTGACCGAAAAAATTTTAGATGAAAAAGTAGATCTTTCATTTTTCTCAACAAAGTAATTAATTAAGTAAAGTACGACCTATATAGTATGCTCTAAATATGGATTTTATTGCATTAGTGACTGCTAGATCTGGCTCTAAATCAATTATTGATAAAAATTTACAAAAAATTGAAGATAGAACTCTAATTGAATGGTCAATCAAATCTTGTCAAAAAAGTAAATTAATTCAAGACATCTACTTATCCACAGATTCTGAAAACTATGCCGAAATCGGAATTAAATCTGGAATAAAAGTGCCTTACTTACGTCCAAGGGAATTAGCACAAGACACCACAACCGATCTAGAAGTCTTTCTTGATTTCACAAAATTCATGGTCTCTAACTTGTTTACACCTAAATTCATTGTCCACATTAGACCAACATCTCCAACAAGAAATCCAATAGTTTTAGATGCTGCAATTGTTGAGTTTCTTAAAATTGAAAAGGAAATAACCTCGCTAAGATCAATCCAAGAAATGTCCGAATCTGCATATAAGTGCTTTGAACTAAATTCAAGTAACCTATTGAATCCAATTGGTGAAAAAGTAGATCTCAATCAAACTAATGCCCCACGTCAATCTTTTCCTAAAACCTATACCGCAAATGGATACGTTGATATCGTTAAATTTGACCATCTCAACAAATCTAAGTCGTTGCATGGAGATAAAATTCATGGATTTGTTACCGAAAATATTCATGAAATTGATAATCCTGATGATTTAGAATTTGTTAGATGGCAGGTAAAAAATAAACCTGAGTTATACGAAGTTGTTTTTGGAGAAAATAAGTAATGGCTAAATTTAATTTTGAATTAGAACCAGTTCAAGTTCCAATTATCAACACGCCAAATAGAAAAATTAATTCTTTTATTCCTGCTCCAGGCACAAAAGAAATTATTGCAAAACTTGAAAAAACTGAATCTAGATCTATGCAAGGTCAATTCCCAATAATTTGGAAAAAAGCAAAAGATGCTTCAGTTTTTGATATCGCGGATAATAAATTTATTGATTTTACTTCAACAATATTTGTCACAAATGTTGGTCATGGAAATGAAAAAGTAATTAATCGGGTAAAGGAAGTTCTAGACTCTCCTTTACTTTCTACATATGC
>CAZZKM010000082.1:0-1689 GCA_964655115.1 uncultured Bifidobacterium sp.
AATAATGGTACTTTTTTCATCCCCAAATGTATTGTATTTAGATTATTATATAATGGCAGAATCTCTGAACATTTCTTCAATATTGTTAGTCTTAACAACTCTATTTCTGTATTTGAAAAATCCTTTTAGTAATTTTTACCTTTTGCTTCTAATCCTATCACTAATTATTTTTTCAGGAATTAAAAGTGTAAATGGATTTGTTTCCGCTTTTGCACTGATAATTATATTGCTTAAAATTTTTTATAATTACAAATCCAGAAAAATAATTTCAACTGGGTTTCTGATACATGCAAATACATTTATCTCAATTATTTTTATTCCTTTAACACTTTTTATAACTTTAAATATTTCTGCTACCCCAATATTAAATACATCAGCAATCATTAATTCTAGATTGTGGGAAAATAAAGAATGGAGAGCTTATATTTTAAACAATAAATTCCCCATGGAGGCTCGAACTACTTTCTTATATTTTTCAGAAAACAATCTAGGTTCACCCCCTGACGCTGCCGTTGCAAATTTACAATCATACAAAAAGTGGTACGAAAATGGAGGAAATAGATTCTTAATTCGGTTTATGATTGATAATCTAGATTATACGTTTATTGCTCCTTTTACTATGTTTAACTACTCTGAATCCAAAAATCTTGAGAATACCCTATTGTTTGGGTATTCTCAAGGAATATTAAATTATCAAAATATAGATTCGCCACAAGCATTGGATTTATTTAATTTAGATTTTTTTTGGCCTAAAGATAGAATTTTCAAATATATTAACCTGTCACTTTTTTTCATTATCATTTCATTTACTCAAATTGTCCTCTTGATCAGACAAAATAAAAATTCAAGTCATGAAACAATTTTTACTCATTTAAGTATTAGTTTTGCAATAATTTGGTCATATTTGTCATGGTGGTTTGGTTCAACTCCTAACGATTTACCTAGACACCAATTTCCCGTTTCTGTGATAATCCATATTCTTGCTGTTTTGAATTTGTGTTTTTTGATTGACAATTTGTTAAAAATGAAAAGAGAACATGATCAATAAACTAAGTTTTAAAAGACATATTTTCCCAGTGTTAATTTTGTGTTTATTGAATACTGCAATTTTTTTTAACTATTGGATTGGATATTCAACTCCACCTTGGGATTTTCTTGGCGGTGGCCAAGTTGAACAATTTCGATTTTATAAAGATGGAAGTTTTTTTGATCCACCTTCGTGGTTTCCTTACGCGTGGTTTGGAATACCTGAATATCAATTACTTCAAGATGGAGGATGGTTTATTCCAGTTGCTCTAGTTGCGGAATTTTTCATCTGGTCACCACCAAATGCTGCGCGAACTCAAGCTTTCATAATTTTATTTGGAGCAATTGGAGCGTATTTTCTTGCCTCACGTTACTTTAAAAACTTACACATATCATTATTTTCCGGATTATTATATACTTTTGTTCCAGTTTTTTACTCTAATGCTCAACATTATTCTGTCGTCAGGTCGGCAGCTTTTTTACCTTGGTTACTTTTTATATTTCACAAAGAATCTATTTTAAAAAGTAAAATTATTCCATTTTGTGGAACATTAATCATTTTTCAATGCATTGTCGGTTCTTATCCAGGTAATTTAATTGCTACATTCTATACAACAATAATTTATATATTTTTTCAATTTTTCAATCTTTCCAATGATAAAT
>CAZZKM010000083.1:0-1683 GCA_964655115.1 uncultured Bifidobacterium sp.
GTGCCCGCTCACCTCAAGGATGCGTCTCGAGAACGACTGCTTGCAGAAATCGGCATGCTCCAGCACCAATTTCGCATCAGTGAAGTACCTGAACTACGCACGGAAGTCGCGCGTCTAAACGGTGTAATCAACGACTTGGATCGACAAATTAACGACCTCACCACCCAGCTCACCACCCAGACCACCCAGCTCACCACCCAGCTCACCACCCAGGTGATCCACTCACGTGACTATGCGATGGGAAAGGCTGCCGAATTGGGTGAGGCCCATGTACTCCTCGGCGACCTCCATAATCAAGTAGCCGACCTTGATGCGCGGTTGAAGCGAGTTCGAAATCAATTGAAGGCTGCGCATGGAAGCACAACCTGGAAGATTGGCCGAATTGTCATGCTTCCCATTCGGCTCGTCAAACGTGTACTTCGCCGGGGCTGACCGGACCCATGCCCCGTTTCAGCCTCGTCACCCCGGTCTACAACCCACCCCTCGACGCGCTCCGAGACTGCATCGACTCGGTGCGTAACCAGCTCTTTACGGACTGGGAATGGTGTATTACCGACGATTGCTCGCCGAACCCGAAGGTGCGCAAGGAACTGGAGAGGGCGGTGTCAGCAGATCCCCGCATCCGACTGCACTGTCGTGAGTCCAACGGTGGGATCGTCGCGGCGAGTCAGGACGCCCTTGACATGGCAACTGGAGAATTCATTGGGCTCCTCGACCACGACGACATGCTGCATCGAGAGGCCCTCCAGCGCGTCGATCGACGTCTTCGTGAAGAAGGCAATGAGGCCGTCGACTACGTCTACACCGACGAGGACAAGATCGACGAGCACGGCAACCACTACGACGTGTTTCGCAAGCCCCCGTTCGACCCGTATCGACTCCAGGGTCAGAACTACTGCTGCCACTTTTCCGTGTTTCGCGCTGAGCTGTTGGATGCAATCGGGGGATTCCGCCCCGGCTTCGACGGCTCGCAGGACTACGACCTGATTTTGCGCGCAACCGAGAAGGCGCGCAAGGTACTGCACCTACCCACCGTGCTGTACCACTGGCGCGTCGTGCCCGGATCGGCGGCCGCGGAGGTGAGCGCCAAACCGTATGCCTTCATCTCGGCACAAAAGGCGATCGAGGCGCACCTCCAACGCACTGGAATCGACGCATCGGTCTCCAGCATTCGTCCGGGCTTCACGATGGTGCGTCGCAACCTGACGGCTCGTCCGAAGGTGAGCATCATCATTCCGACGCGCGGAGATCTGAAGCGCGTCTGGGGAGTGACCACCTGCATCTTGAGTAACGCGGTCAACAGCATCCTGAACCTGTCGACGTATGACAACTATGAGGTCGTCGTGATGCGCGATGTGCCACCGGTCGATGCACCGCCGGTGCCATGGTCCTTCGCCGAGGACCCCCGAGTGAGGGTCATCGACTATCCGTTCCCGTTCAACTTCGCAGACAAGTGCAACGTCGGTGTGCTCCACTCGACGGGCGACAACGTGATCCTGTTGAACGACGACACCCAGGTCATCTCGCCGGACTGGATCGAGTCGCTCATCGCGCTCCTGGAGGATCCCGAGGTCGGCATGGTCGGGCCGATGTTGTTGCTCGAAGACGGTCGCATCCAGAGCGCGGGGCACATCAACGATCCGACCCCTCGCCACCTCGGAGCGGGAGACCGAGGAAACTCAC
>CAZZKM010000084.1:0-1682 GCA_964655115.1 uncultured Bifidobacterium sp.
AGATTTGACCGTGGGGCGCCATCGGGAGATCAGATGGGGGCTATCGGGGAGCGATGGTCATTGTGGAGGTGGCGTCTGCGGGTGTCGACGCCTCACGATGTCGAAACGCGGCACCTGTGGGGACCTGCACCCTGCAACCCCCGGAGGCTCTTCCCGTGTCAGGGCATGAAACTATGGATTTTTATAGTTCAGAAATACGAATATTCTAAACTATGCTGATTCCAGGTGGGTTCGGGCCCAGGACCTGTTCTGGACCTGTTCTGGGCCTGCCCTGGACCATGTGTAGCGCAGTGAGGGCGAGTTGGCATCGAGTGTCGGGGCCAAGAGGCCCGCAGCGAGTGTGACACGACGGTTGGGGTTCCGATGGAGGTGGGTGTGTTGGATGAGTGAGACAAGGGTCTGGGGTGGCTGTGTCCGGGGACGCGTACTGGCTATGTACGCAGTGGTGCAGGCATGAAGGCCCATCCACGATCCGGCACGCTCGTCACCCAACTCGAGGGGTATCGGGCGTTCGAGCCGACCCCGTTGCCGCCATCGCCGCGCCTTCAGTTCGACGACGCGCTGTTGCGCCAACTCGTGCAGGCGAACCTCGCGCTTGGTCGCCTGGACGGTCTGGCGTCGACCTTGCCGGGTGCGGACTTGTTTCTCTCCATGTACGTGCGACACGAGGCACTCGTCAGCTCACGGATCGAAGGAACCCAGTGCACCCTCGACGACGTCGTTGCCGCAGTGTTGTCGAGCTGGCTAGAGGACAGTCGCGACGTTGGCGACGTCGTGCGGTACGTTGCCGCACTGAATCATGGAGTGGCGCGTCTCGGGGAGTTACCACTGTCGATGCGACTCGTGCGCGAGATGCACGAGGTGTTGTTGCGTGACGGTCGCGGATCAGAAAAGACTCCCGGTCAGTTTCGCCGGACGCAGAACTGGATCGGGCCGGCTGGGTGCACGCTCGCCGACGCGCGCTTCGTGCCACCACCGGTGCACGTGATGAACGATGCACTCGGGGACTTGGAGGTGTTCTTGCACGACGAGGGTCTGTCGGCGTTGCTCGTTGCGGGACTTGCGCACGCGCAGTTCGAGACGATCCATCCGTTCCTCGACGGCAATGGTCGAACTGGACGGTTGTTGATTGCGCTCATCCTGCACGACCGTGAGGTGTTGTGCAGGCCGATTTTGTATCTGAGTGCATATTTCAAGGAGCACCAACGCGAGTACTACCGACGCTTGACGTCGGTGCGTGAAGACGGAGACTGGGAGGGGTGGATGGCGTTCTTCCTGTCGGCCGTGACGTCGTCGGCGACCCATGCCGCCCACACGGCGATGGAGATCACTCGGATTCACGCGATCGACCGAGAGTTGGTTGTGTCCTCGGGTGGGAACAAGCACGACATCCGACTCCTCGATGCGCTGTATTCGCAACCGATCGTCAACGTCGCCTGGGTCGAGCGTGAACTCGATGTGTCGAAGGTGACGGCGAACCGGATCGTGGCACGGCTTGAGTCCCTTGGGATCCTCAGGGAAACGACGGGCTTTTCCCGCAATCGCCGCTTTCGTTATGACTCGTACCTGCGCATCTTCGAGGCGATGACCCCGCAATGAGCGCACCTGATCGCCAGCCAGTGGCGTGGTTCTGTACGCTTTCCCAATGCCCGTGATGGAGCAGTTCGGGGCAGAGGCCCTGC
>CAZZKM010000085.1:0-1657 GCA_964655115.1 uncultured Bifidobacterium sp.
TAAAAATTGGCAAAACTAATCAAAAATTAAAATCTAGAATAAAAGATTTGAACACAGGAAATCCTTTTGGGGTAAGACCAATTGTAACTTTAAAATTAGATAAACCAAGACAACTTGAAAAACTATTACAAAATGATCTAAAAAACTATAACGTTACAAATAATTATGCAAACAATCAAGAATGGTTTTACGTTGAAACAGAAATCCTAATCGCTTCTTTAGAAAAGAATTTATTGTTAAGTGAATTTTAATACCCTGCTTCACTTGCTTTATCAATAAGCTCTTTTAGATTGTTTACTCTATAGGAATCAATTGTCCAAGACTCTGTGAATCCGTCAAACTTTCCTGCAATGTGTTCGGGGGAAAGGTGTGCGTTTTGACTCTTGAGAAATCTAAGTAATGCAGTCTCTAGTTCTTGCGTCGTATGACCATCCGATGGTCCTCTAATATTTAATACTTGCCACCCAAGTTTTTCGTGGTCAGCAATTCTTTTTTTAGGGGTATTAGTTATCCCGATTTGAAACAATTCCCAAGTTGGATGAATCAAAAAATATAGATAGGCATTTAGATTTGGATCGTAATGCCCTACTGCGCAAGTTGGACAACCCGTTCCAGTGGTTCTATCGTTGACAGTAGTTTTCCAGATATGGCCCTTGTCGCATTTCCATTTGAATCTTTTCCCAACGCCATATGTGACTGTTCGGGGATCCCAACCATAAGCCTGTTTAGCCAAGTCAGGATAGGAAGTAGTTAAATCATTAAAACCAACTAGAACTTTTTTGTTTGAACAAGTTGGACACCCACTTTTAAGTCTTGAATAAATAAGGGCTTCCCACTTGTGACCCTTTTCGCATTTCCATTTACGTTTCGTATCTGATCCCGAAGTAAACCTGGTCGGGTCCCAACCATACGCCTCTTTTGCAAGTTCGGGATGAGTAGTAGCTAAATCATTGAAACCTGCTAAAACCTTTTGGTTTGAACAAATAGGACAACCAGTTGTTCCAAAAGCACGATTAACGCTAGGGGAGTCAAATTTATGGCCAAGTTTACATTTCCAAGTAAGTTTCTTATGTGTCCCGGCAATAACTTTTGTTGGATCCCAGCCGTAAGCTTCTTTTGCAAGTTCAGGATGTGTTGTGGCCAAATCATTGAATCCAGCTAATACTTTTTGGTTTGAACAGATAGGACAACCAGTTTTTTTTGATGTTCTGCTGTCTCCAGTTGCTTCATATTTATGACCAAGTTGACATCTCCAAGCAAGTTTTTTGTTAGTTCCAGCGACTACTGATTTAGGGTCCCAACCATCTGCTTCTTTAGCTAATACAGGATGAGTAGTAGCTAGATCATTCTTGCCAACAATTAAATTCAATTCAAATCACACTTTGGGCAATTAATATTTTTCTGTGTTCTGTTAATAATTTTGTCAACCCAAATGTGTTTTCTTTTACACTTCCAGGCAATATTTTCATAGGATTCAGCAAAGACTTTTGTCGGATCCCAACCAAAAGCTTCAGTGGCAATGTGTGGATGAGTCTCCAAAAGATTAGGCAACTGTTTGAACATATTTGAAGTGTATTGCAGGCATCTGACAACTAGATAAATTTGGACATTTGAATCTTGAAGCACTTTAGCAACGTGTTAGTCACGTCTAAATACA
>CAZZKM010000086.1:0-1647 GCA_964655115.1 uncultured Bifidobacterium sp.
TTCACCGGTCATAGAATTGACTAAAGCTTTTCCTTCATAGGCTTTCAAGCCGGCATCAAGAGCTTCTATAACTGATGAATCAATACATATTGGTAAATCTGTTTTTGACTGGACAAGTTTTATGGCTTTACTCAACAATTCAGGCTCATCAGTTAATGGAACACCCATATTTACATCCAATACATCTGCTCCACCATCAACTTGTTGCTGCACATCTATTTCTATCTGACTCAAATCACCGGCGCGAAGTTGTTCTTGGAATTTTTTTCTTCCTGTCGGATTAATTCTCTCTCCAATAATTACAAAAGGAACATCGTGTCCAATTACTACTTCTTTTGTCGCTGAACGAAGTATTGAATGCATTTATTTCTCCTTAATTAAAAGATTTAGGAACTCGACCTAAATCATGCATTAATCGATCTAAAGTGTCGTCATGTCGAAAATCTGTGACGTGAAGTCCTCTGACTCCAGAAAGTGATAAAGCATGCTGAGCAAATTCTAAAGTTTGTTTATATGCTTCTTCTGCTTGATCTGTTGATTTTTCAACTCTATTTATTACTTCCGCTGGAACATCAATTCCAGGTACTTTTTCGTTCATAAATTTAAGAGGTCTCACACCTTTAATAAGCACAATTGTTGGAATTATTGCTACTAATTTATTTAATCCCAGGTCAACAATTCCTTTACAAAATTTTTCTAATCTATCTGGGTGATAAGAAATTTGCAATTGTAAGAATTTAGCTCCAGCGGCAACTTTTTTCGCAACTCTTTGGACTCGATACTCAAAAGGTGGGGCTGAAGGATTTTCAACAGCACCAACAAAAAGATGTGGAGCTGGATCTAGTTTTCGACCTGAAAGATATTCGCCTCTTGCTAAAGTTGAGGCAACTCTAATTAACTGTGGACCATCTAAATCAAAAACTCTTTTAGCTTCAGTTTCATCTCCTGCTGTTACATCGTCTCCTGTTAATGCACAAATATTTTCAATTCCATGCAAACTAGCTCCCACAATGTCTGCTTGAATTGCCAATCGATTTTTATCTCTACAAACAACTTGCATTATTGGCTCAATACCGTGCATTTTCATAGCAATCGCACTAGCTAAATTAGAAGCATGCGCATGTGCTGCGGTGTTATCAGTTGCATTCACAGCATCAAACCAAGGTTTTAATCTTTTTGCATATTTTTCTACTTTTGTAAAACCTTCACCATCAATAACGGGAAATTCTGCAGTAAAAACTAAATCTTGGGTTTTTGTTATTTTTTCTTCTAATAAAGACATTTAGTGCTTATCCATTATTTCTGAAGAATTTTTCCAACCAGATGGAGTCCATTTATCACGTTTAGTTACGAAATTAATCCAAGAAGATCCACCTTTTAATCGATGATCAACAGGAGGCCTTAAATGATTAAATTCTTCTTTCCAAGTGTTTGGTAACGGCCAATTTTGACTTCTTTCAAATCCTTTTAACCAAACACATTTCATTTCAGGTTTAACTTCGCAATGACCATTTTCTCTAACTCCACCGCATGGTCCATTTCTTAAATTCTTTGGACAAGTCATAGGACAAGTCATTCCGGTTGAATGCAATACACATTGACCACACATTTGGCAATCCCACATCGGGCCTTTAATTGCGTGTTCAA
>CAZZKM010000087.1:0-1642 GCA_964655115.1 uncultured Bifidobacterium sp.
AAAACTCAAGCTCATGTCGCCGATGTCAGCTGAGGCTACCGTGGTGCGCAATTACATTGATGTACTGATTGGTTTGCCCTGGAAGAAAAAATCCAAGGTGAACAACGATCTTGCGCATGCTGAGAAAGTACTCGAGGACGATCATTACGGCCTTGACAAGATCAAGGAACGCATTCTGGAATATCTCGCCGTGCAGCAGCGCGTCGACAAAGTGAAAGCGCCGATTCTTTGCTTCGTCGGACCTCCCGGTGTTGGCAAGACCTCGCTTGGACAGTCGATCGCCCGTGCGACGAATCGGAAATTTGTTCGCATGGCGCTGGGTGGCGTTCGTGATGAGGCGGAGATTCGTGGTCATCGCCGCACCTACATCGGCTCCATGCCTGGCAAGATCCTGCAGAGTCTGACGAAGTCGGGCGTTCGTAATCCCTTGTTCCTGCTCGATGAAATCGACAAGCTGGGGCAGGACTTCCGTGGCGATCCCGCCTCGGCTCTGCTGGAGGTACTGGATCCCGAGCAGAACCACACCTTTGGTGATCATTACGTTGAAGTCGATTTCGACCTGTCCGACGTGATGTTCGTTGCCACGGCCAACTCCTACAACATTCCCGCAGCATTGCTGGACAGGATGGAAGTGATCCGACTATCGGGTTACACCGAGGATGAAAAGACCAACATTGCTCAGCGCTATCTGTTGCCAAAGCAGATCAAGAACAATGGCTTGAAGGACAGTGAAGTTTCGGTTGCCGAATCGGCTGTGCGTGACATCATTCGTTATTACACGCGTGAGGCTGGCGTGCGCTCTCTGGATCGCGAGATTTCCAAGATCTGCCGCAAAGTGGTCAAGATGCTGCTGCTGACCAAGCAGGAAAAGAAGATCACGGTGACGGGAAAAAATCTCGGTAAATTCCTCGGTGTGCGCCGCTATGACTTTGGGGTCGCTGACAAAGAGAATCAGATTGGTCAGGTGGTCGGTCTCGCCTGGACTGAAGTAGGCGGTGATCTGCTCACCATCGAATCCATGACCATGCCGGGCAAGGGCAACGTAATTCGTACTGGTACGCTCGGTGATGTAATGAAGGAATCGATTGAGGCAGCTCGTACTGTCGTGCGCAGTCGGGCAAAAATACTCGGCATCAAGAGCGATGTCTTCGACAAGACTGACATTCACATCCACGTTCCTGAAGGTGCTACACCGAAGGACGGTCCGTCGGCGGGTATTGCGATGACGACCGCGCTGGTTTCTGTGTTCTCCGGCATTCCTGTGCGTGCAGATGTTGCGATGACGGGTGAGATTACGCTGCGTGGCGAAGTACTTCCTATCGGTGGCCTTAAGGAAAAACTTCTTGCTGCACTGCGTGGCGGCATCAAGGTTGTTCTTATTCCTGAACAAAATGTGAAGGATCTTGCCGAGATACCGGATAACGTTAAAAGTCGATTGGAAATTATTCCGGTTCGCTGGATAGAAAAGGTGCTTGACATCGCACTCGAACGTCAGCCTGTGCCTTTGACGGACGAAGAAGTTGCTCCGGCAGCGGCAGTGGCGGGTGCCGAGACCCCGACTGATCCCGCGGTTGTCAAGCACTGAACCGGCATTGAGTCAATCCATTGTTTGAACAAAAGCGCCCTTCGGGGCGCTGTTTTG
>CAZZKM010000088.1:0-1639 GCA_964655115.1 uncultured Bifidobacterium sp.
CCCCGTTTTTGTTTGGTGTTTTTAAAATTGCTACACCTGAACTTTGAATTGCAATCGGAATTAGATTTTTTGTAATTGAATTTGAACTTGAGGCAGTCGCAACTACTGAAGTTGAAATTTCATTTGAAGAACTTGAAGGTGTAGGGGTGGGAGTCGAAGTTTCAGAAACTGTTGGAGTAGGACTAGGTGTTGCAGATTCTGAAACACTTGACGAAGGAGTAGGTGTAGGAGTTGGAGTTGGAGTTGGAGTTGGAGTTGGAGTTGGAGTTGGAGTTGGAGTTGGAAGCGAGTTAACAACAGAAACATCACCATTTATAAACGTTGGAACTAAATAAGGTAAATTGCCATAGTCATCAGTCGCATATGTTTTCCCTCTTGAGTAATAATGCATTTCATCTCTATTAGGAATATTTGCAGCTGGAATTCTGACAATCATTAATTTATAATTTTCGACTACATTTAATGATGCTAAACCTGAAATACGAAAAGTTTTAATATCAAACAAACCGTCACTAACAGTATTTAAATTTGAAATATTTGTTAATGAATACTTTGCTTGTTGAGTTCCATAATTGCAATTAGGTATACCACTTATGACTTGATACAGGGAATCAGGACAAATCTGGACTTTTATTTTCCCGCCAAGAGCGCTTACATTTGGATCCCATGAATATCCCGAGGGAACAGCGACTTGGATTTGCATAACAATATCTTCACCAGTTAAAACTGTGCTTGAAACTGCTGAAATTGATTCCAAAGTTATAGCATCACTTGAGGTAGCTTGCGCAGGAACTTCTTTGAAAAGTCCTATAAAAATTGGAATTATTATGAATAAATAGTATTTATTTTTCTTCCTCATATTCGTCCCTCGAGTAATTGATACTCGTGGGACGAGTTAATTATTAAAAATATTTCCTTACTTGTTCCTAATTTGGTACAAGTTATTTAATTTTAAGAATTAATTCTTTCGAAGAATCTGTTGCATCAAAGGTAATGGTGTCGCCATCTTTTACTTCGCCACCTAAAATTGCCTTTGATAAACGATCTCCAATAGCAGTTTGAATTAATCTTCTTAAAGGTCTTGCGCCATAAAGTGGGTCGTAACCATTAATAACAAGCCAAGATTGAGCTTTTTCAGTTACTTCCAAAGTTATTCTTCGATCTTTTAATCTATTGTTTAACAACTCAAGTTGAATTTTAACAATACTTGCTAACTGATCTCTATCTAAAGAATCAAACATAACAATATCATCTAGTCTGTTTAAAAATTCTGGTTTAAACATTTGTCTAACCACACCTAACACTGCTTCTTCTTTTTGTTTTTTATCCAGTAATGGATCAACTAAAAAGTTTGAACCAAGATTGGAAGTCATAATTAAGATTGTGTTTCTAAAATCAACTGTTCTTCCTTGCCCATCTGTAAGTCTTCCATCGTCAAAGACTTGTAATAACACATCAAAAACTTCTGGATGTGCTTTTTCAACTTCATCAAGTAATACAACTGAATATGGTCTTCTTCTAATACTTTCTGTTAATTGACCACCTTGGTCGTAACCGACATAACCTGGAGGAGCGCCAACTAAACGAGAAACTGAATGTTTTTCTTGATATTCACTCATATCAATTCGCACAATTGCTT
>CAZZKM010000089.1:0-1618 GCA_964655115.1 uncultured Bifidobacterium sp.
GTTGGAATGTGATCAAAGTTATTTGGGGAAGAACTTGGGATCCACTTCTTGCAAAAGATACAGATGGCGCATTAGTAAATCTAATGAATAACACTCCTGATGGAGATTTTCAAACTTATAAAGCAGAAAGTGGTGCTTACATTAGAGAACATTTCTTTGGTAGAGATCCACGCACCAAAGCTTTAGTAGAACCAATGTCCGATGATGAAATCTGGGCACTACAACGTGGAGGACACGATTACCGAAAACTTTATGCCGCCTACAAATCAGCAAGTGAACATAAAGGGCAGCCAACTTTAATAATTGCTAAAACCATCAAGGGTTGGACTTTGGGTTCTCATTTTGAAGGCAGGAATGCAACGCATCAAATGAAGAAATTAACTCTTGATGATTTAAAGAAATTTAGAGACACACTTTTCTTAGAAATTCCAGATTCAAAACTTGATGAAAAAAATCCTCCTTATTATCATCCTGGACCAAAAGATCCAGTTATTGAATACATGCATGAAAGAAGAAAACAACTAGGTGGATATTTACCAGAAAGAAGAACAAACAATAAACCACTAGTTTTACCACAAGATGATGCTTATGCAGATGCTAAAAAATCTTCTGGAAAACAACCTGTTGCAACAACCATGGCTTTTGTTCGTTTGATTAAAGATTTAATGAAAGATAAAAATATTGGTCCAAGATTTGTTCCAGTAATTCCAGATGAAGCAAGAACTTTTGGACTTGACTCGATATTTCCTACCGCAAAAATTTATTCACCATTTGGGCAAAGATATACCTCGGTAGATAGAGAACTGTTTTTGTCTTATAAAGAATCTGAAAAAGGACAAATTCTTCACGAAGGAATAAATGAGGCAGGATCAGTTTCATCATGGACTGCAGTTGGCACAAGTTATGCCACACATTCTGAATCAATGATTCCAATTTACATTTTCTATTCAATGTTTGGTTTCCAAAGAACTGGAGATCAATTCTGGCTAGCAATGGATCAAATGGTTAGAGGTTTTGTTATTGGTGCAACTGCTGGAAGAACAACTTTGACTGGTGAAGGCTTGCAACATGACGATGGTCAATCAATGGTTTTAGCCTCCACAAATCCAGGGGTTGTGGCATATGACCCTGCATTTAGTTTTGAAATTGCCCACATTGTTAAAGACGGCTTGAAACGAATGTACGGGGAAAATCCAGAAAATATTTACTATTACATGACTGTTTACAACGAACCTTACATTCAACCTGAAGAACCAAAAAACATAAATACAGAACACCTTTTAAAAGGTGCTTATCTATATTCTGAATCAAATTTCAAGAGTAAATACTCAAAAATTGCCATACTTGCCTCAGGTGTTGCCATGCCTTGGGCATTAAAGGCAAAAGAATTATTAGAAAAAGAATATGAAATTAGTGCTGATGTTTATTCAGTTACTTCATGGAATGAATTAAGAAGAGATGGTTTAGAAGTTGAAAGAAAGAACCTATTGGAAAATGAAAACAAAAAGCCATTTATTTCTCATTTATTAGAAAATCACAAAGGCCCTGTAGTTGCAGTTTCAGATTGGATGAGAATTGTTCCTGAGCAAATTAGACCTTACTTAAAACAAAATTTTGT
>CAZZKM010000090.1:0-1583 GCA_964655115.1 uncultured Bifidobacterium sp.
TTCGCCACTTACTGCCCATTTGCTAAACAGGTCAGATAGCCCTTTCAATCCTTGTTTCTTTGAAGATGGAGCGGCTGATGGATAAGACTCCACCACTCCAGTTTTGAACCAATTTCCGTTCTTTATTACCAACTTATTTTCTTTGTTTAGCTCCAAAGCCATAACTGAATTGTCAAGATTTTTAACAAGATCAGTAAACAGTTTTAGGCCAGATTCACTAGGTTTGAAATCTTGTTTTATTTCAACCATTTTGTTCCAATTAGATTCACCTTTATTATTTGCGACAACGAGATTGAAAAATGCACCTGCCAATCCTCGTAGAATTGTTGGTGAGTTCCAAAGCGACTTCTTTCTCAATTCTTTTGGTGTCATTTCTCCATTTATCATTTTTTGATACTCTGGGACATTATTTTCAAGTACATCAAAAAACAATGTTGCCAGTTCCGTTGCTCTATCTTGATCAGTTAATTTTGAGTCAGTATTTCGTCCTTTAATTGAATACATTACGTGACGAATAATCTCATTCAAATTAGCTAAGGAAATAAAGTAAGGGGAAGAACCTTTAGCAGAAGGAAGTCTTTCTTCTATTCTATCAAGTAATAAGGGATGGCCTGCAGCTAATTCCTTACTAATTATTGCGCTTATCCCGACTGAATCAAGTCTAATAGTTTCAGACTTATTGACACCGGATTGATTTGAATTTATGGTCACAAAAAAATCGCGATGTTCTCTTCTAGATAAGCCAGCAATTAATTCAATTGTTACTGATTCGTCAGCTAATCTATCTAAGTTATTTTTAATTTGACTTAACTGTTTTTCAGCTTCGTCTATTTCAACCTGGTTTCCTGTTCTTTTTTGTTGATTTAGGATCTCTAATGCCTTCACTCTCTCTTTTATTAAATAACTTTGAATCAAATACCAACCTTTGATTCTGTGCTGTCCATCTAAGATTTGAAGCAAATGCTTAGCGTCATTTGGAAGCTCTAGTCTGCCTAATTCCACTTTTGAATTTGAAATTATGAAATCAGAATTAAAGTTCAAATCTGTCTGACAATCAATTAGAAGTGGTGGCACTGCCCAAGCAACGGGATTGTTTAACCAATATTCTCCAAATTTCTTTGCCTTAACTTCATTTATGACTCGGTTGTCAGCGAAAGGCTCATCTGCTTTTGGCTCTGGTAGCAGATCAGGTACCTGGGCTAGCGGCAAACTGAAGGTGAAAACATACTTCCCACTTCTCTTCATACGAAGGGCAGCAAAATCACGTGTCCTTTGATAACCACTCATATCAAGTGGTGCTGGTGCTTGTTTCATTTTTAACTCTTTCTCTCTCTGTTTTACCTGTTTGGTAATGATGATTAATATAGCACTTTCTAAATTAAAATGTCAAATCGTGTTTTATTTTTAAGAGTTTTAATATTAAATCCGACAAATAGAAATTAACTTTTGCGTTTCCGCAGGTCAAACGTGGTGTGCAAGAAAAATGGAAATCCCACCCTTATATATAGTGAAGGGGCTTTTAAGCCCCCGCCCCTTCACGGGGAAGGCTTTCAGCCTTCGCCTTCGTTCGCTCCGCTTGGGGC
>CAZZKM010000091.1:0-1572 GCA_964655115.1 uncultured Bifidobacterium sp.
TACGTTACGCAGATGCTTTAAGCACTGCAGATAACATCATGACTTTTAGATTAGTAGTAAAAGAAGTTGCATTAAGTGAAGGTGTAAGAGCTTCATTTATGCCTAAACCTTTTAGAGATTATCCAGGTTCTGGAATGCATACACATTTGTCTTTATTTGAAGGAGAGAAAAATGCTTTTCATGAACCAGGTTCTGAATATCAATTAAGTAAAATTGGGAGAAATTTCATTGCAGGTATTTTAAAACATGCTCCAGAATTTACTGCTGTGACAAATCAATATGTAAATTCTTATAAACGTCTTACCGGTGGGGGAGAAGCGCCAGCTTATGTTTGTTGGGGTCATAACAATAGATCTGCATTGGTAAGAGTGCCCATGTATAAACCATCAAAAGGTCAATCAACCAGAATTGAATATCGCGCACTTGATTCTGCTGCAAATCCTTATCTTGCTTATTCTGTTTTATTAGCTGCTGGATTAAAAGGAATTGAAGAAAATTATTCATTGCCACAAGGTGCTGAAGATGATGTTTGGTCACTAACTGATGCTGAAAGAAGAGCATTAGGACTAACTCCACTTCCAACAACTTTAGATGAAGCAATTAAAACTATGGAGAAAAGTGAATTAGTTGCAGAAACTTTAGGAGAACACGTTTTTGACTATTTCCTACGAAATAAACGTGCTGAGTGGGATGAATACAGAAAACAAGTCACTCAATGGGAATTGGATAGATACTTACCTGTTCTTTAAGTAGGCTTTACTTATGTCAATTAAAACTCCAGTTGTTCTTGTTGTGCAAAACGAACAAGATGCACCTATTGGTTATCTAGAAGATTGGTTAAAAGAGCGCGGGGTATCAATCGAAGTAATTTATCCATTCAAAGGAGATTTGGTTCCAACTTCCCCAACTGGATATGAAGGTGTAATTGTTTTAGGCGGATCTCGTGGAGTGCACGATGAAGACCAATGGCCTTGGTTAAAACAAGTAAAAGAATTATTAAGAAATGTAATAAAAGAACAAACTCCAACTTTAGGAGTTTGTTTGGGCGGCCAATTATTAGCTGATGCAAATGGTGGAAAAGTTGGTAGAACTAATAAACCAGAAATTGGTGTTGGTTTTGTGGAATTTTTACCACAAGCAAAAGAAGATTGCGTTTTATCAAGTGTGGTCAATGCTCCAGTTTCAATTCCAGTTCCTCAATATCATCAAGATGCGATATTGGAATTGCCAAAAAATGCAAAACTGTTAGTCACAAGTGATGATTGTGATGTGCAAGCATTTGTCTTAGGTAAAAATGCTTGGGGCTTGCAATTTCATCCAGAAACAGACTGGAACATTATGAGTGATTGGCTATTAAGCGAAGATGAAGTACGAAAAACATTAGGCATCACTGATGACTCAGTTGAAAAACAATTTCAAGAATATGGACAAAAAATGAAGGAAACTTGGAAATCTTTAGGTCTTGCATTTGCTGAAACTGTTGTTGATTACGCAGGTAAATCTAAGTAATGAGTGATCGTCCGGTAAGTGAAACCGGCAATTTAATTCGCTCTGGGTTTCTAGATATTGATA
>CAZZKM010000092.1:0-1564 GCA_964655115.1 uncultured Bifidobacterium sp.
GTCTCGCGTGCGTACCTTACCTCAGTGCGAGCTGATCGACGTCTCCAACACTTTCTGGTCGGTCGAGCGAGAAGTCTGACGGAGCCATTTGACCGACTCACCGATGCCCAGAAGCTTCTGGGCATCGGTGCGATGCGCGAATGTTGGCTGATTTGCAATCGCGAAGGGAAATGAATTTCTGTCATTTGCACTTCTCGAAACTCAGCTACTGATCGAAGAGCAGTCGTCTACCATGGATCAGGCGTGTTGCATCCTTCTCTCTTCTACAGAGACCTGAGTCTTCGATACATCCGCGACCCACGACTTGGGCATCGTTTGGGCCGCAATTACCCAGATGGAAAACACGTCGACGAGACTTGGGGTTACCTGTGGCTGGGAACCAATGGTAACGGCTTCTACGGGCATGACGAGATAGTTCCATGGGGTCCTCCCAAAGACGATGTCCTCAGGGTGATGCTCCTGGGTGGATCGGCCGCCATGGGACTAGGCGCCTCCCGCAGGGGAGAAACCATTCGCGATCATCTTCTGGGTTTCCTGAGTGCTTCAGCGAAAAGACCGGTCGAGGTGCTCAATTGCGCTGTCGGCGACTACGCCAGTTCGCAATCCCTAATTTACTTTGTGACTGAGCTCATTGAACTTGAACCGCACATTGTGGTGGCCCTGGATGGCTGGAATGACTTCGCGCACGCCGCGTGGGGAACGAAGTATTCGAACGGGCGATGGTTGGCGAATAGTACGAGGTCCTTTGATGACAATCTGGAGGCGGTCTTAATGTGGGATGGATCTCTGTCTGAGGAGACTTTGCGTGAACTTAAACGGCGACGATCCCCGAGAGCCATAAGACGTCAACGCAACAAACAAGTACGGTCAGAAGAAGCCACGCCCTTTGCTAGAAGCTCGCATGGATTCGTATGGGACAATCCCGCCGAGTGGTCGGTCAGGCGGGAGGCCGTCGATTGGTACCTTCGCAATGTTCATACGCTTGCGGCGATCTGCGCCTCACAGGAAAGAAAGCTCTTGCAGGTCCTTCAACCTGCCATGGTTTGGCCGACGGCAAATGCCCGCGCGGGCGCGGAGCAAAAGGTTCTCGAAGTTTTCAACGAGCGTATGCCTCGCCTAGCCGACCTTGCCGCGGAACACTATGACCAGCTCGCGCCTCGTTTTGACGCCCTGCAAATGGCACTTCAGGAGAGAGAGTTCGCTGGTAAGCCGGACAATATCGCGGTCTGCGACGGTTCGCAATGGCTCTTGGCACGTACAGATGACTGTTACTTCGACCCCATGCATTTCAACGATCGTGGACAGAGGGAAGTCGCTATTTTGCTTTTCGCTGAGATAGATAAGCGGGGATGGCTACAATAAAAGATGTGGGAAGGCGAAGCTTTTGGAGGCGATTCCTCAGTCTCTTCCGCCGAAAGAAGCATGGGGATGAGTTCAACTATCCCATGTGGTAACGCAAGGGTAGTTTGGGACTTTGATCCCGCGGTCAAGTCACATTAACTCGCGGTTCGTGCGTAGATACGCCTTAGCATTTACCGACCCGTTGGAGGCGCTGCAGCAGTGA
>CAZZKM010000093.1:0-1562 GCA_964655115.1 uncultured Bifidobacterium sp.
CGGCATTTCTTCTAGCGTGAAATTCCCACCAAAATCCTTGATCTAGATGTATTTCCTCAGAAATAAAATGAAAACTTCTTTTATTCCCAACAACAAATGGACATGATGTGTCTTTCATTTTAATTTGAAAAAGTAAAAAATAAAACACGCCAAACGATTTAGACATAATTTTTCTTAAAATTGAATCGTTTCTTGGTGTTCTTACACCTGAAATAATTTTATCTGGATTAGATTTTAATGAACTCAAAAATTCTGTTAAATCATTTGGATCACATTGACCATCGGAATCAACACAACAAATTATTCCTTCCTTAGAAGAATTAATAGCATCTACGACGGCTTTTGAATAGCCTTTTCGCTGTGCTGATGTTATTACATTAATGTTATATTTATTTTTCAAATCAAGAATTATTTTTAAAGTATTATCTTTTGAACCATCTTCAGATAATATAAAAGTTAGATTTTGTAAATCAATCTTGCTTTTTTCGTACCATTCTTTAATTGTGTTAGCAATAGTTTCTGCTTCATTATGAACTGGCATCAACACTTGAACCTGCAAAATACCCCCAATAAATAAATAGGTTAATATAAATAAATCAACTGTCAGGAGACAACCGCTACCATGAGTATATTGAATAATTTTGAAAATACAAGACAGGTGCTAGTTAAGTTAAAAAAAAGTTTTAGAAATAAAAAATGTGTAGTTACTGGAGGCGCTAGTTTTATTGGTTCACATTTAGTAGACTCTCTTATTTCGATGGAATCTTTTGTTACTGTTATTGATGACTTCTCAAGTGGAAAAATAAATAATTTAAATAGTTCATTCAATAATTCAAATCTAAAACTTATTGAAAAGGACATTACGCTTATTGAAGATCTTGATAAGGAATTTAGTGGAGCTGATTTTGTTTTTAATCTAGCAGCCATACATGGAGGCAGAGGTTTTATTGAATCTCAAGGTAAATTGATGTTGAAAAACTTATACATTGATCAAAAAGTCTTCCAAAGTGCAATTAATGAAAAAGTTAAAGTCATCATTCATGCCTCTAGTGCTTGTTCATATCCGATTAATTTTCAATCAAGTTCAAGTTCAAGAAATTTACTTAGTGAAAATTTAGCAAATTTTGAAATTCCAGGCGGTGCATTTCCTGATGGAATTTACGGATGGACTAAATTAATGGGAGAATTTCAGTTGAAAACTTTAACTGAAAAAACAGCTACTAAGGGTCGCTCAGCAAGAATATTCACCGCCTATGGTCCACGGGAAAATGAAAGTCATGCCGCTATCGCACTAATTTCTAAAGCAATTTTGAGAATGGATCCCTTCGAAATTTGGGGTGACGGAAATCAAACTAGAAACTTTACATTTGTTGCGGATACAGTCTCAGGATTACTTTTTGCTGCTGCTGATCCTTCTGAAGATTATTATGCCTTCAATATCGGAACTTCCGACCACATTCAAGTAAATAATTTTGTCGAAGAAATTTTTTTAATCTTAGGCTGGCGACCCCAAGTAATCCATCGTGACATAAACAAACCTGCAGGAGTTGCAAGTAGAGCAT
>CAZZKM010000094.1:0-1510 GCA_964655115.1 uncultured Bifidobacterium sp.
ATTTTGCAGTTGCAAATATTTTGCAGTAAGGTGTAGTTACTGATGACTCAAAATCCTAAAAATAATAAAAATCTTCGTCAAGTTTTAAAATTTGAAAAAGAAGAGTTGCCTAGACTTTTTGGAGTTTTAGCAACCGTACTTTTTCTTCATATATTGGGTTGGGGACTATTTTCCTATTACAACTCAAATCCAAATTACCATTTTTTAAGTGATGGTTCAGGTGCTTTAATTTACGCTGGTGCTGGGGCATTGGCGTATGGATTTGGATTACGACATGCATTTGACGCTGACCATATTGCTGCAATAGATGATACGACAAGACTGATGCTCGCCAAAGGAAAAAAACCAATGGGGGTTGGCTTGTTTTTTTCACTTGGTCATTCAACTGTGGTGCTTGCACTATCTATCGCAATAGCAGTTGCAGCAACACAAGCTTCACTATTTAAAGATGCATTTTCAAGCATTGGGGGGACAGTCGGCAATAGTGTTTCTGGATTCTTTTTATATTTAGTTGGGATATTGAATTTAATAATTATGTTCGGAGTAGTGAAAGCTTGGAAACAAGCAAAATCTGGGAATTATTCTCACGAGCATTTAGAAAAATTATTGAATGATCGTGGTTTAATGAGAAGAATTTTTAGAGGCAAATTTGAAAAAGGTTTTGATAACTCTTGGCAACTTTATCCAATTGGAGTTTTATTCGGTTTAGGATTTGACACGGCGACGGAAGTAGGACTTTTAGCGCTTTCTGCAACTGCAGCAGCAGGAACTGTAGGTGGAAGTTTGCCACCACTTGCAATAATTGCTCTTCCAATTATTTTTGCCGCAGGAATGTCCATGATGGATGCACTAGATGGAATATTTATGACTAAAGCATATTCATGGGCATTTACTAATCCAATTAGAAAAATTTATTACAATTTAACAACAACAGGATTATCAATATTTGTAGCACTTGTTATTGGAACTTTACAATGGATTTCTGTTGCATCAGATAATTTTGGTTTAGCTGAAGTTGAACCATTCAAAACAATCACTTCATTTGATTTAACTTCTATTGGGTATTTTATTGTTTTATCCTTTATTATTGCGTGGTTAGGATCGATTTTGATTTGGAAATTTGGAAAGTATGAAAAAAGATTTGGCGATAAAATTAAAAATGAAGACCATATTCATACAAGTCTTCATATTGGTTGATGAAATTAAATTTCTTTAAATTCTTAGCAATTTATGGGTATATTCAAAGTTTATTTTTTTTTGTTTATTCCTTGTTTATATTTATTTTTTCTTTAAGAGTTTTTGCCGAAAAAAGGGAAGGCTTACGTAAAGTAAGGAGACGTTAAATTAGTGTCCGCCTGCTGTGAAATATTCCACAATTTTATTCTGTATTGCTCAGAATAGCTTTTTTCTCCTCAAGCAAATACAGCCAAGTACGCAAAAAGTATTTTAATAAACCCGTTAATGTGTTTTTTCTGTTTCTGGTATTGGTAGCTCATAAATTTTACAAAAT
>CAZZKM010000095.1:0-1486 GCA_964655115.1 uncultured Bifidobacterium sp.
AATAACTCATAGTTTATAATTTATAATTCAAAATTGTTATTATTTATAAACGAGATTTACGATGAATAAATATGTAGCATTTTTACGCGGAATCAATGTAAGTGGAATAAATATGATAAACATGTCTTCCAGAATCAGGTTTTGTGTGTTCAATTTTTAATTCATCAAATTTTTTATCGTAAATTTTTGCATTTTCAATTCTTTTATTAGTCCATTGATCTAGGTATTTTAATTTGATATCTAAAAAAGATGCTTGTAGTTCATCCATTCGGTAGTTATTGCCACGTATTTGATGTTCATATTTCACTTCAGAGCCATAGTTTCTATATTTGACTGCGTAATGAAAAATTTCTTCAGAATTTGTTGTAAGAGCTCCTGATTCACCTAATGCACCTAAATTTTTTCCTGGATAAAAACTGAAGGCAGAGGCTAAACCTGTGCAGCCAGCTACATATTTGCCTCGATTTGCGCCATGCGCTTGAGCGGCATCTTCGATAATTAATAAATCATTTTCACTCGCAATTTTTGTAATCGAATTCATGTCTGCAAGTCGACCATGCAGGTGCACAGGTACTATCGCCTTAGTTTTATTATTAATATTTAAAATAATTTCATTTGGTGAAATATTCCAGGTGTTTCTATCAATATCTACAAGAACTGGCGTAGCTCCTACTTCCAGTACGGCTTCAATTGTTGCGATAAAAGTCATTGAGGGAACAATAACTTCGTCACCACTTCCTATACCTGCGGCTTTGAGTGCAATTTCTAGCGCTGAACTTCCAGTGCTCAAACCAACTGAATGATTAGTACCCACATAACTAGCAAAATTATTCTCAAATTCTTTTACTTTTGGACCACTCACGAATTGCCCTGAATCTAGAATTTCTGAAAAAGCTTGAGTTAATTCTGATTTAATTTTTTGATTTTGAAGTTGAAGATTTTGAAGCGGGATTTTTTTGATCATATTACTTCTACTAAATTACTAAGATTAAGTTTACTTTTTTCACATGCAACTAAAATCTTATGCATTTTTGATAAGTGGTCAGTACCATTAATTGGTTTAAGACTATTTAAAAGACATTCGTAAATATGATCAAGTTCTAATTTTATGGCTTCCTCTAAAGCTAGTTTTGGAACTTCAGTTTTTCCCAGTGAGTAAGAAATGTGTCTTTTAGGATCATCTAAATTAATATCAGCAGAAGCTTCAAAAATTTTGACTTTTTCTGTTTGATTTGTATCATCCCAAATGATTGATCTATTTGAACCCGAAATAATCATTTGCCTAACTTTAACCGGAGAATTCCAACTCACGTTTATATGACCTAGTAATTTTTTTGAAAAATTTAAATTTATCGAAGCAGTACTATCGATTGTTGCAGGGAAATGGGTTTTTGAAATAGTTTGAAGTGATAAAGGTAGTTCTTCGAAAAAATAATCGAATAAAGAAAAATCATGAATGGCTAAGTCTCTAACTACATCAACATCT
>CAZZKM010000096.1:0-1485 GCA_964655115.1 uncultured Bifidobacterium sp.
GATTTAAGCCAAGTCGCATTCATAGCTTCCATTAAATTCTTTTCATCAAGAATAATTTTATTTTCCGAAAAATGTTTAAGCGATTGAATTAAGGAATCAAAATTGTTTAATTCAAAAATTAGATCTTGCTCATTGGACAATTCTTTCAATGCATCAACATTACTCATAATGACCGGAATTCCTTGAGCATGGGATTCTAAGACAGGAAGGCCAAATCCTTCATATTTTGAACATAAAACCACAGCCTGAGCATTTTTTATTAAATTTGCAAGATCTTGATCATTTTTTGCAATTATTTGTTTTAAGTTAGCCGGGAGTTTGCCCCAACCAATTCTTCCTACATGATAAAAATCGAAATTAATCAACAAATTAGATTTTTCTATAGCTTTTGAATAAAAATCTAAATTTTTTCTTGGTTCAACAGTTCCGATCGATAGAAAATACGGTTTAGAAGAATCCTTAATTATTCCCGGAGGTAAAGAATTCCCATGAGAAATGTGTGATATTTTTTCAAATGAAATATTAAATTTATTTAGTAGCTCATTTTTAACAGATTTACTTGGGGTAATAATCAAATTTGCAGATTTAATTGCTTTTTCCATATTTTTCTTGTAATAATTTTTTCCTAAAAAAGAACTTGTTTCTGGATAACTCCACCAAGTTAAATCATGAACAGTCAAAATAGTTTTAACTGATTTATTTACTAAAGCCGGTGGGTAGGTTGGGTAATGAAGAACCTTGTGGTCTTTTTGACTTTTTTGATTCAGGTAATCACTTAACAGTAAAGTAAGTCGATTTGGAGTATTTGGTCTCCAAAGAGTTAGATCTATAAGGCTTGGAAGATATTTGACGAGTTCTCGAACATATCGCTCCCAGCCTGTTGTGTAGCCTCTGGAGAGTGATCTGGCGTCAAACCAGACTTGATTGTTCATAGTAAGAACTTAGTAGGTGGAATGCTCATATTTAAAGAAGGTGAGCAGGTGAAATGAATAGTATTTCAGCAAATTGGGCTGCTTGTATTGTCCATTACCAAGATCAGCTCTCTTTACGCAATTTAGTTCAAAATCTTGATGAACAGAATTTAAAACCTTCAGCGGTTTTTATAGCAGACAATAATTCAGATAGAGATATAACTTTGAATAATTATTCTTTTCCAATAGAAATTATTAAATTGTCAGAAAATAAAGGATTTGCAGCTGGTGCAAATGTAGCGATTAGAAAAGCAATAAGTAAAAATTTTGAGAATTTTATACTGCTATCCCAAGATGTAATTTTAGAGAGAGATACAACAGAAAAATTACTTTCAGAATTAAATGCAACAAAAAGTTTAGTTTTCCCAACGATGATTGATAGAACTAAAAATAAAATATTTTCAAAGGGTGGAACAATAAATATTTATTCTGGAGCAATAAATTTATGTGTGGATGAAGTGCCACCATCCCCGGATTGGGCCGATGGGTCATGTTTAGTCTTTACAAAAGAACT
>CAZZKM010000097.1:0-1469 GCA_964655115.1 uncultured Bifidobacterium sp.
ATATCGACGATAAAGTGCTAAAACCATGATTAGTTAAGCCTATGTTGTGATACCCGCAAGGCAAAACGCAGTTGTAGTTAAAGGTTTCAAACTCAATTTATCTAGACTGAAGAACCAATAAAGATTAAAGGGAAAAACTAAATGGTAAGCACTCCAGCTGAGCGAAAGCGCCTCATTCAGGGAGTTGTTGTGGTTGGAGCAGGTTTAGCTGTTCCTCAAGTTCTTGCATATGCAGCAAGTGTGATTGCTGCTCGTTTACTTATTCCTGCAGAATTTGGTGCCTTTGGTGCAATGCAAGGCATAACCCAAATAGGAACTCCTATTGGCTTAGGAATTCAAGCTATTGCAGCAAGAAGATTAGTGAATAAATCGAATAATCCTCATCATGATTTATTGAAGTTTGGTTTAGAAGTTGCAATTGCTGTGATGCTTGTAACATTAATAATTTCATTTCCATTGTCTGGAATTTTTAATATTGATTATTTAGTTTTGGTTTTGACTATTGGCGCTATTGCCCCTTTTGTTTTTATTAGTACACAGATAGGTATAGCTCAAGGAAAGGAATTTTACTTACGACTAGCTGGAATATATATAGTTTTTGGAATAGGTAGAAGTGTTTCAGCAATTGTGGGTTTGTTCATTTACCCTGAATTAATTTCTGTTGGAATTGGTTTTTTTGGTGGCACTCTGTTGAGTGCATTTTTTGCACATTTTATTTTAGGAAACAGTAAAAAGTTTTGGAGATCAAGTAGAGCAGAGAAAAGTGTTAATGAGTTATTAAAAGCTACCCAAGCATTGTTTGCCTTATATGTTTTAGTAAATATTGATGTCTTACTTGCAAGAATCGTTTTAACTCCTGAGGAATCTGGAATTTATGCGGTTGGAATGCTGGTAGCAAAAATTGCATTTTTTATGCCTCAAGCAATTACTGTAGTTTTATTTCCTAAAATGGGAAGAAATGATTCCTCTGCTTTAAGACTTGCAGTTTTTGGTACATCCTTTATTGGATTATTTTATATATTGGTTTGTTACTTTGCATCGGAATTTGTAGTAAATGCAATTGGTGGAGCAAACTATGCAGAGCTTTATTCAGAAGTTTGGCTATTTGCTCTCGAAGGCTCTTTATTTGCTGTCTTACAAGTTTTACTTTATGGAAGAATCGCTCGCGAAGATACAAGAGTTTCAATATTACTTTGGGCAGGCTCCATTGTTGCCGCAATAAGTGTTTGGTTAATAAGAGTAGACACAATTATTACGGTTGTTTCTTCTTTGATAGCGGTAACTTTTTTACTTGTAATAATTTCTGCAACCACAGAATTAAGGCATCGGCATAATGAAAGAAGCGACTCTTCGCGCACCTAACTTGGTATAAATAATTTCCTTGCTATTTTTCAATCCTGGGGACATTATTTTTAAGTCATCACACGAAGAGTCATTTAAAGACTATGACTTGAGTAAAAAAATTAAGC
>CAZZKM010000098.1:0-1426 GCA_964655115.1 uncultured Bifidobacterium sp.
TGTGCTTACTGGATAAAAAAGTTAAATATTTGAATTATTACGATAAGAATATAAATACTTCTTAATTATTCTTTGATTATGTATGATTTAAAAGAAATAAAGGTTATTAGAAAGAAATTAGGGATTACTCAAGGTGAACTAGCTAAACTTTCAAATGTATCCCAATCTATGATTGCAAAAATTGAATCAAATATTCTTGATCCATCATATACTAATGCATGTAAAATATTTAATGCTTTAAATGATTTAAATAATAAAAATTTTGTTCTGGTGTTATTTGATATATCTGATCCAGGAAATCTCGGCACAATTGTTCGGTCAGCCGATGCCTTTGGAGTAGATTTGATTGTTCTCGTCGGAAATCCTGTTGATATCACCAATGGAAAAATAATCAGATCAAGCGCTGGAAGTATTTTTAATGTAGCCCTTAAACAAAGCGATTTGTCTGAGTTGCTTGATGCTTTAAAAAGCTTTAAAGGAAATATTTATCAAACAAGACTTAATCAAGAGATGACATTAAATCAAGTCGATTTGAGAAAACCACTTGTGTGGATCTTTGGTAATGAAGCACATGGATTGAGTGAATTTCCAATGGATTTGGGAATTAATTTGTCTATCCCTATGACAGGCAAGACTGAGTCGTTAAATGTTTCAACAGCGGCAAGTTTGTGCATGTATGAAACCGCAAAATCTAGATTTATTAAATAGAATTAATACAAGATTAAGTGATGAATTACAAGGAGAGGGGTGAAATCATGGAACAGGAGAAATTTGATTTAATCCTTAAAAATGCAAAAAAAGATCTCGAGAATGTTAATAATAATGAAGATTTCAAAATATTAAAAAATAAGTTGATTGGTGATCAATCTGAATTATCAAAAATAAATCGTGAGATAGGTAGCTTTGATCCAGCACAAAAAGCCATTGTTGGGCAACTTGTTGCAAAGACAAGAAGAGAATTACAAGATCTACTAGATAAAAAATTGAATGAAATAAATAAAAAGCGTGAAAATGACTTATTAACAGCTGAAACAGTGGATGTAACAGATATATTAGCGTCAAAAAATCATTTGATTTCAAATACAGGAACAAGACATCCCATAAATTCTATAATTTACTTAATTTCAGATATTTTTGCAAAAATTGGATATGAAGTTGCAGAGGGACCTGAAGTAGAATCTACTTGGTTTAATTTTGATTCGTTAAATATTTCAAGAAGCCATCCATCAAGATCTGCTTCCGATACTTTTTACATTGAAAACATAGATTCTGAAATAGTTTTACGAACTCAGACCTCTCCTGTTCAGATGAGAGTTATGCTTGAACAAAATCCACCAATTTATGTAATTTCTCCTGGAAAAGTTTTCAGATTTGATGAGTTAGATGCAACTCACACTCCAGTTTTTCATCAAGTAGAAGGTTTAGC
>CAZZKM010000099.1:0-1380 GCA_964655115.1 uncultured Bifidobacterium sp.
CCTTGCATCGTCTGCAGCAGTTGCCACAAACCGAAGGGCGCATCCGCACTGCGTTGGTCACCGCCCGCTGCGCCCCAGCCCACGAGCGGGCCATCCGTACCCTGATGGAGTGGCAGGTCGACATCGATGAAGCCCTCTTCCTGGGTGGGCTGCCCAAGGGCGCCTTCCTCAAGGAGTTCCAGCCCGACCTGTTTTTCGATGACCAAACCGGCCACATTGAGAACGCCGCAGCGCATGTGCCGGCCGGGCATGTGGCCGCAGGTGTGGCCAACGAGCCTCCCGGGGGTTGAGCGCCGCAAAAGGCGATCGACAGGGTATGCGCCAGGGTATGCGCTAGGGTATGCGCTAGGGTGTGCTAGGGCGTGCTAGGGCGTGTGCAAGCCCGCGTGCCGCTCCGGGCTGAAGCTGCGCAGGCCGTTGAGGTCCAGCACCTGCAGGCCACCGTACACCACCCGGATCAAGCCGGCTTGTGCCAGCGCTCGAAGCGATTCGTTCACCCGTTGCCGGGACAGCCCCACCAAGTAGCCCAGCTCCTGCTGGGTGATGCGCAGCAACTCTCCCACCAAGGGATACAGCACCGGGTTGAACAGCGCGGCCAAGCTGCGCGCCACGCGCACATCGGGGTCGCTCATGCGGTCGACCTCCCGGGCCGCGATGAACTGGCCCAAACGCTCGTTGAGCAGGTTCATCACATAGGCATTGAAGGGGATGCTGGTTTCAAGCAAGCCGTGAAAGGTGGCCGCCGGCAAGCCGGCCACCACGGTGCGCCTCAAGGCCTCAATGTTGTAGCGGTAGGCCTCACGCTTGAGCAGCGTGCCCTCGCCAAACCAGGCCCCAGGCGGAATACCGGTGAAGGTGATGGACACGCCTGCGGAGGCATCGTTGCTCATCTTCATCAGGCCGTCGAGCACACCAAACCACAGATTGGCCGGACGGCCGATCTTGCAGATGAAGTCCCCCGGTTGGGCATCCACCACGCGCAGGTCGGCCAAAGCGCGATCCCGCTGCGGGCCACTCAAACATCGCAACCACGGAATGGCCGACCAGTCCCGCTCTTCAACCGAGCGGGCGCGCTCAATCAGCGGCAAACGACCGCTGCGCTGTAAGCCTGGAGCAAGAGGGTGAGCCAAACCGGGTTGATCTAGGGAAAGTCCGGGGCGTGGACGCCCTGAATTGTCGCCCAAACGACAGCCAAGCGTCAAAGATCGCCCTAGCATTCGTCCGATTCATGACCAAGGAGACCTGCGTTGTCTTTCACCTTCGTCCAGCTTCTGCTTGAGCACGCAGCGCAGCGGCCGCAGGCGCCGGCCTTGCGCGAGAAGGAATACGGCATCTGGCAAACCACGAGCTGGTCGGCCTTGGCCGACTTGGTCAAAGCCC
>CAZZKM010000100.1:0-1361 GCA_964655115.1 uncultured Bifidobacterium sp.
CAAAAATTAGATTAGAGGCTTTTCAAGAAAGATACGAAGATCTTCCTGCAGAAAGGTACGCGTTAAGTCCAAATCTTGGTATCTATCGGGCTGAAATTAATTCAATAGGAGAAACCATTGTTACTGAAAGTAAATTAAAGGCTGCTTTAGAAAGAAGCAGAATTGAAAATGAGCCCTTTGAAGTCGAACTAGCATTTCTTTTAGGTACACCTTGGGATGAGGACCTTGAACCATTTAGACAATCTTATGTAAATCAAAATATAAAGTGGATTAGTAGGACAGGTTAATTATTTGAAATTAATTCTTAGCGAAAACAACACAAACATTATGTCCACCAAAACCAAAAGAATTGTTTAATGCATAATTAGCATTCGAATCTAAATTTTGAGTGACTTTAAATACATTCAAATTAATTGATGCATCTTTATTGTCTAAATTTAATGTTCCTGGCGCTTTCCCGGATTTGAGTGCTAATACGCTGAATATAGATTCAAGCGCACCAGCGCCTCCTAAAAGATGTCCTGTCATTGATTTTGTTGCGGAGACAATAATATTTTCTAAATCTTTTCCTAATGCCAAATTCATCGCCTTTGATTCAGCTACATCTCCAACTGGGGTAGAGGTTGCATGTGCATTTATATGCGATACGTCCGAAGCTTTGATGCCTGCATTATGTAGTGCTTTTGTAATCGCTCTTGCAGCACCTTTACCTTCTGGTTCAGGGGCAGCTATGTGATAACCATCTGATGACATTCCAGCACCTGCAACCACTCCATAAATTTTTGCACCTCTACGTAGTGCATGCTGTTCTTCTTCTAAAACTAAAGCTGCAGCACCTTCGCTCATAACAAAGCCGTCTCTACTTATATCGTAAGGACGAGAAGCTTTATGTGGATGTTCATTATTTGTAGAGAGCGCGCGCATTGAGGAGAAAGCAGCAATAGCAAGTTGAACGACGCAGGCTTCTGCTCCACCTGTAACAACTATGTCTGCCTGATTATTTTTTATCATTTCATAACCGCCCGCAATTGCCTCTGCACTTGTCGCGCATGCAGATACTGGTGAATGAACTCCAGCTTGTGCACCAATTTCTAAACCAACCATTGCTGCAGCCGAATTAGGCATAATCATCGGGACAGTCATCGGGTTAACGCGATCAGGACCACGTTGTTTGAGCACTTCGTATTGTTCAAGGACAGTAGATAAACCACCTATTCCGCTTCCGAAAAATACACCAAGTCTTTCTGGATTAATTTCAGGTATGCCTGCGTCATTCCAAGCTTCGCGAACCGCAATTACTCCAAGTTGACTACTTCTATCCATTCTTCGTGCTTGAACTTTATCTAATTTTTCAAGTGGAT
>CAZZKM010000101.1:0-1256 GCA_964655115.1 uncultured Bifidobacterium sp.
TGATGATGGGGTTTGAATTTTTCAATGAGAAAGGGCAGCTGAGCCCAAGAAAAATTCTTTTCACAGAAAACACATGTCCGAATAAAACCCAACGTGTTCTGAGCCATTTATTCGGCGGAATCATGAAGTGGAATGCTCGCCGCTGGGCTGAAAACTTTTTGGAAAACACACGGAATAATCAACCTCCCGCGAACAAAAAAATAACAGAGCAAGTCGATAGCCTGCTACAAGACATCCGAAAAGAGGGCTTTGTTCGCATGACGCAGCTGTTTTCTCTGGTCGCCTCGGCCACCGCGGAAGCCAAACCACCTAATGAGGACGACGATCAAACCAGCATCGAGCAAACAGGGAATCGCTTTACACCCGATTCAACACCCTTTCTGATCAACCGCGACGAAGTCGTCAAAAAATTTCAAATCCAAAGTTCATCAAACAATCAAGGAGATATTGGAAACATCCAGATGGATTCCAAGGGTATGGAATCGGATAACGCGGATTTGTTGGCAGCTTGTCAGATTATCGAAGATCAATGGAAGATCTTGTCAGAAATACGTGATGGTGAACTTGCACCACCTCAATACAAACTGCCAGCAAAATCAGGATTTTTGGATTACTGTCGAGGGAATTCGGATAGGAAAACAGAGGAACAAGCGATCGAACAGGCCACCTCGAATACACTCTTCATCGCGATGGATGAGACAGAATGGTCATCTTATAAAAATATCATGACCGAAGCGCCATTCGCCGCATGGCCTAAGAAGCGGGACGAATGGCTTGCACTCAACAGCAGATCACCACAAGTACGTTCAGATCGCCAAACGCCCAAGCGTGATCTACGCCTTGAACTGAAAACAGAGAAGCATACTACCCCTACAAATACAGCGCAAACGATCGCCCAAGAATTTTCGGCCTTTACGGCTGACTTCAACACCACAAGCCATGGCAACCTGCGCTTGCCTTTACCTGTCGAAGCCATTCTTGATTCAGGATTCATCGCTTATTGCGACCGTGGAATCGAAGCATTGCAGGACATCGACCTCGGCAAGCTTGAGAAATTTCTTGAGCAATATGAATCAAAATTTCAGGTATTCAGCAAAATACTCTCGCCAGAAAATTTTTCTGAGCTAAAAGAACACCAGGCCAATATCGCTAAGGACATCGCCAAATTCCGCGCGACCCATCCGGTGCCGAGCAATGCATCCGAAGACGATAGCGAAATGGAAATTCGCCTTTCAGGCGTTGATGTCACTGACATT
>CAZZKM010000102.1:0-1246 GCA_964655115.1 uncultured Bifidobacterium sp.
AGTAAAAACTTTTGTTGATCTATTAAAATTAATTAAATATCGATTTAATTAATTCTTTCTAAAACAAGATAGACCCCAACTTGTTTTATTTGTTTGAAATCTTTGTTAGCTTCAACAAACTTATCGATACTAATTTGATGCTGCCCTGGTGTTTGAAGTCGAGTCTTTAATACAACATATTTAATATCATTTCTTTTTAACCATCCTCTGACATCCTCAAAATAAGGATTTGTGGTTTGATCAGATAAAGAAACTTCTGTTGCAGGCATTTTTGATGTGAAAAGACTAACCGGATCTTCTCCTGGCCAAACAGCTGTTAATCCTTTACTACTAAATTCCTTAAATAAATCTATTCCAATTTGGGTTTCTTCTAAATATTTACCCGGCATACCAATCCAGCCATAAAGTTTTGAGTATCGATGAATTGGCTCGTCGAATCTTACATATGCCATACGTATAGTTGAAAACGAATAATAACCCACCGCAAGAGTTATCAATAAAATTGAAAAAGAATAAATAGAACTAAATTTAATTTTTCCTAATGAGTAATGTTCTCTAATATCAAAATATGAATATGAGCTTAGAAAAATAATTAACAAATATAGTGGGAAGAAGGCATAACTTGAACCAACGATTCCCTGCGCAAGATAATTTGACACAATGGTGGCAATTAAACCTAAGTTTATTAACTTTATAAAACTACTCTCTTTACCAAACAAAATTGCAACAAAAATGTAAATAAAAATTGACACGATCATAGGTGCTATTAATCGATCCCAATTCATCTCTAGATAAGTAATCTTTCCCCAAGAATTTCTAACAAAATCAACTATTATTACTGAGATTGAAATAAACAAAATTAATACAATTGGAATTTTTTTCCGAAAAAGTCTTATTGAAATAAACAAAAAAATTGTTAAAATTAATATCAATAAAAATAGATCTCGATATTCCAAAAGACCCATGAATTGAGCAATTGGGGTTCTGTTTTGTGTCAAACGAGCTTCAAGTGGCATTTGTACAGCCCACTTATACCAATCACTTACTAACGAAGTTCTAAAATTTATCCAATAAACAATAGAAAATAACAATAAATCAAATATCGAAATAAATTTTAATATAGAAATTTTTTTAAACTTGATTGAAAATATAATTAAAAAAACATGACTAAACAATAACCATGTTAAGCCAGAAGATTGTTTATACCAAAGGGGAAGCCAAATGCATAAAGCTAGCAATATATAGT
>CAZZKM010000103.1:0-1240 GCA_964655115.1 uncultured Bifidobacterium sp.
GACGAGTGGTATAAGGCTGCTTATCATAAGGGTAAAGAGAATTCTGGTAAATACCCCGTAATTTCAAACCGTTTTACAAATTAAAATAAAATATAGTTGTAGAACTATTATTAATTCAATTGGAGTGCCTATTTGAATTATTCTTTGCATTGTGCCAAAGTCGCCATCTTTTGCTGGAAAAAATAAACAATTAGCGATCTCACTTGCCGCATACGCAAGCACTTAAAGCGCAACTAAAGCTGTTCCACTTCTACAACGTATTAAATCAGGAGCTTTCGCTCTGAAGGACTGCTAATCATTTGATTTCCCTCAAATATGTACCAGTTCTTCAGTTTAAGAAATTTGTAATTCAAACCTTTAATAGTATCTGTCTTTTGCCCTTTGGGCAAAACAACATATGCTTAACTAACCATGGTTCTAGCACTTTATCGTCGATATCGCCCCGATACCTTACTTACAGTAATTGGCCAAGAACATGTAACAGAACCTTTGGCTAGAGCAATTGATTCAAACAAAGTTCATCACGCGTATTTATTTAGTGGACCTCGCGGCTGTGGAAAAACAAGTACTGCTCGAATCTTGGCAAGATCTTTAAATTGTGAAAAAGGTCCAACTTCAGCTCCTTGCGGAAAGTGTGAATCTTGTATTGCTTTAGCGCCTGGTGGAACTGGCAGTGTTGATGTAGTTGAAATAGATGCAGCAACACATGGTGGAGTAGATGATGCAAGAGATTTAAGAGAACAAGTAATTTTTGTTCCAATAAAAGATAGATTCAAAATTTTCATAATTGACGAAGCTCATCAACTATCAACAGCAGCAAATAATGCGATGTTAAAAATGATTGAAGAACCTCCAAGCCATTTAAAATTTATTTTTGCAACCACAGAACCAGAAAAAATGCTAGGCACAATTAGATCTAGAACTCATAACTATGCATTTAGATTAGTTAACAAAGAAGTACTAGCAAATCACTTAGAGGAAATATGTAAAAAAGAAAATATAAAAACCGATAAGAAAGCACTTCTAGCTATTGCTGAAGCAAGCGGAGGAAGTGTAAGAGATGCTTTGAGTTTACTAGGTCAATTTTCTGCAGGAGTTGATGAAAAAGGTTTATCAACAGAATATGTGGAATGGCAACTTGGTTTAACTCCACTTGGAATTTTAGATGACTTGACTAATTCAATTTTAAATAAAGATTTAAGTACTTCTTTAGAAATAATCAGAAATGCAACTAATCAAG
>CAZZKM010000104.1:0-1238 GCA_964655115.1 uncultured Bifidobacterium sp.
GCACCGGCATCTTCCTCTACGCGATGATGAGCGTGCGCGAAGCCGCCGACCGCGAGCGCGCCGCCGGATGCTGAAACCCTGGAGCGGGCGAGATATTGAAACGTATAGCCTCATCGACGATGACCAAACAAAGAGGCGATCTTGTTGTGTCATCGGCGGTATGGGGTGAGGAGTATGTCGAACGATTCCTGGCATATGGACTGCCAACACTGATCGCCCCAGGAAATATTCCTGATGTCCTGCGAGGTCATGATGTTCGACTCATCATAGGGTCCACTGAGGACGGCATAGCCAAGATGCGGAGTCATCGACTCGTCGGGGACAGCCCTCCAGGTCTGACTATTGACTTTCGCGAAATGAGGATTCGGTCTAGCCCCCGATTTCATATGAGCGAAGGGATGCGGTTTGGCATTCAGGAAGCGATAAGGACGAGTGCGCTTTGGTCGTATTCCTTAGCAGATACCATCTGGCCAGATGGCGCGTTCGGGCGGCTGGTTGCCCAACTATCGCGACATCGGGCGGTGATGTGCCATGCTCATCGCTTAGATCAGGAAACCCTTCTTCCCGAACTTGAATCCCGTCGTCAGGGTTCTTCACTCGTAATCAGTCCGGCCCAATTCGCTCGCTTCATGATTGAGCATCCTCATGAAGAACTAAAGCTGTCGGAAGTCACCGATTCGACCTTGCCGGGCAAACCGGCCGCCTTCATAATGTTGTCACCAGGGCGCACTGCAGCAGTGGTGAGAACTCACACTTGGGCTTTATTGGGCATTGATTTTTCGAGAATCTCCAGCCATGATCGCGAGTCGTTTCAATCTCGTCTTTTCGCCACGACCGGTGACGATACGGGCATATATGCACCCATTGTCCATGATCTTCGAAACGTGTACTTCTCGACTTCATCGGATGACATCACCTGTGCTGGATTTGATCTTTGGATTGACTATTCGCATCGCAAGACCGTTCCTTATTCTCCGGGTCAATTGCAATCAGCCATCTACGAAACAGTCACCAGTTATCAGCAGAACGAATGGGTGGACGGGCTTGGACGGTATCTCGCCACAGTGCCCTTCTATATCGCACCTGGTAACGATCCTGAATTTTGTCGTCGCGCCGTTGATTTAACTCAGGACATTTTCACGCGTGCCGCGACCGTGGTGTGGGCTGCATCGCCTGCGGCTCAGAGGAAACCGAGACGCCTGAAGCCACTCTTTCTTTTGCCTCGGTGGCATCCCCGC
>CAZZKM010000105.1:0-1236 GCA_964655115.1 uncultured Bifidobacterium sp.
TGCATGCCGAGCACGTCGGCCACGGTCAGGTAATCATGCGCCACGGTTTACTTGGCCAGTTCACGGTAGAGGCTATCGAACTCTTCAACACTGGACGCGAACGAGGCTATTACGTGGCGGCGCGGACGCTCCTTCTGCTGCTTGTCGATGTAGTCTCGCAGGGCTTCATCGAGCACCGCCTGGAACTGGCGCCCCTGGCTTTCTGCGATCTGGCGCAGCGCCGCCAGCACATCGGGCGCGGCCTGGGAGGAAAATTTTTCGCGGACAGCATCCGTCATGGGTACCTCCATCATGACTCATCTTGACGATTCATGATATAGCAAGATGGGCGCTTTAAACACCCCGTGAATCGCGCAGCCCTGAACTGGCTCCATTCGATCCGATCACGAGTGGCTCCGTCAGACCAGTGACCGCGCGGCCTGGATGAATCAGCCTTGCCGCTTCAAACGCTCCACTTCGGTAACGAAAGCAGGGGCCAGTTCCGCGATCAGCGTTTCGATGTCGCGCACCTGGTGCTGAATCGCCAGCACCGCGATGCCTTGCGGCACGAGGTCGTGGATCACGAAGTGCTGTCGCGCCGCAATCATCAGAAACGGCGCCGATCGGTGCTGCCGTAAGCGCCCCTTCTCCGGGTCTGCGGCCGCAACGCCCATCGCCGCGTACAGATCGGCGATGTACTGGTGGGCAACGTCTTCGCCCCATTCACCGCGTGATCGCGTGTAGATGCGGCGTAAATCCAGCGCCGCATTCCGGGTAAGCAGGAACGTTGCGGGTGCTGGAACATCATTGCCAGCCATCGGCTTCCTTGCGGTCGAGCACCGCCATGTCAGCTTTGAAGTCGCCGCTGGATGCAAAGGCACGACCTGCCGCAACGTCTCGGTAACCAGCCAGGATCGCATCCCGCAAAAACTGGCCCTCACGCCGTTCCATGTCGCGGCGGATCAGGTCGCGCACGTATTCGCTGGGGGTTTCGTAAAGACCTGCTTCGCCGACCATTCGATCCACAAATTCAGCCAAGGGTTGAGACAGACGAGCATTGATGCGTTCAGACATGGGAGCCCCTTTGCACTCAGATGACTCTATTGTCGCATTAAAGGCTCTACTTGTCGCATTTATTGCGACATAGAAGACAGGCGACTGAACTGGTGCCCGATATCGCCCATCGCGCCCCCCGCGATCTCCGCTCAGCCCCTCATGAAGGTGCTCCGCTCCTGCCCGTCGCGGCGGATCGGGCGG
>CAZZKM010000106.1:0-1198 GCA_964655115.1 uncultured Bifidobacterium sp.
GGGAATAGTTGAGGCAGGATTTTTTCCCGGGATTATCTTGTATTTGACATACTGGTACCCGGCCCAACGGCGTGCACGAATCATCTCGCTGTTCATGCTCGGCATACCATTGGCCGGTATGTTGGGTGGGCCGCTTTCAGGCTGGATCATGCGTGATTTTGATCAGCTACTGGGCTTGCGGGGATGGCAATGGATGTTCCTTGTCGAGGCAATCCCGTCGGTAGTGATGGGGCTCATTTTGCTCCGCTTGCTCGATAATGGCATTCAAGATGCAAAGTGGTTGAGTGAAGATGAGCGTCTGCTTTTACAGAAAAATATAGCGCAAGACGAGAGCGTAAAAGAAAAGGTGCCTGTGTTAAAAGTGCTCAGAAGTACTCGGGTATGGATCTTGAGGTTGATTTATTTCACGGGGGGTATGGGCTTGAGTGCGATTGGGTTGTGGCTACCGACTATCATCAAAGGTATGGGATCCGCTGATGGGGTCGAAGTTGGCTTGCTTGCAGCAATTCCCTGGTGTGCGACCTTCATACCCGTGGTGCTTGTTTCCAGACATGCTGACAAAAAAGGCGAGCGGCGTTGGCATTTCATTATCCCTCTCTTGTTTGTAGCGGCAGGATTGACTTGCTCAGCATTGTTTGCCTCAAATAATTTGCTGGTGTTTTTAGCCTTGACGGTTTCATGCAGTGCCGTGATGACGGCCTATCCTTTGTTCTGGAGCTTGCCCACTGCTTTTTTGGCAGGCACCGGTGCAGCAGCCGGTATTGCCGTGATCAATTCTATCGGTGGTCTCTCCGGTTTCGTATCGCCGTATTTGCTTGGATGGATAAAGCAGACGACAGGATCTTTGCATATCGGGATGTATCTGGTGTCGGCTTTTCTGATCACCGGTGCTCTTGCGACACTGATTATCCCGGCCAAGCTGGTAAACAGGTAGCCGCGATTCTCCCGCTGCGCTTGAATTTCAATCGAAACAGGAACCGACATCATGCCCAAACTCGTTAACGCCAGAGCCTTTGTCATCGAAACCCCTCCACCCAACAAGGGTGGCCGCTATTGGTATTTTGTGAAGCTTGAAACCGACAATGGCCTGGAAGGTTGGGGTGAGACAGCGATTCTGGGGACACTCAATGGCTTGTCGAGTACGTATGTCGAGATGGTAAAAAATGTTTTTGATACCTATCTCAAGGGTGAGGACGCA
>CAZZKM010000107.1:0-1186 GCA_964655115.1 uncultured Bifidobacterium sp.
CAATAACGGCATTTTGAATTATAGGTATTGCCTTATCCCACTGATCTATCACTAAATCGTTTAGTGCCTTAACCAGTTTTTCTCTATAACTAATAAACATTTTAAATTTTTTTCTTGTAAATAAGCGAAGTACCGTCAAAATCTAATTTTGGCAAAATATATTTACAACCTAATTTTTCCAATATATTTTTTCGACGATCAGGAGGACAAATCAAAAGAATAAAACCCCCACCTCCTGCGCCTAGAAGCTTCCCACCAAAAGCGCCTAAACCTATTGCTTTTGAGTATATTTCGTCAATTATCGAATTTGAAGTATTGTCGCTAAGGCTTCTTTTTATCTCCCATGATTCACTCAAAATTTTTCCTAATGATTGAAGTTCCATATTCAATAATAATTTTTGAATTTGAGAAGAATATTCCTTAATCTTATGCATTTTTTCGTAATATTTACTTAAATCGTAATTTCCTTCGTTCAACTGTTCACTTATTATTTTTCCTGCATCTCTGGATATCCCAGTGTAAACAAGTGCGATAGAACTTTCAAATAAATTAAGATCCCCTTCTTCGATATTTATTGGATCAACTTCTACTTTTTTATTTTTTAAGAATTTAATTGAATTTAAGCCACCGTACACAGAGGCATACTGATCTTGCTTTCCGATTGGCGCTTTTACTTTTTCAATCTCTAATTCGCACACTTGTTGAGCTAATTGCTCTTTAGTTATTTCAACTCCTAGATATTCTGAAATAGCCTTTATCAATGCCGATGTAAAAGCACTAGATGAAGCTAACCCAGTTCCCCTAGAAGGAACATCTGCAACTGTGGCGATTTCAAGCCCTGAGTTAATTGAAAAATTTTGTAGAACTTCCCTACAAATGTTGTGTTCCAAATCCTTTGAACTTTCTACTATTTCCGTTTTCGAATAAGCAAATCTAATTCCGTCAAGAAATCTTTTATTAAGTGTTATATACACATATTGTTGAATTGCAAAACTTATCACGTGTCCTTCAAATTTCTCATAATAATCTTTAAAGTCTGTGCCTCCACCTGTAAGACTTACACGTAGTGGTGATTTAGTTAATATAAGCATTTTTTAGTTCCAAATAATTTGCAAAATCTAAAATATTTTTAGAATATTCTTCCTCTGAATCATCCATATTATAAAATTGTTTGCTATCTTGTGCA
>CAZZKM010000108.1:0-1157 GCA_964655115.1 uncultured Bifidobacterium sp.
CAAACAGTCGAAACCACTTGGGACTCCAAACGAGGAGCTTCTGTCGGTACCAGTCTCGGAACCGCTTGCGTAGTTTGGATTTTCGCAAGATCGTCTGATCAACACCGACGGAGAACCATCGGTGCTCGAACTCCCTGGCTTCGAGAGGGTCTACGCCACCTTCGACCAACAATCTCGTCGCGATTCTCCGATACTCGCCGATTTCCCCGGAATACTCCGGAGATCTGACCCAGGCGAGGAAGTTTGGACCACTGGCAGTGCTGGTCGTAATGTTCCGATTCTCCATACTTCGGAACCACAGCAGGTCCTCAAGAATTTCTGTTCGTCCAAGAATCGTTCGCCGCAAGTTGACGAGTCGTTCGTAGGAATAGGCGGATGAAAACGTCTGGCTGTAGGCGTTCAGCATCACATCCTTCCAAACGTTCGACCTCATCACCGCATAGTGCGCCATGTGCGTCTTGTTGGGTGGGAGATCCTCGTCTAGTCGAAGGCTCTGGGTCACGGCAGCGGGCGAGAACGGCTTCCACTCCCGATACGCGTCCTTCAAGAGGAACCGTTGCTGGTCAACGAAGAAGTACTGACACCGACCTACGCATCCAACGATCGTCGGATCGGTGTCGAGTCTGGAGAGTGACGCGCGCAGTCCGCTGAACGTGAAGAACTCATCGTCGGACAACATCGCACAATAGGGAGTCGAAACGTACTCGCCAGCCGAAACAATCCGTGTCGGAAAGCTTCCTCCAGAATGCACGTACCTAATGTTCGAACTCATCATTGTCGGTGGAATCGAGACGGGTGTCGGAGATCCGTCCAGAATCACGACTTTGGCGTCGGAGTTCTTCCAATAGGCAAATTGCCGCATGAGGAACCTTGGGCGCCCAAAAGTCGGAATTACGATTGTGATTCTGGACAAGCCGCCGCCGAACATCGACCGACGAGAATACTCGCCCACTGCGGGTGTAGCTGAAAGATGATGCAGCCGCAAAAACAGAGAGGGGTTTGAACGATGCGACAACAACTTGCCGTCTCTCGGTTCGGCGCTACGGAGTGGATGTTGTCGGTACTGCTTGCCGTCACCTGGGGCTCGTCGTTTCTCCTCATTGACATAGCGATCGAGCACCTAGACACCAGGGTCGTGCCCTTCGGTCGGTCTCTCG
>CAZZKM010000109.1:0-1152 GCA_964655115.1 uncultured Bifidobacterium sp.
AAAATATAATAAAAAAATATTAAAAAATCTTATACAACAAGAGCCTAAATTTACTTCTTTTATTAATTTAGAATTAACATTAAAATTCAACCTCAATAAATATAATTGCTTGGAATTGCCAATCAGATATTTTAAACGTGAAGGAAGCTCTAGAAGTTTACCTATGTCGAAGTTACCAAGAAAGATATACGTTTTAGTAAAAGAATTAATTAGGTTTAGAAAAATTAATCATTTCACTAATTGATTTTTCTACTTCTTTTTCGGTTAATATTTCATTTTTCCATCCATAATTAATTATTTTGGAAACACTCATTCGATATCTATTTACGTCACCACGCCAACCAATGTTTTCTTTTTGATAAGTAACTTCGATTGGAAATTTCCAATATTTTAAGAAAATAGACATCAAATATTTGACAGAAACTCCATAATCATCTGGACCAATATTAAAAATATTAAAGTTAGAATCATTGTGCTTAACTAAATAAATCATGCACTCTATTAAAGTATGGACATTCATATATTGTTTTTGTTGAGTTCCATCGCCTAAAACATTTACAACTTTTTTTTCATTAGCCTGTTTCATCCAATCATGAATCACTCCATGAGTTGATGGAGTTCCTAAAATATTAGGAAATCTGAAAATTATAAGACTTTCGAATTCAAAATTTAAACTATTTTTTAAGAACATTTCTGAGGCTAATTTAGTAATACCATAATTTGAGGTAGGCTCAAGTAAAATTTCATCCTCTTGCAATATTTTGTTTGGCTGCGAACCATAAATTGCAGAAGATGATGAAAAAATCATAGTAACTTTTTTTAAATTACTTGCAAGATTAATTGCGCTTAATGTAGTTTTTAATGTTTTATCAAGATCTAGTGTCGGATTTTCAATGCTTGCTCTAATATCTGAATTTGCTGCTAGGTGCCAAAAATCAATACGTTCAAAATCTTTTGAAAATTTTATCACTTCAATAAAATTTGAATCATTAATTTTATTTATGTCAAACTGAAAAAACTTAACATTATGTTTTTGAATGAATTTGAAAAATAAATCCTGATTTATGGAGTTAGACAAATCATCTATTACTAGAACCTTTTGATTATTTTCAACCAAATTATTGATTAAGTTAAAGCCGATAAATCCAGCCC
>CAZZKM010000110.1:0-1140 GCA_964655115.1 uncultured Bifidobacterium sp.
AAAATTCTTTTTACTCCTAAAAGATAAGTTGCTAGAACTAAAGTTCTGATCACATCTTCTGTGACACGTGCCCCTGCATTTCTTAAAATTTTTGCATCCCCTGCTTTCATGCCAACTACTGAAAGTGGAGAAATTCTTGAATCCATACAAGTAACTATTGCGATACCTTTTTTTGCTACACCTGTTAAATCTTCATATTTAAAACTATTCACAAATTCATCATTGTTTTTGATTACATCTTTAAAGATTTCTTCGTTAAATTTTCGAATATCACTTGAATCACTTAAAGGCATGGGCAATAGATTATCAAGATACTTCAAAATTTAAGCATTCTTATCTTCAATTAGACCTTGATAGTCAACAAATGACATGACAACTGCAATATTTTTACCATTTTTTTTCAACAATACTGGGTTTTGTGGTAACCCGTTTTCAATGTTAAGAAGAGCCTGTTTTAAATCTATTTCTTCAAAATTATCCATAAAGTCTTATCATTTTTGGACTAATAAGTTGAAATGTCAAAGTTTTGTAATCCTTTTGGATAGAATTACACATAGAAACCAAAAGGAGATTTTTAACTTGAATCAAATATTTTCTGATATTCAAAAGGCAATTTTACGAGGATTGCAAAACTACACAACATTTACTGGCAGAGCATCAAGAGCTGAATTTTGGTATTTTCTGCTATTTTTCTATGTTGCAAATTTTCTCGGTAATTTAGTGTCTGATGTTTTAGGAACTATTGTTTCGTTAGCGCTACTACTTCCCTACATTGCTGTGGGGGTTAGAAGAATGCATGATCGTAATAAATCAGGTTGGTTTTTAATTGTGCCTTTATTCAATATTTATCTATTAGCAACTGTGGGAGATTCTGGTCCAAATAGATTTGGACCAAAACCAGCAAAATTGTAAGTCTTTTACTATTTATTTGTCTCAAAGTGGCGTGCTAGCATTTTGCGAACCACGATATAAAATCTGAGGCTGATAAATACATGAGTAATTCTTCTTCAAAAATTGCTGTCAGTCTTAAGAATGTCTCAAAAAAATTTGGTGATGTTGTTGCAGTCGATAATGTCACTTTGGATGTTTATGACAAAGAATTTTTAACTTTACTTGGGCCTTCTGGTTCTGGTAAAACAA
>CAZZKM010000111.1:0-1126 GCA_964655115.1 uncultured Bifidobacterium sp.
GGCCGCAACAATGCGATGCCGGCTTTTGGTGAATTCCTGGGTGAGGCCAAGGTGCATCTGCTGGCATCGTATGTTTGGAGCTTGTCCAACAATCCGACACGGGTTTCAGGAAAATAAACGATGGAGAGTGCATCACCTGACGTTGCGGTTATCAAAATGTATGCTGCGCGGGAGGAAATTTATCCGCGCGAGATTCAGGGGCACTATGCCAGCTTGCGATGGTTCTTTGTCTGGGCCACGCAGCTGCTGTTTTATGGTTTGCCCTGGCTGAACTGGAATGGCCGGCAGGCCGTTCTTTTCGATCTGGGCGCACGAAAGTTTTATATCTTCGGTATCGTGCTCTGGCCGCAGGATTTTATTTATCTTGCAGCGCTTCTGATCATCTGTGCCTACTCGCTGTTTCTGTTTACGGCAATTTTCGGTCGCGTGTGGTGCGGCTTTACCTGTCCGCAAACGGTCTACACCGAAATCTTCATGTGGATAGAACGGAAGATCGAAGGCAGTCGCAGTGCGCGTATGCGCCTAGATCGTCAGCCCGCTTCAGCCGCCAAATTCCTGCGTAAATTTGCCAAGCATCTGAGTTGGGGCGCGGTCGCCTTGTGGACGGGTTTTACTTTTGTTGGCTACTTCACACCGATTCATGTACTGGCCGCCGAGGTCATGTCTCTGGGACTGGGGCCGTGGGAATGGTTCTGGGTGTTGTTCTACTCGTTTGCCACTTATGGCAATGCGGGCTGGATGCGCGAGCAGGTGTGCAAATACATGTGTCCGTATGCGCGTTTTCAGAGCGCCATGTTCGACAAAGACAGTTTGATCATCACTTATGATCAAACGCGTGGCGAGCCCCGTGGTGCACGCAACAAGTCTGATCTGGACTCGGCAAAGACACTTGGGGATTGCATCGATTGCTCCATGTGCGTACAGGTATGCCCGACCGGTATCGATATCCGCAAGGGACTGCAATACGAATGCATCGGTTGCGCCGCCTGTGTGGATGCCTGCAACAACGTGATGGACAAGATCGGCGCACCGCGAGGTCTGGTGCGCTACTGGACCGATCATGCAATGACCTATCGCTGGTCGACTGAGCAGATACTGCGTCACGCGTTTCGTCCGCGCGTCATCA
>CAZZKM010000112.1:0-1092 GCA_964655115.1 uncultured Bifidobacterium sp.
TCTAACCAACTGAGCTATCGCCCCTCGCGTTTCCATTGTAATAGTTTGAAATCCAGCCCAGAATAGAGTTTCAATATTTCAAGAAATCCTAGGACTGCGCCTAAAAATCTAATGACTTTAATCAGTTGGAAATGATAAGTTCTCTACGAATTTATCATTGAATTCTGGTTTATCTGAAAGTTCTATATATTGTACTTCCTCCAAAAGCGTTTGAACTCCTTTTCTTTCATTTGCAGAAAGTAAAACCATTTTTGCACCCTCTCCTGCAACATTTCCAGCACTTATAATTCTTAAGATTGGCAATTTTGGTACTAATCCAATATTCACGGCAGAAGTTGGAGATAAATATGAACCAAAAGATCCGGCAAGTAAAACTTGTTGGATCTCTGAAGGATTCACATTTAATTCTTCAATAAGCAAGGACCAACCAGTTGCAATTGATGCTTTTGCGAATTGTAATTCTCTAATATCTCTTTGACTTAAATAAACTAAAGGATCCTCCTTACTACCATGAAGAATAAATATTTTTTCACCATTTTCAGACACAGTAATTTTTTCGAAAAGATCAACATTTCTTCCTTTGCAATTACTTTTCTCAACAAACTTTCCAGAATTATCGATAATTCCTACCCTTGCAAGTTCTGCAACAGCATCGACTAAACCAGAACCACAAATTCCAACTGGTTCAACTTCACCGATGGTTTGAAGATCCAATCCATTTTCATTTATTTTAACTACTTCAATAGCTCCATCTGCGGCTCTCATTCCACATTTAATAGAGGCGGCTTCAAATGCAGGGCCCGCAGGTGCTGCTGTAGCTACAATATTGTTTCCATCAGTTAAAACAATTTCGCAATTTGTTCCAACATCAATAAATAAACGAATTCTCTTATCTCGATCTATTCCAGAAGCTAAAACACCTGAAACTATATCTCCACCAACATACGCTCCAAATGATGGAAATACATATGCTTCTGCATTTTCATTAATACGAATACCAAAATCTGTTGCCTTTAATTCAGGGAAATCTTTACTTACTGTTATAAATGGAGCTACTCCGATAGGTTCAGGATCTATATTTAAAACAAGTTG
>CAZZKM010000113.1:0-1051 GCA_964655115.1 uncultured Bifidobacterium sp.
TCATTCGGTGCAGTACCGAACGATGTCCAATTGGTCCAGGAATCGTTCCAGAAGCGGATGAACACCAACCCCAATCGATGGTTTCGGACCGACCTGCCGGACCTGATGATTGGTGCGCGACACATAACTGCGGCCTGGTTCGGGGTCGATTCCGACGACTTTGCATTCGTCCCGAATGCCTCCCAGGGGGTCGTCACCGCAGTCCAGTCACTCGTCGATCACATTCGCCGCACTGGTCGCGCGGCGCACATTGTCGACACGTCCCTCGGATATGGCGGAGTCACGCGAGGTATCAACCACGTTGCTCATCGAAGTGGTGCGACGTACGCCGATGCCCTCCTCACCTACCCAACTGACACCAATGCCGCGACGATCGCTTCTCGAATTCGGTCGCAGATCGCCGATGACGGGTCGTCGACGATCCTCGTCATCGATCACATCACCTCCGAGACCGGCCTGCTGGTTCCCGTCACGGACGTCGTCGCCGATCTTCGTTCGACGCACCCAGGAATCCTCGTCGTCGTCGATGGTGCACATTCGGCTGGCATGCTTCGCACGCCGATTCCAGATGGTTGCGACATGTGGGTTGGCAACTTGCACAAATGGCTGTGTGCGCCGCGACCGGCAGCAGCGCTCGTGTGCGCAAACCCGACACTGCGGTCGTCCCTCGTGCCACTCGCACCGTCCTGGGGGTTCGAAGACGGATTTCCAAAGTCCTTCGAGTGGCAAGGCACGACGGACTACTCCGCATACCTTTCGGTTCCTGCGGCGATTGCATTCCAGGAGCAATGGTCGTGGAAGACGCGCGACGAGCACAACCGCAGCGTCGTCGACGGAGGCGCGTCACTTCTGCGCACTGCGTGGGGCGTAGATGAGCACATTGGCTCCTCTCTTGAAGCACCGTGGATGCGAATGGTCAAGGTTCCATCGTCGCGTCCACTCACCAAACCCGAGATCGACGCGACCGTCGAGCGAATCGGAGCAGACTTGAAGACTGAGTGCATGTTGATGACCGTCGGTGAGTCCACCTACGTGCGACTGTCGGCCCACA
>CAZZKM010000114.1:0-1050 GCA_964655115.1 uncultured Bifidobacterium sp.
CCCTTCATGGAATACAGGGCAGAGGCGTTGATCGTTTTAAGGGAGAGCATTTGTTAGGGGCCCACTGATGTCTCTGTTGGCTACTTCAGCAACGCCAACACCACATTGGGCATGGCGTTGGCCTGGGCAAGGGCTGCGGTGGCTGCTTGTTGGCCGATTTGCATGCGGGTGAGTCGGGCAGTCTCGGCGGCAAAATCGGTCTCCATCACCATACTTTTTGACCGCTGAAGTCCTTCGGACTGGCGGTTATCGTTTTGAATGGTGGCAAGTAGCCGGTTTTGCATCGAGCCTAAAGCGGTGCGGCGAGCTGCGATCTCAGTCACAACATCATCGACCAGGTTACTGATCTTGGCGAAGTTACTCGAGGTGCGTGATGAGGCAGTATTTACGACATCGAGAATACGAGTGGCAAGATCTTGAAATGTATCCCCGGCACTAGTATCCCGGTTATTGGTTGCGATCCTCGCATCCCGAAAAGCAGAGGCGGTGTATGTGCTTTTGGTAAATGCACCGACTTGGAAGGTGGGGTTCTCACCCGCGATAGAAGGGGCCCAGTCAATGGTGAATTGTTTGCCGACATTGCCGTTAAATTCGACAAGATATTTTGGGGAGGTGGCTCCATCCGCTAAGTCATCCCATCGGTAGGCTTGATCTGCCCAGAGATTTGCGCCGTCACCTGATCCATCTGGTTGATTTGTAGCCCAGTTTACATAGGCGCCGTTTGTTCCAACGTCTCCCTCAAGCGCGCCAGCAGTGGCGGCGCGGTTTCCGACGAAGAATGTGGTTCCCGCTTCAGGACCATCCATCCACTTCCACGTACCTTCGGTAGCCGAGTCGCTTGCTCCAATCCATGCAGTGGCGGCAACTTTATCACGTAAAAACGCGTATTCTCCCGCAGACGTGATATTCGACAAATACCCGCTCATCCCCTGAAAAGAAGTAGAAAGCGCTGCTGCACGTGCATTTGTCCAGGTAAGAGAATTTGTCACAACCCTGTAATACGAAACAGCCCCGTTAGACGTATAGCTGTACATATCACCATCAATCACC
>CAZZKM010000115.1:0-1048 GCA_964655115.1 uncultured Bifidobacterium sp.
TTGGCATCGTTGTAATTAATTTATCAAAGGTTAAATTATCTTTATCTGAAAAAACTTGAATTTTACTATCACTAACAGCAATTTTATTTATTTCAAAATTTAGTTGAATTTTTCCTTGAAAATACTGAAGTAAAGATTCAGGAATTGCAGAATAGCCTCCATTTTTGGGGTAATAAAAATAAAGTTGATGTGTGTAACCTTCTTTTACATCCCCAACTGCACCCCTAATTATGTCTTCTTTTGAGGGTAGAGGGATTCTGTCTGCCCATGACATGGATAACTTTGAAAAATCAACATTCCAAATTTTTTCATTATAAGGTTTGAAATAAAGTTCAGTTAAAATATTGCCAAAATGAACTCGAAACCAATCATCTAGGTTTTTCGGCTTAGAGGAATCTTGATCTAAATTTAGAATTTCAATAACTATGTCAGCTGCTAATTTAGGGTTAATCGAATTTAAATCGTTTTCTAGAGGATATAGAGCATACTCTCCATCTACATAAACTCGACTATTTCTTTTACTTTTAACTACATTGTCGCCGAGAGAATTAACCAAGAAATTTAGCACCTCTTTATCACGGGAAAACAAAATATGAGGGCCTTTATCAAAAGTAAATCCGTCAATAAAAAAAGATGAAGAATGACCACCGATTCCATTGTCTTTTTCTAATACAGTGACATCACATTTCGTCTTTGAAAATTTTTCGAGGAAAGCTCCTACTGAAATACCACTGGCTCCTGCGCCAATTATGCCAATTTGCAAGATTTTCCTAGATTGAATGTAGAGTGACCGTTAAATCTCATTATACATATTCGAAGAGGTTATTTTGGACGGTATTTCAGTAATATTGCTTGTGCACAATGAAATTAAAACAATAAGTAAAGAAATTGATACTTGGACTAAAATTCTAGCTGAAATACCAAATTCAGAACTAGTTATCGCAGAAGATGCAAGCACAGATGGAACAAAGGAATTTTTACTAAGCCAAAAAGATAAAAAAATTGTACTTATCTGCGGAGGAAACTCCGCATCGGGAGTAGCCTACAG
>CAZZKM010000116.1:0-1029 GCA_964655115.1 uncultured Bifidobacterium sp.
TACCTATTGTCGTCGGTCAGCGGTCGCGGACCATCATCGAAACGATGTGCACCGCTTGTGCATGGACCACTGCGTCGGTTACCGACAGGGTCTCCCCCAGTTCGACGACGAATGCTCCGACTCCGGCGAACGACGACCTTTGCCACGTCGCGGCCACACCTGTGTACGTGCCGCCCGTGATGCGCTTGAGCGGGATGCCCGTCAACTGTGAATACTTCTCTCGTACTAGCCCTTCAAAGCCTTTTCCTGGAGAGATCATGTTGAGGTCCTGGTGGTACCAGATGCCGAGGTCGGGTTTGATCGATCGAAAGAACGCGACCATCGCCTTCGTCTCCGGCTCCGATGCCCTCGACGGACCTGCGTATTGCCAATACCCGGGCTTGCCCATCTTCGCCCATGCGTAGGGAAAGTTGCGATTGAGGTCGACTGCATTGGCATTGCCTCGACGATCGAGCGCGGTGCCGTCGGGATTCATGGTCGGTACGACCCACAACTCGACACCTTTTGGAGCTTTCATCGTGAGCAGTTGATCGGTGATCGCCAACCCTGCGGCTTCATTGCCGTGGATCACGCCGATCACGACGACGACGGGGCCCCCTTTGGCGCCAACACGGTATGCCTCGATCGGGCGGCCCTGGACCGATGTGCCGATGACTCGTTGTTCGAGGATTGGGTCATCGGCGGCGCGCACCGTCGATGCCGTGAGGAGGGTTGTGACCATCGCTGCGGCGAACGTCGCCGTGCGAAACGTCGTGCGAACTACTTTGACCAGACGAGCTTGCCTTTGACCTTCTTGCAGGTCAGCGTGGTCTTGCCCGACTTGGCTTTCACGCCGACTTTCGTGCACGACCCTCCAGCCTTCGGCGATGCAATCGACACGGTGCCCCCGGTGGACCCCGACCCAAGCTTGAGTGTTCCACGAGCAAGCGTGTAGTTCTGGTCCGTGCGGGAGTTCGAGGTTGCGTAATAGATGCGGAAGACGTTCGGCGACACTTCGTAGCCGGTCGGGTCCAGACGGCGCTTGTCGTC
>CAZZKM010000117.1:0-1019 GCA_964655115.1 uncultured Bifidobacterium sp.
GTATCTGAACTGTTTATTGCTAAAGCAATTGGTAAACCAACACTTAATTGAGTTGATTGAGTTTCAGTAACCTCAACAGAAACTAATAGTCTTCCAGTTCCAATAGATACAACTGTTCCAGCAACTGGACTTCCCTTAACTGCATTTACCGATCGAACTCTTGCTTTTTCGGGAGCTTTAATTAATTGAGTTTGACCTTCATAATTTTTCAAAGTAACAATAGTTTCGTTTTTTGAAACAGTTTTACCCTCTTCATTATTTATTTTAGAAACAACCCAGGTATCTGTTAAAGATGTTGGAGTTCCAGAACTTGTAGTAGATGTACCAGCTATTTTTGTCAAAGTTGAAGGTGAATCAGCATTTATGTTGAAGGTGTATTCATCAACGATTGAACCTGTTGTTGAAACACTATTTTCAATTGTGGCAGGTCCAGCGGCCTCAGTTAAATAGTTTTGGGTTTCTTCCTTAGTTGCATTTGAATATAAGAAAATACCACCAATTAGTAGTGCAACGATTGGAATGATGATTAAAAATTTACGCTTTCGCATTGGTCCCTTTACCTTATTCTTTCTTTAAAACTAACATCAAAAATACTTGTTGGCATCTTTAATTTAATCGAATTTATCTTAATAAAATCTTAATATTTAATGCTTTTTTGCTGTGATCTCCGTTATAACTCTCTTCGCATTTATTCCTTTTTTCTCGTATTTTGTAAAAGGTCTCCATTCAGGATGAGTAATAACTTCAGCATTAGGTAATTTTTCCATAATTTCTTGACCGTATTCAAACCAATCAGTAGCAGTGTGGATAAGTCCTTCTTTTTTAAGTTTTTGAAACATTAATGAAATTAAATCTTCTCTAAATAACCTTCTTTTATGATGTCGTTTTTTTGGCCATGGATCTGGAAAATAAGCATGTATTTCAGATAATGAATTATCGGGAACTCTTTCTTGTAAAACTTGAACTGCATCTGAAAAAGAGAGTCTGATATTTTTTATATTTTCTTTTTTAATTTTTTC
>CAZZKM010000118.1:0-1011 GCA_964655115.1 uncultured Bifidobacterium sp.
TGTAGAAGATATTATTTGGGATATCGACCAAGCTCTAACTAAAGCAACAGGACAAAATGGCTAATGACTTGGACTGAACCTTCAAATCAAGAACTTTCCACAATTATCAATACTTCTAAAAATATTGCCATAGTTGGTGCTTCTAGTAATACTTCTAAAGCTTCCTTTTTTGTCCTTACCTATCTTGTGGGAAGTACTAATTACAAGCTATATCCCATAAATCCTAATGAGGAAGAAATACTGGGTTTAAAGGTTTATAAATCATTAAAAGAAATCAAAGATCCAATAGATGTAGTAGTTGCTTTTAGAAGAGCTGATGCATTAGATGAATTACTAGATGAAGCTTTAGAAATAAAAGCAAAAGTGTTTTGGATGCAATTAGGTATTACTAATGATGAAGTGGCAGAAAAAGGCACTCAAAAAGGCATCAAAGTTGTCCAAAATCGTTGCATCAAAATTGAACATGCCAGATTTCATGGCGGACTTCATTTAGCAGGTTTTGATACCAAAGTAATAAGTTCAAAGAGAATGAAATAAGTCAATAATGAACTCTGAAGATGTGTTTCGTCCCATTCATTTGAACCAAAATGAACCATTTAGATGGGATGGGGTTTATGAACATGTTTATAGGGCAGAAAATGAATTTGCCTCTTTTAAAGAAGTTACCAGACGTAAACTATTTCTAGATCCAGAAAAATCAGGTATAGAACTTAGATATTTTGAGGTAGGACCAGAAGGTCACACCACGCTAGAAAAACATGACCATATTCATTTAGTTATTCCTATTAGAGGAAGTGGTTCTTGTTTAGTTGATGACAAGATTTATAAGTTAGAAATAAACAATGTGATCCATGTTCCTTCCTGGACTTGGCATCAATTTAGAGCAAGCAGTGATGAAACTTTAGGGTTTTTGTGCCTAGTTAATTGTGATAGAGATAGACCAACTCTTCCCACAGGAAAAGATCTAGAGGATTTACAAAAGAATCCAGAAGTTGCTGCATTTATTAGGGC